>JBGUJU010000082.1:0-216078 GCA_045114065.1 Sodaliphilus sp.
CCAGCGTGGTCTTGCCCACTTCCTGGAGCACATGGCCTTCAACGGCAGTGAGCACTTCAACGGTGAGGGCAAGGGCATCATCGACTACACCCGCTCGCTGGGTGTGAACTTCGGTGGTGACTTGAACGCTTACACCAGCATCGCCGAGACCGTCTATAACATCAACGACGTGCCCAGCACGCGCCAGAGCGCCATTGACTCTTGCCTGCTCATCCTCAAGGACTGGAGCAACGGCCTGCTGCTCACCGACGAGGAGATCGACAAGGAGCGCGGTGTCATCCATGAGGAGTGGCGCCTGGGCCAGAGCGCACAGATGCGCATGCTGGAGCGTCAGCTCGAGACGCTGTATCCCGGCTCCAAGTTCGGCAAGCGCCTGCCCATCGGTCTGATGAGCGTGGTTGACAACTTTGCATACAATGAACTGCGTGACTACTACCACAAGTGGTATCGTCCCGACAACCAGGCCCTGGTCATCGTGGGTGACGTCGATGTTGACCACATCGAGGCCCAGATCAAGGAGATGTACAAGGATATGCCCGCTCCTGATCCCAATGCTGCCCAGGTGACCCTCGAGCCCGTGCCCGACAATGATCAGCCCATCATCGTGGTTGACAAGGACAAGGAGCAGCAGTATAGCGCCGTGAGCGTCATGTTCAAGCATGAGGCCACCCCCAAGGAGGAAAAGGCTAACATGGATTACCTGCTCATGGACTATGTGGTCAACCTCGCCAGCGATATGCTCAACCAGCGCTTCAGCGATATGGCACAGGAGCCCGACTGCCCCTTCATCAACGCCTACTGCTATGATGGCCCATATATCCTCGCCAACTCTGAGGACGCCTTCGATGTGGAGATTTTGCCCAAGGAAGGCCAGAGCGAAGCCGCTACCCAAGCCGTCATTATCGAGGTGATGCGTGCCGCACAGCACGGTTTCACTGCCAGCGAGTATGACCGCGCCCGTGACGAGGCCATGAGCAGCCTGGAGAAGCGTTATAACAACCGAGACAAGGTCAGCAATGAGAGCTACGGTCGCGAGTACTGCCGCAACTACCTGGACGGCGAACCCATCCCCTCGATTGAGATGTTGTATCAGATCATGGGTATGATTGCTCCTCAAATTCCCGTTGAGGCCATCAACCAATTCCTGCCCCAGATCATCAGTACCGACGGCAAGAATCTGGTCATTGCCAACTTCAACCAGGAGAAGGACGGTGCCGTTTATCCCACTGTCGAGGGACTGCGTGCCGCCTATGACGCTGCTGCCAGCGCCAAGATCGAGCCCTATGTCGACAACGTGAACAACGAGCCCCTGATGAGCACTATGCCCAAGAAGGGCAAGATCACCAAGGAGAGTGAGAACGCCACGCTCGGTTACAAGGAACTGGAACTGAGCAACGGTGCCCGCGTCGTCCTCAAGAAGACCGACTTCAAGCAGGATGAGATCCGCATGAGTGCCTTCCAGCGCGGCGGTCAGTCACTCTACGGCGAGAAGGACTGGGCCAACCTGAAGATGATTGATGACATCAATGACTTTACCGGTGTGGGCAACTTCTCCAACTCCGACCTCAAGAAGGCGCTTGCCGGCAAGCAGGTCAGCGTCGGTCTGAATATCGGTCAATTTACCGACGAACTGAGCGGTAACAGCACTGTCAAGGATCTGGAGACCATGTTCCAGTTGATCTACCTCAAGTTCACTGCTCTGGCTAAGGACGAGAAGAAGTTCAACCAGACCATGACAATGATGGAGACCCAGCTCAAGAACAAGGACCTCATGCCCGAGAGTGCCATGAGCGACTCACTGCAGTACATCATGACCAACCGCAACTGGCGCACCAAGCCCTTCAATGTCGACGACCTGAAGGGTGTCAACCTGGACCGCATCATGCAGATTGCCAAGGAGCGCACCGCCAATGCCGCCAACTACACCTTCACCTTTGTCGGCAACTTTGACGAGGCAGTTATCCGTCCTCTCATCGAGCAGTACATTGCCAGCCTGCCCGCCAAGAAGGGTGTGAAGAGCAACTGGGTGAACGATCTCGACATGCCCAAGGGCCAGACCCTGTGCCACTTCGCCAAGAAGATGGAGTCACCCAAGGAATATGAGATCCTCGTATGGCACAACAACGACCTGCCCTACAGTCTGGAGAACGAGATCAAGACCGATATGCTCGGTCAGGTGCTGAGCCGCGTCTATCTGCAGAAGATCCGCGAGGATGCCGGTGCTGCCTATTCGGTTCAAGCCATGGGCCAGACAGGCATCTCGGGCGGCAAGCCCCAGACGCTGGTGTTCGCGGTATGTCCCGTGAACCCCGAGTTTGAGGAGATGGCCCTCAATATCCTCAACGAGGAGATGGCCAACGCTTGCAACACTATCGATGCCACCGCCCTGAACGAAGCTATCGAGAACATGATCAAGGACTATAACACCAATGTCAAGGAGAACTGGTTCTGGACGAACATCCTCGAACAGTACCTCTTGAACGGCACTGACCAGATCACTGGCTATGAGCAGATTGTCAAGGCCCAGACGCCTGAGACCATTGCAGCCTTCGCCCGTCAACTCTACGGCGCAGGCAACAAGATCGAGCTTATCATGAAGCCTGAGTGATAATACTAAACCTAAAAAGTTTATGACAATAATGAGCTAGGAACTTTGATAGAGCCTCCTGGCTCATTATTGCTTAAACAAGCAGTAACAGATTTAACTCACATGATCCTCTTATAAAACCTATCATTATGAAACCTACACAACACAGAATCCTATTAGCCCTTGGCCTGTTGGTCATGGTTGGCTCATTGCTCTTCACCACCTCTTGCGGCCCGAAAAAACAAAAAATCGATGACACCACGGTGTTGCCCATCAAGGACAAGGCCGAACTCGACAAGTTGCTTAATCTTCCCATCCTGCCCGAGTACACTATCGACGGGTATTACACCAAGACCGATTTCGTCTATGGCGACGAACAGTTCGTTTTGTGCTGCAAGTTCCTCAAGGAAGTCACCCCCGAGGAGGTCCAAAAAATCCTGGTTCAGGTCGATAGTGTTTACTACCATGGATGGTACACATTTGACCTGGGAAAGAAAAACAACATGAGGCTCTTCTTTGACCTCGACACCACATTGTCAGCCGACCGAAAGATGCCTGATTTCCTGAGTAAGAACGTCCACATCGCAATTGAACTGCGCGCCAGGGATAAAGATTCATGGAAGGAATTTAACGTCGTGTTCAGGAACAATCGTGCCGACTACAGTATCGTGGTTGACCGCGACACGCTTACCAAAGTGTTGGGCGTGGAAATGCCCCCGTTGAAAGAAACGACCCGCAGCGACGAGGACATCTATTTTGAATTTGACACTGTACCTGGCGAGGAATTCTACCAAGCCCTCGAGAAGGCGCCTCACTGGAAAGTTTCCCACCATGGCGATATGACTTTCTATAATTTTGACTACGATGATGGAGAATACTGGATTACCGCCGACCTCGTCAAGGGCGAAACCCAATTATCCTACTACCGGGCAAAATCAATGAACAGCGCTGAAGACTTCATCGATGAAATGAAGCAGCGCGTCAGCGATAAGAAAGAGAAGAACAAGTCAAAATAAAGGCCCGATGCCATTTTAAAGCGACTGTCTGCCTGAACTCCATTAAGAGAAAGCACATGCCGCAGGCATCAAGGTGAGGGCTCGTCATGAGTCTTGAGAAATCAACAAGATAGCAAATAGTTTTTTATCAATATGAGAGCTGGCAGATGTGATATCTGCCAGTTCTCTTTTTTTCATTCCATCTCGAGCCGGGGCTGGTCGGAACTTGGCAACTGTAAAAGAATTAGACACAAAAGTGTAAAAAAAATAGACAATCGACATTTTAGGAAGAAAAAAGTTTGAAGTGGTGCCGATACACATTATACTTTTGCCACAGTGAGTCGTGAGCACCTGCGGGCCTGCGACCACCAACAAGAGTAAACGACAATACATTAATTATTTAAAATCTAAACATTTAGGATATTATGAAACATTTTCTCTTGACTTTATTATGTGTGGGAATGTGCCTTGCCACGATGGCGGCAAATCCCAATATCAAGGGTAAAACCCTGCCTGTATTGAACAAGCTGGACAAGTGGGAAAAGATCGAAGTTGAGCCAAAGCATCCATTGCCTCATCATCTGCATCATCTCCCCAGTTTGTTGAGAGTTGACCAGAAGTTACTCACTCCCCAACGCTTCTTCACCGAGCATGGCGTCACCCCTGATGACAACCTCCTGTTGAAGAATGCACCTCGCCGCTCGGGCAGCGAGAACGTGTCGGGCAACAAGATTGCCTTCATGGATTGCTATGAGTATAATGCTGACAATAATGACATCGAATTGTCCAAGAACTACTATGGTGGAGGCTGGGATGTGTATATGGAATCTATCGATGATGATGTCTATAATGCCTACCTCTATTATGGTAATCTGCCAGTGACTGTCTATGTGGATTCCAGAAATGATGATGCCGAGATGGAGATGGGGTGCATGGGTGCCTGGCAGTGGTGCGATACTACGAGTACTGGCTTGGGTACCAGAAAAACCTATTTCATAAATGATACCACCCGGTATATGTTTATTATCGATGAGGGCTGGCTGATGGGAGACTCGGAAGAGTTCACCAACATCAGCGGCAACATCTACAGCGACGGCACCCTCTTTTTCCCTGATGGCTATGTTTTCTATACGATTGACCATGTGACCACGACCAAGCTGAACTATAAGCAAGAATTCGTATCGACCAGCAATGACACCATCGAGAGTTTCTCGCCTTTCTACCGCAATACCTACCTGATGACACCAAACGCCGTCCACAGTTATGATGTCAAGTATGACGTGGACGATGTCGAACACTATGATGATAATGTCTATATGTACCAATATGACGACTCGACTGCAGTGGTGTGGAACCTGTGGCAGATGGGTGGACAAGGTAATTTCATGTTGATCCATGGGGACGGTTCGATGACATTCCCCATCGGGCAGGTTGTCGGCACCGACGAGGTGGATTATCTGGAAGAAGCGTTTCCTGATTATGATTGGTCCGAGGGCTATGATATTGTAGTTGTCAATTATGACGAGGCCAATGACGATTATTCGACCGATGACATCACGGGCACGGTAACCCACGAGAACATCTCTTGGGATGGGTCTGTCCTGTGGCGCTATTGCATGTTTGACGACGTCTATTATGTCATCCAGTATCCCCCCCTTGTCAACAACGAGTTGACTTTTACCAATGGGGATATCTTCTTGCTCGGTTATGCCGAAAAACCGGCCATCATCAGTGAGACCTACGAGGAATATGTCCTCGTCACTGCTGCCACCGAGAGCGAGAACTGCACTGTTTACCTGTTTGACGGCGAAGGTAACATGATTGACAATCCTGCCGTTGTCGCACGCACTAGCGAGAATCAGGAGCTCACGTTCTATGCCATCAGTATGGAATATGGTAAAAACCAG
Organism: Sodaliphilus sp.; assembly: GCA_045114065.1. Lineage (GTDB taxonomy): Bacteria > Bacteroidota > Bacteroidia > Bacteroidales > Muribaculaceae > Sodaliphilus. The sequence goes on from JBGUJU010000082.1 coordinate 5,490, forward strand.
AGTGAAGTGTCGGTCAAGACTATCGGTGTCCCTGCTCTGGGACCATCTTTCATGATCGGTGATGTGGATGGTGACGGCAAACTGGGGCTGAATGATATCATCACGCTCATCGACCACTTGTTGACCAACGACTGGGATGACGCCCCCGGATTTATCAGCGAGGCAGCCGACGTCAATATGGATGGCTCCTTTAATGTCCAAGACATCGCTGATTTGGTCAACCTTGTAACGAATGACAAGTAATCTCATCTATTCTATCTGATTGAGGGTGCGGGGCGATTAAGGCTCCGCACCTTCTTGTTTCCAGGCAATCATTGTACTGAATCTACCTGGCGCGATATACTGTAAAAAAAATAGACACTAAAGCGTAAAAAAAATAGACAATCGCCGTTTTAGCAGAAAAAATATTTGCACTGCCTGCGCTGGGCATTATAACTTTGTAACAGCCAAGGGGGAAATAGAGCATTTTCCAGCCTTGACAAGAGCTAACGTATAATCACTTTTAAAACTCATAGCATTATGGAACCGCAAGCCTGTATCGTAACAATAACAATGATTGCCGTTGTAATCATCGCCATCGTCGGTTCGCTCGTTTCTTTTTTCGGCTGAGACGACAGATGGCAGCAATTTGGATGTAAAGAACATGATGTAATTTCTTCATAAATTTAAGCGAATACATAATTACTTTGATCTGACACTAGGATGAATAGACAATTAACAGATGGCGCCCAACCGATAGTGGCCGGGCGTCATCTTCATTGTTAGGGAGGCACGGATCGTTTTTTTCATTTCGTGTGTAGTTTTTTAAGCACCCGTTGCGTCTAAGAGGTAAAATCAGTTATCTTTGCAAACAACAAAGTGACAGGGGCACTATAATTGCCTGAATAAACAGCGAAATAGATAAATAAAACTAAATACAAAAAGAAATGGCTTATCTCGACATTAACAACGTGGTGAAACGCTATGACCAGCATATAGCCCTGGCCGGCGTTTCCATGCAGGTGGAGCAGGGCACCATCTACGGCCTGCTGGGGCCCAACGGCGCCGGCAAGAGCACCCTGATCCGCATCATTAACCGCATCATCGCCGCCGACGAGGGCACCGTCACCCTCAACGGCAAGGCAATGACCGATGGCGATATCTCCCATATCGGCTACCTGCCCGAGGAACGCGGCCTGTACAAGAAAATGAAGGTGGGTGACCATATCGTCTATCTGGGCCGCCTCAAGGGCATGACCAAGGCCGATGCCGTCGCCTCGATGCACTGGTGGCTCGACCGTTTTAACCTCAAGGAGTGGGAAAACAAGAAGGTAGAACAACTGTCCAAGGGCATGCAGCAGAAGGTGCAGTTCATCGGCACCGTGATCCATCGTCCGCCGCTGCTGATCTTTGACGAGCCGTTCTCGGGCTTTGACCCCGTGAACGCCGAGCAACTGAAGGTCGAGATTCTCGCCCTGCGTGACCAGGGCAGCACAATCCTGTTCTCGACCCACAACATGGCATCGGTTGAGTCTGTCTGTCAGGAAATCACCCTGCTCAACCATGCCCAGGTCGTGCTGACCGGCAGCGTTGACGAGGTGAAACAGCAGCACAAGAAGAACATTATCGCGGTACAGTCGCGCGAAACCATCGAGGCCAACCCCGCGATGTTCACCCTGCTGCCCCCCGACCCCGTGAAGAAGAACGACACGCTCATCAAGCTCGCCCCTGGCGTGCAGGTGCGCGACGCTATCTCCTGGCTCAACGAGCACTACCAGCTCACCGGCTTCACCGAGGTGTTGCCCAGTATGAACGAGATTTTCATCGAAACCGTCAAATCCACTCAAAACGCCCAAAACAATGGATAAACTTCGCCTCATCATCGCCCGAGAGTATATGTCGATCGTCGGGCGCAAGTCATTCATCATACTCACACTGCTGCTGCCCGTCCTGATTATCGCCTGCGGAGCCCTTCCCATCCTGATGGAAAGCATCAACACCAGCGGCGACCAGGCACAACAGATTGCCGTCAGCGACAAGACTGGAAAATTTGCAGCAGCCCTGCAAAGCGACAACCAGTACAACTTTGTCATCGTCAGTGACACTGTGACCAATTACCGCGATTTCCTTAAGAATGCCGACGGCCAGTATGACATCATCATCGATATTCCGAGTGATGTCGAGACCTCGGCCCACGTGAACATCTACAGCGAGAACACTATCGCCCCCGCCCTGGAGATGACGGTTGACAATGCATTGACCGATACGATTCAGAAGGCCCGTCTGGCTGCCGCCGGCTATCCCAACCTGCAGAAGATCATGGACGAGACCTCCATCAACCTGAACGTGCGCAATGTCACCTGGCAGCAGGACGGCAATGAGAAGGAGTCCTCGACCGATGCCGCCATGATGCTGGGATTCATCCTCGCCTTTGTCATCTACATGTACGTCATCTTCTGCGGCTCGATGATCATGAACAACGTCATTGAGGAGAAGACCAACCGCATCGTTGAGGTGGTGGTCAGCAGTTGCCGCCCCTTCCACCTCATGTTGGGCAAGATTATCGGTGTCGGTCTGGCCGGATTGACTCAGATTGCTATCTGGATTGTCCTGCTGGGCGTGGTCGGCACCATCTTCGGTGGCATGTTGGGCATTAATGGAGCCAATGCGATGTCCCCCGAGATGATGAACACCGTCAATTCGGCTGAGGTTGAGGGTGCCATGAACGACGTCATACGCCAAGCACTTTCTATCAACTACATGCCCATCATCCTCAACTTCCTGCTCTACTTCATCGGCGGATACCTGCTCTACAGCGCTATCTTTGCTGCGCTGGCATCGGCAGTAGATCAGGCCAGCGACACGTCACAATTCTTGTGGCCCGTGATGATTCTCATCATGATTGCCTTCTACGCTGCAATGGGCTGTATGACCAATCCCAATGGTCCCATGGCATTCTGGTGCTCGATGATTCCGTTCACCTCGCCCATCGTGATGATGATCAGGCTACCGTTTGATGTGCCCATCTGGCAGATTGTGCTCAGCCACGTGCTGCTCTTCGGCACAGCGCTGGCCATCGTATGGCTCGCCGCACGCATCTATCGTCGCGGTATCCTCCACTATGGACAGAAGGCCAGCTTCAAGGACCTCTTCAAGTGGATCAAGTAAGTTAGGTTTTAGGCTTTAGGTTTTAGGTATTGATTAGTGACTAACGACTAAAATAATGAGAATTGTCATACAACGGGTGAACGAGGCTTCGGTCACCATCGACGGACAACTTCACAGCACCATCGGCCACGGGCTGATGGTGCTGGTGGGCGTCCGTGAGGGAGATACCATCGACGACATGCGCTGGCTGGCGCAGAAGACCGTCAACCTGCGCATCTTTGACGACGAGCAGGGTGTGATGAACCGCAGCATCATCGATGCCGGAGGCGAGGTGCTGGCAGTGAGCCAGTTCACCCTCAACGCCTCGACCAAAAAGGGCAACCGCCCCAGTTACATCCATGCTGCAGGCCACGACCTGGCAGTGCCCCTGTATGAGGCCTACTGCGACGAGGTTGCACAGCTGCTGGGCAAGGAGACCAAGAAGGGCGTCTTCGGCGCCGAGATGCAGGTCGCCCTCATCAACGACGGTCCCGTGACTATCATCATCGACTCGCGACTCAAGGAATAGGCTAAGATATTCAGTGAGACCAAAGTGTTGAAGCAACACAGATTGCCTCGCAAAAGCCTGATGTGTTGCTCATGGTACCAAACAATTAGCAATCAAGTAGATAGAGTACAGTAATACATGTTGCTCTGTTTTGTTTGGGTCAAAAAAACAAAATTTTGAGTAACAAAAAGCAAAAAAATCTTAGCAGCTGCGGTGTGAGTTGATGATTCGTTGGGAAGGCAGTCTGTTGCACCTGACGGCTGTGTAAGCAGGGTACTTACGTTGGAATTAATCCTGCAATTATTTGATTTTTAGTAATTTATGTAGTGTGTTGCATTCGTTGATGTTCTGGTAGCTCATCAATGTGATGTTTTTTACTTATTTGCTCTCGCTGCTGATAACTGTCAAATTTTGTTCAAAAAAAACTGGCAGAAACGCAAGAAATTGAAAAAAATAGTATCTTTGCATTTCGGATGATGAAATACCTGATTCATATATGGCTCATATTATTGATACTTGCGGGCACTCTCGTGGGATGTCATGATACACCTGTTTATGACAGCCGCCTGGTGAGTGCAGACAGCATCATTTATGACCAATTTGAATTAGCGCTCAAGAAACTGAATGACATTGATCGTAATACGCTGACAAAGAGCTCTGATCGTGCCTACTATTCCCTGCTGCTTACTCAGGCCAAATTTATGAATTATGTCGCCTTCACGAGTGACAAAGACATCAATGAGGCCATCGACTACTATGAGAAGCACAAGAACGAGGGCGAAAAACTCACGCGCGCGTACCTTTATAAAGGAGGTGTCTTTGAAGATATGGGTCGCCTGGACAGTGCAATGCTGTTCTACAAGCGGGCCGAGGTCAATGCTGATTTGAATGGTGATCACTTCAACAAGGGGTATGCCTTACTCAGGATGGGCAAACTTTACGCCGATCATCATGCCTACGATGGCCGTGATATAGAGAAACTTGAACAGGCGTATACGTCTTTCAGGCTAGTGGGTGATACTACTTATCAGATTATCTGCCTCAAGGAGTTAGGGGCTCTTTACCGCTCGCGTTTTGCCGATGTGGCCCAGAATAAGCTGAACGAGGCCATTTCTCTAGCTAGTATCAAGAAGGACACTGTTAATCTGATCAATTGCAACAACATCCTGGCCTACCTGTTTTTTATGCAGAGAGATAAGGATAAAGCTTACAAGCAGTTACAGCAAATCAAGCGGTATGGTCTTGAAGGCCTACCCGATAACGTGTACACCACATTTGCTTGTATCTATGCGAATTGCGGGAAGATTGACTCAGCAGAGATTTTCCTGGATTATGCTATGGCAGGTAAGGATAGCTCATATATGCATACCAACAACTATCTTGAGGCGATGAGTCAAATCTACAAAGCCAAGGGTGATGAGAATAACTACCTGAAAACGAGCTACGAATGTGACCGTAATTCATTCTCGTTGATGCAAGATTCCAACAATGTGAGAATCATGTTCTCGGAGTTGAAGTATGACGAGCAATATAGAAGCGATCAGAAAGCTGCCCAAAGGACTAAGAATATGATCTATTGGGCCATTGTTGCCATTGTCACATTGTCACTGCTATTGTTTGCCTTGCTCTTCTATCGCAAGTCGCACCGCTATGATAAACTGGTGATTGAGCTCAAGGATCAGTCCCAGAGCCAGATGCAAGACTTGACGGGTATGCAGCAGAGTATCAATGAATTGCAGATCAACGATGAACGCTTGAAAGGCTTTATTGCTTCCCACATGGGCATGATGCGCGAGATGATAGAGGCCTGTTACCACGAGCCGAATAACCGCATTGCCGAGAACATGAAGCGCATTGTCAAGTTCCAGGACAGCAATAAGGAGAACTGGGTGAAGCTGTATGACTATATCGACCTGGAGCACAACAACATCATGACGCGTACGCGCGAGAAATACCCCGAGCTCAATGATAAGGATCTCCTGCTGCTAGCTCTCACCTGCATGGGCTATTCCTACATCCATATCGCCATCATCATGGGATACTCCAATGCCACAAGTGTGAGCGTCATCAAGCAGCGCCTTGTCAAGAAGATGGGACTTGATTGTTCGCTCAATGAGTACATCCAGAACAACGGAAATGTGAAAAATTGACAGAAAAAGGGCAAAAACTACTGTTTTTGGCACCTGATATTAAGCCCCCAAAAAGTGTATTAAAAAAATATTTTTAACACACTGATAGACAGAGTATTAAAAACCGCTTGTATTACGAAAAAATTTGGTCAATTCAAATAATGGCTGTATTTTTGCATCGGAAATCTAAACATCGATTGTTGAATCTAAACATTTTTGGAATTATGAAACGGATTTATATCATCACCATACTGATCACCATCTGCGGACTTGCCGCGATGGCTCAAGATAGACCGGATCTCACCCACCAGTCAACTGGTAGGGACCGTTTGGGCTACAAACTGGATCAGCCCACACTTGTCTATGACAGTGAAGCGAACCAGATAGTTGTCTATGGCTGCGGAAGTGAGTACTACGATGTGATGATTACATCGGCCTCATCCCAGCAGGTTGTTTATGTTACAATAATCGATGGACACTATGACATCATTGATGCCAGCATTATGTCTAGCGGAGTCTATACGCTCGAATTGACGAGTTCGAGAGGCAACAAATACCAGTGGGTATTTGACCAGGGCTTAGACCAGAGCATCTATGGTTTTGGCAAAAAAGGCGAGTTAATTAATCATATCGATTTGAACACGCTGACTTTCTAGAAGAGAATAAGAGAATGTTTAGATTTTAAATAATTAGGTATTCCTTAAATCTGGAGAAGCACACATCATCCAAACTGCTGCCTGCCACCATCCATGGCAGGCGGTTGTTTTTGTGCCCGGAGGCTAGAACTTGCTCACAGGTTGATGATTAAAACTTGATGGCTGGCGAGGCACTGGATATAGGGGGTGCGGGAGTCGTGTTGTATTATTGCTTTTTTGGCAAAATTCACATTCGTTATCACACCTATGTGAAAAATATTGGCTAATTTTGCAAATTGTAGTGCGGCAATACTACATACCCTGAACAATAATAGACACCGTCAAGAAGATAGCATATATTATAATATGATCAACCTGAGTGTAAACGTCAACAAGATAGCGACCCTGCGCAATGCGCGAGGTGGCAATGTACCCGATGTACAACAAGTTGCAATGGACTGCGAGCGCTTTGGCGCCGACGGCATTACCGTCCATCCCCGTCCCGACGAGCGCCACATCCGTCGTAGCGACGTGCTGGCCCTGCGCCCTCTGGTCCGCACCGAGTTTAACATCGAGGGTTATCCTACCGAACAATTTATGGAACTTGTGCTGAGCGTGCGTCCTACCCAAGTGACTCTGGTGCCCGACGCTCCCGGCGCCCTCACATCATCGGCAGGCTGGGATGTGGAGCGTAATATGGAGTTCCTGACAGGCATTGTTGACCGCCTGAAGGAGGCTGGCATCCGCACCAGCATCTTTGTGGGAACCGACCTGGACAACATCCGTGCTGCAGCACGCACTGGTACCGACCGTGTGGAATTATACACTGGCCCATTTGCCGAGGACTATGAAACGGGCTATGACCCCGAGGCTGCCGTAGCACCGTTCGCCGCTGCTGCCGCCACCGCCCACAGCGTGGGCCTGGGTGTGAATGCTGGTCATGACCTGAACCTGAAGAATCTGAAGTTCTTCCAGCAGCATGTGCCTCACCTGAGCGAGGTTTCCATCGGTCATGCGCTGATCAGTGATGCCCTGTACCTTGGCCTTGAAGCCACCATCCAGGCTTATAAAGCCTGCTTGAAATAAAAACTGAATTTTCACGTTAAATTATAAAGAAATAACCAAATATAACAGATTAATATGTCAATACTTAGCATGATTCTCGCTCAAGGTGAACCTGTTGCTCAAGTAGCCGAGCAGGTTGCCGACACCGTGCAACAAACTATGGACAGCGCTGTACAGGTGGTGACCGACAGTGCAGCCGCCATCGCCGCAGCTTCAGCACCTGCTGCCGCTGCCGCCGAGCCCGTGATTAAGGAACTCTCGGTATGGGACCTGATTACAGCAGGTGGATGGTGGTTCATGATACCGCTGGCTCTGCTGGCTGTGGTGAGCATTTACATCTTCTTTGAACGCTTGTTCGCTATCAACCATGCCAACCGTCAGGACAAGTCCTTCATGGACCGCATCAAGGAATACATCCACCGCGGTGAGGTGGACCAGGCACTTAAGCTCTGCCAGGACACCGACACTCCCTACTCGCGTATGATTGAAAAGGGTGTGACCCGCATCGGCCGCCCGATGAACGATGTGCTCGTTGCCATCGAGAACGTGGGTAACATGGAGGTCGCCAAGCTCGAGAAGGGCTTCAACTGGCTGGCTACCACTGCCGCTGGCGCTCCCATGATCGGTTTCTTGGGTACTGTAGTCGGTATGGTGAATGCTTTCTTCCAGCTCGCTAGTGCTGGCAACAACAGCAACGTGTCCATCCTGGCAGGTGGTATCTATCAGGCACTGGTGACCACCGTTGCCGGCCTGATTGTGGGTATCATCGCTCTGTTTGCCTATAACTACCTCACCTCGCGTGTCAATAAGGTGATGAACAAGCTCGAGGGCAAGACGATGGAATTCATGGACCTGCTCAACGAGCCGGCCAAGTAAGTTTAGGCTTTAGGTATTAGGCTTTAGGCTTTAGGTGTCAGTCGATAGTAATCGTACTTACAACTTAAACCTTACAACTTAAAACTAGATTTAATTATGGCACTCAAGAGACAACATAAAACCCTGTCGATGTTCAGCATGGCCTCGATGACCGACATCATATTCCTGCTGCTCATCTTCTTCATGGTCACCTCGACGTTTGTCTTTCCATCAGCGCTGGAGGTCAATCTGCCGCAGAGCAGCGAGCAGACGGCCATTAAGCCGTCGACGCGCATCTATGTGGACAAGGACCTGAACATGTTCGCCACCCAGCAGAACCCCGATGGTGGCGAGAGTGACCTGCTGCCCATCGCGCCCGAACAGCTCGAAGGCTTCATGCAGGCTCTCAAGGCTGGCAACCCCAATGAGTTTGTCGCCGTCTATGCCGACGAGGAAGTGAACTATGGCAAGATTGTCGAGATTCTGGACAAGGGCTCCAAGCAGGGCGTGAAAATCGTTTTGGCGACCAAGCCTAGCGAGGCATCGTTCGGTCCCCAGACCGTCGAGGAGGTCCCTGTGGAAGCACAACCCGTTGAGTCGATTCCCGTCAATCCCTAAAATCACATCATCACGATGGAAGATAATCGCCGCAAACACAGCCTTTGGGCCCTGCTGCTCACCCTGCTCATCACCGTTGGGACGATGGCACTGTTGCTGCGCTACTCATTGCGCTACGAACAGTTGCCTGACCAGCCTGACCTGACGCAGCTGGCACAGGACTCCATCCTGTTCGGCGGAGAATTCGTCATGCTGGGGAACACGCTCGACAACGTGCAGAACGACCTCATGGACCAGGAGTCGGCCGATCCCAGCGCATCACCCGAGCAGGGCGATGAGCCCGACATCGAAGCCGATGACATGGAGGATGCCGGCGAAGCTAACCAAAAGACTCCGCCACTGGTCACCCAGAAGACTGAATCGCCCCACAAGGTGAAGGAACAACCCAAGGAGCCGGAACCCAAGAAGCCCGGTCCCGTAAAGGAGAATGAAAAGAAGGTTGATAAGCCCAAAGCCAAGGATAAGAACGCCGAGGCCAAAGAGACCAAGGCTAAGAATACCAGCGAGCAGAAGACGCCCACCAACAACGCCACCGACAACAGGGTGAAAAACGCCTTCGGCAGCGGTAGCGGCAAGGGTGGAGGACAACAAGGCACGTCTGGCGGCAACTCCAGCCAGGGTGTACTTGCCGGCAAGCCGGGTATTAGTGGCCTTGTGGGCTATACCCTCGAGTATTGGGCTAAGCCTGTGCCCAACAGCAAGTGGTCGGGACGCGTAAACGTGCGCGTCACCGTCGATCCTCGCGGTCGGGTGACATCGGCCAAGGCCGTCGGCGCCACTGGAGACCTTGCCTCACACCCCGAGGTGCGCCGCGCCTGTGAACAGGCAGCGTTGAAGTCGCAGTTCTCGGTTCCCAAGAACACGATGACCGAGGGAATCGGTACCGTGACCTACATCTGGCACTAAACATCACTTAACTCATATAAAGAGCGTGGAGTCCAAGGCTCCACGCTCTTTGTTGTTGTGAGTTCGGCGGAAAAATACTCAAGTCCTATACTTTATTATGGGAATGATATAGCCGATGACCTAGACCCTGCAGGGCTAATGCTAATTTCGCTAATGAGGTTGATTTCACGAATTAAATTCATTGCTGTCCACTAAAAATTGTGGACGGTTAATAAATAAAATTTTCAAACAAACTCGGTTCACTTGAACCATTGAGTTCTTTGACATTGTTGAAATTCTGTTTGTCGAAAAGGTCTCTTAACGGGGTCTTGTCGGTCAGCGAGATGCTCAGGATCTGGAGCGTTTCATATATGCTGCGCTCAAGCTTCATGTCATGTTGTACGATTGCGACTAGGCAGTAAGTGATTATGGCACAGTATATTTGGATGCGGACAGCATTCTCCGTTGTGCCCCAAAACCGCTTGATCTTGAGATGCTGTTTGAGCCATTTGAAGAACAACTCGATGCTCCACCTGTATTTATAGAGCAACGCGATGGTCAACGCATCAGACTCAAAATCGTTCGTGAGGAAGATGTACACCTTGTCCGTTTCCGGGTCAGCATAGACGACCTTCCTTATCTATTCGGGATAAACCTTAGCGCTTTTATAAACGGTGAAGCGTCCGACGGCATCCGACAGTACGTTCTCGGGAAGTCTCCTTTTCCACGTTTCGGCCTTGAATTTGACATTGCGTTTCGCCCTGACCACGAAGAAGGCCTCTATCAGGTGGATCTTGTATAGGTTCCCAAAATCGTTGTAACCTCGATCGAAGATGTAATGCGCATCCTTCTCGTAAGGTATCTCTGGCATTACCTTGCTGTCAAAAACCGAAGCGGTCGTAATGTGCACGTATGCAGGGATTTGTGTCTCAATATCATACAGGGTATGTATCTTGATGCCGCCCTTATGCTTGCGGAATTTGGCCCACCAGAACACCTCGAGGCACAAGTCGATGGTCGTGGAATCGAAGGCATAAACGTGGCCGTCCAGGTCGAAAATCCTGGTCGCCCGCTTCTTTCTAGCCACATCGATCATGTGGAAAGCGAACTCTTCAAAGATGCGATAATCCCGATTTTCGTTGGCTTTGGACAGGTTGCTGCGGGTCACGCTTTTTCCCATTCCGAGATGATAAAGCTTGCCGTGATGAGCCTCAAGAGCAACGATCAAATCACGTAATCCATCGCGATTGCACAGTTGACCGAACATCATCGTGAGCAGCTGATTCCAGCAAGTGAAACTCTTTATGTATCTGTCTCCCTGATACTTATCAACGAGATGGCGAAACTTGTTGTTGTCTAAGAACCCGACTAAAGAGGCAAAAACGTACTTGTCTTTGTTCATAACTGTCTGATTATGACCACAAAGATAATTTCAAATCGTCGCACCCCAAAATTCGACACAACTAACTGAATTTCAATAATTTCAAAGAACTTTTATGATTTTTTAGTGGACACTAATGAATTAAATTAAAAAACATTTGCAATTTGATGGATTCGTGTGATTCGCATTAAGAACAAGTGGCTAGGAATGCAGTTATATCATGACCTTGTTATGTCACATATTTGCGAATAAAAGAAGGGAGCTAGACGATGTCTAACTCCCATTCCTTGTGGTTGCCTTGCCCGGACTCGAACCAGGAAATGCGGCACCAAAAACCGTTGTGTTACCATTACACTACAAGGCAATCCCTATGTCAATCTGGCGGCTTGCCGCCAAAATTGCGGTGCAAAATTACTGCTTTTTTTTGAATTACAACCTTTTTTGCCGCATTTTTTTAAAATACGGCATTTTGGAGCCCTGTCTATTACTTGACGATGAGCAGGTAGTAGTTCTTCTTACCCTTCTGTGCAAGGATGTACTTGTCGTTGAGCAGCAGGTCGGCGCTGGCGGGCATGTTGGGGTCGGCGAGCTTCTCCTTGTTGACGCTCACACCACCACCCTGGGTCAGCTTGCGCATTTCGCCCTTGCTGGGGAAGACGGCAGCCACGTCGGTCAACAGCGAGATCATCGGAGTGCCCTCGTCGATGGCGCTGCGGGGTACCTCGAACTGGGGCACGCCCTCAAACACGTTGAGCAGCGTCTGCTCGTCAATCTTGTGGAGGATGTCCTTGGCCTTGTTGGAGAACAGGATCTGTGAAGCCTCGACAGCCATCTCATAGTCCTCGGCGCTGTGTACCATGGTGGTAATCTCCTTGGCGAGACGTTTCTGCAGCGGACGCAGACCGGGATCCTTCTCCTGCTCGGCGATCAGTTCTTCGATCTCGTCCTGGGGCAGGGCGGTGAAGATCTTGATATACTTCTTGGCGTCCTCGTCGCTCACGTTGATCCAGAACTGGTAGAACTTGTAGGGCGAGGTGCGCTTGGGATCGAGCCACACGTTGCCACCCTCGGTCTTGCCGAACTTGGTGCCGTCGCTCTTGGTAATGAGCGGGCAGGTGATGGCATAGGCCTCGCCGCCGTTGATGCGACGAATCAGCTCGGTACCCGTGGTGATGTTGCCCCACTGGTCGCTGCCACCCATCTGCAGCCTGCAACCCTCGTGCTCATAGAGGTACAGGAAGTCGTAACCCTGCAGCAGCTGGTAGGAGAATTCGGTGAACGACATGCCGTGGTCGGCATTGGCTGCCAGGCGCTTCTTCACGCTGTCCTTGGCCATCATGTAGTTCACGGTGATGTGCTTGCCGATGTCGCGGATGAAGCTCAGGAAGGTGAAATCCTTCATCCAGTCATAGTTGTTCACCACGATGGCATGGTTGGGTGCGTCGCTGTCAAAGTCCAGGAACTTGGCCAGCTGCTTGCGGATACACTCCTGATTGTGGCGCAGGGTCTCCTCGTCGATAAGCTTGCGCTCCTGTGACTTCATTGAGGGGTCGCCGATCATACCTGTGGCACCGCCGATCAGGGCGATGGGACGGTGGCCAGCACGCTGCAGGTGCTTGAGCATCATCACGCCCACCAGGTGGCCGATGTGCAGCGAGTCGGCAGTGGGGTCGATGCCCACGTAGCCGCTGGTCATTTCCTTGTTGAGTTGCTCCTCGGCACCAGGCATGATGTCGTTAATCATGCCGCGCCATTTCAGTTCTTCTACAAAATTCATCGTTTTATTGTATCTCTTTATATGTATGTTGGTTATTACTCTATTTGAGGCGCAAAGGTACGAAAAAGTTGTCAGTTGTCGGTTGCTAGTTGTCAGATTTTTTGGATTGTGGTTTCCATCACCCCGATTCTTTTATTAATTTTGCAGGTCATTAAGTTACAGACAGCCATGCAATTTGACACCTATACCTACGCTCTGTTCCTGCCGCTGGTGTTCTTTGTCTATTGGGGACTGAGACGTTACCTCAGGCTGCAGAACTTGTTCTTGCTCGCAGCCAGCTATGTGTTCTATGGCTGGTGGGACTGGCGTATGTTGGGTCTTATCATGTTGACCACGTTGACGACGTGGGGCACTGCGTTGCTGATGTCAGGTAGCCGTAAGGCTCAGGACAAGCTGTGGGCAACGGTCAATATCGTGCTGAATTTGGGCATCCTGTGTGTGTTCAAGTATCTGAACTTCTTGCGAGACAGCTTTGTGCATCTGCTCAGCCTGTTCGGGGTGACTCCTGACTGGCCGACCCTCAATATCTTGTTGCCGGTAGGCATCTCATTTTATACCTTCCAGGCCATCAGCTACACGGTCGATGTCTATCGTGGTCAAATCAAGCCCACTCGCGATGTGTTGGCGTTCAGCGTGTTCATCGCCTTCTTCCCGCAGCTGGTTGCAGGTCCTATCGAGCGTGCGATGAATCTGTTGCCGCAGTTCCTGCGTGAGAAATCATTTGACTATGACAATGCTGTGGTCGGAATGCGTCAGATCTTGTGGGGGGTGGCTAAGAAAATCATCATTGCCGATAGTATGGGCCGCTGGGTGGACCAGGTGTTTGACAACCCATACAGCTATTCGGCGACGACGATGATCTGGGCGGGTGTGTTGTTTGCGGTGCAGATCTATGCCGACTTCTCGGGCTATAGCGACATCGCTATTGGCTCGGCGCGTCTGCTGAACATCAGGCTGCGTGCCAACTTCCATTATCCGTTCTTCTCGCGCAACATGAAGGAACTGTGGCAGCGGTGGCACATCTCGCTGATGACCTGGTTCCGCCATTATGTGTATTTCCCGCTGGGCGGTTCCCGCAGGGGCCAGTGGCGCACTGCCGTCAATGTGATGATCGTTTTTGCCTTGTCAGGATTGTGGCATGGTGCTAACTGGACATTTGTCCTATGGGGCATAGTGAATGGCTTGCTGCTGTTGCCCTTTGTGTTCCTGCCCCGCAAGAACTTGAGCGAATATGCCGTAGTGCGTGACCTGCCACGTTGCCTGTTGACATTCTTCTTGTTTGCGATGGTCTTTATCGCTTTTCGTGCCGAGGGTGTGAAGCATCTGGTCGCAATCTGCCGTGTGTTGGCTGACGGCTCATGGCTGGTGCTGCCTGCCTGTGGCGAGGCTATTCTCTACATCGTGCCATTCTTTGTCATCGAGTGGGTGGGCCGCAAGCAGGAATTCCCCATCATGCGGCTGCCGTTCCCTACTGTAGTGCGGTGGATGATTTATTGGGGCCTGCTGCTAGGTATCGCGCTGGCGAGCCTGGACCGTAGCACGCAGTTTATCTATTTCCAGTTCTGATGGGTTAAAACTACAAATTACACTGGGGCTGCCGCGCATGGGTCTCACGCTAAGGCGCTAAGTTTTATTATTGCTCGCTGGGGCTCGCAAGAAATCAAAAAAAATTTTTTTTGGCGTCCGCTTCCTTTTTTTTAGACAACATAGGCAACTTTTTTATTATTAAAAACAAGAAATACAAGGAGATACAAATAATTGAATATCTATCAATTGTGTTTGTACTCCTTGTATTTCTTGTCGCTTCAATAAGTGCGTGTCAGCCCCACTTAAAAACCTGGGCGTGGGGCATAGGGCTGCGGAAGTCGATAATCTCTGATTTAGTTAGTATTACCAGGCTCCAGTGAGGAGACGGTTGATCAGCGTGGTCACATCATTGATGCTTATGGAATCCTCAAGGTCGCAGTTGGCAGCAACCAGGTCGACGCCGGTTTCATCTCCTGTGAGCAGGTAGTTGATCAACATGGTGACATCATCGATGTTTAACTTGCTGTCCTTGTTCACATCGCCACGCAAGCTGGTAGGACCTTCCTCGGCATTCTCGTCAAGGACAATCTGCAGCATCGATGCAGAGCTGGCGATGACATCTGCAGCATAGGCCTCAAAGGCATTCACTGTGCCACTGGCGGTCTTGGTGAAGTGGCTGCCGTTGGCATTCAGGAAGTAGGCGTTCTCAATGGCTTTCTCGGCGAACTCGCCAACTGTCATGTGATACTTGCCGCTGGTGATGGCGCTGGGATTGGGCTTTACCGTCACGTTAGAGGCGCTGAAGACGAAGGTCTTGCCGCGCATGTCGGTGCCGTTGGCGCCGTCATAGGGAGCCACGAAGTAGGGCACGTTGGCCTCCAGGGTGTTGCCCACATAGTCGGCGAGCAGCATGGCATCGTCGGCGGTGTCCTCTTCCTCGTTGAAGTTGCAGACCCACAACCCCTTGGCGTCGTCCTTGCTGTGCATCCAGTCGATGGCTTCACCGTTGGCAGTCACGTTGGTAGCTGCAAAGGGCAGAACCATCGTGCTCCATCCGCCTTCTTGACCGGCATGGCGGCCCTTGTTGAACTTGCGCTCATAGCTGATGTTCTCGGCGATGAAGCGATAAGGAGCATAGAAGTCATAGCCGTGATAGAGCACGACGTCGCGCTGAGCTACGTTGTTCTGGATGACGTTCCTTGCCTCCAGACCGGCGGGAATGTATTTCTCGCCATAACCGATGTAGTACAGTGCGTTGGGATTGTCGTTGGGAATCAGTGAGGTCAAGTTAAGGCCTTCAAGGCTGACTGCGGCAGCGTTATCGGGAATGCGGATGCCATTGTAGGGTTTGTAGCCCGTGCGGTTACCCTGGCCGTCCCAAACAACCACACCGCGGTTGATGGTGTAGAATTTAGACTCGCCGGGCTTAACCAGGTTAGTGGTCACCTCGTTCTCGTTGCGGCCGAAGATATTGAGGGCATATACCGAACCGAAAGCCAGATTGTCGAACTCGAAGTAGAACGTCTGGGTCTCGCCTGCGGGGATGACCACGTTGCGGCTCAGGTAGGTCACCATGTCGCCATGGCCGCTCTCGTCAACGATAAACAGCGGTGCCAGGATGTAGCGGTTGTATTCGCCCTCGGTATTCTCGTTGGTCACATCGACCTTGAACTTGATGTGGCTGTCATAGATGTTCATGTTCTCATCGGCGTTCAAGGCATTGATTTCCACGCTCAGGTTCATCGGATAGACCACGCTACCAGCGATGTTTACCGAGCCGTTACCGGGGATTGACGGATTCCATGACGTGTCAAAGGTGGACAGATGGGCGTTTTTGGTGCCGGCATTCTTGGGGGTGAAGTTGAAGGTGATCACCTTGGTGCTGTTAGCGGGAATCTCGGCCTCAACAACGGTTGTGAACTCGGTGTATTCGTCAAGCTGCTCATTATCCAAGTAGAAATAGAGCCTGCCGCTGTAACGGTCGTCACTGTTGTTCTTCACTGTCACGTGGCATTGCTCGGCAAGGCCGACCTTCTCGCCACCAGTAAATTCAAAGTTGGTGGCCTGGAGGTCAACGATAGGATGGTCCTCGAGGGTTACCATGTTGCCGTTGAAGGTAGCCTTGATGTAATAGCGGTCGCCTTCAATCATGGGCATCCACTCGTTGGTACCGGGGAGGGCACAAACGGGAACAATCTTATAGGAACCGCTAGTGATTCCCTTGCCGAAGGTATAGGTGATGGAACTTTGAGCCTCGGGCCAGCTGTCTGTGATTGACAGGTAGCTGCTGGCATAGTAAGTCTGGGCAATAATGTCAACAAAATTGTTATTGCTGTCATACAAGGCGATGCCGCGCAGGTACTTGGTGCCATCGTCGATGTGGTCCTCGGCAGTCACCTTGATGCGGCGGTTCTTGTTGAGCTTGAAATTGCCGTCGTCACTACGCTCAAAGGTGCGAGTGCCCGTGTAGTACATATTCCATACGGTTAAGCGATGGTCCACCTCCTCGGTGTATCCGCTGTAACCGGGCTGGATGCCGATGACGGCGGTCTGATCGATGTTGTAACCCTCGAGACTGGTTGTGGAACCGATGCCACCAGCATAGGGGTTGAGCACCGACAGAACGAAGTAACCGTCACCCAGGCCACCCCAGCCCCAGTTGATGTGGAACAGGTCGCCGTAGGCATAACCGTCGCAGACGAAGGAATGACCGCCGCCAGTGCCGGCACGGCCGTTATAGATCATGGGACGTCCCTCGGCAAGCTCTTGGTAGATCAGATCTTCCCACTCCAGCTGCTCATAGTCGCTGCGATAAACCAGTTTGGCGTCGTAGTTGAAGTACTCGTTGAGTGCAGTGGGAATATAGGGGTCGCTAGTACTTGAAGCATTGAGACCATATTGCATGTGGGCCGCACAGCCGGCATAGAGCATGAGCTCTGCCACGGCATTCTTCTCTTCGGGAGTCTCGGCGCCGGTGTAGTTGTCGCGCATGTTGTCCCAGTCAAAGAAGATGGGATCCAGCGGATCGGTCTCGAATGCGCCGTATTCCTCATGCCAATAGAAGGTAACGATATAGGCCGGGATAATCTGTGTGCAGCGCATCGGGTGCTTGTGGTAGTTCATGATCTGAGCCATTGACGTGGCAACGCAGCCCGTGTAGGCCAGCTCGCCGATGGTGTCACCATTCTCGTCGATGTCCATGAACTCGGGGCATTTGTCCCAGTAGGGTGCTGCCTGGTCCCAGTGACTGGTAATCATGGGCGAGATACTGTTGTGAGTGGGACTGGGCGCATTGGCAGGAGCACTCTTGATGCCCATTCCATCGAGCGCTGCAATCTGCTGTTCGTAGCCCTGAAGCCAAGCCTTCATGTTGGCAGGCATCTTGTCGGCATCAAAGTTGCCATGGTCAACGTAGCCCAGAATCTGGGTCGTGCGGTCGTCACCCGAGACGATGACATACCCCTTGTCACCAACTGTGTTAAAGATATAATAACTAGGCTGACTCGTGTTCTGGCTCGCCATTATGCGATGAGTGTTGGCTGGAGTGGCCTTCAAGGATACGCCAGCATGATTCTTGAGCATGAATGCATTGGCTGCCTTTAGCGCGTCGGTCTGTGAAACGGTACCGGCGATAGCAGACACACTTAGCAGAAGAGAGGCTAAGAATAAGATTTTTCTCATGTCTTTTTGGTAGTTAATGATATTATTAATAATGTGATGTTCTAGGTTTACGTGCTATGGTAAGACGCAATAGACTGCAAAAATATAATTTTTTTGAAAAATATGCAATTTTGGGCACAAAATTAATATCTTGTGCCCAAAAAATTTGATTCTTTTATAAAACGCCTTAAAAAACTGAAAGTCTTTTTTCTTGTTATGCTTTCAGATTGTTAGTGTCTTCTTGTTTGTGTTCTTCATGAGCCTTCTTAGAGTGGACGCGCACCTTCAGTTCGTCAAAGCCGAAGCCATAGACGCCGTTGACGTTGCTCTGGGTGATGATGGCCTCGCGGTCGGTCTCCTTGATGATGCGGAAGATGTTCACGCTCTCATGCTTGCGGCACATGACCATGACGATCTTGACCTCATCCTTGGTGTACCAGCCAGTGCCTTCGAGGATGGTGCAGCCACGATGTGCCTCCTGGATGACATTGTCGGCAATCTCCTGCCACTTCTTGCTGATGATCTGGAACTGCACACTTTGGCGCGTGTTGTTGATGACGCGGTCGGCAGCTACCGAGTAGATGACCATGAAGATGAGACCATACACGATCTTGTCGATCGAGTGGAACAGCAGCCAGGATGAGCAGATGATGAGCACGTCACAGTACATCATCGTGCGGCCGAAGGAAATGGTGCTGTACTTGGCGACCATTGCTGCGATGATGTCGGTACCACCGGTGCTACCGTTATGGGTGAAGACGGTGCCCAGGCCCAAGCCGCACAGCACGGCGCCCAAGATGACGTTCATGAAGGTCTGCTGTTCGATGATGGGGGTGGGGAACATGGGCTGCAGTGTGCCGATGAAAATGGTGGAAATCGTCGCGCCGATGATGGTGCGCAACACAAACTGCTTGCCCACACTGCGGAATGCGATACACAGCAGGATGATGTTGATGACATAGTAGGTGACAGCCACATTCCACCCCAGGGCAAAGTGAATCAGCGATGACAGACCCGTCACGCTGCCGATCACAATCTCCTCGGGCAGGATAAACGCGGTGAAACCAAAAGCGTAGCAGAACAGTCCCAAGGTAATCATCACATAGTCCTTGACCGTATTTAAAATCTTTCTTGTCTTGTCAGTCATAAGTGGTTGCCTTATTATATTTGTTTGAGGTTGCAAAGTTAACCAAAAAAACTCAATGTCGCACGCTTAACCTGATTTTATAGGGCTAGACGCAGGCCCATATAGTTGGTTCCGTTCATCGTCCAGTGGTAGCGGCTTGACACGCGGCAGTTCCTGGCATAATTGAACCAGCTGCCTCCACGATACACACGGTTTGAGCCAGTTGCAGGACCGGTCGGGTTGGTCTGTGCTTCGCTGCTGTAGCTTCCATACCAGTCTTGGCACCATTCCCAGACGTTTCCGCTCATGTCATACAGGCCTAGTTCATTAGCCTTTTTGCTGGCGACAGGATGGGTGCCGTAGTCGGGACTGTCGGGGCCCACACCGTCACCGGCATTGGTATCCCACCAAGCCACCTCATTGACGTCATTGCTACCGGCATACTTATAACCCTGGGTCTTTTTGCCACCGCGTGCGGCATATTCCCATTCGGCCTCGGTGGGCAGGCGGAAGTTCCTGCCTGTCATCTGGTTGAGTCTGACGATGAATGCTTGACAATCGTCCCATGAGACCATCTCGACGGGACGGCTCGGGTCACCAGTGAACTCGCTGGGGTTACTGCCCATGACGGCTTGCCATAGGGCCTGTGTCACCTCGGTCTCACCGATGCTAAAGGTTGATAGTGTAACCTCGTGTGTCGGGCGTTCGTCATTCCATGGATCGCTGGTGCCTTGCTCGGGTGTAGCGCCCATGGTGAAGGTGCCGCCCTCGACAGGCAGCATGGTGAATGAGACGCCGTTGACGGTAAAGGTCTCGGCTCCATCGATGGGTTCTTCTTTCGGGTCAAGTTCGTCGCCGCCCAGGAGATAGTTGATGAGCCTGGTGACGTCCGAGATGTTGATTTTGCCGTCATTGTTGGTGTCGGCGTTTACTTCATTGATCATATCTTGACCGCCGAGCAGGTGGTTGATGAGGCTTGTCACATCGCTGATGTTCACATAACCGTCAATGTTGACGTCGCCGCGCAAGGTATAGACCTTGACCACGCAGGAATCAGCCTCGGCATAGCCATCGGTGGAATTGACCTTGATGATCGTCCTGCCTTCGGCAATGCCGACTACTTGTATCTTGCCATTCGCCAGGCGTGCTGCAGCCACATTGGGGTTGGTTGAGGTCACGGTGAGGCTGGTGTTCTCGGGCATGACGGATGGTGTCAAGACAATCATGTGGTTAGGCAACAGGTTTACCTCGTGCTCATCGAGCGTGATAAAGATGAAGTGGTCAACCACAATGATGTGGCACATGGCCTGATTGTCGCGGCAGTTGGCGATGATGAAACACTCACCAGTGCCGACGGCAAGCACATTACCCAGACTATCGACGGTGGCGACAGCCGAGTTGGTGGTGGACCAGGTCACATACTTGTCGGTGGCGTCATCGGGCGAGACGGTGGCAGTGAGGGTCAGCTGAGAGCCGACTTCGAGTTTGGCGAATTTCTGGTTGAGGGTAATCTGGGTCGGCGCAATCTCGGTCACCGTCACATGGCAAACGGCGGTCTTGTCCAGCAGGTAGGCGGTGATGTCACACTCGCCGACGTGCATGGCTGTAACAACACCGTTGGTTATTGTGGCGATGCTCTTGTCGCTCGATGACCAGAGGATTTTGCTGGGTGTAGCGTCGGCGGGGATTGCTGTGGCGGTCAACGTCAGTTGGTTGCCGACGAGTACTTCCACGCTGTCCTTGTTGATGGTCAATCCAGTCGGCTCTACCGCATCGCTGGTGATGTTGATGAAGTTGTTCCAGTAGGGTGCGGTGAAGTAGGCTGCCAGAGCCGATGCGGGTACGTGCAGTTCGGCATCATAGCCAGTAAAGGTCTGTTCGTTGCAGGTGGGTGGCAGGGTAGAGTAGGAATAAACCGTTGAAGCGGGATTCACCTGTAAGCCCTGGATGCCCGTCACCGTGCTCATGACGTAGAGGTTGTCCACCTCACAATTGACGGCACCTGCTGACCATGTTCCGTTACCGCTGATGACGAGGGAGCCAATATGGCAATTGTTGAATGCGGTATTCCCGATGTAGGAGATGGTCACGGGGAGAATCAGGCTTTGCAGCGTCGCGTCAGCAAAGGCGCCATCGCTGATGCCAGTGACATTGTAGGTCACGCCATCATAGGTCACATTAGTTGGAATACTGATGATGCCCTGATAGGCGTTCTCACCACAAGTGACCATGACCTCGTTTTCGCCAGTTATCTTGAAATAGAAACCGTCAGCCACGAAGTCGTAGTCGATAAAGCCGACAATATGCTGGAAGTCCTTCCAACCTTCTGCGGCTTTGAAGGCACTTAAGGCAGCCATCGGCACATAGAGCGTCGTGTTCTGGAGAACACCTTCGTCGAAGCTGTCATCAAAAGCCTTGGCAGGAATTCTGCCTAAGCACTTGATATATGATAGATTGGGAGCGTGTTCAAAGGCAAAAGAACTAACTGAATCAATAGATGCGGGCAAAGTGACACTGATCAGGTCAGAATTGACGTAGCCATCATCTTCAAATAAATCACGAGAACCAATTTTTGTTCCAAATGCTCCATACTCTATGCTAGTGACAGGATAGGTACAGTAAGGTTCGATGTGATAATCGTCGTATTTTGTTGCAGTACTTGGTATTATAACATTTCCAGAATATAGAGAAAACCATAAATAACCCGAAAAAGTAGTACCGAAAGAAATTGAAGTTACGGACGCTTCATTGCTTATAGTGGAATATGCTATATGAGAATCAATAAAGTCGAAATTATAATTCTCCCACATAGGGTGAAACAGTCCATGAAAATCATAACTAATTAGGCTAGGACTTTTACCTTCCTCAATTGAATATGATGTAATCATTAGATTAGATAAATAGGTAAACCATCCATTTACATAAATTCTACAATTATCATAAGGGCAATCGAAAGCGCTGGTAACATCCTCATAGAATAAACTTCTTCCCATAGTAGTCTCTTCTGTCATTCTTCTTATGTTTGAGCTGTTACTAATAATACACCCATATGTATTATTTGGAGAATAGCCATCATCTAAAGAGCCTCCGTTTGTTCGATAGCAGATTTCGTTTTCTGTTAACCCCCACTCCTGTGTTAGATAGGTGACCTCTATGGTGGGCATTGGAGCTCTCTCTCCGTCTGTGATATGTATGGAGGAGAAGAAGTGGTTACTATCATTCACTTCTTGATAGAGAGAATAGGCGTCTGCTAATACGAAAAGTTCAATATTGCCATATGAATCAAAACTTTCATTCATGGCAGGTGGAGTTTCTGCCAAGCAGACAACATATACAGTTCTGTTTCCGCGGATTGCCGATTTACCAATTGAAGCAATAGTATTAGGAATTGTAATACAATAAAAATCATCCCAAACTTCATCATAACAAAATGCATTGTCGCCGATTGCAGTGACCGTATAACTAATATTTTTATATGTCACATGGCTGGGTATTTCAATATCCAGTGTTCTTAATCCATAATAGTCAGTATCTGAGCTGTTATACCCAGTCACTGTAACAGTGGAGTTTGAAGAGGTAATATATCGGAACTCTCCAACTGTGAAGGTAATAGGGATATCATCATCTACGATAGTGCCAAAATATGGAGACCAGTCATTTGAATTCTGGTAGGCATCGAGTGTCGTCAAAGGGACGTGAAGGGTGCGCTCGGCATAGTCTTCGTCAGATAGTAAATAGAAAAGGTTAGAGCCTGTTGTGACTTGTGATGGGTCAATGATATAGGAATACACGTCGATGAGGTCTAGGCAATTTGAAAATGCCTCGTCGCCGATTGTCTTGACAGAATTAGGGATGGTAATAGTCTCTATTTTCCTGCAGCCATAGAAGGCTCTGTTATTAATGGTTTTGACAGTATTGGGGATTTTCACGCTTGACATTTGGCTACATCCTTCGAATGCGCTACTGCCGATGGACGTGACGGATGTACCGATGCTGACGTTGTTCAGAATGTTACACCCAAAGAATGCTTCATCACCGATGGTTCTCACAGCGTCACCGATTGTTGCGCTTGTGAGGCCTTTGCAGAATTTGAAAGCATTATTGCCGATTGATGTGACAGAGTTTGGAATGGTTACACTAGCCAGTTTTGAGCAATTATAGAATGCTAGAGCACCGATGCTAAGCATCGAATTGGGCATTGTGACGTTTGTCAGTTCGGTGCAGCTTCTGAACGCATTGTCACCGATGGCTGTGACAGTGTAGTTCTTGCCATTATAATTGACGGATGAAGGAATTGTCACATCACCAGAATATTCCTCGTATTCATAATGAGTCGTGCCCTGATAGGTCACTGTGACTACATAGTTTTGGATGTTATTATTATAGCCGTTGAAGTTGTAGTAGATGCCGTCGACCTCGAAGTCGTGGGCGGAGGTGATGACGGGCATCAGGAATGTCAGCAAGAGGATTGTGAGTTTGATTATTCTTTTCATTGTCGTTATGGGTTTATTCTTGTTGTTTGGTTAATTTGCTTAGTTAAGTATCAGGTGCAAAGTTAGTAAAAAAGTTTTATAGTTGATTGTTTCTGGTCCTTGGTATTTTGATGATGGGGATTTGTTTTTCTTTTGGGGGTGGGGTGGGGACCGTAATGGAGTCACGGCATGGTGGACCTTGGGGGCTTGTTGATGGAGGGGGCTGTAAATAATGAGGAATTGGGAGATAAAAGCAGAATTATGTTGGAGAAACTGCAATGAATGAAAAAAGTGTTGTATCTTTAGGGGGTGAAAATAATATTAAACTAGATAAAGAATTATGGTTACGAGATTGGTTATTTCGTCGCTGGCGGTGTTGATTACCGCGCTGACGCTTGACGGTGTGACGGTAGAGCCGTGGTGGTGGGCTGTGATTATCGCTATCGTGTTGGGACTGGTGAACTCGTGGGTGAGGCCGCTGGTCAAACTGCTGGCACTGCCTATCAATCTGCTGACGTTGGGACTGTTCACCTTTGTGATTAATGGTGCTATGGTGCTGCTGTGCTCATGGCTGCTGAAACCTCATTTTGAGGTGTCGGGCCTGGGCTGGGCAATAGGCTTCAGCATCGTGCTGACGCTGGTGAGCTGGATGCTGCACCTGTTCTTCCCGTCAAAGAAGAATAAGAAATAGGTTTTAGGTTTTAGGCGTTAGGTTTTAGGCGTTAGGCGGCATCCGCATCCTAAAGCCTAAAAACGTCTACTCGTCCTCGAACTTGATGGCGTTGCGGTTGGTGCTCTCGATGCGGCGGTTGCGCCAGCAGCGCCGGCACAGGGAGACGTACTTGTCGTCGCCGCCGATCTCGACCTGGTTACCGTCGGTGACGATGTTGCCCTGGGAGTCGATGCGAGCGTTGATGATGGTCTTGCGGCCGCATGAGCAGGTGGACTTGATTTCCTCGATGGTGTCGGCAAGTTCCATCAGGCGGCGCGAGCCCTCGAACAGGTGGGACTGGAAGTCGGTCCTGAGTCCGTAGCAGACGACGTTGACACCGTAGTCGTCGACGATGCGCGCCAGCTGGTCGATCTGAGCAGGGGAGAGGAACTGCGACTCGTCGATGAGGATCCAATCCTTGACGACGAGCGTGCGGTCGAACATCTCCTTGAGCATTTCGTACAGGTCACTCTCGGGATATATCCATGAGCACTTGCGCTCGATGCCGATGCGCGAGCGGATGACGTTGTCCTTCTCACGATCGTCGATGATGGGCTTCATGCACAGGTACTGCATGCCGCGCTCCTCGAAGTTATAGGCCTGGGTGAGCAACAATGCGGTCTTGGCCGACCCCATCGTGCCGTATTTGAAGTATAATTTTCCTGCTCCGTTCATGATAATGCTATAAATCAGGTTGATGTCACTGGGGCTATTCTGGCGGCGCCAGCGACAACAAAGTTACTGTATTCCCTCCAAATATCGGTTCTTTTTGGGATAAAAAAGTTATTAACACTAGTCGTTAGTCACTAGTCGCTAGTTTTATTGAGATGGGGGTATAAAAAGCACAATGGCAGTATGCCACATGAGGGCGCGCTGCCATTGCGGTGTCTTGTTGAGGAGGGAGCCCGATACTAAGGTCGTGGATGTTGTCCAGCCTCTGGGTCCTGGCGGCTCAACCTTCTGCCTCTTGTCGTGAGGGCAGAATTATTTTTTCTTTTCGATGTCTCGAGAGAGTCCTACGAGCTCGGGGTCGATGAGGATGCGTCCGCAGTACTCACAGACGATGACCTTCTTGTGCATCTTGATCTCCATCTGGCGCTGAGCGGGGATGCGGTTGAAGCATCCGCCACAGGCGTTGCGCTGAACGGCAACGATGCCAAGGCCGTTGCGGGTGTTCTTGCGGATGCGCTTGAACGCGGTCAACAGACGTTCCTCGATCTTGTTCTCCTGCTTCTTGGCCTTCTCACGCAGGGTCTCTTCCTTCTGCTTGTTCTCGGAGACGATCTCGTTGAGCTCGCTCTTCTTCTCTTCGAGGGCGTGCTCGCGGTCGCTACACATTTCTTGAGCCTTCTGAATCTCGGCCTTGAGGGCCTCGGACCGGCGTGCTGCCTCGTTCATTTTCTTCTCGGCGAGTTCGATGGTCAGGTTCTGGTACTCGATCTCCTTGGTCAAGTAGTCGTACTCACGGTTGTTGCGCACGTTGTCCTGGTCGGCGGTGTACTTGTCGATGAGTTCCTCGGCCTTGGCCTTGATGTCACGGTTGCGTGCCATCTCGTCCTGCTGGATAGCGATCTCGTCCTGGTACTTAGCCACGCGGGTGTGCAGTCCGGCGATTTCATCCTCAAGGTCTTGCACCTCCTGGGGTAGTTCACCCCTCAGGGTCTTGATGGCATCGATCTCGGAGAGTTTCTGCTGCAAGTCATAGAGCGCTTTGAGTTTCTCTTCAACGGTGAGTTCTTTCTTCTGTGTTGCCATAATGTTGTTTAGGTTTTAGGTTTTAGGCTTCAGGTTTTAGGTCGTTATTACTAACGCCTAATGCCCTAACGCCCAATGCCTAATTTATAGATAATTCACTTGGTTTGTCTCATTTTTTGCAAAAGCGACCGCAAAGGTAGGATTTTTTTTCTGAATAATCTCTAAAAAAATCTCTTTTGTGAAATGTTCGCTCTCGTAGTGTCCGATATCTGCCACCACGATGCGCTGGGCATTGTCGAGGAAATCGTGGTAGCGCATGTCGGCAGTGACATAGAGTTGTGCCCCTTGCTCAACGGCCTTGTCGAGCAGGAAACCACCTGCCCCGCCGCACAGGGCGACGCGGTTGACGATGCGCTCGCCGTCGCCGCTGTAGCGCACGGCTCCGACCTCGAATGCCGCCTTGACACGTTTGAGCACCTCGCGTGCGGGCATCGGCTCGATGTCGCCGATAACGCCGCAACCGGCTTGGGTGCTGTCGCCATCACCGTAGGGGTCGACGCGGTTGTCGTCCAGGAACGTGACGTTGGTCATCCCGATTTTGTCAGCCATGCGGAAGGAGACTCCCTGCCATGCGCTGTCCATGTTGGTGTGGGCGCTGTAGATGGTAATGTCGTGCTTGATGGCCATTGCCACGGTGCGCTCCACGGGGGTGCGGCCCATGATTTTCTTGAGGCCGCGGAAGATGAGCGGATGGTGGGAGATGACCAGGTTGAAGCCACGGTCGATGGCCTCGGCAACGACGGTCTCGGTGGCATCGGTACAGAGCAGCACGCCAGTGATGTCGGCCTCGGGGTTGCCCACCTGGATGCCCGCATTGTCCCACTCCTCCTGCAGCCGCAGGGGGGCATATTGCTCGATGGCGTCGGTGATTTCTCGGATTCTCATATTTAGGCTTTAGGTTTTAGGCTTTAGGTTTTAGGTTTTGGACGCGGATGTTACCTAACGCCTAATACCTAACACCTAAAGCCTCTTAACTTAAATCTTGTTCTCGGCCTTGAGGCGCTCGCGGTCCACGTCGATGTAGAGCTCGTCGAGCTGGCTCTGGTCCACGGGACTGGGTGCATCGAGCATCACGTCACGGCCGCTGTTGTTCTTGGGGAAGGCGATGCAGTCGCGGATGCTGTCGAGGCCAGCCATGATGGACACGAAGCGGTCGAAACCGAAGGCGAGACCAGCGTGGGGAGGTGCACCATACTTGAAGGCATTGATCAGGAAGCCGAACTGAGCCATGGCGCGCTCGGGGGTGAAGCCCAGGATGTCGAACATCTTGGCCTGCAGCTTGCCGTCGTGGATACGTAGGCTGCCACCGCCCACCTCGATGCCGTTGCAGACGAAGTCATAGGCCTTGGCGCGCACACGCTCGGGATGCTCGTCGAGCAGGGGGATGTCATCGGGATTGGGCATGGTGAACGGGTGGTGGGTAGCCATCAGGCGCTGCTCCTCGTCGCTCCACTCAAACAGGGGGAAGTCGATGATCCACAGGCACTCGAACTTATCCTTATCTCTCAAGCCGAGGCGCTCACCCATCTCCAGACGCAGAGTGCAGAGCTGCACGCGCGTCTTGTTGGCATTGTCACCGCTCATGATGAGCACGAGGTCGCCGTCGTTGGCGCCCATCTTCTCCTTGAGCTGTTGCCATACGGCGGGCTCGTAGAACTTGTCGATGCTGCTTTTGACAGTGCCGTCGGCATTGAACTTGACATAGACCAGACCCTTGGCACCGACCTGCGGGCGCTTCACGAACTCTACCAGTCCGTCGAGCTGCTTGCGGGTATAGTCGGCACAGCCGGGAGCACAGATGGCGCCGATGTAGTTGGCCTCGTTGAACACGGGGAAGGTGCCGGTGCCCTTGAGCACATCGTCCACCTCGACAAACGTCATGCCGAAGCGGCGGTCGGGCTTGTCGCTGCCGTAGAGGCGCATCGCGTCATGCCAGGTCATCTGGTCAAGCTTCTCGGGCAGATCCACACCACGCACCTTCTTGAACAGGTGGCGAGCCAGTCCCTCAAATACCTCGATAACGTCCTCCTGGTCCACGAAGCTCATCTCACAGTCGATCTGTGTGAACTCGGGCTGGCGGTCGGCACGCAGGTCCTCGTCACGGAAGCACTTGGCAATCTGGAAGTAGCGGTCAAAGCCAGCCACCATCAAGAGCTGCTTGAGCGTCTGCGGGCTCTGGGGCAGGGCATAGAACTGACCGGGATTCATGCGCGAGGGCACGATGAAGTCGCGAGCACCCTCGGGCGTGGAGCCGATGAGGATAGGCGTCTCGACCTCCAGGAAGCCCTTGTCATCAAGATAGTTGCGGATGAGGATGGCCATGTCGTGGCGCAGTTCGAGGTTCTTGCGCACGGCGTTGCGGCGCAGGTCCAGATAGCGGTATTTCATCCTCAGGTCGTCGCCACCGTCGGTATTATCCTCGATGGTGAAGGGCGGGGTGATGCTCTCGCTGAGGATGTTCATCTCGCTAGCGATGATCTCGATGTCGCCGGTGGGGATGTTGGCATTCTTGCTCGAGCGCTCGGCCACGGTGCCCACTACCTGAATCACGTATTCACGTCCCAGGTGGTTGGCCTTGTCACAGAGTTCGGCATTCACCTCATTGTTAAACACGATCTGGGTGATACCATAGCGGTCCCTGAGGTCCACAAATGTCATGCCACCCATCTTGCGGGTGCGCTGCACCCATCCTGCCAGAGTCACAACTTCGCCCACATTGGCCAGACGAAGTTCGCCGTTAGTCTTGGTTCTATACATTGTCGATGATTGTATTGATATAGTGTTCAGTTTTTTTTATTGTCGAATTAAACATACAAAGTTACTACATTCTGGCCAGAAATGTACCGTTTGGGAACAAAAAATATTAAATTCATCGGTTTTGACTTGCCAATTCTGAAAAAAGGTGTACCTTTGCACCGCTAAAAATGAAGGCAAGTTCGGGGTGTAGCGCAGTCCGGTTAGCGCGCCTGCTTTGGGAGCAGGAGGTCCCTGGTTCGAATCCAGGTACCCCGACGAAACGAAATACACACAATAAAGCATCGGGACCAAACCACAGTGAAATGGGTTTGGTCCCGATGTTGTTTTAGTTATCCTCTAGCGGGATCAGGTATTTACCAAGTGCCGGAGAGCAGGAAGTTGATGAGGGTGGTCACATCATCGATGTTGATGTTTCCAGCCTCGTCACAGTTGGCAGCATTGAGGTTAATGCCAGTCTCATCACCCGTGAGCAGATAGTTGATGAGCAAGGTGATATCGTCAATGTTCACCTTGGCATCATCGTTGACATCGCCGCGGATGTAGGAGGGCTCGTCAAACTCGCCGAATTTGCGCTTGTTGGCCTGGTTCACAAACATGTCAGTGTAAACGCCAGTGGCACCGTTGGCCAGCGGCCTGCTGATGAATGCTACAATCTCCATGTTGTCGGTATCCCAAGCAGACGGAATATTGACCTCGAAGGTGTTGCAATACTTGTTGCCCTCAACCTTGTTGAGCTGAACACCAAATGCCGATCCGAGAGCCAGACGGAATACATGATTGTGAACATAATTGGATACCCAGGTGCCGAGATTCAACTGGCGGTAAACCAGTCCATCCTCGGAGAGGAATACATTCAGTTTAGCGTCCTCACCCATCATGATATCGAAGTCAGAAGTGAGCTCGCCATCGATGGTGATGACAGCATCGCGGGTGTCGGGATCCATTGTACTGTTGATGTTGACCGTAGCAAAGCTGGGTGTGGCATCAGCCAGATAGTCCAGGAAGGAGCTGAGTGCTGAAGCAACTTCCTGTTGGTATTCAGCATTATAACCGATACCATTGGCAATGGTTACATCATCCTCCCAACCAACTGAACGGTTAAATGCACCATAGGGCCAACCACCTGTGCCCATGTAGTTAAACAGCGTGTCACATTGTGCAGTGTTACAGGGATCAACTGTACTCTGGTTACCGTGGATAGCTACCATGGCAATGTCGTCGCGCATGTCCATGAGGAGGTGAAGCATATTAGCTCCAAGCGGACAATAGGTACAAGAGTTAGAGGTAAATTCCTCAATCAGGTGCATCTGGCGATCGAAGCTGTTCGAATAGATGATGAAGTCACGGCTGAGGGAAATGGGGTTCTCTACAGGCACTCCATTGAGCGAGTTGACAACAACCTTCAAGTTGTGATGGCCTGCTTGCATGCCCGTTGAGGGTACGCTAGCACCGATGGCCAACCCTTGTCTGGTGAACGGCTCAGGATTGCTGATGGTAGTCACTAATTCACCATCGATAAATACGTCGTAGGTGCAAGCGCCTGCAGGAATCTCCTCGGTAGCAATACCTTTATTCTTGGTGACGAAAGTGAACTCAATGTTGTCACCCTGCTTGATGTAATTATTGGCAGCGAGTTTGCTGATCGAGATCATGTAATCGGGGAAGTATTCACTCTCGACCACGCACTGAACACTCAGGTTACCATAGGGGTCCAATCCAACATTCTGCCACTGGTTCTGATAGTACAAGTAGGTGGGATAAATGTCACCGACCATAACAGCCGAGATGGGGTAGTTAGAACTGGTCTGGCGATAGTCAAAACCGATTAACAGACCCTCATCGCTGCCGATATTGATCTCATAGGGTGTTGACAATTCAATCTCGTTCCAGCCTGCCAGGTTGGAGTTGCATGACCAAACTTGCAGTGTGCCAATTGTACCCGTGGCGCTCACAGGGGCAACAAATACATTGGAAATTGCAGTAGCCGTGGCCAAACCCACACGGAACTTGATGATCTTGCCACCCCGGAAGATTGTAAGCTCGTCAGGAGTGAGGACGGTGCCGAGGCGACGAACACCTACCAGGCCGGTAATACCCAGACCCTCATCAGAACTTGCGAGGTCATCGGTGTCGTAGTGTCCCAGAATCAGCTGGTTCTCACCCAGGTCAGCACGAGTGGGAGTAGTCAAGCGCTGAGTAAAGGTCTTGAGCGCATAGGGCGCACGTTGTACTTTGATGTCTTGGTTACCTAACAATTGGGCATTCATTGCCAAGGGTAACAGCATGGCAGCCATCAATAATGATAAAAATTTTTTCATAAACAAAATTGATTAAATAGTTAATACCATATATACTAATTTCAATAGGTCACATGATTATTTTAAAACGAATGCCCAAAGATAGAAATATTATTTGAATGTTTTTTAATTAATCTCCGTTTTTTTAATCATTTTTTTTTAAGTTGTCGCTATAATTTAATTACAAGGGCCATGCTTTAGCACGACCCTTGTAACAGTTTTTAATCCCCGAGGGGTGTCAATTCGGTGTTTACCAATTACCCGAGAGCAGGTAATTGATGAGTGTGGTCACGTCATCGATATTGACGTTGCCGCTGTCGTCACAGTCGCCGTTGCCCTCGGGATCCAAGCCCTGGAGGAGGCAGTTGATGAGTGTGGTCACATCGTCGATGTTTACATTGCCGTCACCATCGACATCTCCACGCACGAATGCCGGCTCGTCGGACTCGCCAAATTTGCGCTTGTTGGCGTTGGTGACATAGATGTCGGTCACGGGATTGCCCAGCGGGCGACTGATGAATGCCACAATGTGCATGTTGTCGACATTCCACTCTTGTGGGATGGTATAGTTGAACACGTTCTTGTAGGAGTCGCCAGTCTTGTTGAGTGCTACGCCCAGTACCGACCCCAAGGCAACGCGCATGACGTTGTTGTGAACGTAGTCATTGCCGCCGTTCACCTGTGGTGCGACGAGGCCATCTTCGGTGAGATAGACGGTGAGTTTGCTGTCGGTTCCCATAAAGTCTTCATAGCGAGGTACCAAATCGCCATCGATGGTGATGACAGCATTGCGGGTGGCGGGATCAAAGGTGCTGTTGACATTAACAGTTGCCCACGACGGAGTGATGGCTACGTAATCCAAGAAGCTGCTCATCGTTGATGCGGGGAGGTTAGTGATAACGGCCCAGACCTTGTTGGCGGCGCTGATACCCGTTGTGCGGTCAAAGGAGGCTTCGGGATAACCGTCAATGCCTTGATAACTATCGATAGAGTCGGTCTGATCGGACATGAAGGGGTCAGGACCACCCAGCTCCTCGTGGATAGCCACCCATGCGATATCGTCACGCATTTGGGTCAATGCCTCGATATTGGCCGTGCCCTGAGGGCAATAGCTGCAACCGACTGAGGTGAACTGTTCGACAAGTCGCATCTGACGTTCGAACCCAAATTCATAAGCCTTGAAGATGCATGAGGCAGTGTATGGATTCTCGATGGGAGTGCCACCAACCGTGGTCGTTGTCACGCTCAAGGTGTGTGCCCCGGGTGTCAAGCCAGCAGTGTTGACTTGGCCCTGTACTGAGATGGGATCGCTAGCCAGCGCTGTGGGATTGCTCATGGTCTTGATGACATTGCCGTCGATAGCGATGTCGAAGTTGAGTGCACCGGCTGCAACATTGTGGGAAATCACGTTCTTGACCATAAAAGAGAAGGGAAGATCGTTACCCGTCTTGATGAAGTCATTGGTGGTCAAGTTGGAAATGAGGTAATCGGGGAAATGATCGTTCTCACAGATGCACTGTACGCTCAGGTTACCGTGGGTAGTGCTGATGCCATAATCTTTCCAGACACCATCTTTCAGGATGTAGGTTTTGTGGATTTCACCCACCTGGACAGCCGAGATGGGCTTAGAACTTCTCTTGGGTTGCACGTAGTCAAAACCTATCCTGAGTTTATACCCGGCAGGCAGGTTGATCAAGTAGGGCGTTTCCAATGCAATCACGTTCCATCCTTTGCTCGAGACATCGCATGACCACTCGGCTACTTCGCCAGTGGGTTCATCGTTGGGACCAATGGGCATGACGAATACTCGTGACACTGGTGCCTCCTGGGTGAGGCCGACACGGAAAGCGACAATCTTACTGCCCTGGAACATGGCGAGTTCTTCGGGGGTAAGGTCGGTGGCAATGGGCAGTGTCAATTCATACAGTGAAGACATGCCCCATCCTCTCGTGAGGTCGATGTCGTCGGTGGTGTAGTGACCCAGAATCATCTGGTTAGCCACCAGCGTGAATGGTAGCAGCAGGGCTGCCAGCAGTAATGTTGATAATTTTTTCATATCGCTATAGTTTATTATATAATGAATAGGTAATAAATTACGGTTTTGACTTGTGGCTATAGTACGAGACTGACAGGATGGTCGTTTCTTTTGAAACGCACAAATTTAGCCAGAAATCTTGAAAGATGTCTTCAATTGGGCTTATTTTATTTGGGTCTCTTGGTTTTTGTGATGCTTGGGGTGCGTGACGTGAATGACGGGGGCGTGACGGGAGTCACGGCATAGATGAACGCTGATGCAGAGGGATGATGAACTGGACTGGGACTAATGGCGAGAGGGGATACAAAAAAAGGGAGTCAGGGAAACTGACTCTCCTTTTCCGGCGGTGTGTACGTGACTCGAACACGCGACCCCCTGCGTGACAGGCAGGTATTCTAACCAACTGAACTAACACACCTGGTTGCATTTTTTGCGAAATGCGGTGCAAAGATAGTACAAATGTTTTCAATCTTGCAAATATTTGGGCATTTTTTTTAACAAAAAGTGCCCATTTTTTTATGTAGAAGTGCTTTACTGGTGCGTGATGTGCCCCGAAAATCACTTTTTGTCATCCGTGTCGATGACGTCTACACGGATGAGCTCGATGCGTGCCGCGGTCTTGCGTTCGATGGTGAATTTGTAGGGTGGCAGGTCGATGATGTCTCCCACGTTGGGGATGGCTTCTTCCATGGCCAGTAGGTAGCCTGCCAGGGTCTGGTAGTCATCGCTCTCGGGGATGTCGAGGTGGAAGCGCTCGTTGATTTCTTCAATCTCCATGCGTCCGGCAAACTCATAGCTGTTCTCTCCCAGTTGTCGTGCGATGAGGTGGTTGCGGTCGTGCTCGTCCTCGATCTCGCCAAAGATTTCTTCTACCAGATCCTCGAGGGTAACCATGCCGCTGGTGCCACCGAACTCGTCGATGACGATGGCCATGGAGCGTTTCTCGTCCATGAGCTGTTGCATCATCTTGCGAGCCAGCAAGGTCTCGGGGGCAAACAGGACGGGCTTGATGCGTGTTTTCCAGTCAATGTCGGTAACAAACAATTCGCTGACCTGAATAAAGCCGATGACATCGTCAATGTTCTCCTTATAGACAACGATTTTGGAGAGTCCGGAACTGGTGAAGAGCTTGACCAGGTCGTCGCGTGTGGTGTCCTCGACATCGACCGAGACGATCTCGTTGCGCGGTACCATGCAGTCGCGCAGTCGCGTGTCACTGAAGTCGAGCGCGTTTTCAAAGATCTTGACCTCTCGCTCCACGGTCTTGTTCTCGTCCTCGTGTTTGTCGATGTTCTCTTGCAGATAGGCGTCCAGCTCATCGACAGTGAGCAGCCTCATGCGTGTGGTGTCGATTTTGATACCGAAAGCCTTCATGAGCAACGCCGAGAGCCACTCGGTGAATCGTGAGATGGGATAGAGCACACAATAGACCATGTAGAGGGGTATCGATGCCGTGCGCAGTGATGCGTTAGGATTGATGCGGAACATGGATTTGGGGACAAACTCACCGAAGATGAGGATGATCAGGGTGGCGATAACCGTCTGTACCAAAAGCAATACCGCTTCGTTGGTGATATATCCTTTCAGGGGGATGGACAGCAGCTGAGCCATCGCCATGGAATAGACGATGTTGGCAATGTTGTTGCCGATGAGCAGGGTGGAGATGAACATCTCACGGTTGCTGTAATAGATGTTGAGGATGCGGTTGATGATGCCGCCACGCGCCATCTCAATCTCGGCTCGCACCTTATTGGATGAGACAAAGGCTATCTCCATGCCCGAGAAGAAAGCCGAGCACAGGAGCGCGATGAGCGCGATGATCAACGGTGATGTATAACTACTTGGCTCCATTTTTCAGTTTCTAGTTCAGTTGTCAGTTTTACATCAGGAGGGCCGTGCAGGTTGTGAAGGCCGTGCAGGCTGTGCGGGTCGAGCAGGTTGGGAGGGATGCGTCAGTGCCGGAGTGCGTGGCGCTACGTTACCGCTGCCAGGATGTGGCATGCGGCTCTCATCGATGGGGAAGATTGCCTCGACTTGCCGCAGCTGGTAGGTGGTGAGGCGCTCGTTGGACTCGTAGCCGTAGCCCTCAATCACACGTCCCTGTTTCTCGATGTGGATAAAGGCATTGCTATACAGCCGGTGGGCATGCTGGTCCCACATGAGTTCATCGGTAAGGACGATGTCACCAGTGACGTTGTTGATGCGCACGTTACCCGTGAGGGTCCACAGCGACTTGTTCTTGTCAAAGTAGGCCGAGTCACACTTGATGGTTGACATCGAGTTGTAGTTGTTGTCCAGTTCCTCGCAGGTCACCCCCTTGGGGAAGGTCCAGTGCGGTTCCCGTGCCTCTTCAAACATGTTCCATAGCGGAGCTGCGATGCGATAACGGGTGTGTCCCGAATCGCTGATGACCGTCTGCACGTCACTGGTGGTCATGGTGGGCACCACCTCGGGATTAGTGGCATGGCTGACCACGCTTGTGGAGTCGTCCTTGCAAGCGGTGATGGCCATTGCAATCATCAAGGCAATCGCTATGTAAAGTAGTCGTGTCAAGTCTCGGAATTAGCGGATACGGCTCTTCCAGAACCAGAGTTCGTTGAAGTTGATGCCCAGCGTGATGTTCAAGTAGTTCTCGGTGATGAGGTGGACAGGGCTGCTCTCGCGGTGTCGCCACTCGACGCCCAGGTTCACCGTCGTCTTGTTGCTGCCGGGTGCAGGCAGACCGATACCGATGCTGGCGCCATAGTCACGCACGTTGTTGCCGCTATAATTCAGGTAGTCGTGGTTGTAGAACGCACCTGCACGGAACGACATCGCACCCACGTAGCTGCCACGGCGGTTGGGCGTGTACTGCACACCGAGTGCTGCTTTCCAGCGGTCGTCGAACTGCATCGTCTGTGGTTCAAAGCCACCGATAGGCATATACTTGGCGTCGCTCCACTTCTGATAGGTGTAGTCGGCTTCGACAGTGAGTCGATGATTCCAGTTATAGCTTGCTCCGACACCGATGCCCAGAGGCTGTTCATAGTTGCCCTTCATTGAGGTAAATCCGATGGTATCGGCCTTGGTGTCCTGGCTATCGTAGCGTGTGCCCCAGGCATCGCCGTGGAAGGACTTCTTGGGCTGGAAAGTGGCGCCCAAGGTGAGCAGGTCACGTCCTTTGGATATCGGCAGACTATACTGAAGGCCCACCTGTGCATTCCAGTCACGAATCTTCATGTTGCGGGTGAAGTAGCTGGACGAATTGGATAGGATGAGCGTCGTGTTGGAGGTCGTGCCGAAGAGGTAGGAGAAGTTCAGACCCACACTCAGGTTCTTGATTGGTTCATAGCCCACGCCGATAAACAGCTGGTTGAAACCGCCACTGCCGCTGCGGGATTCAGAGCCACCGTCGATGTCGCTCCCGTAGGCGTATCCCACCGACGAGTAGGGAAGCAGACCAAATGCAGCGCCCAACCCCTTGGCGACCTTGAAATGCCCCGTGAGGTAGTCCAGTCCGCCACCGAAGTTGTAGCCCTTGTTGTCGTTCTCCTTGCTCCAGAGGTTGGTCAGGTCGATGCCCACGTCCCAGAGGAAGGTGAGTGAGTCCACGTTAGCATAGGAAGCTGGGTTCATCACGTTGACAATGCGTCCGCCCTTCATGGCATAACCCACGCCGCCCATCGAGCGCTGGATGCTCGATACGTTGTCGGTGAGCATACCGTAGCCCATCTTGGAGTAAGGTGTGGAGACGTTTTGTGCTATTGTCGTGCCCCAACATGCGACTGTGGCAAGCAATAATAACGCTATAATCTTCTTATCGATTCTCATTGGCTTGGTTGTATAATAGGATGCGGTTGAGACCTTCAGCCGCAAGGTGTTCACTGTAAATGATGTTTTTGTCTGCCAGTCGGTTGTGGAGCAGTCGTCCGTCACCTCCTGTGATGAAAACCATCAGGTTGTGGTGCGAGAGTCGGATATCGGCAATGTAGCTTT
This sequence comes from Sodaliphilus sp., assembly GCA_045114065.1. Lineage (GTDB taxonomy): Bacteria > Bacteroidota > Bacteroidia > Bacteroidales > Muribaculaceae > Sodaliphilus. The sequence goes on from JBGUJU010000082.1 coordinate 42,785, forward strand.
TGACTTCGCCCAGCAATCCCAGCAAGACTCCGCTACGGATGGCCGTCTCGGTGTCATAGCCCACGACAGGCGTGTCGCCGTCGGCTTGAACGAGGGGCAGTTTGCCGGTGTGCTCGTGTAGTGACTTGAAACGCAGGGCCATGCCTGGGGCGATGTTGCCGCCGATGAAATTGCCGTCGGCCGTCACCAGGTCATAGGTGATGGCTGTTCCTGCATCGATGACCAACACGTCACAGGCGCTGTCCAGACGCTGTGCGATGCTCCATGCACCGACAGCGGTGGCGATGCGGTCGCGCCCCAGTGTCTGTGGGGTGCGATAAGACAGACGGATGGGCATCGGTGTCTCGTGGGTGAGCTGCAGCATCCGTCGACAGCGTTGCTCGGCAAGCTGCTCGATGCGTTGGCTTGGTCCGTCGGCTGCGGTACTGCACACGATGGCCGTGTCGGGTTTGTAGCTGCTGATAAAGCGCTCCAGCAGTCGTGCGTCACGCCTGATGAAGCGGTTGGTTGCCACGATCTGGGAGCCGATAAAGTAGGCCACCTTGACCGAGGTGTTGCCGTTATCTATGGTGAGATTGCCTTTCATTAACCCGCAAAATTAGTCATTTCTTGGTAATTACAAAAAAATATCCTCGGAGTTAGGTTATTTTTCAGTCTTCTTGGTCTCTCTGTCAATCATCCAGGAGGCGTACATCTGTACCACAATACCAGCCGTCAGGAAGGCAATCCAGTTGTTGGTCCCCTGGAAAATGAACATCATCGACGCGCTGGCACAGTACAGCAAGGCGCTGAAGATGAGGATGCCGTGCAGGCGCTTGAGGCGTAGTGACTCCCCACGGTACATGCCGATGAGTCGTCCCACCAGTACGATGAAAGCGCCGGCAGTGAAAAGACCCCTCATCAGTTCCACGTTTGAGTTCTCGCCCGTCAGCAGCGGAGCCACCGCCATGATTAGCATGATGAGCAGACCGATAATGACCAGGAAGTCGGAGAGTTTGTTTCGTTTGTCTTTTTCCATATTGTTGTCAGGGTATATCGGTGATGTAAACTTCCTCGTTGGTGCGCTTCATGCCGTATTTTTCACGTACGAGGTGCTCCAGTTGTTCGTTGTCGGTATTGAGTTCGCGCACTTTGGCCTCATACACGTCGGCAGAGTCCTCCAGTGACTTGATCTGACTCTTCAAGTCATTGATCTGTGAACGATACTCGGTACTGCGCACAAAACTGTTGTCGCCGAAGAAGAGCAATACGACTACAAAGGCGATAAAGATAATCAGTGGAATATTGATCCACCGCGGGATCCACTTGGGGCGTCGAAAATTGAAAAGTGCCATATTTTAGTTATAAGTTTTAAGTTGTAAGTTTTTAGTTTTTAGTGGGGTTATAGCCGCCTATAATTACTATTGATTAATCCTTGTCTTTCAGCAGGTTGGGACGCAGTCGACGGGTGCGTTCGAGCGACATCTGCATCTTCCACTCGGCGATTTTGGCCGCATGTCCGCTGAGCAGGATCTCGGGCACATGCCAGCCGTTGAAGACCTCGGGGCGGGTATAGACAGGTGCCTCGATGAGGCCGTCCTGGAACGAGTCGCTCAGGGCACTCTGCTCGTCGCCGATGGCTCCAGGCAGCAGGCGCACCACGGCATCGGCGATGACCGCTGCGGGGAGTTCGCCCCCGGTGAGTACATAGTCACCGATGGTGATTTCCTTGGTGATCAGGTGCTCGCGGATGCGATAGTCCACACCCTTGTAGTGGCCGCACAGGATCATGATGTTCTCCTTGAGGGACAAGGCGTTGGCCATGGGCTGGTCGAGTTGCTCGCCATCGGGCGAGGTGAAGATAATCTCATCATAGTCGCGCTGGCTCTTCAGCTCCTCCATGCATCGCCACACCGGCTCGATCTGCATCACCATACCTGCCTCACCGCCGAAGGGGTAGTCATCGACCTTGCGGTGCTTGCGCAGGCTCCAGTCCCTGAGGTTGTGGACGTGAATTTCCACGAGTCCCTTGTCCTGGGCGCGTTGCAGGATGGAAGTGTGCAGCGGTGACTCCAGGGCGTCGGGCATGACGGTCAATATATCTATTCTCATCATTTATTACTTGAGTATATAATCAATAATCTTGTTTACATCGGCCACGTTGATCTCGCCGTCGGCATTGCAGTCGGTGATGGCTATGCAGGACGGACGCCCTGATCCCAGGAGGATGTCGATGATCATGTTCACATCGGCGATGTTGACCTCGTTGTCACGGTTCACGTCACCCGCAATTAGGTCTTTCTCGTCATTCTCCATGCTGATGCCATACTTGTGGGGACGGTCGATGGAGCGTAACTGAATGTTCCCGAAGGAATCCACCACCCGCACGACAATAGGCTCGGTTGCCGTGAGTGCATGAGCCTTGAAGATGTGGGTAGTGGGAGTCGTGGCATAGTAGTAACTATAGTTGCCATAGATGCTGTAACAGGCGACGTCATAGGCCAAGGTGTGGAACGGATCCTCGGCACAGACGCGCTCATGGGACAAGACCTTGTCCCCTTCACAGATGGTCACCTTCCAGCCTGGAGCGTAGGCATAGACATTGACCATGACCATATTGTCATCGATGGTGCCATAGTCGGTCCTTGAGGGGTACTGGTTAATGATGCCGCGCATGGCAGAATTGGTGCGGTAGAAGTCTCGCACGGTGTTCATGTCATAGATGCGCATCTGGCTCTCACCCTCGTGGATGGGCTTGAAGGTCCATCGCAGGTCGTTACCCTCGATGGTCCACCGCTGGTAGCCGGCAGGACTACCGTCATGGCAGATGTGGTGGCCGGTGAAGACGGCGCTCTGCCACAATGACCCACAAGTGGCTGCAATGTTGTGCTCGGTCACGTGGGGATAGGCAGTGGGACGCACGGTGTAGTTGCAATGGTTGTGCCCGCTCACGATGTGGGCTTCCTTGTACTTGTTGAGCAGCGAGCACAGGGTGTGGGTATTGTCCAGTCGCGTGCAGGTGGTGAAATTGTCGTTCATGCTCCAGGCAGGAATGTGGAGGCACACCACGACGGGCGTGTCGTAATCTACTAGAGCCAGGTCTTTACGCAGCCACTGCATCTGTTCGGTGGTGATGACACCCCGGTAGTTGCGGCTGCCGACAACCCCCTCGCTATAGTCCTCGCCCTCGTAAGGGATATTCAGGTACAAGATATCATCGAGCACCACATAGTGTACCCTGCCCAGGTTGAAACTATAGTAGTTGGGGCAGACGATGTTGCGCCAGGGGGCTGCCGCATCAACGTCAGTGTTCTCTCCGGCGGGCACACTGGGATCATGGTCGTGATTGCCGATGACGGGCCACAGCGTCATGGGATAGTTGAAGTGCTTCATGTCGGCCATGAAGTCATTCAAGTTATAATCGTTTTGGGTCCAGAAGACGTCCCAAGTGAGGTCTCCGAGCAGGATGGAGTAGGTCGGAGTGCCGGCAGCACGTTTTACCTCGTCCGAGAGGCTGGCGATGAGCCCTTTCTTGAAGTAGGCACGGTCGCTGCAGCGTCTTGCCAAGTGGGTGTCGGCGGCAAAGATGACCTCATGACGATAGTTGTCCACACGACGCAGTGTGAAATCATGCGTCTCGTTGACGGTGATATCCCGGGAATTGAGCGGCGCCCAGAATTGTGGGTTGAAGCCATCGCGCAACTCGGGTTCATAGCCGCTGGGCAAGATGTAGAAGACATAGCCGTTGAGCTTGCTGCTTGTCATGGCATAGTAGCCATCAGCATCGGTCATGACAATCTCATAGCCGTCGCTCACGGCAACACCGACAACACCCTCACCGTCACAGGTGATGGTGCCACTCACGTTGTGGGCAGCGCTTGTTGCTGTGCCCAGTAGCACAAGCATCAATGTTGTCAATGCCATTGCCTTCATCGTCAATAACTTCTAACTCCTAACTCTTCTCGTCCCACGGGTATTTGCGCTTGGGGTTGCGGGGGAACCAGCCCTTGCGCACGCGCTCCTGCTGATCCTTCATCTCCTTGATGCCCCAGAAGCATGAGAATGCCCCGACGCCCATCAGCGCCGAGAGCATCACGTTGTTTACGAGCAGCGAGCCGATACACAGCACGACGCCTGCCAGCAGGAAAACCCACTTGAACGGTTGTCCATAGTGGTATTCACCCTTGATGACTATAGGGTGACAAATGCCGATGATGAGAAAAGAGCACAGGCCTAAAACCAGCCCTTGCAGGTGATATGTCGAAAGAAAATCTGTCATTCCGAATGTAATTTTTGCCGCACCGTAGGGTCAATATAAGTCCCCACCCAAAAAAGTGCTGCAAAGATACATTATTTGCTTGACATCCTCATGCGAAATATCCTTAAATTGTGTTTATAAAATAAGCACCACATGACGATGATTTGGCCGTCAATCAAGATGAAGATAGTTAAAATAGGGGGCCGAAAGAGTATGCATAAAGGACGAGGCTGCCAAGGAGATAACTGGCGACATTGGCAAGCAGCGTGGATTTCATGATTTGACGGGTTGAGTAACGCTTGCGTAGCATGAGCCAGTTGATGAGTGCCTCGATGAGCACCGACAGTACAAAAGCGATGAGGTAAATCATGCAGAACCCTAGCAGACCGTCGGTGGAACTGAGGTCAATCTCGTGGGTGCTTACCCATGGAAACCACACTACCAGAATCCATCCGCCGTTAAGTATCAAGGTCGTGATGATGCCCGTCAGTCCACTGACGAAGTTGCTCAGGAAAGCAGTGCCGGTAATGCACCGGTCCAGGCGTTTCTTGCACAGCCATCTTGACATCAGCCACGCTTCGAGCAGGATAATCAATATCATGAACACCCAGCCTTGTGGCAGGAAAGCAAAAATACCAAAGGAAACATTCAGTAGTTGCATGATCGGGTCTTAGGTATTTGTGATGCCGTTCAAAAAGGCAGAAAGACCGATGGGTCTTATTGAAGTGCTTCGAGGAGGAGGCCGAAGAAGACGTAGGCGAAGAACAGGACGAGCGTGAAGATGATGGTGCGACCCAGGCAGCCCAGGGCACTCATGCCTTCATTCTTTTTCTTCTTGGATTTCTTTTTACCCGTGTTTTTCTTTTTGGTGGGAGGTCGTTGAGGAGTAGTATTACCGCTATCTCCTGATAGGCCAGTGCAGCGGTAGGAAGTGGAAGCTTGCTTCATGCGTGGTTTGTGGGGTGGGGGCGTTGGTGGAGTCTTGTCTTGGATGGGCTCTTGTCTCGGTTCGTCGGTGGTCAGTGATGTGTCAAAACCGATTTTGTTGCGCTGCTGTTTGGGCACGGGTTGTCGCGCCTGCAACAGGCATTGCGGGCAGACGATTACACCATCATTGGCAATCAACTGCTCGTTGCTGATTTCCAGCTTCTTACCGCATTTTGGACAAGTCCAGCGCATTTTTTAGGCTATAGGTATTAGGTGTTAGGCTTTAGGTGTCAGGTTTTTAGGAGGCATCCACATCCTAAAGCCTAAAACCTAAAGCCTATGACCTAACAACTTAGATTAGTTCTCGTAATGGATGATGGCTTTTACAACGACGTGCCACTTGCCGTCGATGAATTCGGCCTCACCAGGACGGTCGGTGACAATGCGTGTGCCGTTGGGAATCTGGATGGCATTGCCCGAGCAGGCACGGATCAGATTCTCGGCAGGCATCATCAGTGCAAAGGTGTGAACCTCGGGCTTGTCGATGACCTCAAACTTACCGTGCTGGCCGTCGAAGGTGGTGAGCACATAGATGCTGTTGCCCGGCTCGAAGGTGTCGCTCACGCGGGTAAAGTCATCGTTCTCATCGGGCTTGCTGGTGAAGAGGTTGAGCACCTCGCCTTCTTCCATTTCCTCTTGGGCTTCCTCCTGAACAGGAGCCTCGTCGGCAGGAACCATGTCCTCGGCAAACTGTTCGAGGATGGGCTCGGAATCGGAGTTGCGCAGTGCCTTGCCAGTCAAGCGGATAGACAGGGTCTTCATCTGGTTAGCAGCATCGGTCGAGAACTCCTGCAGGTTAGCGTTGGTGCGATCCAGCTCGCGTGCGAAGTTGCGCTGCATATCCTTGATCTTGCCGCGGTTGCTCAGTGCGGTGAGCAGAGCGCACAGGCCCAGCAACGTACCGATGATACCGAGCCACAGGGGCAGGTTGGCATTGCAGGAGAAGCCGGCGCCGGGATTCTTCTTGACTTGGGTAGTGTTGCCGTCTGTCGTGGTGTTGCCATCCTGGTTCTCATCTACTGCTTCGGCGTTTTCGTCACCCTGGGCGGGAGAATCGGGCACAGCGTTGGCCAATTCAGGATGCTCGGTGATGAAAGCTTGAAATTCGGGCTCAACGAGTTTCCAGATCTGGGGCGACACCAGTTCCTTGAGGTCGTTGATGCTGCCGCCACGGTTTTCTTCCTTCTTGAACTCGTTGTAAATTTTCTCCCACTTGCGTCCTTGACCACCATAGACATCGTTGAGGTTGTCCAGCGAGTAGCCCTGGGGGTACTGTGACTTGATTTCCTCAATCTTCTTGCCGAAGCGTCGGTCACAAGCCGTGAAGTGGGCACAGGTGGCGATGCCCTGCTTCCACAGTGCGGGTGCCAGCGGTTGGTCGGCATTCAGTTGTTGCGGTTGTTGCGCCATTGCCGAGATGGCGAGGCAGACGATGGCTGCCATGATGAAAGTAATGCGTTTCATAACTTTTGAAAAGTTTTCAGTTTTCAGTTTTCGGTTGTCAGATTTTGCGGCTGCCGCTGAAAAACTGACAACTGATGACTTACAACTAATTATTATTATTGATTAAACTTGCTGATGACGTCATTGCGCATATTCTTGAGCAGGTTGTGACGAATTACACCGATGATGGGATAGAAGAACGGCACATCCTCGACCACATCGGTGGGGTTATATCGTCCTTTGAGGAAGGTGTTGATGCCAGCCGTGAGGTAGTTGGCGAGGTTGTCGCTCAACACGCTCTCGAACAGTCGTAACACATTGTTCTCGATGCCGAACTCGTCCTTGACGGTGGCGTCACACAGGTCAACGAAGAACTGGTTGAACTCCTTGACCTTCTCGACCAGCTGCTCGCGCACCTCGATGGACTCGACTTGCTCCATCGTGAGCTCGTCATCGCCCAGCATGGAGCAACAGTAGCGCATGCGTTTCACGCTCGTGGCATTGTAGCGTGCCACGTCGGCCTGACCTTCCATGCGCTTGTTTTCAAGCTTGATACCTCCACGGCAGGTGATCTGCTTGGGGCACTTGTCCTCAATCTTGATCTCGAACAGTTCGTTATATTGCTTGTTATAGACACGCTCGATAATCGTCTGGGTGAGCATGTTGATGCGGCTCAACGACCCCAGGATGTTCAGTATCTTACTGCCGGTACCCGAGAAATAGATCTGCTTGGGCATCTCATATCCGCGGCGCTTCATCGCTTGGGCGATGTAGTAGATGATGGCGCTGTAGAAGTACATGAAGATGAGTCGGCGCTGGCCGTCGTTGCGCAACAGGGCATTGTAGCTGTATAGGTTGCGGTCGATCTCGCGCAGTGTTCTCAACTCCTCTACATTCTCGATCGAGAAAAGGAAGGCGTTGATGTCCTCGCTGCGCTTCTGAGCCATGATGTCGGCCATGATGCTGCCCAGATAGGCAATATTATTGCCCTTGTCATTCTCGATGAGCTGCTTGAAGTAGCGGGTGTAGTGTTGCAGCAGCGGGTTGTTGTCGGCGTCTTTGTCGGTGAAGCCGTCGCCGAAGATGGCGTTGCCGGCAAAGCGGAACGATGAGATGGCTACAGGCTCGCTGCTCATGCGGTCGGCTGTGGGCTGGTAGATGACCGTGTCACAGGTGCCGCCGCCGATGTCGATAGACACATAGCTGCTGCCAGCCACCTCGGCACCGCTATAGTAGTAGGCCGGTGCGAGGCTCTCGGGATAGGAACGCAGGCGGTCACTGTCGGCACCGATGTAGGTGTTGAACAGTTCGGTCCAGGTCCTCTCCAGCGTGTCGCGGTCGGCACCACCCATGCTCACGGGGTAGAAGTAAACCACCTCGGTGCGTCGCAGGTCGGCATTCTCGAGCAGGGCTTTGGCCTTGATGAGTAGCGTCAACTCGCGCAGGAAGGCCTTGGCCAGTTCGGTATCGCCTTTCCACTTGAGGTTGGTCGTCACTTCATAGCCATGGAAATAACGGCGCTCGTACAAGAACGGAATGTTCACGTCGCTGAACAGGTTGCTGCCCATGCCGCTGTTCTCGTTGCGTGCCAAGGTGGAACGCAGCGGGAAACCATAGACGTTGTCAATCTCGCGCGGCACGAACTCGACACGCTGTACCTGCTCGGCATATTCCAGCGAGTGGGGCTTGTGCAGCGAGGCAACGAGCACCTGCTGGGAACCGTACTCAAAGGTGAACGGTTGTGAGGGCTGTCCACGTTCGGCCCACTCCAGGTGGGTATTGGTCGTGCCGAAGTCTACGGCAAAGATCAGTTCCTTGGCGCTAGGAGCGTAGGGTTTCCATTGCGGAATAATCACACCGCTGGCACGTCCCAGGTGATTCTGTACACTCACCTCCATGTAGTCGAACGAGCCGTCAACATCATAGTAGGCCGTGCTGTAGCCCGAGTGGGAGCGAATAGCATCCCGCACGTTCAGTCCGTCGGTCTTGATGCCGTTCTTGTAGAACCGCAGGGTAGCACCACCGTTCTCGATCATGGTGAACAGCTCCACGGTGTAGTCGTCGTTGGCATCGGTCTTGACAAACGGGAATATCGAGGTGGACAGGGTGACGCCCATGACACGGCCTGTGCCGCGTCGCTCGTCAAAGGTCCACGTGTGGTCGTTGATGGGGAAATACTTGCGCGACAATTCGATATAGCGGTTCTCGCCTTTCTTGACGCGGATGCGCAGGGTGACCATCACGCTGCCATCGGCAAATTCCTCGATGTCAAGCACGTGCCGTCCGGCGATGGTGCCCTTCAGGTAATCGGTGTCAAAGTAGGTGAACAACAGCGGTTTCAAGGGCAGCAGGTAGCCACAGGTGGGCTGCGGCGTGCGCGGCTTGAGGTTGCCGTCGAAGAAATGATCGGTGTCAATCACACAGCCGCTTCCCAGCCGCACGATGGTGTCGGTAAGGAAGTCGTCGGTGGTGACAAACGGATACTGTATCGACGTGTCAGGCAGTTTGCGGTCACTGAGCGGAATGCCTCCAGCAAGCACCTGGGTGGAACTGTCCCACTCCTTGTCGATGTAACGGAAGTGCTCTACGCTGCCGTTGAACCCGTTGACCAGCACCAGTGGCAACTCATTCTTGTCCTGGGGCATGGTGGGCGTAATGACAAAGTCGCTCTCGCTGGCGGCGGTGCGGATATCCAGCACGCGCTTGTGGTAGAAGCGGGCACCGAGCACACTCACGTCAATGCCGCCACCGAAGGGGTCATAGCTGTGTTCCAACTGTTCAAGCACAGTGCCGGCACGACTCTCGTCGAGGGCATCCAGATTGGGGATGACCGTTGTGAGCCGTTTATACAGTTCGGGGCGTTGCTGGCGCAGCGGCTCCAGATTCTTCTGCATGTAGGCATAGACCTCACCGCAATGCAGGCGCAGGGTGGGATAGGCGTTCATCAGCAGGTAGAAGTAGAAGACGAAGTCCTCGTCGCGCTGCCACAGGTGACGTGTCTCGCCGAACAGGCTGACGCCCTGCTCCACCTTGATTGCCTCGATGGTGCCCAGAGCCGGTGCTGCCATCACCACCGATGCCGGCGACGTGCCGCCCAGCACCTTGCGGTCCCACATGATGATGTACCAGTCCTTGAGCAGGTCGAAGTTATATACCTTGTCGCTGCGCAGGAACAGGTCCAACGTCTCGCCGTAGAGGCGATGCTGCGGGTTGGCCTTCAACTGTTCAAGACCTTCCTCGCGGTTCCAGCGGATGATGCGCAGGTAGTCCTTGTGGTTCTCGTAGTCAAAGAACAGTTGTGCGATGTCGAGTGCGTTGGATACCAGGCGCTCGTTCATGCGAGCACCCCGCAGACGCTCGTTGGCGAGTTGCTTGAAAGCGTTCTTCACCAGGTCCAGCTGTGCCAGGGGGCTGGGAATGGCGGTGCGCGGGTTCTCGCTCAGTCCGCCGTCGGGGTCCTTGATACGCGCGATGTCATCGTCGCTGTAGGGGGCATGCCCGATCCAGTCTTCCTCGCCGTTCTTGGTCGTGTTGTTGCTATAGGATAGTATCTCGCTCATATTTTAGTTTCTAGTCCTTAGTTTCTAGTCCCTAGTTGTTGTGCTATAAGTGCTAGTTGATATTCTCGTAGCGTTCGGTGAAGATGTTGTGGGCAGCCTTGTTGAAGAGGTCCATCAGCTTGAATTCTACCGATCGGTCGCTATAGGAAGAATTATTCTTGCTCAGTTTGTTCATCTCGGCCTTGAACACGTCGTTATCCACCTTGAAATGGCCAAACATGCGTTTCTTCACATTCACGCCCTCGATGGCATGTGCCATGTCGATTTCTCCGGGCTTGAAAAATGCCACGCTGCGCATGTTGTCGTTCATCTCGGTCAGCCATTGGGCATAACCCAGCATGAATTGGTCCACAAGCGTGCGGTAGAACTGAGAAGCCAAGAAGTCGCTCTTGATTTTGGGCTCGTCCTCGGTGAAACCTTGTCCTATCATGTTCTTGAAGCCGGTGGTCAGGAAGAGGAAGAGCAGGTGGAACTTGCTCATCGGCTCATAGATGAGGCGGCGCGTGTGGTGACCCAGCGAGAGGAAATTCAGGCTCAGGTCATCCTTGGCGAGGGCATATTCATAGGCCATCGTGGGCATCGGGTAGCCGTCGGGGTCGGTCAGTTTGCTCTCGGGGGCTCCGGCAAAGTCCAGAGGCGCCAGGGCGCCGATCAACTCGATGAGGTGGGCATTGTTGCGCTGTCCGTGCTCGCCCGGGTCATAAAGATAAGGCTTGCTTCTCACCTGGTCGCCCAAGTAATAGATGCTGTTCACGTTGCTGTCGTTGGCGCCGGTGAGCGTATTCTTGTAGTAGTAGAGTGCGCTCTGGGTCTTGACGATGAAGTCGCTGGTGGCGATGCGCTGGTCCTGCTTGTTGCCCTCCAGGGCGAAGTAGGGGAGCACCGTCAGGCCACCGATGGGGGCACGGCTCAACGCGTCGCGGTTCTCGATGCCCTCGAGGTTGGCTGCCTGGCGGATATTCTTGACCATGATGGGGAAACCGGCAGCACCCGTTCCGCCAAAGATGGAACTGATGAAGAAGATGCGGTCGCCCTGACGGAAGATATTACTGAAGGCCTTGAACTCGTTGCTGTCCTTGATCTCGTTAAGTGCCACGCTGCCGATGTTGGGGCTGCCTACAAAGCCGATGTTCATCTTGTTTTCCAACTGATAGTTGGCAAACAACAGCGATGTCAATGCCTGGTTGGCCTCGTTCATCGTGTCATAGCCGATGAACTCGCGGAACTTGGCATTCTCGACGGCTCCAAGGTTGAAGATGAAGGTGTCGTTCAGCGTCACGCTCGTGTTGCTCATGATCTCGCGCAGGGTGACGATGCGGTTGGCAAAGAAACCCTCGGCATTGGGCTCGTTGCCGTACAGCTTGCGCCTGATCTCGCGATAGTCATTGAGCAAAGCTTCGGTGCGTTTCAGGTCCTCGTTGGCCTTGTGCGGGTCGATGATGACCGGAACAATCTCGAGGTCTTTCACCGGCTTGCCGTTTTCGTCAAGGGGACGTACGCCCGCAGCCGAGAGCATCAGCAGTGACTTCAATACCCTCGATCCGGTACCTCCGATAGCGAAAAGGAATAGTCTCATATTAGTTTCTAGTTTCTAGTCCTTAAGTTTTTAGTTGTCAGTTGTCTGAACTATTTAACACATTACTGTGGCAGCGGGGTGTGGCGGCAGTTGCTGCTCCACCAGCGCATCGAGTAGGATGCCACGACATAGAGCAGTGCTGCAAACAGTACCGTCTGCATTTCGAACTGGATAGATTCGCCGATGTACATCAATCCGTTGCTGGCAAATACGGTGTCATTGTAGATGTAACACACCACGGGGGCCAGTACTGCTACGATGCCCAATACGGCGAGCCAGTGATACCAGCGGTCAAATTTCACCGAGTTGATGGCGTAATAGTAAATGGCGGCACCGCCCCAAGCCACGAGGATGGTGATGGCGGCAATCACGGGATACATGTTCAGGTTGTACATCTTGTCGTTGTACCCCTGGTTGAAGAACATCACCTCATAGATGTTGAACCCGTCGGTACAGCTGAGGATGAAAAACAGCACGGTTATTGCAATCCCGATAATCAGATAAGTCAGATGTTTCATATTTCTTTGTTGTCAGTTGTCAGTTTTAGTTGATGAGATCTGAAAGGTTGGTTCATCGTTGCAGCTGGATGGTCACGTCGAAGTAGCTGCTGCCGCCCTTCATGGCGTCGAACATGCCGCCCAACAGTTGCTCCAAGCCGAGCGTTGTCGTGGCAAACGAGCCACTGGTGCTGGTGTCGTTGTCACATGAGGACTGGTGTACCCAGTCGGGCAACTCGTTGCGCAGCGAGATGTGTACCTCGTCGCGTGGGCTCTTGAAGTCTCCCACGAGCGTCAGTATATGGGTCATGCCGTCCAGATACTCCTTGTTGTTGGCTGTCACCATGCTCTGGTCGATGGGTTGTATCGTGAGTTGGTAGCCATCGATGCTCTTGACCTCATAGTTGTCGGCGTTGGTCAGCAGGGCGTCATCCTTCATCAGTCCGCCCAGATTGGCAGCCAATGAGAAGCACAATTTGCCCGTCTCGCGGTCGCCCTGGCACTTGGCCAGCACGATGCCGTCGCCGTGCTTGACACGGAATCGGCCGGCATTGTCTTTCCACTCGGGCAGCACACGGCAATCCACGTCGCTTGTGCTCTGGTTGAAGCGGTAGCTGTTGCGCACCGTCGGCGCATCGAGCACGCCGCTGTAGCGCTTGTCCTGTGCCAACTGGTCCATCACGTCGGCATCGGCAATGATGACCACATAGAACGGACGCTTGCCGCTATAGCTGAACGATGAGCCATTATAGGGGTAGTAGTTGCCGCTATAGTCGCCCATGAACTGCTGTACCACAACGCTCTTGCCCTTGTACTTGGCAAACACGCGGGTGGCGAGGCTATTCTCCTCGTTGAAGATTTTTTCCAGGCTGACGCCGTGGGTGTCCTTGGGTGAATAGATCAAGTCGCTCACCAGCACGCTCACGTTGCCGGGACGCTGTGCCTCCAGAATCTTGTTGAAGATCAGCTGGAAATCGGTATAGGCGGCATCGCCGATGCCTGCAGTGCTCTGGTAGATGTCGCGGTCCTTGAGGAACTCGTCGACGGTGTGCTGGTAGGGATAGATGCCGTCATTCACGATGTTGATCTCCACCTTGCTGCCGGCAGGGAAGTGGTTGATCAGGTCATTGACCACCTTCTTCAACTGGCCGCCACCACCGCGCTGGTCATAGGGCACCATCGAGCCGCTGCGCTCAAAATAGATCGTCAGCGACAGGTCGTCCACACCACCATAGGGGCGCGTGTCCCAATACATCGGCGGGCGCAGGTGGCTGCCGATTTCCTTGATGTACTCTGCCATTTTCTTGTGATCGACTTTCCCCTCGGGCGTCAGCAGGTCGCCAAATTTGCCCGGGTTGTCAATCACTATCGAGCACAACGAGTCATAGGCGGCCTTAGTCGTGTCACCATTGACCAAAACAGAACGCACGGCCTTGTCCAGCTTGCCGTGTCCTCCGCATGATAGCAGGCCCATCGCGAGGATGCAGCACAGCAGCCATGCAGATAATTGTCTCATATTCTTCATTCTAATGTTCTTTGTCCTATTAAATTGGGGCATATTACTCCATTAAATAGCAAAAGTAGTGCCTTTTGCCCCAATTCAAAGGAATTGGGGTGTTAAAAAATGTTATGATGATTCTTGTCATGGTTGTTGTCCCGAATGTCAGTTTTTGTCTATCAGAAGTCAGTTTTTGTCTATTAAATTTGTTAGGGTCAGTAGAGTTGTATATCTTTGCGAGAGAATACGTAACATAAAGACTTCAAGTATAAAATGACAGATCCCCTCGTTGAATCTAAATCTAAATATCGGTACCTGGTGTTGCACCTGTTGTGCTGGGCTGTGATTATCGTAGTGCCGATGTTTTTCCATGGCTCTGGTGATGAATGGTCTGTAGTCATGAACCGTTATATCCGTTGGCTGGGCAATCCGTTGGCCTATATGCTGGTGTTCTATGTCAACTACTTGTGGCTCGTGCCTCGTTTTTTGCTCAAGAGAAACGATTGGAAGATGTTCCTGCTCATCAACGTGTTTGTTATCGTGATAGGGTTGTGTGCCATTGACTTGGGCCACTGGTTTGCCGTTCGTCTGTTGCCGGAATTGCCTAACAATGGTCCCAAGAAACCTTATGTGAGGTTGCCACGCTACTTCTGGGCCATCTTAACGCTCATCCTGATTATCGCGTTGGCTGTGGCTGTACGCATGATTCAGCGCTGGCAGCACATCGAGGAGGCACGCCGTGAAGCCGAAGCTGCCCGTGCCGAGGCCGAGTTGAGTAACTTGCGCAACCAGTTGAATCCTCACTTCTTGTTGAACACGCTGAACAACATTTATGCGCTTATCGCCTTTGACCAGGAGAAGGCGCAGATGGCAGTGGGTGAGTTGAGCAAACTGCTGCGCCACGTGCTCTATCTCAACCAGCAAGATTTTGTGCCGTTGTGCAAGGAGGTTGACTTCATGCGCAATTACATTGAGCTGATGAAAATTCGCGTGACCGATAACGTGAAGATTGAAGCCAACATCAATGTTCAGCCCAATGACTCCACTCCCGTGGCGCCGCTGATTTTCATCTCGCTCATCGAGAATGCCTTCAAACATGGCATTTCGCCGCAGGGCAAGGGCGAGATCAAGATAGACTTGGATCAGGCCGATGGGGACATCACCTGTGAGATACAAAATACCTGTTACCCCAAGCGCGAGAACGACAAGAGCGGCTCGGGCATCGGGCTGGAGCAGGTGAGCCGTCGCCTGGAACTCATGTACCCCGACCGCTACACGTGGGAAAAGGGCATGACCGAGGACGGCAGCCATTATTATTCTAAAATCACGATTAAGAGGGGTTAGCTTTAAGCCTTTAGCCTTTAGCTGACTACTGGCGACTGGCAGCTGACAACTGCAAACTAACAACTGTAAACTGAACAACTGAAAAACTGACATGATTATCAAGTGTGCTATAGTCGACGACGAGCCGCTGGCGGTGGAACTGCTGGCAAGCTATGTGTATAAGATACCGTTCCTGGAGTTGTGTGGAAAGTATAACAACGCTACCGATGCACTGCATGGCATCGGCGAGAATCCAGTTGACTTGCTTTTCCTCGACATCCAGATGCCCGAGCTCAATGGAATGGAATTGAGCCGCATGGTCCCCGAGAACACGCGCATCGTGTTCACGACCGCTTTCAACCAGTATGCCGTCGATGGCTTCCGCGTCAATGCGCTGGACTACCTGTTGAAGCCCATCAGCTATGCCGACTTCCTGGAGGCATGCAACAAGGCGATGCAGTGGTTCCAACTCGTGCAGCAGAGCGAGCAGCCGACCGCTGCACCCGTCGATGAGGAGCCTAGCAGCATCTTTGTCAAGAGTGAGTACAAGCTGTTGCAGATTCAACTTGACGACATCCGTTACATCGAGGGTCTGAAAGACTATGTGAAGATATATACCGAGCAGTCGCCGCATCCCATCCTGTCGCTGATGAACATGAAGGCTATTGAGCAGATGCTGCCCACCTCGCGCTTCATCAGGGTGCACCGCTCCTTCATCGTGCAGAAGAGCAAGATCCGTGAGATTGAGCGCAACCGCATCGTCTTTGGCGATGTGTACATCCCTATCGGTGACAGTTACAAGCAGGCATTCCAGGACTTCATCAACTCCAAGTGAACTGGATGAGGCTTGAAAAATGGCCAAAATTATTTGCGTAATCAAAAAAATATTACGTACTTTGCATTATTAAAATTTAATAATGCGATTTAGATAATTGATTATGGCCAAGAAAAAGCCGATAAAACTAGATAATCCATTTGTTAATCAAGGGTATGTGAGCCCTGAGTATTTTTGTGACCGTAAAGAAGAGACTGATTTAGTGCTCAATCATTTCAAAAATGGTCGCAATATTACCCTTGTTTCTCCACGCAGAATTGGCAAAACAGGTCTTGTTAAGAATGTTTTTTATCATATTGAACAAGAGAATAAGAATGCTATTTGCCTTTATATTGACATTTTTGCCACTAAAAACCTGCGTGATTTTACCGAAATGTTCGGTTCGGTGGTCTTGAATGGCTTTGCTCAGAAAGAAAAAACCTTTTTCCAGAAAGCCACTGCTCTGTTGGGCAGCCTGCGTCCGGTATTCAGCAACGACCCCTATACCGGCATGCCCAAGATGTCAATCACCGTCGATCCGTCAAGGTCGCAGTTGACCATCCAGCAGATCTTTGAACTGTTCACCAAGAGCCGTCGCGATATCTATATCGCTATCGACGAGTTCCAGCAGATTGCCAATTATCCCGAGACAGGTACCGAGGCGCTGCTGCGTTCTCACATCCAGTTTGCGAGCAACGTCCATTTCATCTTTGCCGGGAGCAAGTTCCGCCTGATGGCCGAGATGTTCGGCTCGCCGCAACGACCTTTCTTCCAGAGCACCGAGATGATGGACCTCAAGCCATTGGATCGTGAGGTGTACTATCAGTTTGCTAATCATTTCTTTGAGAAGAAGCGCGGCAGCCTTGACAAGGACACCTTCATGCAACTGTATGACCGCTTTGAGGGCCACACCTGGTATATCCAGAGTGTACTGAACAGACTCTATGACACCCGCTTGCACGTCAAGAGCATGGACGAAGTGAACCGTGAGATTGTCCACCTGGTGGATTCCCGCTCTCCGCAATACGAGAGCCTGTCACAATTCCTATCATCCAATCAGTTTAACCTGCTCAAGGCCATCGCCAATGAGGGCATCGTTGCCGAGCCCACAGGCGTCAAGTTCATCCGCAATCACAATATGGCCTCGGCAAGCATTGTGCAGTCGGCATTGCGAGGGTTGCTCGAGAAGGACATTGTCTATCGCACGCCACGCGGGTACATCATTTATGACCGCTTCATGAGCATCTGGCTCCAGCGTATGTTCGGATGACGCATGAGTGTGGCATGGTATTTGCATAAAACGTTTTGTCTTTTAACAACTTAATTAATCAATAAGAGACTGAATATGGAATTTCATCTGATTAGAAACGGGAAACAGGAAGGCCCGTTTACCGTTGAAGAACTGTCGCAGCAGGGGATTTCCCCCGAGAGCGAAGTGTGGGCACCCGGGATGGCCGACTGGATGCAGGCGGGTGACGTGCCCGAGCTGACGGCTGTGTTGCAGCGGGCAGAATTTGAGGCCTCGCAGCAGGCAGCCCGCATGGCCGAGAACCAGGTGACGACTGGCATGCCCTATGAGCCAGCTACTCCTCCGAGCCAGGTGTCTCCTCAGGTGCCGCGATATGGGGATCCGAGTGAGCCACCCAAGAAAAAGAGTGGCTGTACGCCCTGGCTGCTTGCCGCATTGATACTTGTCATCCTGTTTGCTACGATGCTGTTCACCTGCCCTGACCGTCAGGCTCACGAAGCCGCTATTCAGGAGGTTACCAAGGAATGGGTCGGTGACAAGGTGGATGAGAACATGGGTGCCATTACCAATGTGGGAGGCGTGTTTGGCGACCTCATCAACAAGGCCCTCAAGGAGTTGACGGGCTTCGGTACCGACAAGGTCATTTCCAAGTATCTTGACGTCAAGAACTATATCGTTTGTTCGGTGGGTCGCATGAGCATCGGCAACAACGAGGAAAAGATGGTGTCGCTGGGTGTGTTTGGCCACGTGTTCACCTTCGGCAAGGAAGATATCGAGAAGGCCTGGACCCGTGCCATGGATGACTATGAGGCGAACCACAAGATTACGCCGGCCCCCGCACATGCTCCCCAGGATGAGGAGAGCGATGAGCCTCAGGACGAGGAGGTTGTGCCTGATCCCAGGATGCTGCCCGACAGTGTCATGGGTATCGAGATTCCCGAAGGCATGGACAGCATGGTCAACCAGATGGCTACCGAGGCCATCCGCATGGCCAAGGAATGGGCCAAGCAGCAGATTGACAACCTGGGCAACTGACCCTGGTGTCAACCCACTAAACAAGCATCACGGGCATGGACATTTCCACACCCGTGATGCTTGTTTTTATGTGCCTATTTCAATGGAACGGTTACCCTGTGCAAGCCTTCACGAGGACCATGATGAACATGAAGATCAGCACGTAGGTGAAGCAGCCCATGCGTCGGGGTTGCGGACTGCCCGTGTTTGGTATTCTGCCCCGTCTCATATCTCCCGAAGGCGTGTTGGCATAGAAACTGCGGTGAGGGATGAGAATCTGTCGTGGTCCGCCGTTGTTATAGGGCCCGATGACACCGCCAGCCTCCAGTTGGCGGATGAGTTCGGCGGCCCGCTCGTCACTGATGTGGAAACGGTCGCGCAGCATCATCGGCGTGATAGCGGTGCAGCTCTGCAGGAATTTAACGGCTTCTTGATAGAGCGGGTCACTGTTGGGAATGGGCGGGGGCAGGACGGTAACATCCTCGGGCGCGATGTCCACGGTCGAGGTCGACGTGTCAAAGCTGGCGCCACAGTTGGGGCAGAAGTGGGCACCCGTACTCGCCTCATGCCCGCACTTGGGGCAGTTGATCGTCTGTGATGGCTTTACGGTCGTGTCCAGTTCCAACGAGTCGTGGGGAATATAAGCATAGTCGCCCACGATTTGCAGTTGGCACAGGCACTGGGGGCAGACGACTTTATAGTCGCTGTTGATGAGCACCTCGGTGCTCAGGTCCATCTTCTTGCCGCATTTGGGACAGGTATAGTTCATAATCTTATGGCTGATTATTGTGCAGTTGCAAAGTTAATATAAATCAAACTACTGTCCAAATACTGCAAAAATCGTGCCGCGATAAAAAATAGGCAGCCAGGAGAAATCCCTCCTGGGCTGCCGTTATTCTTACTGTTTTCTCTCGATGGGCGTCGTCAATACTCATCGGGGTCAAAGAAGAAGTCGTCATCGTTGGTCGGATAGTCGGGCCAGATGTCCTCGATGGACTCATAGGTGTCGCCTTCATCTTCAATCTCTTGTAGGTTTTCGATCACTTCGAGAGGTGCGCCACTGCGCACGGCATAGTCGATGAGCTCGGCCTTGGTAGCGGGCCAGGGAGCATCCTCGAGTTTGGTAGCCAATTCAAGTGTCCAATACATAGTCTTTCTAGTTGTGCTTTTTATGAAAAAATATCCTGTTTCTAAAAATTGTGCGCAAAAGTAATACTATTTTTCAAATCTAAGCGTCCTTATCCCAATAAATTTCCTCTACCTGGTTGGTGATATTGTTAAATCTTGCAAAAACGAAGAAGAAATCGCTCAATCGGTTGAGGTATTCAAGTACCAGGGGATTGACTGGGGCCGTGTGTGACAGCGTGACCACGCGGCGCTCGGCGCGACGGGTGATGGTGCGGCAACGGTCGGCTTGAGCCGACAGGCGTGAACCGCCAGGCAGGATGAAACCACGCATGGGCGGCAGTTCCTCGCTCATGCGGTCCATCATCTGCTCCAGTGTGGTGACATCATCTTGTGACAGACCATAGAGGGTGGCGTCCTTGGCATCATTGGCCAGGTAGGCACCGATGTTGAACAGTTTGTTCTGGGCCTTGCGCAGCAGGGCGATGATGTCCTTGTCGTCGAGTTTGGTGCTGTGCAGCAGCACGCCGATATTGGAATTCAACTCATCGACGGTGCCATAGGCCTCGACGCGTACGTCGTCCTTGCTCACGCGGTTGCCGCTCACGAGCGACGTCTGTCCGGCATCGCCGGTGCGGGTATAAACTTTTCCTTTCATTGTGTTATATTCTTGTGATTTTGTGATGTTGTCATATTCTTAACGGACAAATCCCGTATATGTTATATTTCACAGCAAGAAACGTGCCATTACACCTATAACTGACGTAATGGCACGATACTTTAACCGAAAGAGGTCTTAGAACCTGAAAAAGTCGCAGTAGATGAGGACTACTGCCCATACATACGGGCGGACATCGCAATAGCCTAGCGTCTTTGAATCTTTTGTCATATCAATGCGCCCTCCACCCTTCACATCGGCGACAGGGTTGTTTGATCCAGGAGCATAAATGGCACCTCCGGTAGATACCGACGCCAACTTATTGCCATTGCGGTCATAGATGTCTCCCAAATTGATCCGGCCAATCGTGAAGCCTGATGCGTCCTTGATGTCGCCATTACCGCCTTCGGGCAATTGTCCAATCTTTTTGTGGGCCCAATTATAGACCGCACCAGTGCCGTCAACGTAGCCCCTGTTGCCGTTTTTCTCGATGGTCCATTCCCGTGACTTTCTTTCTGCTTCTTGCCGGGCTGCGGCTTGCTTGCGCTCCTCATTCTCACGCTTCCGTTCCTCCTTGCATTGGGCTGTGAGGTTGGCGATGCGCTCCTTGTTATTCATGATGCCGTAGATGATGAATGCGGCTATCTGTCTATCGATGCCTTTGACATCGGCAATCTTGAACCCCTCCATCGTCACCTTGCCAGAAATGTTGTCAATGTGTCCGATGACCTCGTCATCCATCACCACATCACCATCAAGACCGATGATGAGGTAGGGGGCGCAGTCGTGGCAGTTGATCGTACCATTGTCCAGCAGCTGGGCGACTTGTTTGCCGTCATTCCTGATAACCTCGCCGTTATCCATAATGGAGTAGGTTATGTTCTCGCCTGCCAGTTCGCCATCGTTGTAGCGGTCGTCAAGGCAAATCAAATGCTTCTTGCTATTGTAATACCCCCGATGTTCATTCAAATAATAGAAGTCAAATTCCCCCTTGGCCTTTTTGACTTTTTTGTCAACCTTTTCTTTGGTTTCCTTGGCCTTCTTGATGAGGCCGCCGAACTGTGCCTGTGCCGGCAGGCAACACAGCAAGGTGAGAATCAGTACAATATATCCGGTCTTTTTCATCGTCTTTCGGCTTTTTATGGTTAGTGTCGTTGTTGTAAAATTAGTGAAATTTGGGAATATAGGGCCTTTAAGCTTAAAGCAATAGGGTCGCGGCGAGGGCGATGACAGCAATGGCTGTGAGGCCCATAATCAGGGTCATGAGTGTCATGGTGCGGTAGCCGTCACGGGCCTTGATGCCACCGAAGCCGGTCACTACCCAGAAGTAGCTGTCGTTGGCGTGGGAGACGGTCATTGAGCCGGCGCCGATGGCCATCACCACAAGGGCGGCAGCCAGCGGGCTAGTGAAACCCAGTGCGCTCATCATCGAGCCCGAGTCGCTGAACATGCCCATCATGCTCGCCGTGGTGGTGATGGCAACGGTCGATGAGCCTTGGGCCGACTTGAGGATGGCGGCGATGAGGAAGGGGAAGACCACACCCAACGCCTTGAGCGAGTCGCCCGATTCCTTGATGATATCGACAAAACCGCTCGCCGTGACCACGGCGCCCAGCACGCCGCCTGCAGCGGTGATGAAGATGATGGGACCTGCGGTTTTGAGCGACACCTGGGTGATGTCATGAAACTGGCCCAGCATCTGTTGCCGCATCAGTAGCGGCAGGCAGGACAATAGCGCAATCATTAGGGCGATGACGGGTTTGCCCAGGAAGGTGAGCACTGCGGTGATGTCCTCGGGCATGGTCACCAGCGTCGCCACGCTACCCAGCGCCATCAGCACGATGGGCAACACGATGGGCAGGAACGCCAGCGTCGCACTGATGCTTGGTTGCTGACCCTCGGTGATTTTGGGATTTTCGGAGTCCTCGGTAACAAGTTTGCTGAAGCGGCCGGCAAAGAAGTAGGCCGGGATGAGTGACAAGAGTGAAACCACGGCGCCCAGGCCAATGACCAGCAGCAGGTTGTTCTCGAGTCCTGTCATGCCTGCGGCTGCCACGGGACCTGGGGTGGGTGGGATGAATACGTGCGAGGCAAATAGGCCCGCTGCCAGGGCCAGCATCAGCGGCACGGGAGAGGTGCCAGACCGCTGTGCCAGCGACTTGCCGATGGGGCTGACGAGCACGAAACCGCTGTCGCAGAACACGGGTATTGACACAATCCAGCCGATGAGCATCATCGCCAGTCGTGGATGACGTTTGCCCACGACGCGCTCCACAGCGCGGGCCAGGGCCACGGCGCCGCCTGTGCGTTCCAGCACGCTGCCTATCAATGTGCCGAAGATGATGACCAGGGCAATGCCGCTCATCACGCTGCCGAAGCCCTTGCCGATGACATCAGGAATGTCGGTAAACGGAATGCCCAGCAACGCAGCCAGCAGAATCGCTGTGCCCAGTATCGCCAGGAAGGGATGCACCTTCCATCGCGCAATCGCCACGACCATCAACACGATAGCGGCAGCAAATATCAGTAATGTACTCATTGTTGTCATATCCGCAAAGGTACGACATAATCTCCAGAGTATCAAAAATTAATCAACACGAATATCCACGAATGGCCATTTAATTATTCATGACCATTCGTGGATATTCGTGTTGATTCTTTTACTGGCGATTCGTGCTCTAGAACTCGATGCCTAGTTTGAAGGAGAGGCAGTGGTAGGGGTTGTTCTGCTCGTTGCTGCCCTTGTGGTGCCAGATGGCGGTGTTGTTGATTGTAACGACAGCAATGTCGGTACTTTGCATGCTGTAGCCCAGTGATGCGTTGATGGCGAGCTTGTCTGTCAGGCCCATTCGGCATCCCAGCGAGGGGTTGAACATGAGTCCATAGGCTTTGTTTCCCAGGGTGTAACCTATGCGGCAATCCAGATAAGGCGAGAATTTGCTCTTCAACAGGTCGAAGCGAACGTCGGCAAACACGGGAAACATGTAAAAATCAGTCTTTTTGGCAAAATCAGGTTTACTATGCTTGTTGTGGCTGATTTTCATGCCTGCACCTGCACCGGCGAACAACCAGGGCTTGAATTGATAGCCGTGGACTGTACTGATACCGAAGTGGTCCTCGGAAATGGCGTCGATGGATTTGTAGTACTCCAGGTCGACGAAGGCGCGGTAACCCTTCTGTGGGCCCTGGCCGGGTGTGAAGTCGCTGCCCATTGATTGCTGCGGCTTCCAGTCCTCCTTGGTGATCTGCTTGATGCGGTCCCAGTAGATGGTCTGCAGCGTGCCGTCATCCTCCTGGATGACCAGCGAGTCGAGCGGAGCATAGGTTACAATCTTGCCCCTCACTTGGTGGCCATTTTTCAACTTTACCACCTCCTGTTTCTCTTTCTTGTTCTGAGTCTCAGTTTGGGCTTGCACGGCCGTACCGCCCAGCAGGCACAATGCCAGAATTAAGATGATTCGTTTCATGACTTCACAGTATTTGATAGTGTATTATTGTGCAAATATAGAACAAATCCGCTAATCAATCATCATCCCAGCATGTTTATCACACGAATGCCCATGAAAGGATCATAAATAAAAATATTCATGGGTCATTCATGGCCATTAATGTAAAAAAATATGCATGGAGCTACATCATGCGGGTGGCGATAAAGTCGAGCCATGCGTGATGAACAACAGAATTCAAGACGGTGATGAACACGATGGCAAGTATCGTGATGAGGAACTCCCTTGTTTTTTGGCATAGCCATGTCAATAGAATCGTGGAGATGGCGATGACCGATTCAAATGCCGTGTCTATCGGAGTGGGGAGCAGCAGCCTCACCGCCACATCGAGGACCAGCCGCCCAAGAATGATGCTGACGACGAGCCATAGCTGCTTTTTCGTGTCATGGTCACACTTGTCGAGCAGGAACCATGTGATGGCGGCATAAGCAACCACCTGAGTCCACGCACATTCCACAGTAGAATGGAATGCCCGCACGCTGCATGTCGCTGCAAAAACCGCAGCTGATATCAGGAACGCCCAAAGGCACCGTTTCGTTGTCGTGTTCATAATGGTGATGTTTTAGTCGTTTTTCAGGATGATGTCGATGATGGCATTGACGTCAGAAATGCTGACCTCGCCGTCGCCGTTGACGTCGGCTTCGGGTATGCGGGTGTGGCCGTTGTTGCCGCCCAAGATGACGATATCAATTACGTCGTTGGCATCGGCGATAGTGACCTCGCCGTCACCGTTCACGTCACCGGGTTGGATGCCTATGGCTTGGATATGGACGAATCTGTTCCAAACGGGGGCATTCCTATATGCGTCCACTACTTCGGCTGGGACGAATAATGTGGCTGTTCCATAGCACTCATCATCGAAACAGTTCTCGTTTTCCATCACGGGAGGCGTTTTTGCCAGGCAAGTTATCTCTTTCAATGCCGTGCATCCCGAGAAAGCAAATCCCTCAATTGTCTTGACACCACTGCCGATGGTGACACTGGCCAGTGAAATGCACGCTGGATCCTCGAGCTGACCGTAAACATCTTCGGCGGCAAATGCCCGGTACTTGATGACCTCGACAGAATTGGGGATGATAATCTCCTTCAGATTAGGACACCCCGAGAACATGTGCCGCCCTATTGACTTAACGCCCTCGTTGATCATGACATGGGTCAAATTGGGGACCCATCCCAGGGCACAATTGCCCATGTCCTCAACACCGCTGCCAATGATGATAGTTTGCAGATTGGTACAATCGTCTAGGAAGGCATAGTCGCCGATATATCTGACCGAGTTAGGGATGGTTACTCTAAGGAGTCCCTCATAGTTGTCTTCAAGAGAAAAGCGTTCACTACCGTAAAAGAGTCCGTCTCCCAGGCTGGTTGTGCCATCTGGTATGATGAAATCAGTGCTGCTTGGGATTCTGCCCTTGTAATGATAGGCTACTGGGCCAGCATAGACAAGGCCGTCGGGCTGCATGTCATACCAAGCAGTGCCGCCAAAAGCACTTATGCCGACTGATTTGAGAGTGTTGGGGAAATCAAAATTCTGAATACTGGAGCAGCCGGCAAAGGCTTGATAACCGATGGCCGTGACGGCGTCAGACATCTCAACGGACTCTAACCATGTGCAGAAGTAAAATGCGCGGGTTCCGATGGCAGTGATGGTGTTGGGCATGATGACCTGTACCACCCTTGGCTGTTCACTAAAGGCATAGTCAGCAATATATTTTGTGCCCGGCTTGATGTCAATGATGGTGTTCATGGGCATTTCACCCTTGTAGGTATAGGCGAACGGCCCGGCGTAGATAATGCCGTCGGGCTGATTATTAAACCATGCCGTCCAGCGGAATACATTCTGTCCGATGGCTGTCAATGAATGAGGAATATAGATGTCAGCCAGATTGACACAACTGCTGAAGGCTTCATTACCGATCGACTGGAGTGTTTCAGGAAATAACAGTTCAGTTAAGCCAGTGCAACCATCAAAACAGTTTTCACCCACCGTGGTAACTGATTCGGGTATAGATAAATTTGAAAGCCCCTTGCACAAGAAGAATGCATGCGACCCGAGTGTGACAATCGAATTGGGCAGGCTGACGCTACTGAGGTCAGAGCAGCCGCTGAAGGCATAATTGCCGATGGCTGTGACGGCATAGGTCATGCCCGAGTCGTCGGTGACCGCCTCGGGGATGACAATGTCGCCACTGTATTGCGGGGTGCCATAGATGAAGACATTACTATTGGAGTAATTGACCACAGTGGCGGTGGCATCCTTCTTGTTCAAGATATAATAGATGCCGTCAACCTCAAGGTCAAAGGCCATGGCTTCTCCTCCTGCGTCGCCGATGATATGGACAAATTTGTTCCAGACGGGTGCATTGCGATAGCTCTCCACAGCACTGGACGGGACATGCAAGGTGACACTCTCGTAGTGGGGACTGTCAAAGCATTCCTCATAGTACATCGCTGGTGGTGTCGTCAAGGGACATGTGATGGTTGCCAGTGCCGAACACATCGAGAAGGCATGTTTCTCAATAACAATCGTAGGGGTAAGAAGGTTGACGCAGGCCAAGCTTGTACACAGGTAGAAGGCATCATCCTTGATGGTGGTGATGGATTCAGGGATGGTGATGCTCGTCAATCCCTGGCAGTAATTGAACGCATAATAGTCAATTGTCGTGACAGGGTAGGTCACGTCCTGATAAGTCACGGTAGCAGGGATAACCACGTCTCCATGGTAATCACTCAGGTGCATACCACTGCGGTATTCTTGAAAGGTGACACAAGCTTCATTGTCCACAATCTTATAGTAGATGCCATCCACCGCAAACTCATAGTTGGTGTAGCTGTATGGGCAAAGGGCAAAGGCTGAGGCTGGCAGCAAGAGTGCCAGCAGCAGTGTCATCAGTTTCGTTGTCGAGTTCATAATGATATGTCGTTTTTAGTTATTGATTGCGATAGGATTTCACCTGCAAAGTTATAACTAATTTGTCAAAAAACCGCCTCATTCCAATCTCATTTTTACAAATGTAAAACGCTGGAAATCTTGCATGTAAAAAATAAAAATCTCATTTTGGGCTCATGGGCTCAAGAAAAAGGTGTAAAAGTTTCAATTTGCATCAAGATTTTTACAGTCTTCTGTCTTTTTCCTATTGGAACTCGTGCATATCAATGTATGGATGTTGCTCACTCCACTGGTTGTTGAGCCAGGCTACTTTCTTGTCAAAGCAGGGCTTCTCAAATGCTCTCATGCGGGCAGGGATATTGTCGCTGCTGTATTGCGGCCAGCGCTCATGGTCACAATTGCCAGCAGCCTCGATTCTAGCTGTAAATTCCTCCATGAAGGCATCCATTGTGGGATAAACATTCTGGTAGAAGCGTTTCCAGTGATACCTCACTCTTTCCTGGAAGTGAGTGAACTTGGCTATCTCTCTAATCCATCGTACACGGCAATAGCTAGGCAGATTTTCATAGATGAATTCGTCAAACTGGTAGGTTGAGCCAAAACGCTGGAACGAGCTGCCGCAATCCCATAGCGGGCCGAATATCAGCTTTGTGTCTTCGCCTCGCTGTTTGTACATGTAGCAACTGCCCGAGAAGGCTTCGGGATTATCAACTACTTCCTGGATGATATAGAAAATCACCAGCGACTCGATGTCAATATACTTTTCCCACTCGGTGTTGCTTTTGTCGCTGCAATAGATGGCCTGGTCGGCTTCAATCAAGAAGTTGGTGATGAATTCACGTTGTTGTGGACTTAGGTACTCGGGTGAGTGCAATGATACCCAGAATGGCATGCCGTTACCCTCAATAAACGTAATATTATCAGGCTCAATGTAGTTATCTATTTCTAGCAGCCATCCGCCAGTAATGTGCTCTGGGTCGGTCTCGAAATCGTTCTGTTCTACGATGTTGACGCGGTCCTTGGCTACACGTATTTTCTCGGTCAAGAAGTACAGCCCGATATAGTCGCCGTTGAGCACGACTTCGACGGGTTGTATGCGTGGATTCCACGCCATACCCATGCGGCGCCCGATTTCAAATGGCAGCGCATCGTTCAACTGCCCCATCCAGTACTCGGCGTTGGCCATCAGCACCCAGTGTCGACTCGATGGCATGCCCAGCATCTTGTGTTTCTCACCAAACTTGAGTCGATAGGGCTTTTTTTCTAGATTGGTCCATGTGGCATTTCCGCGGCCCTTGATTTCGGTTTTCAAGGGTCGTTTTCTTGATCCGATGGATTCAAAGCGTTTGTCACCCATGTTGTCCAGCCACCATTCGGCATTGACGTACTCATCCTTGCTGTCAATCTTACAACTATCCTCGGTATTGATAAACAACACGGGCAACGTGCCCGAGTAGGGTATGTCCATAATCACGGTATCCTCTGGTGTTGGAGGCTCAGGTTCTTGCTTTGGCATTTTAGGCTCATCCACACAAGCAGCAAACGCCAGTGCCATAATAATAATTGATATCAAGAGGCTTGTTTTGTTCATATAAAATGGTATTATTAGAATGATTATTTCTCTCCACAAAGTTAGAGACCAGAAATGTTAAATCGGCCCAAAAGTGGATTCATTCCAACCACATTTTTGAAAACACAAAATGCAGAAAATCAGCCATCTATAAAATATTATTCTCATTTTGCGCTCATTCGTTTAGATAATAAGCCTTAATGTGTTAATTTTGCATTAAGAATTCACCGCTACAAGGGGTGAATGGCTGTAAAATTTGAAACAAACAACTCTATCGAATGATACACATCAAGAACGTCTTTATTGCCTTTGTTGCTCTCTTTTCTCTCTTGTTGGCGGGGTGCCATCACGACAGCGCTACCATGCGGGAACTCTCTCGCATCGACACGATGGTCTATCATCAGCAGGAGAAGGAGGCCTTGCCCTTACTGCAGCAGATGGATACCAAGCAATTGAGCAAAGAGGAACGGGCCTATCATGCCGTACTGTTGTCGATGGCGATGTACAAGAACTATATCCCCTGCACCAGCGATTCGGCGATTATCGAGGCCGTCGGCTATTACAAGAAGTCGAGGGATGACTTGAAATATCTGAAGGCGCTCGTCGCCCAGGGTTGCGTCAATGAGGACATGGGCAAGCTGGAAAAAGCGGTTGAAAGTTACCATCAGGCCGAGGCCCTGCCGCTGGCTACCGACAGCTCGATGATCGCCTATGCCAAGTTGAGGCTGGGCGCCCTATACCAGTCACAGGTAATGGGGACTAATACCATCGCCCTGCAGAAGTACCAAGAGGCGATGCCTATCTTTAAGGCACTTGGGGACAAGCACTATGAGCAGGTGTGCCTCATGAGCATCGGCGGTATTTATCGCAATATCGACGAGAAGCATGATTCGGCCGTGATCTATTTGAAAGAAGCCATTGACTTGGCCTGGGAATTGGGCGATGAATATCACGTTTTTGCCAACCGTTATACGCTATCAGAATACTATCTGGTGAGGGAGCATAATTACGGGCTAAGCAAGAAATATGGCTTGCAGGCAGTTTCGGTCAATCCTGCCGTCATCGACCATCCGCGGGCCCATTACCGTCTGGCCTCGTCCTACTTGTTCCTGGGGCAAGGAGACTCAGCGATTTACTATCTGCAACAGGCTCCACGGGCCACCAATGCGAGGGACAGCATCGTCTATTTCGAACTCATGTCCGAACTGGAGCACAGGTACTGGAAAGATGAGGAAAAGTCCAAAAATTACATCCAGCAGGCACATGCCATCGCCGATTCGTTGACCATCAATGGCCTGAACCATCGTCTGCTTGAGGTGGAGAAGAAATATGACGTGCAGTTGGCGGTGCTGAATCGGGTGCAAAGTGAATCCCGATTGAATGAGGCCATGCTGCTGGCGGCCTTGTTGGCATTGGCTCTATTGGCACTGGTCTTCCTAGTGTGGCGGTACAAGAACCAACTGAAGATGCGGCAGCATGAGGTGGAGATGCTCAAGGCCGACCTTGACGGCTCACTGACCAGCCTGCAGCAGATGCAGGCACGGCTTGACTCGCGGAAGCAGGGCGATGAGGGGAAGGTGCGCCAGAGCAACGAACTACGGACCATCATCAACCAGCAGATTGGCGCCGTGCATCAGCTGATGGCGTGGTCATACCAGTATGACAGCGAGAAGTTTGCCGCGAAGTTCAGGGAAATGATGACCGTGCCAGGCATGGGTGACGGTAGCCGCTACTGGGTCAATCTGCAGGCTCTGGTCAACGAGCTGCACGATAACGTGCTCGTCAAGGCGCAAGAGGAGGCCGGCGGCACGTTGACCGACAGCGAACTGAATCTGCTGGCGCTGTATTGCTGCGGTTTTTCCCGGACGGTGATTATGGTGACAATGGGCTACAAGAGCATCGGCACCGTCTATAACAAGAAAATCCAGATCGCCAAGAAACTCCACGTCAACGACCTGGACGAGTTTGTGAGCTCGCGTTGCTCGCAGGTTAGTGATTAAAGGTTAAAGATGCGGATGTGACCTGTAGAGACGCAAAATTTTGGGTCTCAAGGGATGGACTTTGTGCTCTCTAACGATTTGAGACGCAAATTTTTGCGTCTCTACAATGCTAGCGGGGCGGCCACGCCAAGGCGAGGCCCTACAGCGCGGATGCCCCTCAGAAGATTCAGATGAATCAGTTGTTTTTTAATCTTAGTGGCTTAGCGTGGGGGTAGGGTGGAAAGGGTAGCGATGAGTTCGTCGGGGGTGCGGGCGACGATAGAACGGTTGAGGTCCTTACCGCGTCCGAAGGGGGAGTGGTATAAGACATCGAGTTGAGCAACCATTGAATCGAACATGCCATCGAGGTCAGCGACAATGATGGGCCGATGATCGTCATTGCCGATACACATGATACAGATGGTGGAAATCCACTCGTCGAGGGTGCCTATGCCGCCAGGTAATACAACAAACACGTCGCCATGCTCAATCATGTACTGCTTACGTTCTTGCAGGTCTCTTGTGGCCACCATCTCGTCACACAACGGTTCGGAAAGGTGAGAAAACACTGCTGGGAGCACGCCCACAATGTGACCACCCGCCTCGTGGACAGCCTGGGCAGTGGCATGCATGAGCCCTTGATCGGCACCGCCATAAATCAACGTGTGCCCGTTTTCCCCTATCCACTGGCCCAACATGGTGGCCAATTGCAGATACTTATTGTCTAAATTGTCTTGTGCACTACAGTAAACGACGATATTCATTTTTTTTAGTTTTTAGTCGCTAGTCACTAGTCGTTTGATTTTAGTTTTTAGTCCTTATTTGGCGTCGGCCAACTTCTCACTTCTCACTTCTAAAGGCTAACGCCTGAGATGATGTGCTTGACTTGCTTGAAGAGGTAGTCGTGGCGGGTGCCGTCTTCGTGCAGGAGGGTGAGGGTGCCGTCGGGGGCGATGGCTGCCACGCTTGCCATGAAGTGGCGGCCCTCGGTGTCTTCCCAGGGGTGCATCTTGCCGTCGTTGCGGTAGAGGGCAGCCATGTAGCGCTGATGCAGGTCCCGTCGGGCTTCTTCATCGCCCAGGGAGTCCACCAGCTGCTCGATGCGTGAGCAGACGCGCTTGAGCAGCGACATCAGGTCGTGCTCGTGGCCGGTGATGCTGATGAGGGAGACAGGATTTGGGGCGTCGCTGACGAAGCGTTCCTGGTTAACGTTGATGCCGATACCCACGACGCAGGTGGCGATGTCGGTGCCGTCGAGGGAGTTCTCCAGCAGCATGCCGCAGGCTTTTTTGTCCTGCCAATAGACGTCGTTGGGCCACTTGACGGTGAAGCCGTCGCCTGCCTCGGATGCCAGAGCCTCGACGACTGCCAGCGCCGCCGCTTCGCTCAGGTAGAACTGGTCGCGTGCCTTGACGGGCGGTCGCTTGAGCAGCAGTGAGAACGTCAGGTTCTTGCCGTCCTCACTCTCCCAGGAGTTGCCTTTCTGGCCGCGGCCTGCGGTCTGGCTGGGTGTATAAATCACCGTACCGCCTGGCAGCGTCGCTGCCAAGCGGGACAGGTAGGTGTTGGTGCTCGCTGTCTGGCTGACCTTGATGTAGTGTGGCATTTTAGACTTTAGACCTTAGACTTTAGACCTTAGACTTTAGACCTTAGACTTTAGACCTTAGACTTTAGACCTTAGACTTTAGACCTCAGACCTTAGACCTCAGACCTTAGACCTCAGACATTAGACTTTAGACCTTAGACTTTCTGTTTCACTAGGCGAGGTCGGGGAAGGTCATCTTGAGGGTGCGGCTCTCGTCGTCGTTGACGGTGATGTCCACGCGCACGGTGTCGTCGGGCAACAGTCCCTCGATGCGCTCGGGCCACTCGATGAAGCAGAGGGCACCGCTGTCGAAGTAGTCCTCGGCACCCAGGTCAACGGCCTCTTCCTCCTTCTCCAGGCGGTAGCAGTCGAAGTGGTAGATCAGTTCGGCTGTAGCATCGCTGCGGTACTCGTTGATGATGGCAAACGAGGGCGAGTTGGTCACGTCACTCTCGACGCCGAGTTGCTTGCACAGCGCGTTGATAAACGTGGTCTTGCCGGCGCCCATCTCGCCATAGAAGGCATAGACGGTGAGGTCGCCCATCTCGGTCATGAACTTGTAGGCAGCCTCCTCGAGGGCCTCCAGATTGGGAATCGGTATTTCGATTGTTTTCATATTATGGTTTTTAATTGGCCGCGACAAAGTCGCGGCATGGTGAACCTTAGTTGCTTGTATATGGTGAACCTTAATTACTTGGGGGAGAGGGTCACGATGGGCACGAGCATCTCTTCCATCGAGATGCCGCCGTGCTGGAACGTGTCGTTGTAGTAGGATACGTAGTAGTTGTAGTTGTTGGGATAGGCGAAGAAGTCCCTGTTCATCGCGAAGATGTAGGTGCTCGAGATGTTGGGGGCGGGTAGGCCTACACGCTTGGGCTGCTTGATCTCATAGACCTGCTTGCCGTTATAGGTCAGGCTCTTGCCCACCTTGTAGCGCAGGTTGGTGTTGAGGTTCTTGTCGCCGATGACGTTGATGGGACGATCCACCTTGATAGTACCGTGGTCGGTGGTGAGGACGACCTTGTAGCCGTTCTCGGCCATCAGTTTGAAAATGTCGAGCACGTTGGAATTCTTGAACCAGGACACGGTGAGCGAGCGGTAGGCTCCGTCGGTGTTGGCTAGCTCGCGAATCATCTTGGACTCGGTGCGGGCATGGGAGAGCATGTCAACGAAGTTGAACACCAGCACGTTGAGTTCGTAGTTCTTGAACATGCCGAAGTTCTGCATCATCCTCTCGCCGGCAGCACTGTCGTTCATCTTGGTGTAAGAGAAATGTACCTTGCGGCGATAGCGGTCGAGCAGTGTCTGGATGAGCGGAGCCTCGTTCAGGTTCTTGCCTTCCTCGCTTTCCTCATCGACCCAGAGGTCGGGGAACATCTTCTCGATATCGACGGGCATGAGACCCGAGAAGATGGCATTGCGGGCATATTGCGTCGCTGTGGGCAGGATGGTCGTATAGAGTTCCTCGCTCTCGATGTTATAGAAGTCCGCCAGCAGGGGGCTGACCATCTTCCACTGGTCGAGCCTGAAGTTGTCGATGACGACAAAGCAGACTTTCTCGCCCTTGTCGAGCAGAGGCAGAACCTTGGTCTTGAATAGTTCGTTGCTGCGCAGGGGGTGCTCGGGTTGGGTCATCCAACTCTCATAGTTGCGCCTGACGAACTTGGCAAAGGCGCTGTTGGCCTCGGTCTTCTGCATCCTGAGCATCTCGTCCATGTTGGTGTCGGTATTGGACAGGGTGAGTTCCCAGCGCACGAGGGTGGAATACAGTTCATACCAGTCCTCGATGCTCTGAGCCATGTTGATCATCTGGCTGATGCGCATGAATTCCTGCTGGTAGTCGCCTGTCACCTTCTGTGAGATGAGGTCGTCGCTGTGCAGGTTCTTCTTGATCGAAGAGAGGATCTGCATCGGGTTGACCGGCTTGATGAGGTAATCGGCGATTTCGCCGCCGATGGCCTGGTTCATGATGTTCTCCTCCTCGCTCTTTGTGATCATGATGACGGGCACGTTGGGCTGCATGATTTTGATGCGCTGCAGGGCTTCAAGTCCACTGATGCCCGGCATATTCTCGTCCAGGATGATGAGGTTGAAGATCTGGTTGCTCAGCGCGTCGATGGCGTCTCGGCCGTTGGTGACGGTCTCTACCTCGTAGCCCTTGTTCTCGAGGAACAGGATATGCGGCTTGAGGAGGTCGATTTCGTCATCGGCCCACAATATTCTCTCTTTGCTCATACGGTTTGTTTCAATTATATTGCGTTAATCGTTTTTCTTGTTATCGAGTTTGCTAGGAGTATTGTTAATCGGGTTTGCTCGGAGCATTGTTGTCGGGCAAGTCTTGCTTGTTGTCGGGTTTGGGCGTGTCAGGCTTGGGCTCAGGCGTGTTAGGCTTGGGCTGGTTGGAGGCATTAGGCTTAGCGCTAGAGCCTTTAGGCTTGTCGTTACCCTTATTGGAAGCCTTCTGTTCGGCCTTGCGTTGGTTCTCACGATCACGAGCCTCTTGCTTGCGTTGATCGGCTTTTTCCTTGCGCTCCCGTTCACGCTCTTTCTGTCGCTGCTTGCGCTCTTGTTCGCGTGCCTTGGCCTGCTCCTTGCGCTCTTTCTGTTTCTCCTTGCGCTCGCGTTCACGCTCTTTCTGCTTCTCCTTGCGCTCGCGTTCACGCTCCTTGGCTTGCTGCTTGCGCTCCTTCTGCTTGTCCTTGCGAGCCTGCTCTTTAGCCTTCTTGGCATCCTTTTTAGCCTGCTCGGCAGCCTTGTAAGCAGCCCTTGCCGAGTCTTCACGCCACTTGTATCTGAAGTCGCGTTCCTTCTCTTTCTCCTTCTCGGCTTGCTCGATGGAGTCTTGTTCGGCTATTTCCTCAAGGCGAGCCAACTTGCGCTGATGTTTCTGCTCTTTCTTGATGCTGTCATCAATCTCCTTCTGGCGCTTAGCTTCGGCCTTTTCGCGAGCCTTGGCTTCACGTTCCAGTTGCTTGAGGTGCTCTTCCTCGGCACGCTCCTGTTCTTTGAGTTCCTTATCGCTGAGCTGTCGCTGCGTAGTGCTGCTCTCGGTGGAGCGGTTGCGGTAGTCACTGGCCTGGATCTGTTTGCGTTCAGCCTCTTGGCGTGCCTTCTCTTCGGCCTCGATGCGAGCTTTCTTTTCGGCCTCGATGCGAGCCTTTTCGGCAGCCTCGGCTTCGAGTCTAGCCTTCTCCTCGGCCTCTTCCTTGGCCTTCTCTTCGGCATCACGCTTAGCGAGCTCGGCGGCTTCACGTTCGAGTTGTTCAGCCTCGATGCGTGCTTTCTCTCGCTCGGCGGCAGCCAGTGCATCGGCTTCCTCTTGGGCTTTCTTCTCGGCCTCATCGAGTTCTTTCTTCTCGAGGTCGCTGTGCTCCTTGTCGTTCTTCTCCTCCAGGTAGTTGAAGTAGTCCTCGAAGGTGCGGCCCTCGTTCAACAACAGGTTGAAGTTATCCACGCTGATGATGACGTAGTGTACCTGGCGGGGAACAGTGATGCTCTGGTCCTGCTCGAACAGGGTGCGGTAATGGGAGGCCTCCTTGAAGTCGTCCATACCCCTGACAATCAGCAGTCCAAGCGAGCCAAAGTTCATCTGCTCGATATCATAGTCCTTGACCTTAAAGGCATTGAAGTTGTGGCGTGCTACCTCATAGAGTAGCATATTGCCGTTCACGCTATCTATCGGGTAGAGAAGGATGAACACTTGGGGCTTGTCGTTATCCTCGGCAAACGGGGTGAAGGTGCGCTCCAGTGCCTCGGGTGTGGTATCGTTGCTCAGTCGGGTACTCCACAACATGCCGCGCACGTTGCTGCCGCCCTCGAGGCGTCGTCCCTGGTTGAGCTGCTTGACAATCTCGGATGCCACGGGCGTGATGTCCGTCTGGGGATAGCGCTGCAGCATGTCCTTGATGGTCTCCTTGAATTTCTCATGATTCTTCTCGGTGAGATAGCTCAACGCGTCGATGAACATGAACTTGGGCATGATCTTGGACAGGGGGTACTTGCGCATCATCTCGGCATAGGCCTCGTGCACGCCACTGTGGTTGTTGGACAGGTAATTGGCATAGGCCGCCTCATACATGCTCTCCTGGTCACGGTTCATGTTCTTGAGGTTCTCCAGATAGTTGGGATCCTGCATCGCCATGCCATATTTGGACTCGGGGAATAGGACGAGGATGCTGTCTCGGTAGGGCTGTGCATCGGAAGTCTGCCCGTTGCGCATGTACATCATGTACATATTATAATAGACATCCAGGCGGTAGGTGTTGTCGGGATAGTCCTCCATCAGGACGTTGAACTCATAGGCCGCAGCGTCATAGTCCTCCATCTTGTCCTTGAGGATGATACCCATATTGTACAGTCCCTCCTGGATAATCTCGTGGGCGGCCTGGATTTCCTCTTCGGTTTTGGGAATCTGCTTGAGGTAGTACTCTTCGAAGTGCGGGTCCTCGGCACGTTTCAGCGCCTCGATATCGACCTGCACGGTGTCTCCGTTCTCATCGACGATCATGCTGTCGGCGAGTGCCAACAACGCGCTGTCGGCCTCCTCGTCACCGAACGAGAAGGTTGACTTGTTGCGGCGTCGCCAGTTATCCTCGAGTTTACGGCTGCCCCATAGCTTCTGGAACTGAGTCTTACCGGCATTCTTGGTGGCTGTGTTGTAGAAGTACCATGAGTTGTCGGTGTTCATGACGTAGGTGTTAGGGTTGTTGCCATTGTCTTGAATCTGGCTGCCCTTGGCGCTCTGCTGTGCCAGATACTCCTCGCGTGCAGCTGTCTCGGCCTCTTCTTTTTCTTTTTTCTTGAGTTCTTCGATGATGTTGGCGATGACGGCCTTCTGCTCCTCGGGTGTCATGGCTGCCAGTTCCAGCAGCGAGTCTTGCAGGGTGACGTTCTGCGAGTATACGGCGAGTTCGTCCAGCACGTCGCTGCGTTTCTTGAGCATCTTGTAGTTGGGGTAGTCCTCGTTGATCAGAGGGATGGCCTCGGCATAGCAGACCTGAGCCTCGTCATACTGGCGGCGCGCAAAATAGATACCGCCCAACGTCAGCTGGCTGATGGCCTTGTCGATGCCGTTGCGGGTACTCTTCTTGGCAGCGAGCCTGTAGTTCTCGATGGCGCTCAAGGTGTCGCCGTGCGAGAGATAAAGGTTGCCGATGGCATAATAAATCTGGTCCAGGTACTCCTTGTTGCGGTCATAGCGTGTCATGCGCTTCAGCGCCTTGACCTCGCTGGCGATATTGGCGCCCTCATAGACGGCACTCTGCTTGATGCGAGCGTTGAATTTGGTGCGATAAGACGAGCCGCTACTGCTTCCCGCCTGTTTGTAGGCCAGATAGGCGTTGTGCTTGTCGCCCACGTCCTCATAGAGTTGTCCCAGCAGGAAACTCATGCGCATCTTCTCATTGCCCTTGAAGCCCTTGACGGCTTTAGCCAGATAGGGGATAGCCTGTTCGGGGTCTTGAACCTTGATATAGTAGTCGGCAAAGGCGGCATTGGCCAGTGCGCGCACCTTCTTGTTGGTGATTTCGTCGAGGTGGATGTGCGAGAGCACATTGTCGGCCTCGGTGGGCCAGCCCATGGCACAGTAGCACAGCGCCTCACGCACCTGGCATTCTTGTGCCAGGTCCTTCTTCCATGAGAAGTGGCGTGTGATGTATCGGAATGTGGCGGCGGCATCAAGGAAGTCGCCCTTCATGTATTGTGCCTTGGCAAGCATGTACCATGCATTGTGCAGGAAGGGGTTGTATTCCTCACGTGCCAGCCATTCCTGGTATTTGGGGTCACGGCCTTTGCCGCTCTTGCGCTTGGGCTTCTTCTTGATAGAGTGCTGGGTGATGGCCTTCTCCATCTTCTCGATGGTGCGCTCAAAACTGCCGGTGGGCTGTGGTGCCTTGGGGTTGGAACGGGCCTCGGCAGGGTGCATATACAGGTGCTGGGAATAGTCGTCCTCGTAGGCGTCCATCATCGCCTTCAGCTGTTCGTCATAGTTGGTCTTGCCGTGGAAGTAGACGTTGTATTTGGTTGTGAACGATTGCCAGAAACGCGACCGTGCGGTGTTGGTCTTGTTGCTGCACGCAGCAAGCGCGACCACCATCGCAATAATCAGTAACGGTATGAAACGTCGTGTCCTGTTCAAATTCCCGTCTATTTTCTGTTTTGTTAGTATCTTATAAACGTACCCTTGCCGATTTTATTGCCTCAAGTGCCACGATGTTCGGCGGCAAGTTGCAGGAATTCCTCGCGGATGGCGGTTGGCATGACTAACCCTCGGTGCTTGATGCTCTGTCCCCAGGCAATCAGGTCACCTGGCTGGAGGGTGTAGAGGATATCACGCCATTGCTCCTCTTCCTCGGGGGTATATTGGTCCTCGCTGTGGCTGGCAAACGCATCCAGTTCCTCGTCGTCATAATAGATGATCTCCTGCTTGCATTCCCCTGCTAGAATCTGCTCGCTGGGGCAGATGCTACGCAGGCCGCAACCCTCGTCGGCACATCCTTGGGGCTTGGCGACTTGGTCAGGGTTATCCTCGGTTTCCTCTAGGTTATTCTCGTGTCGATGGCTATAAAACAGGCGGTCGATGAGCCACACGATGGCCCCGCCCACTACCAGTATCGTCAACAGTACAATTGCCGCTTTCATTGATTTTGTATCAGGTTGTTGTGGCAAAGGTACTGCTTTTTTCCAAAAGTCGGCATGAGTAGGGGGCGGTATTCTCAACATTTGTGGTCTGCCGATAGAGGGGTGAAACGGGCGTTTCTACCAATAAACCTGGTCGAAAAGGTAGATTTACCAGTTAAATATTATTAAATAATGTGAATATTTCTGCTCTTTTTGGGCCGTTTTCACCTTAAATATTGCGTGAATGCAGGAAAAATAGTACTTTTGCGCCAGCATTCGTGAGAGGGGGCACTCGGGCTTCCTCGTTTTTATTATAATTCGGCTTTAGGTAGTGCCCAATGGCATGCACTATAGCCTCAAAACTAGAAACTAAGGACTAGGGACTAGAAACTAAAAGATATGATTGACAAGACGGAACTGGAAAAAGTGATTAACGAGGCCCTGGATGGTACCAAGATGTACCTGGTCACCCTCAAGGTGAGCAAGGACAACATCATCGAAGTGGCTCTCGATAGCGACGAGGACATCACCATCGACGATTGCGTGGCGGTGAACGACGCCGTGCTTACTGCGTTTGACCGCGACGAGGAGGACTACGAGCTGACCGTGGGCTCCTATGGTATTTCATCACCGTTGCTGCTGCCGCGCCAGTACCGTAAGAACATCGGCTATGAGGTCGAGGTGTTGACTGCCGATGGGCGCAAGCTCAAGGGTGTGCTTGCCGATGCCGATGACGAGGGCTTCACGCTGACCATGATGGTCAAGAAGAAACTCGAGGGCAAGAAGCGTCCCGAACTGGTCGAGGAACAGGAACACTTCAATTACAACGACATTAAACAAACAAAAAATATCATCAAAATTTAGTTGTCAGTTATCGGCTATCAGTTGTCGGGCGCATCCGCTCTCATCTGAAAAACCGGAAA
This sequence comes from Sodaliphilus sp., assembly GCA_045114065.1. Lineage (GTDB taxonomy): Bacteria > Bacteroidota > Bacteroidia > Bacteroidales > Muribaculaceae > Sodaliphilus. Next base: position 81,837 of record JBGUJU010000082.1, read on the forward strand.
CTGGAGACTGAAAACTGAAAATCATTATGGCTAAAAGAGAAGAAGCGGTCAACATGACCGAACAGTTTGCCGAGTTTAAAGAACTCAAGGACATCGACAAGACGACCTTGATCAGCGTGCTGGAGGAGTCATTCCGCAGCGTGCTGTCCAAGATGTTTGGTGATGACGATAACTTTGACGTGATTGTCAACCCAGACAAGGGAGACTGCGAGATTTATCAGAACCTGGAAGTTGTGGAGGACGGCGAAGTCGAGAATCCCAATAAGCAGATCTCGCTGAGCGAGGCTAAGGCCGACGACGATCCCGACTGTGAGGTGGGCGAGGAGCACACCCGCAAGATTGATTTTGCCAAGTTTGGTCGCCGCGCTATTCTCAACCTGCGCCAGACCCTGGCCAGCAAAATTCTGGACCTGCAGAAGGATGCTATCTACAACAAGTTTAAAGCCCTTGAGGGTCAGCTTGTTGCTGGTGAGGTATATCAAGTGTGGAAACGCGAGGTGCTGTTGCTCGACGAGGACAAGAACGAGTTGCTCCTTCCCAAGGATGAGCAAATTCCCACCGACATCTACCGTAAGGGTGATGTGGTTCGTGCCGTCATCGAGAAGGTTGACAATACCAACAACAACCCCAAGATCATCGTGTCACGCACGAGCCAGAACTTCTTGAGGCGCCTGTTTGAGCAGGAAGTGCCCGAGATCCACGATGGCCTGATCGTGATCCGTGCCGTCGCCCGCATTCCGGGTGAGCGTGCCAAGATTGCTGTCGAGAGTTATGATGACCGCATCGATCCAGTGGGCGCCTGTGTGGGCGTCAAGGGTGCGCGCATCCATGGTATCGTTCGCGAGCTGCGCAACGAGAATATTGACGTGATCAACTACACGAGCAACGCACAGCTGTTCATCCAGCGTGCCCTCAGCCCTGCCAAGATCGCGTCAATTCGCCTCGATAACGAGAACAAGCATGCCGAGGTGTTCCTTCGTCCCGAGGAGGTCTCTCTGGCCATCGGTAAGGGCGGCTTGAACATCAAGTTGGCAAGCATCCTCACCGGTTACAGCATCGATGTCTATCGTGACGTGGAAGGTGAAGCCGAGGAGGACATCTACCTGGATGAGTTCAAGGACGAGGTTGACGAGTGGGTTATCGAGGCCCTCAAGAACATCGGTCTGGATACCGCCAAGTCAGTATTGCGCACACCGCGTGAGCAACTTATCGACAAGGCTGACCTTGAGGAGGATACGGTGGACAACCTGCTGGGCATCCTCAGGGAAGAGTTTGATGAGTAATCACCTCATCAAGCGATTGCATCGAGTTTATATAGCTATCTTTTCACACTCAACAAATCTAACAACTAATATAAGAGCCGAAGCATATTGCTGAAAGCCAACTGATAAAAAACAATATAATGGCGATAAAAATCAGTAAAGTCATCAAGGACTTAAACGTGGGTAGGCAGACCATCGAGGAATTCCTGCACAAGAAGGGCATCGAAATCGATGCGAGCATCAATGCGCGCATCCAGGACGATGTCTATGAGATGCTTGTCAAGGAGTTCAAGCCCGACATGGATCTGAAGAGCAAGTCCGACAAGATGGCCAACGAACGGCAGAAGGAGAAGGCTAAACAGAGCGCTGCCAAGGAATCACATGAGATCAAGACGGTCATCCCGGGACAGAAGCCTAAAGTCCTGGGCAAGATCGACCTTGAGGCTGCTGGCAAGCCTAAGCCTGCCGCTAAGCCTGAGCCCAAGCCCGAACCCGAGCCTGAGCCCGAGAAGGAAAAGCAGGTCAAGGAACAACCCGCCAAGCCGGTTGAGGCCGAGAAGAAGGCCGATACCGAGGCTGCTCCTGCTCCCGAGGTCGCTCCCGAAGTGAAGGCCGAGAAGGTCAGTGAGAGTCCCAAGGCTGAACCGGTTCAGGAAGCTGAGCCCGTCCAGGAGGTCGAGCCGACCCCCTCGCCGACCCCTGCCCAATCGGCAGAGCCTGTAGAACAGGAAGAGAAGGAGAATAAAGAAGAAGATGAAGTCTTCAAGCCCGTGTCCCAGACCGTGGGCGGTCCGCAACTCAAGGTTGTGGGCATGGTCGATCTTTCTTCCCTCAATCAACAGACTCGCCCCAAGAAGAAGACCAAGGAGGAGAAGCGCAACGAACGCATCGCCAAGGCTCAGGCCGAGGGCGGCAGCCGTCGTAAGCGCAAACGCATCGGCAAGGAGAAGGTCGATATCGAGTCAGCAGGCAAGCAGGTCGCTGCCCAGTCCAACAAGGGCCGTGGCGCTAAGGATGACCAGGGCGGCAAGCGAGATAAGAAGGACAAGAAGGGCAACCGCAGGCCACTGCGTCCCGAAGTCAGCGAGGAAGATGTACAGCGCCAGATGAAGGAGACGCTGGCACGCCTCACAGCAAAGAGTAACAAGAAGGCAGCCGCTACACGCCGCCGCGAGCGCCGCGAGGAGCATCGCGAGGAGGCCCGTGAAGAGGCAGCACAGGCAGCAGCTCAGAGCAAGATCCTGAAGCTCACCGAGTTCGTCACCGCCAATGACTTGGCCAACATGATGAACGTGCCCATCAACAAGGTTATCGCCACTTGTATGAGCCTGGGCGTGATGGTGAGCATCAATCAGCGACTCGATGCTGAGACCATCAACATCGTTGCCGAGGAGTTCGGTTTCAAGACAGAGTATACCAGCGCCGAGGTGGTAGAAGCCATCAACGAGGAAGAGGACGATCCCGCAGATCTCGTTCAGCGCCCGCCCGTAGTGACCGTCATGGGTCATGTGGACCACGGTAAGACCTCATTGCTGGACTATATCCGCAACTCTAATGTGATTGCAGGCGAGGCCGGCGGTATCACTCAGCACATCGGTGCCTATAATGTGAAACTGCCCAATGGCCGTCGCATCACCTTCCTGGATACTCCTGGTCACGAGGCGTTTACCGCTATGCGTGCCCGTGGTGCCAAGGTAACCGACATCGTTATCGTGATTGTGGCTGCCGACGATAGCGTCATGCCGCAGACCATCGAGGCGTTGAACCATGCCTCGGCTGCCGGCGTACCTATCATCTTTGCCATCAACAAGATTGATAAACCCGGTGCTAACCCCGAGAAGATCAAGGAGGAGCTTGCCAACTTGAACTACCTGGTCGAGGACTGGGGCGGCAAGTACCAGAGTCAGGACATCTCGGCCAAGAAGGGTATGGGTGTGAACGAGCTGATGGAGAAAGTGCTGCTCGAGGCCGACATGCTTGACCTCAAGGCTAACCCCAACCGCAAGGCAACGGGTTCCATCATCGAGTCGTCGCTGGACAAGGGCCGTGGATATATCGCTACCGTCCTCGTAGACAACGGCACCCTGCGCGTGGGTGACATCGTGCTGGCAGGTACCCACTATGGTAAGGTCAAGGCGATGTTCAACGAGCGCAATGTACGCATCACCGAGAGCGGTCCTTCGACTCCGGCTCTGATTCTTGGTCTTGACGGCGCTCCCACTGCCGGTGACAAGTTCAACGTCATGGACACCGACCAGGAGGCAAGGCAGATCGCCAACAAGCGCGAGCAGCTGCAGCGTGAGCTGAACCGCCGCACCCAGCATCGTGTCAGCCTTGAGGATATCGGCCGTCGCCGTGCCCTGGGCGAGTTCCACGAGCTCAACATCATTGTCAAGGGTGATGTGGACGGTTCTATCGAGGCCTTGAGCGACTCGCTCATCAAGCTCTCTACCCCTGAGGTTCAGGTCAATGTCATCCACAAGGCTGTGGGTGCCATCACCGAGAGCGACGTGACGCTGGCCGCTGCTAGTGATGCCTACATCGTCGGCTTCCAGGTGCGTCCGGCTGCTGCAGCCAAGCGTGCTGCCGAGCAGGAAGGCGTGGACATCCGTCTGTACTCCATCATCTATGATGCTATCGAGGAGGTCAAGAGCGCTATGGAGGGTATGCTTCAGCCCGATATCAAGGAGGAAGTTACCGGTAGCGCCGAGATTCGCCAGGTTTACCACATCAGCAAGGTGGGAACGATCGCAGGTACGATGGTTGTCGAGGGCAAGATCAAGCGAGGCAGCAAGGTGCGCGTCATCCGCGACGGTATCGTGATCCACACCGGCGAGCTGGCTTCGCTCAAGCGATTCAAGGACGATGTCAAGGAGGTCACCAGTGGTTATGACTGCGGTTTGAGCCTCAAATCCTACAATGACCTGCAGGTGAACGATATCGTCGAGGCGTTTGAGGAGATTGAGGTCCACAAGACCTTGTAAAGATGGACTATTACCTGAATATAGGTAGCAATATGGGCGACCGGCGCGATAACCTCTATCGCGCCGTCGTTGCTCTTACGGCAGGGAGGAAATACTTTGCCGTCTCGAGTATTGTCGAGAGTGAGCCCTGGGGATTTGAGAGTGAATACGGTTTCTTGAACGTGGGCCTGAAACTGAGCAGCCGTATCGAGCCGCACAGGATGCTTGAACGCATCCATCGCATCGAGCGGCGCTTGGGTAGTGCGTCACACCGTGACAGTGAGGGCCATTACGTTGACCGCCTGGTCGACATCGACATCATGGCTATTGATGACATGGTCATCGATACCCCTGACCTGCAGGTTCCACATCCTCATCTGCCCGAACGTGATTTCTTCCTTCGTCCAATGGTGGAACTGGCACCCGACTGGCGACATCCCGTCACGGGCCTGACAGCATCGGAGATGCTGGGGAGGCTTTAGGTATTAGGTGTTTTTTGGGGGACTGAGGCGGAGCCTCAGCCCACGGGACAGGACCAGGGCATTACTTGCCGTAGTTGTTGGCCTTGCGGTAGTGGTTGGGCGACAAGCCCAGGTGCTTTCTCACGTATTTCCCGAAGAACGACAGGTTGTCAAAGCCCATCTCGGTAGCTACTTCCTTGATACTCAGGTCGCTGTAGAGCAACAGCTGCTTGATGCGGCTGACGATAGATGTGGCGATGAGTTCGCTAGCAGTGTAGTCGCTGTGTCGACGGCACACGCTGGTCAGGTACTTGGGTGACACGCACAGCTCGTCGGCATAAGATTTGACACTGCGGTTCACATTGGTATTCTCGGCAAGCAGGAGCATGAAGCGGTGGTAGATGCGGTCGCTCTGGCGCAGCATGTCGTCATCGTCATCGGTGTCGATGTGCTTGTTCAGGTTAGACAACAGGTCATAGGCAAAGCAGCGGATGATGTCACGCACCGTCTCGCGACCCATGTTCAACTCCTGATGATCCATCTTGAAGACCAGTAGCTCGTAGTATTTCATCATCAGGTCCACCTCGGCCTGGTCCATCTTGATGACCGGATTGGCGATAATGTGCATGATGGACTGAATCAGGCTCTTGTTGAAAAATCCGAAACCGATGTCGGTGCTCATAGCGCAGATGATGCAGCTGAAGTTCTCGGTGTGCATCACGTTGTCAATGACCATCTTGCGATCCACGAACAGCGAGCAGTTCCTCTCTAGTTGATAGCTCACGCCATTCAAGTCAAGGGAGAGCCGTCCCTCGGTCACCATGACATAGGCGATGAAGTTCACCTTGAATTGCTTCATCAGTCCAGGGATGGACTTGATGTTGTCGGCAAAGTAGATTTCGCCGTCATTATACTTGAGGTTGTGGTACATCTGCGGCACATCACGCAGATCCAACTGGGTAATTCTGGTCGGTTTCATGATTCTGCATTGTTTTGGACTGCGAAGTTACCACCTTTTTTGCATAAAAGCAAACCCATCCAACCCACGTGAAAGGAAAACTTGCTATGTTGTTGTTTCAAAACCATTAAGTGGAATAATCATGTTAAGTTTGTGCGCGTTTAAGGTGAAACTGTAGGAAAAAAGAATTATATTTGCATCGTCATAAGACCTGATGGTCAATCGACAGGAATAATAGAAAGCGCAATATCGATATACTGGATATGTGGACGTGGACATTCAGTCATCACATAGCAGTGTGGAGAATGGGTGGCTCCGTTTGTCTTTTATGCCTTAGGAATCTAGCTAGCAACCTGCATCGTGGAGCCATCTATGCCTTTAAAAGATGAGAATTATGATTAAAAAATGAGGTTTGCGGTATTAGCCCTTTTGGCCGCTCTTTGCTTTGTTTCTACCGGTTGCGTTCAATCTTCGGTGTCATCGGATGCAAAAGATGCAAAAGATGCAAAGGGTGACTCAATCGCTGCTTTAAAGGAGCTGATTAAAAAGGACGTAATGGAAGATAACGAAAACTGTCCCATGAATTTGGAAAACGGAGTGATTTATGCGAGCGTCGAATATAATGAGGACGCTAACACGGTCACATACAAATATATGGTAGATAACTTTGATAATCTGGATGGAGGCGATGGTGCATTAAAAGAATCGTTGTTAGGCGCATTGGCTGAAGCTATTGATAATGACGATAGCATAGCCTTTTTTAAGGCGGTGGTTGAGACGGGTACCAATCTGGTCTATCGTTATTCTACCAACGATGATTATCGCGAAATAGTTATCAAGCCTGCGGATCTCGAGTCCCATCTCTCACAATTGCAGAAATAATCATCTCGGGATTATCGGTAAGCGCCCGGTTAACCATTTTGGCGTGAGGTCGTTTGCCAACTTGGTGGATTACAAAGGAAAAGCGGCGATCGGATTATTCCGGTCGCCGCTTGCTTGAGTCGGGGTGAGAAGAACTGTTACAACACAGGTGGTTTCCGTAACTTGTTGATAATCAGATGTGCCTAAAGGCAGATAAATGGCCATTTTTCAATCAGTTTGTCCCGTTTTTGTCCCGATTTGAGCGAGCAAAATACGGATGGTACGCTCCTTTTCATCAAGGAGTTCGCGCAATGTGGCGACCTCTCCAGGCGTCACATTCAGCTCCGCTTTCGCGTTCCCGATAATTGAATTAGCTGAAACATTCTGGACATTCACTAGACTTTCCTGTTCGAAGATATGTGCAGCAGAAAGTCCTATCACCTTGCACACTTTGTCCAAGGATGAACATTTCATGTCCGACTGGTTGAACATTCTGGCCAAGTAAGTAGGTGTGACACCTAATTGCTCTGCCACATCTTGCTTGACAAGATGGTTTGATTCGATGATCTTTTTGATTTCATTCCCGATGTGTAACATAAACTACAATGGTTAAAAATTGCTAAAATTGTACGATTAACTTATCTTTTTAGTACGAGTTTCAAAAAGTAAATATAACTTTGTCGGCGTAAATGTACTACAATTAAAGTAAATATACAAATCTATGGACGACAAAACAAATGAAATCCGCAAAGACTCTGTAGCGCTCAGCGAGTATCTGCATCGCTTCCAGAGGAACGAAATGGCCTCGATAGTCGATCGCCTGTGCGAAGGCTGTATGGTGCCCCGCTATACGATGTACAACTGGATCCGTGGCTTGGCAAGAATCCCTCAACTTCACAAGTGCAAAATTGAGGAAATTCTTGATTGCAAGGTATTTGATTCACTCGAAAAATGCGAAAAATGATATGGACATGCCATCAAACATCGAGTTTTACACGTTCAATGATGAAGCGTGGCTCCACTTCTCCGACGGCACGGCCGAGAAGCTGACCGAAGCCCATGGAGATATCATCTCTGCCATCTATGAGATGATCGAGCAATTTTATCCTGACGCACTTGCCGCCTTGAAGAAAGAGTACGAGCGATGCATACCTAACATGTCATTCTACCGGTACCGGATTGTCGTTCGATTCATCAAGTGCAACTTCGGCAATATCGATAAGACTGCAGATATCGATTCCTTCGGACGCATACACCTGGAGTGTGTGCCCTGCCCTCTACGAGGAGAGTGCAGACTGGAAAACGTGGTGTGCCGTCCAAAGTTCGCCCACCAGATGAGCGATGCCGAGCTGCGTGTCATGAAGCTCTGGCACGAAGGCCTCAATAAGGAGGAAATCGCAGAACAGCTCTACCTCTCTGTCCACACCGTTAACAACCACATTCGTAATGCCTATATCCGTATAGGCGTCCACTCCAAAGCTGAGTTCGTACGCTATGCGGAAACTAATCACCTTTTCCAATGAGCGATTTTTATGATGAAAATACTGTCCGCCTGCTAAAAGAACAGGCAGACATCAGGACCTGCATTCCTGGTGCCGACCGTTCCAAGGCAACATCATACGTGCCATGCCCGAAATGCGGAAAGACCGGCAAGGGTAAAGGACTTTGTGTCACACATAACAACCGGAAGAATATCGCCAAATGCTTCAGCTGTGACTTCACACTGACCAACGCCGTAGCCGCCACGATGTACTACCAATGCAACGAGGACCGCAGCCGCTATAACGAGGCCATCAGGTTGACGGCAGAAGCAGCCGGCATCTACATCCAGAGCGAGAAAGAACTGAGACGGCTGGCCACCGCACAACATGTGAAGGCTGCCGCCAAGAGTTTCTGCCAGCAGCAGCTGGAAGCCTCCGGCCTGACGACCGAGGATGTGATGGTCGAGACGATGAGCAAGGACGGCAAGATGACGATCTATGAGCCGGCCATGAGAAGGGGCAGCATCGACGCCTCAGGCACCGTCCATGAGGGCGACGATGAAATGCTCATCTATTATTATAACCTGGACGGCACCATGGGGATGTATTCCACACGTGGCGCCCGGGGCGGCCTCAGACCGTACATACGCATCCGATGGTCCAACCCGTCACTGCATACGCCTGAAGGGAGCACCAGGGAAAACAAATATCAGACACCGAAGGGCGCTCCTACCAGGTTCTACATCCCGCAGAAAATCCGTGACCTGTACAAGAAATCACTTCCCATCGAGACGCTGGTGATCCAGGAGGGCGAGAAGAAGGCGGAGAAGGCCTGCAAGCACGGCATCCCGTCTCTGGCCATACAGGGCATCTTCAACATCGGTAACAAGGAAGCCGGACTGCCCCAGGATCTCCAGTACATCATCCAACGCTGCAACGTGAAGAATGTGGTGCTGCTGTTCGACAGCGACTGGGACCACCTGGGAACACTGGTGCCTGATGAGGCGATCGACAAACGCCCGCATCTTTTCTCCCTGGCAGCGGTGAAGTTCAAGAAATATGTGGGGTCATTACATAATATAGGTGTCAATGTGGACATCTATTTCGGCCACATCAACGACAACGAGCGCGGGGACAAAGGTGTGGATGACCTGCTGGTGGGTACGCTCAAAGGGAAGGAGGACGAGCTGGCCAAGGATATCGACTTCGCCGTCCATGCCCATGACGGCATCGGGAAATACTGCTCGATATTCAATGTGTCCACCAAGAGCGACCAGCAGATCAGGGACTACTGGCTACTCAATGACTATGACCAATTCTTTGAGAAATACCATGATCAGCTTTTGCCGCTGAAGACTTTCAAGTTTAACCGATTCCGATACAAGGTGACTGCCGATGGCAAGATTGAGCTCGCATCTAAGGTTGTTGCCGATAAGGAGTTCTGGTCGGTTGATGAGGAGAAGATGAAGGTGTCCCTCGATACCTATGAGGCCTTGAGCTTCATCCAACAGGCGGGATTCTATCGCATCCACACGGCAGACCTTGAGCCTGGCATGTACACGTTTGTACATATCGAGGACGGCATAGCCTATCCGTCGAGCGCTGTTCAGATCCGTGAGTTTGTGTGGGCCTACATCCAGATGGCCACAAAAGACCATCGCGTGAGAAACTACTTCTCAGCCAGGCTGACCGCCGACCTGTCCACCGACAAATTGGAGCGCCTGGACCGTATCGATGACAACTTTGACGAATACCAGCCCTACCAACAGAAGATGTTTTTCTCTAACGGTATGGTGACTATTACGCCTCAAGATATCGATGTGAACAAGGTCATCGCCTGTACCGTGTGGGAACACAAGGTCATCAAACACAACTTCGAGCGGGTACAGATCATCCAATCGGTGGAACGGGATCCTGATACGGAACACATCTACCTCATTCCGACGGAAGCCGGTAAGTGCTGCGACATGTACAACTTCCTGCTGTACACGTCCAACTTCTGGCACGAGAAAGGTGGACCTCTGACGCCACAGGAAAAGGCTGAGTTCTGGCAGCACGTCCTGAACAAGATGACGGCCATAGGATATCTGTTATGCGACTACAAATACCAGACTGAGCTGAAGGCGGTGATTGCCATGGACGGCGAGCTGAGCGACGTGGGCCAGTCCAACGGCCGCACGGGTAAGTCGCTTATCGGAAAGGCGCTCTCCTATATGATGAACCAGTCGACGATCGATGGACGCAACACGAAGAATGACGACGACTTCCTGTTTACGAAGATCACACTGCGCACGCGTAACGTGTTCCTGGATGACGTGGCCGTGAACTTCAACTTTGAACGCTTCTACATGGCCATCACGGGCGACCTGAACATCAACGTGAAGGGCGGTGGCCGATTCTCGATCCCTAACGAGAAATCCCCCAAGTTCTACATCACGACGAACCACGCCATCAACGGCAGCCAGACACGCTCCAGCCAGGAACGTATCATCTACCTGTCATTCTCGAACTATTTCAACGACTCGAGACACCCCATCGATGTGTTCGGCCACCAGTTCTTTGCGGACTGGGACCAGGAACAGTGGAACCTGTTCTACAATTTCATGGTGGAATGCGTGTTCCTCTACCTGACATCGATGCAGAACGGATGGGCACGACCCGGACAGGGTGCCATCATGCCGCCTATGCACGACATCATGCTGAGGACCTTGCGCCAGCAGATGAGCGAGAGCATCTACCAATGGGCAGAGGTCTATTTCGACCAGACGGGATATAATATCAATGCCCGTAAACAACGCTCCGAAATGTTCGGGGACTTCAAAAACCACTTCCCGGATCAGCGGTCGGGAATTTCGACCGCCAACTTCAAGACAAAGCTCTGCTTCTACTGCCAGTTCAAAGGCCTGCACTTCAACCCGTCGAAACTGAACAAGGAGGGCAAGAGCTTCAAGAACTGGATCATAGACCATCCTGGAGAGAGCTTCATCGGCACGGCCGACAAGAGCGGCGGCATCGAATACTTCTCTATCTACGATACAGACCACGCTTTGAAAGAACCATTCTAACAATTTTTATAAAACAAAAAGTTATGTCACAAAAATTAGTCTTTATGAATTACCGGGAGTTCGTCCAAGCGAACTGTACGGACTGTCCCATCAGGAACAAACAAGGCTGCAGGGACACCGACCCGATGAGCTGCTCCAGGGCCGTGGAACTCGTCAAGAAACAGAATGACCAGGACTACCAGGTAGTCGTCGGCCAGTTCGTGGTTACACCAATCAACGTGGTTACACCAATCAACCAGGAGCCAGCTGTAGATGTAGAAAATTTTCTGCGCCGCCTGAGAGCCGTCTTTAACGGCAAAGGTCTCAATGACTACGTTTTATTCAGTCGAACTGACGAATATCGTGATGGCCTGCGTGTTCAAAAACTATTGTTTAACGAGAATTTCTATGAGGAATTGAGACTAATGCTGGAAGGAGGTAAGTCATGATTACTGGACTGTTCAAGAATAACCCTCCTTTTCAGTTCGATAGCGAGCGGGAAAAATACTTTATTCGCGGCTATTTCTTCCGCGCTGAAAACGACAAAGAAAAGGAACTGGTGAACAAATGCGTTTCACTGGAAAACAGCATAGTTCAGGCTGCAGATGATTCTGACCCTGTTGCGTTGTTCTTTGAAGGCATCAAGCTGCTGTGCTCACACCTTGATGCGAAATACTATCCGAAAATAAAACCTTATATTGTGCAACGACACGAGAACAGCATCAGTGTGCGATGGAAGGAACAAACATTAGAAGAAGGATTCGAAGTCGTGGTTTTTGACCTTACACTGGTCGAGAACATACTCACCTTAAAACTGGAAGGAGGTGAATCATGAAAACTATAGCAATTATTCTGATGTTTGTGGATTTCTTTGCTCTCGCATTCTGTCTTGCAAAAATGCGGCAGATGGGCTTTGACTGGTGGGATTTCTCTTTTGCTGTGTTCTTCTTCATCGCATTGATACTACTTGGTTATAAACTTGTGAACTGGAAAGGGGGTGAATCATGATCATATTCGGTGAATACATGTATTATGGTTTCGGCAGTACAAAGTTAACAGCCCTGCACAACTTCTTCATTAATTTCATCGCACTCACATATTGTGGTGAATCCCAGATAGCTTTTGAAAACATCATAAATACTATAACAAGAAAAATTAAAGAACTTGATAAACAATTTGGTGGAGCGAAGCTATACTGTGACATAGATCTTCCAAGAGATGGTCATCCCGGAAGGATTACCATCGATCGAGGTAAATTAAGGCAGCACATTTCATATATACACATTTACCATTGTACAAAAAATACATTATCATAAGGAGGTGAAACATGCCCATAACATTACCAGATAATATTAAACGCATCACTGCTGACGCCGCTCAGGCTATATACTTTAGCTTACTTAAATTAGAACATGGCTTATCAGATGAAGATGCAGAACGAATTGCAAGGTGGATGTCAGACTCCTATATGGAAGGTTGGAAGTCCGGAGTAGAACAAAGTATAAACTTATTAAATCAAATAAAATAAAAGGAGGCAAGCAATGAATATCTACAGCATTCGTCTGACAAAAGGTAGGACAAGGGTCAAACCTTGCAACTATAACGAGTTTTCCATCTTCCCCGCTATCACTGTCGGAGTGAACGATGCGGTGGACTACCGAAATGATAACAAAAAAGAAGCAACAACATACTTTGTCACATTATGGTGGCTGAACTTCACCTTCTCAATAGAACTATGGTGTGACAGAGAAGAAACGAAAGGAGGTGAGAAATGAAGATTAGATGTTTGAACTGTGAACATGGCTACACTCCACTCTATGGTCGTGGGTGTGGAGAAGAAGTCCAGAGCTGCGACTATGGGCTAAAGGATGGCGCCGCCGCTGTTGGGGAGTACTGCCGAAAGGACGGGAAAAAACTTCGTAACGTGAAAGGAGGTAAGAAATGATTAAGGTGTTAATAGTAATCGCGTTCCTGCTGCTTGCCATTGTAGTGCTGTTGGCTTTCCTGCTGTTTAAGTTACAACTCATCTATGAGTATATCCAAATAGACATCAAGGGATTAAAAGAGAAACTTGTTGATATAGATTTTAAACTTATACAACTCTATAAATTAATCGATGACAACAATGGATAACGAGAAACTTCAACGAGGAAACGAGCTCGTCGAAGCCATAAAGGAAATCGAAGAATTTCTTAAGGCTTTCCCAAAAGATAGCAAAGAACTCTCTAAGTGCCAGATTAGAGTGCTTTACAATTTTAGTCCCAAAACAGAGAGAAAAGCAACGATTGTTGCGGACCGCATACCCATTGCGTTCGCATCCCTGCAAAAAGTGGCTGAGAGAGAATTAGAAAAATACAAACAAGAATTTGAGGAACTATGAAATATAAAATACAAAGAACAGATCATGCCAAACTGACACAGGGACTTCTTCGCCTGTGTTCAATGTTGCCTAAGTTTTACTATGAGCCTTATGGGAGCAAGAACGACTGTAGATCCCTGCTTGATGGTATATACAGAGAGGCCTTGGAAACAAAATTCCTTCGACGGAATAACTGGGAGCCTTTAGATAGTGCGTATAACATCCAGAAAACCGATGACAGGATTTTCATAGAGAGCCTTTCTGGAAAGCCGTATCTGGAATTTCAAATAGTAGAAGTTTTAGAGGAAGGAGATGAGTCATGAAAGATATCAAACTAAACGTCACGGTAAAATATACCGTCGGGGTGACAATGAGTGTCACAGATGAGCAATATGATTCACTCGAGTATATGGGAAGAAGATACCCATTTGGATATAATCACGACATCATGGACTCTAAATGTTGGGAAGGATATGACTTTCTGGCTGAAAATATCAGAGAGAAGGATGCCTGCGAATGGGAATATGAAATAAATGACCTAGAAGAAATAAAAGACGATGAGCAAGATTAAGAACAAAGAAGACTTAATTGATAAGATTCAGGAGGCCATTGCAAACTATTGCTATGATAATAAAGACAAGAACTTTGATGCCACTGTATCAATATCTGCAGAAGACGGCTGGGCATACGCCGAAATTATAGAGGAGGGTTAAGCGATGAAAGCAGAAGTAACATTTGAGGTAAGCTGGTGTAGTGAAGACAACCTGGAGTACGATATAAATATATCGTCTCGAGGCGTGACTGGTGACCCTCTGCCAACGGATATCTATATCAAGATTCTTTTTGCGTTGTCAAAACTGCAGAAAGAACACAATGATTCTCATGAGAAGCCAATTGTATTCCTCCCTACTGAAATTTCATTTAGTGGCCCTCCTCCAGTAAAGATTACGACGATGGGAGAACTCGTGGAAATGATGGGTAATGTCCCAAAAGATCTCATAAAAAAGTATTATGATAATATGGCATCTAAGATCTCCCCCCCCAGTCGCCGAAAACAGTAGTATCAACGAAGATGAGAAAAGCCTACACTGAAGATGAGAAAACCGAGATCGCCGAACTCTATCGAGACGGCCGCCCGGTGAACGAAATCGCCTCGAAGTTCGGACGCAAGCCCGACTCGATCTACAAGCTTCTAAGCTCCATGGGCGTGAAGCGGCGAAAATATGAAAAGCCGGAAGTGATTGCAGGCAGCGATGCAAGCGACCCGCCCAAGGCTAAGCGAGAATGTACATTAAAGAAACCCTGGTATCTGCAGAGGCAGACACCGAACAATAGAGACAAAGCAAAACATGAGTAAAGTAAAACTGTTCCGTTTCGTCGCTCCAGGAGTCGACGAACAGGTATATTACCAGACCACGAGAGCCGCCATCAATGATGCGGTAGTGGAATCGTTTGCGGGCCACACAAAACTATACCGTGTCCTTGAGGACGGTTCTGAAATGCTGCTGTATGACAGCCTCAAGTGTAAAGAGAAGACCACCGACGCAATCCTGAAGTGGGCCGAGAAAGGAGGCCGCACATGATCGTCAGGCTCATCCGTCGCAAAAACACCGAGGTGCTGAACATCCGTGGCAAGAAGGTCAGCAGATCCTATGTGTACTACATCATGATATGGAGGTGGTTCAGACGCAGGAAATACCTCAGGCTGATCGGCGACTGGGATGTGCAGATCTTAAATGAAAAGCCTTGCAAGATTGAGCTCACATCCTCAAAACGGGCGGCATCAACATTCCGTGATACGGGTGCCAGCTACAGCAAGGCCATGGCAGAAACTATCGTGACCTTTATTAAAACAAAACCGGATTTATTCATCATTAGCTGAAGACAGACATGGATATCCCTACCAACATCATCTACTTGATTGGCGTAGTCATCATTACGGCGATCTACGTCGTGAGCGCGCGCAAGCTGGCCAAGAACTCATTCCGAAATGGGTGGAAATTCGGCTCAGAGCAAGCCGTCGAATGGCTGACCATCGCACTGATCAAGTCAGGCTTCAACGGTAAACAGCTGCAGGATCTATTGACATTAATCGCCGGGCATCTTAACGAGCTCAAAAAAGAGCAGGAGCCGCCCGAGCCTAAACAGGAAGGAGGTGTTACCGAAGGTCAATAATGTGGCGGGACGAAAGGCGTATTTATATCGTATGTTAATAAACAAAAGTGTGTTAAATGTTTAGTTCTTAAAAAGCGAACTAACACCCGACAAAACGGGGTGTCTAAAAACAACCAGGGGAGTTCGATTCTCCCCCGTCCCACAAAGCGTAATGATTTTTTCATAAACTAAAGATTTAAGGGTTAATAAAAATGAATCGTTAATGTAGAAAAACATGAATTAGTTACTCAGGGCCGGCTGCAGGGATGCACCTGGCTCTTTTTGCGCGGCAACCGCTGTACTCAAATGGGGGCCCGCGAAGCACCCTAACGCTCATTTGTGTTCCTTTTCCGCTTGGTCATCTTGAACACCCTCGCCTCCGGCGAGCGGAGAAACCCACACCACACACCATCGCCTGACGCCATGAAGTTACCGTCGCCTGCCCTGTCTTTTCGCAGCCCGAGGGGAGGGCGTAAATTCGTGAAGTTGAACTTTAAAACGGAATATTATGCCACAACAAGAAAACATCTCACCAATGATTGAGGCGATGCGTGCGCAGACGGAAGCCAACGCGATCACGCCGGAGTACCTGGGTAACATCCTCCAGATGATAGTGAACTTTGTGAAGTCCCTGGGCCTGGTTCCTGAGGAGGAAGTCATCAACGTGACCTCCATGGTCCAGGATGCCCTGTCGACTGCCAGCGCCGCCGTCCAGACTGCGAATAATGCGCTGAGCACGGCTGGAGGTATGCTGCTGACCGTGCTGCAGGCAGTATGCGGCACAGAAGGTGTTGCGCTGTCTGTTGGTCAGCGCAACGGGACGACGCTGACACTGAACCTGACAGCTGCCAATGAGAACGCTGCAGGCGTGATGACCGCTGGCCAGGCTGCCGCCTTGGCTCAAGCGCTGCTGGACATCACGGCGAATGCCATCAGCAGCTTGTCATTCACGCCCAGCACCAGCACGGCTACGCTGAAGATAACGCTTGGCACCGGCAACAAGACTGTTACCATCCCTGCAGCTACAACCACTAAAGCGGGCTTGATGACAAAGCAGGACAAGCTTGACCTTGCCAACAAAGCCAATGATGCCGAAGTGGCGAAACTGGATGCGACGGGCCATCTGAAGACCGATCATGTTCCTGTGGTGCTGCTTAACAATGTAGTGGACGGCTCCGGCCAGGATAACCTGAGCGAGGGCGACACCTACTATGATAGTGGCCAGCTCTACTACCATGGTGCCAATGACACGGACATCGAGCTGGGTGCTCCCTGCCCGAGCCTGTATTATTGCCATAAGGAAAGCAACGTGCTGTACCGCTGGACGGGTACCAAGTTTGAACCGATCAACGCCAATCCTAAAGCAGGTATGCTTGTCCAGGAAGTGCGCTGCGCAAACCGAACCCAGAAGCGCTATGACATCCCGAGCGGCCCGCTGTGCATCCTCAAGCCGAGCACCGACACGGCAAACTTCAACCTGCTGGCGAGCGAAGACGGTAACGGCGCCATTCACCGCATCGTGCTGGAGGCGTCGGATATCGGCGACCTGGTTGACGGCACGAATACCGGCCTGAAATGGCCGAATAGCTTGATTTGGGAAAATGGGACTGTTCCCGTGGTCCAGGATGTGGACAACGGTGAAGGCATCATGGTGACCATCTATAACAGCCGCTACGCTCACTTCATCACATATCGTTAACCATGGCACAGATAGAACAAAGTCCCACGAGAATCTTCCATGTCCAGGGCAACGATCTGAAGCTGGCGATCAAGTTGACACTGCAGGTCGTCACCCTTAATAACGGCCAGACTGAGATCACTCCCTATGATTTCTACCCGAATGAGGACTACCCGGTTTATGTGGTGCTCTCGAAGGGTACGGCACAGACAAAGATAGAGGCCTACATGCAAGGCAATGTGGCCATCGCTGAAGACCCGGGAACCATTCTGGAAGGCCTTTACTCGGTGGAAGTGCTCTGCCGCGATGACCAGGGCAAGAAGAAACGCTTCAAGCAGCGCACGGTGGTCGATGTGAAAGACGTGACCGCTGATGCCGGTATTCCTTCAGGCGTGGAGTTCAATGCGGAGATGCACTGGCTGGACGGTGGCGTGTTCCTGGCAGTGTCAGGTCGCGACGGCCGTGGCATCGTGAGGACCACCATCCAGGAGAGCACGGAAAGCGGCGGCTACAATATCATCACCTTCCACTACAGCGACGGTTCGACGGACGAGATGCGCGTGCGCAACGGCGTTGACGGCAATGCCGTGCTGCGCCATGAGCCCATCGAGCCGGAGGATTTTGAGGCCGCCCGAGAGGCTGGCACACTGAGCGAGAACACCATCTATTTAGTTTACGAGGAAGAATGATTGTCGAGAAACTGAGAAACATCGCCGACCTATCGATAGGAAGGCGCCCCCTGCAGGCGGTGTATGTCGTCAAGGACGGCGTGCACCTGGTATGGCGTAAGGCTACACGCATCTTCGCCTGGTTCCATGACAGAGGCTGGTTCCACGACAGGGGCTGGTTCCATAACTAACAACATCATCACATCATTATCATTATGGCAAAAGAGATAATCATACCAGGTCTAAACCTGCTGACATCCCTGACCGAAGACTGGGGAGGGGAAAACAACACAGGAGAAACCATCACCAAGTATGGCGCTGAGATCCCCAACGGGTATAAATGGGCCGTGAACTTCGCTGAGCTGGAACGCTTCATCAAGCAGATGTTCGGTGCCAACACCGAGCTGATCAATGCCGTTAGCTCCCGCAAGATCGGCTGCCTCCGCACCTGGGACGATGAGGAAAACGACGAGCTCCACCTGTTGGGCTTCGCCACCGTCGCCGACTGGGAAGCCTGGCAAGAGAACCACGAGTCGGTGACTCCCATCAGTAACATCATCATCCCCAAGGGAGGCATGGAGAGCGCCTACACCCTGGCCCTCGAGGGCAACGCTCCGGCGGCCGTGCAGATGACCAACGACTTCTCGGTCCGACTCAAGGCGGTCTATCTGTACAACAACGGCGGCGTGGCGCAGGAAGTCCCCGACTGGGTGACGCTCACCGTCCAGCGACTGGACAACAGCCAGCGCTGGGTGACCTGCGGACGCTTCACTGTGGAGTCCAACCGCTTCAACTACATCTCGATGAGAGGCATCCTGCCTTCCGGCACTGTCCAGGTGCGTATCACTGCTGAAGCTGAACGTGCTTCAACGGCTGTCCCGTTCACCTTCCAGGTCAACATCGTGAACATGACCTTGACACCGGCCACAGCCTTCCAGATTCCTTTCGAGCAGGACGCACTGTTTACCCTGCAGTATTATATCACCGGCAACATCTCAAAGACGCTGCTGCTGAAGTTTGACGGAGGCGGCACCGGCAAGGAACTGGTCATCGACGGCATCACCCACAGCGATGCCGACACGCCCTACTCCTGCGAGGTGCAGGGCCTGACCGATATCCTTACACCTGGTCTCCACACGGTGGAAGCCCAGCTGAAGTACAATGAAGACCTGTACACGGACTGGGTCATGAGCGAGTACCTGGTACTCGGTATCGATTCCCCTGTGGTGTCTGTCAACAACATCTCAGACGGCCTCTCGAACTGGACGGACGTCCATTTCTTCGACTGGTCCATCCTCACGCCTGACGGCAATGCGATGAATGTCATCATGCGCCTGGTGGATGCCAACGACAACACCACCGAATATGCCCGATGGTCATTCAACGGCGCTCCCAGGAACAAATACCCGTTCACGACGCAGCTGGCCATCGACGGCGTGAGCGACACCTGGATTGATGCCGTGATGCTGATCGAGGACAGCGAGGGCAACACGCTCCACGATCCCGTGGAGTTCGGACTGGAGAATGAGGCGAGCTTCGCACCCAACGCGGGCGCGTCCTTCGTCCTCTCACCCGCTGTGCGCTCCAATGCTGAGGAACATCCCGACACCATCATCAACACGGTGAACGGCCAAACTGTTCAGGCGGAGTTCGAGAACTTCGACTTCTCTACCGACGGATGGAAGGAAACGACCTATGAGGGCTCGACGGTGAGGGTGCTGCGCATCCCTGCAGGGCGACAGCTGACCATCCACCACAATCCCATGGCAGACTTCACCGGCGCCGACAATACGGGCCGCAGTTTCGTCTGGGAGCTGGACTTCGTGGTGGATAACATCGTGGATGATGAGGAACCGCTGATCGAAGTAGGCAGCCTCCGCAACTCTGGCGTATGGTGGGGCTTCCGCCTGCTGCCCTCACGCGCCATGCTGCTGACCTCGAACAAGTACACCGAGCCTGACCAGGATCTGGCATGGGCTGAAGGTAAGCGTTTCCACCTGGCCATCACTGCCCAGTATGGCGGAGAAGGCGCACCGAACATCCTGCGCATGTACCTCAATGGAAGTCTCGAGAGGGAATTTGCCTATGACACGGACGACCGCTTCACGCCTGAGAATGCGGTAATGGTCATCGGCAACACCTCCAGCGATATCGATATCCATGGTATGCGCTGCTACCGCTCGGCGCTCAGCTCGTCGGCTGTCATGCAGGACTACAAGGCCTCGATGTCCACCACGGCCGAGAAGATCGCCTTTGAGACTGCCAACGATATCCTGGATGACCGTGGCCGCATCGACTGGGACAAGTGTCTGGGCAAGTACAACATCATCGGCCACAGGGGACCGCTGCTGCACAAGGGTATGGAAAACAATACCCAGCACGGCATCAGTATCGAGATCCACATGCCGGATGATGAGGAACACAGCGGCACCCTGACAAACCTTGACAACAAGGGGCAGGGTACCACGGCCATGACGTATTACTGGTGGAACCAGCAATACAAGACCACCGACAATACCCAGCTGCTCGATGATGAGGGCAACCCGAAAGGGGAGACCGGTGCGGGCTATATCATCCAGGCAGAGGAATATGCTGCTACGAAACTGGTGGGCAAGGTCAACTTCGCCTCCTCGATGCAGTCCCATAAGCTGGGACTCACCAAGGCGTTCACCGATGTCTTCAAGCAGATGATCAGCGACGGCAACATGAGCACTCCTGGACAGTTCAACACGTTCCCGAATGCCCGTATCGCGGTGCTCGAGAAACCGTTCCTGTTCTTTGTATGGGATGAGGCCAACAGCCGCTATGAGTTCCGCAACCTGATGACCTTTGGCGCCGGCAAGGGCGACAAACCGACCTTCGGCTTCAACAAAAACTCCACTGGCCACATGCTGATGGTGGAGGGTGCCGACAACGACGTGCCCCTGGCACGCTTCAATATGCCGTGGGATGACACGAACATCACCTATGACATTGACAAGGAGGCATGGATGTACAACGGGGCAAAGAACATCAACTTCGGCTTCGGAAAGACCACGGACGACATCCCGAGTGACGCTTCCGCACTCGCCGCTGTCCGTGCCTTCTTCAATTTTGTGTACCTGCACAGCACCAAGATCGAGTTCTTCAACGGCTCGCTGGACGCCCTGCAGCGCACGTCAGGCTCGCGCCTGTCTCCTCAGAAATGGCTCACGGGAACCTACGACCTGTACCGCTATGACGAGGCTACCGGCCGTTGGGTGCCCGCTGGCCCCGACAACACCCAGCTGAACCTGCTGGACCAGTACGAGGACTTCACGGGCGACGCCTTCAACACGTCACAGTCCAACCAGGCTAAGAACGAGGCCTTCAAGGCTGCACGCCTGGCACACTTCAAGGCTCATGCTGCAGAGTACTTCCATGTGGATGACGCGCTGTACCACTACTGCTTCATCAAGCTGATTGCCGGTACCGACAACCGCTGTAAGAACACCTACTACTACACCGACCCTGTGACGCTGAAGATCCGTTGGATGCAGGACGACGTGGACACGGTTCTGAAGACCAACAACGTCGGCCAGAACCGCAAGCCGTACTGGGTGGAGGAACACACTAAGGACGGAAGCGGAGAGAACTACTGGCAGGCTGAGGAAAGCACGTTCTACTGCCTGCTCGAGGAGGCCTGGGACCGTGACACGCCCGAAACGGGACAGCCGAACATCCAACAGACGATGCGCAACATGCTGGCCGCCATGTCCACCCTGGGAGGCGGCAGCGTGATGGGCTTCTTCGAGAACTACCTGCTGTCTGTTCCTGACTATTTCCCCGCTGTCGCCTACAACGAGCAGGCCCGCGCTGTCTATGAGTACAGCTACCGCCTGCAGCTGACGGGTGAATACAGCAACGACACCAACGCGCTGTCGCAGTCCTGCGGCTCACAGCGATGGTCAGAATACCAGTGGCTGGTTGACCGCATCATGTTCATCTCCAGCTGGTGCCAGTACGGCGAGTTCGCCAGCGCGACCTCTGCCGGCGGTCTGTCCTGGCGTGGCGCGACAGGTACGCACTATATCACCGTCAAGCCCGCCAAATGGATGTACCCGCGTATCGCCGTCGGCTCGTCGAACGTCGGCGGCACCGCCCTCCGTGCACCTGGTGAGGCCCACGCGTTCAACGCTGTGTCCTCTCAGGGCGATACGGCTCTGGCGATCCGTGGCAATGACTACCTGTTTGACCTGGGAGATATGGACCAGTACCAGACTGTGACGGAGTTCGGTTTCACGGGTAAACGCCTCCAGCAGATTACCGTGAACCCGCTGGGCACGAACAACCCTGTGCGCTGGAGCGCTCCGGCTGTCCGTGTGAACTCCACGAACATCAAACGCTACATCCACCGCAATACTCCGTTGGCCAGCGGAACGCTCGACCTGTCGGCCTGCGTCCGCCTGGAGGAGATCAATGTGGAGGGCACGAGTTTCACGGCCGTCAAGCTGCCGCAGACAGGATCGCTGACCAGCCTCACGCTGCCGGCTACGCTGGAAGCGTTGACGCTGATGGGCTGCCGTAACCTTGAGACGCTGGTCATCGGCGGCTATGGCGCGATGACTGAGATCACCATCAAGGACACGCCGATGGCCGATTCTCTCTATATCGTCCAGCAGGCTCTTAATAACCTGACCAAGGTGGACATCGAACTGCCTGAAGACGGTTGGCGCGTCTCCGGCCCGTCCGGCCTGTTGCTGCTCAACACGCTGGCTGCCATGGGCGCCAACTGTAAGCTGCAGGGAACAATCACGCTGACCGCTGTGACTCCGAGCTTTGAGGATAAGGCGGCATGGCTACAGACCTGGGGCGACGTTGACCATGGCACGAACGGCCTGACGATTGTCTATCCGCAGTCTACGATCGAGAACGTGCGCATCATCACGGGCAAGTACCTGGAGAGCCTTGGCGACCACCAGATGCGTCTGAACTCTGCAGGTAATACTTTCACGGCCGTGTCATGGGAGATATCGCAGAACAGCTATGCCACGATTGATCCGAACACTGGAGTCGTGACGGTGTGGCAGATGGCTCCAGAGACAGATGGCCCCTATGCAGACGTGACGGTGAACATCACCACACTTGAGGGTACGGTGCTCTCAGACACGAAACGGTTCTTCTTCTGTGAGCATGTCTGCAGGGAAGGTGATTACGTCTATGCGGACGGCTCCTTCAGCGATGAGCTGCTGTCCTATAAGACGGTCATCGCACTGTGCTTCTACATCAACCCGAACAACCCGGCTGACCGCCTGGCTGTATCGCGCGGTAATGTGATCACCGACCAATGGGGCTTGTACAACGATGCGTCTTATGGCGTGACGAATGTGACGGTGGATGGTTACACTTCGGTTTATGACACGCCGGTCATCAATATCCAGTCCAACGGTAACGGTGACATCGACAACCTGGCATCCATGGCCTCGTTCTCGACGTATCTTACCACGACGGCTGTGGGTGACGTGGGCTTGGTAGTGCTGACGGAAGACATCGGACCGTTCCGTATCGGTGATTTTATCCACCGTGGCCAATACAAGACGCTCCAGCTGATCAGGCACCGCAATACTATCCTGAACGGCGTGACGAGCAACGTGGGCTCGCATGTGCCTCAGGTGCCGGTGGCCAATGCTAACCAGACGGAACGCGAGGTGCTGACGAACCTCATCGCGGACATCGTGGCCAAGAAGGGCAACAACTACCGACAGTTCTACTACCCTGCAATCAGCTACTGCTACGCCTACCAGCCCACCTATCAGCTCCAGCCTGGTGAGGTTCTGGCCGACAAATTCAAGGCGCATAACTGGTGGCTTCCTACGCTCGGCGAGCTGGGCATGGTCTATTGGCAACAGGTGAAGGGTGGCATTTTTGCCGCAGCCGCATCCAACAGCCGTTACACCAATCTGACGAACGATTATCACTGGACATCAACGGAATACAACGCCTCTAACGCGTGGACTCTCCATGGCGGGAATGGCCAGGTCACCTACAACTACTTCAAGTACTATTCCCGCGCGTGTCGTGCGGTGGTCGCGTTTTAAGATTATGCTGGGGGCTTCGAGGCCCCCAGCATTTACCGCGAAGCGGTTCGATTTTTTTTTGAAATTTTGTGTACCTTTGCCGCATGAAACCAAATCAGGCATCAATCTACAGAGACATCGAGCGACTGCTGGAGTGGAGCATTCCGGTAGTCGAGCGCTTGCCTCGTTCCCTGCCTTATAAGGAGTTGGGCGGCAAACTTGTCCGGGACCTCGCGGAGGCTCTGGACTTCGTTGTGCTCGCATTCCAGGCTCAAGGCACGCTGGAACGTGTGGAGTGCATCAACGGCGTTATTATGAGGATGACATCGGTGAAGACCACTTTTCGCCTCATGAACCGCGTGCGGCGTGATGCCATCTCACACGGTCAGTACGCCCAAGCGCTTGACATGCTGAACGTCATCGCTGACCAGTCCGGAAAGTGGATCCGAAAAAACAAGTACGAACTCGCTGAACAGCGTAGGTCAAAAGTCAAGGCCCCTCCGCACGAGGAACCGAGACAGCTGAAGCTGTTCAACGATGAGGACTTGAAGCGGTGAAGACTACCATGGCGATTACGGTTACTATGGTACATCCCCTTAAATCAAACGGGCGTGGCACTGCGGTTCAAGCCGTAGTTAGGAAACGAGCAGCCCACGCATCATCGCTTGACGCCTCTAACGCGTGGAATCTCCATGGCGGGAATGGCCAGGTCAACAACAACAACAAGAACAATTCCCGCGCGTGTCGTGCGGTGGTCGCGCTTGACAACGGGGAAAAGGAAGGGTGGGTAGATGCCTATTTTGATTGTCTGCGCAGGAAACTCAGGGCAAAGCAATGCAATGAGTACCGCATAGACTTCGAAGAAGACCTCTGGCGCCTCGTGGCTGAAGTGCATGACCGCACCTATCAGCCCAGCGAGGCGTTCTGCTTTATCGTCACAAGACCTCGCATCCGCGAGATCTTTGCTGCAGCTTTCCGGGACAGGGTGGTGCAGCACTGGATAACGCTGCGCATCGAGCCGCTCCTGGAACGCCGCTTCCGCTCCCAGGGCGATGTCTCGTTCAACTGCCGCAAAGGCTACGGCTCCATGGTGGCCGTGAAGACCGCCAAGGAGCAGATCGAGAGAGTCAGCGAGAGATACACACGTGAGGCATGGATAGGCAAGATAGATATCTCCGGCTTCTTCATGTCCATCGATAAGGATATCCTGCTCGCCAAGCTGATACCGTTCATCCGGGAGAATTACCAGGGGGACGATATCGATACGCTGCTGTGGCTCATCGAGGTCACGACGAGACACCAGCCCCAGCTGTGCTGTGAACGGCGGTCACCCATCTGGATGTGGGATGACCTGCCGGACAATAAATCGCTGTTCACGATGCCTGAGGGCAAAGGCATGGCCATCGGAAACATCACGTCACAGCTGCTGGCCAACTTCTACCTGTCATACTTCGATGAGTTCATCATCGAGGAATGTTCATATACTGGAGCGGCCTATGTCCGCTTCGTGGATGACGCGCTGATCATCGCCAACGATAAACAGTTCATCATCGACCTGCGCAAAAAGGCGATGCAGTGGATCAAGAAAAACCTGAAGCTGCAGCTACATAAGGAAAAATTCTATCTGCAGCCTGCATCGCATGGCGTTAAATTTGTCGGCTGTGTACTCAAACCGGGCAGGATATATACGGCGAACCGCACAATAGGGAACATGACCAGGCGCGTCATGCAGACCAACGAGCTTTGCCGGCATATCCTTGAGGATGGGCCGAACCTCGAGAACATGAAGCTGCTGAAACGTCACGTCTGCAGCCTCAATTCCTACATGGGCTTCTGTGTCCATAACTACACCTACAATCAAAGGAAAAAGATGTTCCGCAACGTCCCTTACTTCTGGAAGTGCTGCAACATCCAACGCCGTTTCTCGGTTGTCAAGGTGAAGAAAAAGTACAACTACGAATTATTCTTACTTAAAACAGACCGATTACAGTATGAAGCAGATCGCAGAAAACTTGCCCCCCTTGGTAAGCGTAAAAAGGGACCTCGGGCAAAACATCTTCACAGTGGCGTTTGACATCAATCACACGCCTGAAGGGTATGAGTACGAAACGGCGGAACTCCCGCCTGGTATCTGGCGCCGTGACCTGATCATCTCGGCGATCATCCGCTCAAAGTATAGTGCGGACGAGATGGAGGCCATCGCCATGAATGTGCTGGCCGACATGACCAGCAAGAAAGCCCGCGATGAGCATTGGGCGATGCAACAGTGGCGCCTGAAGGCGAAACAGTGGGCAACGGAACTGATGCAGTGGGCACTTGACAATGACATCGCTATCGATGAGTTCATGTTTGAGCCTGCTCCAGACGACCCTGACCCGGCCATCGAGGGCGGCGACGGCATCGGCACACTGTCAGCTGCCATCATCCTCGCAAAGGACGATGCTGCAGCCCTCGAGGACGAGAAAGCCATGGAAGTTCCGGAACTGTTCCCCCTCTGGGCAGACCAGATCGGCAAGCAGCTGAAAGCCGGGGAGCGTTACACCTATCGCCTCAGGCTCTACAAGGTGCTTCAGGACCATACGGCACAGGCCGAATGGTCACCCGACTTGGCAACCTCGCTGTTCACTGAGGTGGCCGCCTCTGCAGAACAGGGCACGCACGACAATCCGATACCGTACAACAACAACATGGAACTGGTGGAAGGGTTGTATTACTCCCAGAACGGCGTGACATACCTGTGCATCCGCTCGACGGGCGTGCCGGTGTACAACAACCTGGCAGATCTCGTACATATCTATGTGGAGGTGGCATGATTCTTGCCAGTGTTTTCCGAATTGGAAAGGACTGATAGCAATGTGATACATAACTTTTTGGATTAAAAATTGCTCAGACGGTGGCTGCTCGTGACGAGTGGCCATCGTTGCTTTAGGGAAACGCCGCTCACGCGCGGGAAGCTCCCATCACACACCCCAACGAATTAAGTTCGCCCCAGGGGGCTCACGGAATAAGGAATTTTTCATTATTAACTCATCACTCCCGGCTGCTGCCAATTCGCCGAACCGTTCGCTGAATTGCAGGGGATAGGAAGGTCATGACTTTTGTTTTTAAGATCAATAGAGTGGCTTGGTCTTAACCCCGCTCCTAACTTTTTACACCGCGAAGGTAGTGCGGCACGCGGCCTGCAAGGGTAAAATGCACTCCACACAAAAAATCTCCAGCCCCTGCGGGGTAGTATTTTTTGCGCTACGCCCTTGCCTTAGCCGCTAACACCGCATACTTCGCTTGCAGTGTAAAAAGGTTATACGCGAGAACAAGACCAATGATTTTATTAATTTTTAAAAACAAAAAGTTATGACTACATCTATCAAAAATTCAGTGAACAATTCGTCGGCAGCTGCCGAGAGTAATGAGAGTAAAAAGGGTTTCCGCTCCTCCAATCCCAATAATTTGGATTTGATACTGGCGAGCGAGAAGCAGGTGAAAAGCGGCGCCATCATGTGGCGAGTGTACCGCAAGGCCGCAGACGGCACCGAGTCCAAGCCGTTTTATTGCGCCAACGCTCTGAAGGCCCTGCGCTACTGCTACATCCTCAAGAAAAAACAAGGCGGATTTATCCCCGCCGCCATCTACGACAAGCTCAAAGCAGCCATCGAGCAGCTGCCGCCCGAGCTGAGGAAGAGCACCAAGAAGGCCAACACCGCACAACAGGCCGCCGAACCTGCAGCACCTCAGGAGGCCGCCCCCATCGAGGAGCCTAAGCCCAAGCGCAAGCGCCAAAGCAAGCGCACCAAGAAAGAGGCCGCATAAAAGGCACACCCCCACGCCAGAGGCCAGGCGCCAGACAGACAGTCGGGCGCCTGGATAGGCATGCCCCGGGGAGACCGGCGGCCGCCGCGCCTCACACAGCGAGGCACGGCGGCAGAGCGTTCGCGCTGTCTTTTCCGCAGTGCCCAAAGCATGGTAAATTCGCTTCATGAAACCGCATACAAAAGATGTGATCCAATACGGCAGTGCGATGGCCATGATGGCTACCGGAATCCTCCTGTCGGTATGCTCGTTCTTCTGGCTCAGGTTCATCCACGCTTCCGTGCTGACCTATATGGGTGAGGCTGTCGGATTCTGCTCTGCAGTGTACGGCCTCACTGTCTATTCAAGGTCCAAGATCCATGAAGCCCGGGAGGATATGCGAGAAGAATTTGAGGAGCTAAAGCGAGAATTGTTGAACAATCAAAATAGCAGTGATGAAACACTTCACGATGAATGAGATGACACGCTCGGCCACGGCCAAGCGGTACGGCATCGATAACACACCAAGCCCAGAGGCGCAAGCTAGCCTCAAGGCGCTTGTCGAGAAGATCCTGGACCCGCTGCGCGAAGCATGGGGACAACCCATCATCGTTTCCAGCGGATATCGATGCGGCAGGCTGAACAAAATCGTCAAAGGGTCAGCGACAAGCCAGCATCTCCTGGGAGAAGCGGCCGACATCCATACGCTGAGCGATAAGCCTGAAGACAATCGTCGGCTGTTCCAGCTGATCCAAAGGCTTAACCTGCCCTATGACCAGCTCATCGATGAATATGGCTACAACTGGATCCACGTGTCCTACGGCCCGCGCAATCGCCACAGAATCCTTCACCTCAAATAATCATCCGTTATGCAAGACCGCTACAAATCCTGTTTCGTGAGCATCGTCATCATCCTCCTGGTGATCATCGCGCTGCTCGTCCTTCCTATGTGTCTCTCATCCTGCCGCACGCAGAAACAAACTGAAAAGTCGGCAACCGCATCGGCCACGGCCGCTACGGTTGCCTCCCAGGATCTCACCGCTGTCACGTCACAGCGGCTCGACCGCACATTCACAATCCAGCTCGATGACCTGGAGTTCCTGCTGCCCCTCCCGAACGCTGACGGTCCCTTCGCTGTGAACGGCGAAGGGACGGACAGCGTGGTAGGGCTCGTGCGCCAGGAAGCCCCCTCGATGCTTGGCGACCTCCGGTCGCCTGCGCGTCTTCGGGCCAAGAAAGCCACAATCACATCAGCTGCGACTGTGGAGCATGAAGACGTCCGGACAGCTCATCTCGAAGACTCGACATACCGGCATGAAGCCGCCGAGAACCGACAGGAGAAGACGGTGCAACGCACCGCAGTCGCTGATCCCGTCCCTCCCTGGGCGGTCATCGCCCTGGCGATCGTGGCCGTCCTGTGTATCGTCTCACAAATCGGTAAGCGCTGAAGATGCATAGAGACCGCTCCCTTCGCTCGCGGACTCCATGCATCAATGCGCTTAATCATAGCATTAGTGTATCAGCCCATAATTTTTATAGTTAATGTTCCTGCCCGGCGCTGTGCATGATCACAGCATCGGGCAGCTTGTATTCGGTAGTCTCACAGGCCAGGGAGAGACCGCTTCATGGCGGTCCCTCCCTGACTCTGCTCGCAGGGTAGGGATCCGCCAGGCCATGATCATTACGTGATGTCCCGTCCACTACGCGCGCTCGCTATTGCACAGAGGGCTCGGCTCGCTGTTCCCACCGCAACCCAGACGTGCCCGGCACAAGTCCCAGGGTACAGGCTACGTG
Organism: Sodaliphilus sp.; assembly: GCA_045114065.1. GTDB lineage: Bacteria > Bacteroidota > Bacteroidia > Bacteroidales > Muribaculaceae > Sodaliphilus. The sequence goes on from JBGUJU010000082.1 coordinate 111,341, forward strand.
CCTCCGCTTGTACGCTGTGACTTGCGCCCGACACTTGCTTCTGGGTAGCGGTGACGCTCACTCTCACCCACTGCTCCATGGCGAGGACGCTCCGTTACCCGGCCACACTCCATCATCATCGCCTGACGCATAATGCAGCTGCAGGACAGGTGACAGCACTGCGGCGCCCAGCTGAAGCTCGACGCCTCGATGTCCATGACCAGGACAGGCCCTCGTCATGGACGGATGAGGTGACTGACCCACGCACACCCTGATGCGCCCGACACTCGCGTGCCCGGCGCATCACCGCGCATCGGCTGGATGGCCTCGCCTCACCTGCACAATTTTAACAAGTGTTCACATATTCCGCTAAAGCTAAAGAGGGAGTCGCAGACACGCAACGCAGGGCGGGCGGGGGGTCTTCCGACGGAATCAAGGGGAAAATTCCCCTTGATAATCCCCTATTCGGCCTGTTACACAGCCCTTTGAATTTTCGTGAGCTGAAAGGCAACGAAAATTAACGAAACGTGCCGCCGTTCCATCACGGCCCCAGTGGTGAAAACACTGGCTTTTTGTTCCCGAAACTGATTTCGGGAACAGGACCCGCATACCGGCAAAAAATTAACATTCGTTAGTGGCCAGTATGCGGCAGATTGTAAATGTACGCCCTATAACGTACATTTACCACGAAATTTACTACCTTTGCCGGTGAGTAACTAATTGATTAGAACAACAGCAATATGAAAAAAACATTATTTCTAATCGTGGCCGTTATGGCCATGATAATTGTCAGCTGTGGCAGTGACAAACCAAGCCTGACAAGTGCTGCCATCATGGCGCAGGATATCATTAAATCGGAGTTCGCCGCTGACTGTGATTTTGAAGACATGGATATCCGAGGAGAGGAAACGTCTCCAGGTAGCTTTACAGTTTACCAGAGATTCACGACCAGCAAATATCCTGGCGATGAATTTGTCTATAAAGTCTATATGGAATATCTGGGGGGCGACTGGACTGAGGCGAGTAACTGGACCCATAGAGACCTGATCATAGAAAACAGGATTACTGGCCAACAGTTCCATTATTAGTCCGATATTGGTCCGATATTAGTCCGATCAAGCAGATTAAAACCTGCTTAATCGGTAGTTTTCACGGAAAATAACGCGGAATCTCGCGGAAAACTCACGGAAAATTGAGGAAATTTCGGGAAATTAAGGGTAAATTTCCCCTAATCGCTCGGAAAACCGCTCGGAAACCGCTCGGAAAATATGTTTTACAGCATATTTCGTCATTTTTTTGGCGAAATGTGTTGTACATTTACGTTTTCGCTGTATCTTTGCAGCGCTACAATCAAGGATGTTAGCCATCCCCGAACGAGTGCCGGTTAGCCGCTCGAATCCGCTTCGGGCTTATTTTTTGCCCGAACATATAGCCGACAGGCCACACGTCCGAATCATAAATGGCACTCCCTCGGGATGACACTTCTTGATTGTAGCAACGGAACGGGTGGCCGCTTTTTATATCACCCATAGCTACAATCAAGAAGTGTTATGAACACAATTCAAATCCAACAAGAGAGGGCGTCCATCGGGACGCTGGCCACGGCAGCGGTCAAGGCGCTGCTGAAGTTCTTAACCTCACAATCGATCAACACGCTGCTGGCGTTGTGCGCCTTCATCAGCGTCATGTGCTGTCTCCTCAGCGACGGCTTCTATGCCCGCGAGGCGGCCACCTGGTGCTGCGCCTGGGTGCTCCACTTCGCCGCCATGTCGTCAATAGACATCAGGAAAGGAGGTGTAAAATGATGGGAAGCAACGGACAGAACTGGACGAGTGCGCATGCCGCCAAGAATATGGAGGTGGAAATAGAATACAGCGCCCAGCTGAAGGAACTGCGCCGTGAGCGGCAAGAAAAAGTCCATAACACCCAACTCTCGATCAAGGCAGACAAGCGCAGGTGTGATACCGATATTGCCATCCTGAAACAGGACATCGAGAAACGCCGCCTGCTCGTGCTCCACAACATCGACACGCTCAAGGATCAGCGGACGATCCTGCGCCAGCGCATGCACGACAACGCTGAAGCCAACAACGACTTCAATGCCGGAGAGCTCATGCGCCTGACCGGGGACATCGATACGCAACGACACAAGCTGCTCGAGCTGGACGAGGAGAGACAGCAGAGAACAGCCGCCATCAAGGCTGAATATGAACGCAAGCGCGAGACCTGGACAAACCATATCAGGCAACTTAACCTCAACTACGAGAAAAAGGAGCGTGAGCTGCGCGAGCAGCTGATGGCCACCTACAAGACGAACCGTGAAAAGGCGGAGGCCGAGCGTGCCGCCCAGGAAGGAGGTGAGCAAGCATGAAGACCTATATCTGCACCGAGGTCGTGACCTATAAGGCCTCGAACAGGAAGGGCGACGAAGCGGCCACCTTCGCCCTGCAGCTGAAGCATCGCCTCATCAAGGGCAAGCGCCCCGTCTTTGACCTGCTCAGGGCAATCGAAGACCATTGCCGGTTCCTGGACCACAAATACCCCAAAACCCGCAAACTCGAAGTCGAGTTCCACCGCACGACAATCAACAACGAGCAGAGCGTGATCTATATCTACAGCGGTGATAAAACCAAGATGACCGGCCAGCCCAAAGCTGCCGTTATCCACTTGGCGGTCCTCGCCGGTGAGGTTGACATGGACAAGTCTCAGCCAGGCACCATCGCATTTGAGCCGGAGGAAGGAGGTGAGGTGTAATGGTCAAGGGAGAATTAAGGACATTCGAGCTCAGGAAGGGCGTGAGACTCGTGAAGCGCATCGAATGCACCTGGACGGATATGCGCCGCACTGGCAACGAAGTGGCCGAAGAGATCGGCGCCGTGGATCTGAACGGCTACAATAATGAAATGAGACGATGGGAACGCCTGGGCACTTTCTATGGCCACATGCTCTACACCAATGTTTGGGGACAGCACTGCATCATTAAGGATGACTTCTCGGGAATCGAGATTAAGAAGAAGGAAGGAGGTGCATCATGAAAGACAAGAAGCATCATTTCCAGCTGCTCAACGGCCGTAAAGTGGTCATTGACCAGGAATGCACATTCGAGGATATCCGGCGCATGGGCGACACCATGGCCACCAGCCAGAACCACCGCCTGCAGGTGCAGGCCTATAATGATGCCATCAAGAAATGGGACTACCTGGGAACCTTCATGGGTAACCGCCAGTTCCAGAACTGGGACGGCGACCGTTGGACCATCAACAAGGACTATCGTGGCATGACCAGGCTGACCGCGAGAAAGGGGGTGGCCGCAGTATGAATACCGAAGGACTGAAGGTAATGACCACCCGCTTCGAGGGACGTGGCCACATCAATGTATCGATATCACGGTGCATCGACCCCAATGACATAAGCGTGCCAGTGGCTTGCAGCGTACAGGTATATCCGCCCGATGAGAATGGCATGAGAATACCAGACGACGAGATCTGGCTGGACGACATCAGCGACCTCGAGGTGCTGTATGACGCCATCGGCGCTTACCTCGATATGATGAACGCTGAGCAAAAGCGGAAAGGAGGTGACCATGTTACCGACTGATCAGGATGCTTACGGGCCGCTGGTGGCCGTGCTGAGTGCTTACCTCATGCAGTTTGAGCCGGCGGAGGAAGCAGGCGAAGGTGTCATGCTCAAGACGACAGAGCAGATCGAGAGCGAGATCCAGGATATGATCGAGCCTCTCGAGGGCCAGGTGGCCAAGCTCATGCTCGATGCCGGCTTTAAGGTCATATACGCGCCTGGCGGCCGCCATGGATGGGCAATGCGTTACAGGCGATAGTAACTAAGAAACCTATGTTGAACAAAAGGCTGGGGGCCTTGCGTCGTGAGACGCGGGGCCCCTTTTCCCGTTTAGGGCCGCTCCGAACCCCCGGACCCCCAACTTTAAGAGTAATATAGCGTGCAGGTGTACATGCGTACCGAATCGGGCACCGGCAGAGGGGGAGCGGGGGAGACCGCCGCCCGCACGCACCGCCGTATGACGAGTAGGAGATTGTTGGCGGATTACCATATCAACCCAAACCCAGGCAAAATTGCCCAAACTCGGCAATATCTTCTTCAAGTTCTTTTTTTTATTTTTATACAAATACAAGTAGAAAAAAAAAGTACAAAAGTACGGAGGTGGGCAAAGTTGCCGAAAATCAGCAACTTAAGGCCGTACTTTTTTGGACTTTTCAAGAGTGCGGTGTTGTACGTACAGTACAGGAGTACGGGACCCGCAAAGAGTGCGGGAATAGTACGGCTACTAATGTACTGACGCACAAGGAAATAAGTGTCAAAAATTGGGTGTTCCGTACTTTTGTACAACTTTTTTCCAAAGTTTACGGCCCCCCGTGCGCTCAAACAAATATGTAAATTCTTCGCATTTTTGTTTGAGTAAATTGCCCTAAAATGGTAAGTAAATAGTATCTTTGTGCTTTGTAACTCAAACCTTTAGGCATGAATATCTACCTGTCTCTCCCGAAATATCTCTATGAGTGGTGCCTGCATGACTGGGCGGACGCTCAGGGCGTGGTGCGCTTCCCCAGGGGCAGCGCCGAGAACGATGTCCTGGAGATGATGCTGGACAAACTTGGCGAGGACGAGAAACCGGCGATGCGCGAGGAGGGCCAGATCGCCATCGCGGTGCCGGACTTCAAGAGCAAGCCTGCGCCCTACTGGTGTGTGCTCAGCGAGGACGCCCGCGAGGTCCTGAAGCACGTGATCATGGTCCGGTTCCGGGTGCAGCTGTGGAACGACCTCTACAAGGTGGATAAACTGTCGCTGCCCATCACCGACTCCATCTATGACTGGATGACGCGCCACGGCATCGAGCACGAGGAGAAATCCTGGGAGGCCATCAGGCAGATGTTCTTCAGACAGCGTAAGGCATACCGAAAAGGCCATACGCCTCCAAAGCGTTAGTTTTAACAGAGTTTAACACGGAATTCAAAACACGAAAATAACAAAGTGTAACTAACCTCAACTAAGCGTACAAACCGTAACAAACCATAACTAAGACAGGACTATGCAACGAGACAACTACAACATGCCGGGCATCATCGATGTGCGTTACCTCAACCCTGGTGATGTGCCCGCACAGATCATGAGCTCGTTCCTCGCCGGCATCCCGGTGTCGGTGTTCGTCGATGGCACACAGTTATCGATCCACGGCCAGGCGACATGCCAGGCCGTTGAGGAACACAGCAATAACGGCAGGATCGAGAAAGCGACGCTGAACTTCATGACGGCCGACGACGTTCCTCCTGAAGGGATGCTGTGGATGATCCAACAGGCCAGCGGCGAATGGTACCTCATCGGCAGGCGCGAACAGCCATACCCTACAGTGAAGATCCAGAAGTCGACGGGAGAGCCTGGAGGAGACAGGGCCATCCAGAGCGTGACCGTGGAATTTCAGTGCTTCAAAGCCCTTATTCCGCTGGAAAGGTAGGTTCTTAAGGTCTTTTATACAGCGATTTGCCATGGGTAATTTTGTGGAAAAAGTTTACTTATGGCAAAGAGAAAATCATACCATCTGTATCTGAAGGGATATGTCGGAGGCTGGAACTTCGACAGCGACTATGTCGACTATATCCTTAATAAATACAAGGATGAGGAAGTGCATGTCCTCATCAACTCCCTGGGTGGTTCTGTGGCCACCGCCTTGAGCGTGAGCGCCGCCTTCTCCCGCCACGGGAACGTCCATGTCCACTACGAGGGCATGAACGCCAGCGCGGCCACCATCGCATCGATGGGCGCCAAGAGCATCACCATCGACCGCAATGCGATGTACCTGGTGCATAAGTGCAGCCAGTTCATGTTCGTGTGGGACCAGATGAACGCCGACAAGCTCGACGAGTTCATCCAGGAGTGCGAAAAGACCAAGAAAGATCTCAACAAGATAGACCTGACCATCGCCAAGGGCTATGCCCAGCGGTGCAAGAAGGAACAGGCTGAACTGCTCGCCTTGATGAAGGAGGGCGGCTGGCTCACTGCAGAGGAAGCCCTGGACTGGGGCTTCGTCAACGAGGTGACCGACCTGCCCGAGGATGAGAAGCCGGTAATGACGGCTGAGGTGAAGGAGTTCCTGGCAGCAGAGGGCATTCCCGTGCCCGACGTTCCCATGGACGAAAGTGTGGATGAGCGTGGCCTGCTCTCAAAGTTCAAGGAGTTCTTGAGAGGTCTCTACCCGAAAGAATCAACAAACCAAGTTCTAAGCACAATGAAGAAGAAAGCTTTTACCATTCTTGCCGCCATTCTTGCCCTCGCCACCTTTGAGTGCGAGGAGGGCGGCTGCGCTGAGCTGACCTGTGACCAGCTGGGAACGTTGGAAGACCACATCAAAGACCTGCAGGGTAAGCTTGATGAGGCCAACAACACCGTTGCCAGCCGCGATAAGGAAATCCAGAGGCTCAAGGACGAAATAGCGTCCAAGGATGCCAAGATCGCCGAGCTGGGCAAGAAGCCCGCCGACGAGTCGAAGCAGGTGAACAATGAGGGTGGAGAACAGACCACCGATGACACTAACCCCGAGCTGAAGGGCTACTGCGACGACATGGCAGAGGCTCAGAAGCTGCTCGACCAACTGAAGAAGTAATTATGCCTCCCACGAATCATCTCATCAATATTCTTCCCAGCGAGGAGGATTGGAAGCAGGCGGCCAAGAAGTGGCATCGCCAGCTGCTGAAGATGCCGGTGCTGGCCATGGACAGCATCAAGTACCTCACTGGCCTTCCCGGTTGCCGCGTTAACCAGTATCTGGGCGGCGTGAGCACCGAGGCTCAGTTCTATCCCTACGCGCCCAACAAGCGCGGTGAGGGTGCCACCGAAATCATCTTCCGTGAGTTGCCCATCAACTTCGGCACGATGAACCAGGACTTCGAACCCAACGCTTTCGCTCAGACCATGCTGGGTGAGCACGCTGCCGTGCTCGGCCAAGGACAGGCCAAGAGCGAGATGGCACGTCTCATCCTGGGCCAGGTAATGGCCATCGCCGGTGAGCACCTGGAGCTGGCACTTGCCAACGCCGTGCGTGATCCTGAAGGCGACACCACGATGGATCTGTTCGACGGCTATATCACCATCATCGAGAAGGAGATTGCAGCCGGCACCATCGGACTGGCCAAGAAAAACTATCTTGAGCTCTCTGATTCCATCGACGCCACCAACGTCGTCGAGTTCCTGAAGTACATCATCTTCGGTCTCGATCCTCGTCTGCGCCGCCAGCAGATCTTCGTTTACTGCGACCCGGCTCTGGTTGACCTCTACAACGAGGGCTACCAGCTGTCCAACCCGGCTCTGCCCTACAACACGCAGTACAACCAGCCCTACATCGAGGGCGGCAACCGTCGTGTAACCTTCGCTCCGCTGACCTCCCTGGCCGGCAGCGAGTACATGATCATCGCTCCCAAGATGAACATGATCTACGGCTACGACGGCATGAGCGACCTCGAGCGCCTCGAGGTGCTGCGTATGGATGTCGACACCTTCACCTTGGCAGCCAAGATGTTCTTCGGTGTGCAGCTGCGCACTGTGGACTACCGCTTCCTGAAGGTCATCAAGATGGCCAGCGCCATCAACCTGTTCCCTGACCACGACGAGCTCAACCCCGTGACTCCCGTCGTAAGCCCCACGACCGTTACCCTGGCTCCCAACGCCACCCAGCAGCTCACCATGAGCCCTGACGACGACAACTGGAGCTTCGAGAGCAGCGCTGAGGGTAAGGCTACCGTGAGCGATGCCGGTCTGATCACCGGTGTGGCTGAAGGTTCTGCCACCATCACCGCTACCCATGGCACGGGTGCCGATGCCGTCGAGTGCACCGTGGCTGTTACTGTGACTGCAGGCAGCTAATTCGCATGTTGAACCATTAATTGACAATCAATACAATGGCTAGAGAATGTACAACCGCGCTGCAGAAGTCGCTCGCATGGTGTGACGGTATGCCTCAGCATCCCGGCATCCGCAGGCGCGCGTACTTTTGCAATAAGAATCTGATCGCTACCTATCCCTCGCTGACGCGCGACGCGATGGGCCGACCCACTTCGGCAAAGTACAACGGTGACTTTGAGCTGGTGGAAGGTGCGAAGTTCCAGTACATCGACATCAACCCCGACAAGTCGCAGCTCACCAGCGAGCCGCAGGGTGAGGCTCCCAGCCAGACCCAGCTCAACAAGCTCGTGCTGATGCACAACGGCGTTGATGAGGAGGCAACTGGTGCTGCAGGCTTCCTGAACAACTCCGACAATATCTATATTGTTGAGGATATGCCCGGTAACTTCCGCGTTGTCGGCAATGACAAGTGGCCGACCAAGACCACGGTCAACCAGGACAACGGCCAGGGCACGTCGCCTGCGGGCACCACCATCAATGTGGAGGTGACCGACGAGCTTGCCGCTCCGTTCTATGAGGGCGTGATAGAGACCGAGGACGGCGACGTCTATTCGTCGGTGGTAGCAGCCGCTAACGCTAACAACAATGGCGGCGGTGGCGGCGGTGGAGGTTGATCCGAAATCTAAAACAGGTATGGGGAGTGGCGTCGATGGGCTCTTGACGGATGTGCCGGAATCCGCGCAACTCTCCGACCTTTTGGAAGATCTCGAACCTCCGAAGCCTAAAGACCTGTTCGCACCCAAACAGCGGCAGGCCTGGGACAAGTCCAATGAAGCCCGGTGTGACTTCTCCTATAGGCTGAGGATCACGCGCCGAAGTGATGTCAACTTCATCTCGATATGGCAGAAGACGGTCTATGGGCGCACCTTGACCGACATCAAGGGTGACCCTGCCATGGTCGAGTTCTGCGCCAAGAGCATCGTCCCTGTCATCCGTGAGACGATAGGTGCCCATCTTGACAAGGGCGGTTGGTGCATCGTTACATCACCCAAGCGCAGGCATAAGGCCAGGAACTTCGCAACGCTCATCAGTGAGCGCATCGCTGAGTCCCTGGCTATTCCTTTTTATGAAGACGTGGCATCGTGCCACACCCGCCAGCGGGTGAATGCCGAGTTTGAGCTGAACGTGCTGCCCAAGGAACCCAACATCATCGTGTTTGACGACTTCGTGACGACAGGCCAGACACTGGCGGCAATGAAACGCCTGCTGGAAAAATATGGCAAGAATTTAATGTTTTACACGTGTATAAATAACAAATTATGAAAATCGACGAAAAATTGACCCGCCGCATCCAAGCATGGCTTGAGACGCCGGCTAAAGATCGTGAGATTCAGGAGGGCGCCACGCTGCTCCTGAAGATGAACCGTAACCAGGTGCTCTACAGGAACATTATCATGTTCCCGAAGAAGTACGAGAAACTGCTGGAGCGTGAGCTGCAGAAACGTCTTAACTTCCGTGTGCAGGAGATTACCCACGAAGAGGTGGAGGCTATGCGCTATCAGGTAAGAAAGATTGAGTCTGACCACTTCTCACTGAAGGAAAACAACCCTGCAGAAGGATTCAAGGCCGGCAAGCGTGCCGACCATGACCAGCTGCCGGAGGAGATCCAGGCGGCCTACACCGAGAACCTGGGCATCATGCAGCGCATGCGCATGCTCCATGGTAAGCTTGTGCTTCTGGAGGAGCAAGCAGAGAAAGACAAACGCATCTGCAAGGACTCCGACCGTTACCCGTTCCTCAAAGAACTGATTGAACTGGACAAACAGTATCACGAGAACTGGGCGAAGTATGACGGCTACAACCTGGAGCAAGGTCAGGTAGTCGAGCAGCTGGACGCCCGTGCCGCCAGCCGCAAGGCCTCGAACTTCATCAACCTGCAGAAAGGCCGCTACCGCAATAACCCGACCGAGGAGCTGAAGCAGCAGCTGGCCGACAACTATGCACTGGTCATCAACCCGACAGAAAAGATGACCAACGAGCTGATTGAGCTGGGTGTAATCGGAACTCCCGAGCAGGAAGATACTCAGGCTGAAGAGAAGGCTCCCGAGCAGGAAGATACTCAGGCTGAAGAAGTCTAAACATGAAACGCGGTACCGATATCGAGCAATGGTTAAAGCCGCTTGCAGAGGCACAGAATCAAGCTTACCTGACGAATGCCCTGCAAGTGGCTGACGTGCTCGAATGGGTACTGGAGCAGCTCGGCACTTCCACCGTCTGGCAAACCTCGTTCTCTATCTCTGAGGAGTTCCTCAGACGCCTCTACTTCATCCAGCGCGGAGGACAGATCAAGGAGTTTAACCTGGTGCTCGACCTGAAGGCGACGAACAAGACGATATCGCTGTGGCCGTTCCTCTGCCAGGTGATCAGCAGAACCTATCTGGCCGACAACCACAGCAAGATATTGCTGGTGGAGAGCTCCAAGGGTGAAGTTGTGACGGTAGTGACCAGTCAGAACCTGACACGAGGAAACAGGGCCGAAAGCGCATTCATCTCTACGGATCTGGACATCTTCAGAACCGTCAAAGCACAAATCGATGATTTAATAACAAACCATAGCGTCCCCCTCAATGACCTTTACAGAGAAAGAATTGGAGCAGATTGAGCAGCTGGCGTCACTTTACCTGCCCGTGACCGACATCGCTACAGTGATGGGGGTGAGGCCGGAGGAACTGCGCAAGCAGATCCGCATCAAGGATGACCCGGTGGCCATCGCCTACCAGAAGGGCAAGACGATGCGGAAGGTGCAGCTGCGCAAACAGGAAATCCAGCTGGCACAGGTAGGCTCACCGCTCGCCTTGGAGAATGCCCGACTGGCGCTCATCGATATGGAGGATGACGAATAAGTCAATTAAGTGAGAGTGAAGGAAATTAATTTCCTCCACAGTGAATTAACAAGGTAACAAGCTAACCTTACAAGGTAACAAGTTACAACCTTACATGCTAACCTTACATGCCGCTGCCCAAGATCATAGATGTCTGTAAGGTGGATCTGTTCACCAAGGAGACCGAGCTTCAGGATCGTTACGATGCGATAACTGTAGCCCGGCTGCTGCGCATCCGTGACGAATACCAATGGGTGCTGGCCAATCCTGACCTGGCCGACCGCCTGTTTGTCGATGAGTTCACGGGACGCTATGGCCTGAGCGACGGCGCCATCTATGCCGACCTGGCCATCATCAAACAGCTGCTGCCGGCATTGTCGAGCTCGAGCCGTGACTTCCACAGGTGGAAAGCCAACCAGATGCTGCTCGAGACCTATGCCATGGCCAAGAAACGCAAGGACACGAAAACCATGGAACGGGCGGCATCGTCCTATGCGAAATACAACCGTGTCGACCTGGAGGATGAACAGGTCATGCCCTATGACCAGATCGTGGTCCAGCCGTTCACGGCGACAAACGACCCGAGCGTGCTGGGCATCAAGCCAATCCCGGACATCGATAAGCGCATCAAGGAGATGACGGAGAAATACCGCCGTGAGACGATCGATATCGATGATGTGGAATACGAGGAGGCCGACCTGGAAGAAAACGAACTCTTTGGCCCTGCAGATGAAACAGACGAATCCCATATACTTTAACAAGCCTCAGCGGCTGACACAGCTGATTGGGGCGAACACCACGGTCATCGTGGCCGGGCGTCGAACGGGTAAGACGGACTCGATCGCCGCTCCTTTCGTGCTGCGCAACATGCAGCGCATGAAGGGGAGCACCGGCGGCATCGTGGTGCCGACCTTTCGCCATGGACTGACAAACACGATTCCTGGACTGTTGACGGCATGGAAAAGATGGGGACTGCTCGAGGGCATTCACTATGTGATCGGCAAGAAGCCGCCCAAGTCGTTCGGCGTTCCCATCATCGACCCGAAGTATTACGAGCATGTCATCAGCTTCTACAATGGCTCGGTGGCCATCATCCTCTCACAGGACAGACCTGGCGCCGCCAACTCGTTGACACTGTCCTGGGTGCTGGTGGATGAGGCGAAATTCATCGACTATGACAAGCTGAAGGATGAGGTGTTTCCGGCAAACGGCGGCATCAAGTCCCACTTCGGGAAACACAGCTTCAACCATGCCGTGATGATCCTGAGCGATATGCCGCAGACCCAGAAAGGGTCCTGGTTCCTCCACTACCGGGAGAAGATGGACGTGGAACTGATCGAGACCATCAAGGGCATCATCTGGCAGATCTGGCACACGAAACAGCGCATCCGCGAGATGAAGGCTGCAGGTAAACCCATTCCTGGTTACCTGCAGGGGAAACTCCGGCTGCTGGACCGTGACCTGAACCGGCTGCGCTCGGTGGCAGTCTACTATAAGGAATACTCCAGTATCGAGAACCTCCAGCTGCTGGGTGAGAACTACATCAAGCAGATGAAACGCGACCTCACGCCGTTGACGTTCCAGACATCGATACTGTGCCAGCGCATCGGCATCGCCAAAGATGGCTTCTATTCGTCTATGAAGGAACGCCACAAATACGACGCTAGCGATTTCGAATACCTGGACAGCCTGGGATGGCACCCTGACCCTTCAGCTCTGGACAGTCGGGCAGACCGGGACGTGGATCCTGACGCGCCCATCTGCATCGGCATGGACTACAATGCGAACATCAACTGGATCGTTGCCGGCCAACCGAGGAGGGAAAAGCTGCTGGTCATCAAATCGTTCTACGTGAAATACCAACGCAAGATCCCGGAGCTGGTGGCCGACTTCTGCGCTTACTATATGCACCATCGGAAGAAGACGGTGGTGTTCTACTATGACGCGACGGCCTTGGGCTCGAACTATGCGGTGAATGAGCAGGACTTCCAGTGGGTCATCAAAACGGAATTCGAACGCCGGGGATGGGAGGTCATCAGCGTGTACCTGGGAAATCCCATGCGGCACGACGAGAAATACCTGCTGATCAACCAGGGATTCGCTGGCAAAAACCGCCTCATGCCGTACTTCAACCGCCAGAACAATGACGACCTCATCCTGGCGATTCAAACGGCTGGAGTGGAGAGAGGACGTAATGGCTTCCGCAAAAACAAGTCTGGGGAGAAGCTGGAGGAAAATGAGGAGAATCTTTTGGAACACCGTACCGATGGCACGGACGCATTTGACACACTGTATATAGGCTGCGAGAAGTTCCCGCAGCAGGTGATGACAAGCCGTTACTCATTAATTGGAATCGGATAACTCATAGTTTATTAAGTTTTGGAAAGTTAATAAATAAAGAAAAGGGGATGGTGACTCGTGAGAGCCGCCATCTTTTTTGTACTGCCTGGAGGTTGGCCATTGGATGGACGATGGGGTGCTGCCATGGCTTGTTTTAATGATTGACAGCTGTCGCTACCTTTTTCTGATGCAAAGGTAGTGCGGCTCGCTGCACGTCAAGGCTGAAATGAACAGCGGGGAGAAATCTCCACACCTTCGGGTAGTATTTCCCGCCGCTGGCCTTGCCTCTGCTGCTACCACCGCCTACTTGGTGGGCATCGTAAAAAGGTTATACGCGACAGCGTGATCAATGATTATAAACAATTAAAACAAAAAGTTATGACAGCAGTATTTAACACATCGTCCCTCAATTCAATGGCTGGCACCTCCCGCCAGTCGGGTAAAAAAGGTTACCGCTCTTGCGAGCTCAATAATTACAAGGTCGAGGTGGTGGACTTCGATGGCGCCACCGAGGAGTTTAACGTGGAGGCCTCTAGCCACTCAGAGGCCGCCGAGAAGGCCGAAGAACTCGCCTGCGGTATGCAGGTCAGCTATATGAACATCTACAAAGATAATTTTTAATCCACATTTATGTTTTAGAAGTTGCGCACGACACGGACCCAGTGCTACCGCTATGTTTAACGATTTTGATTTAGGTACTATGACCAGCCAGACCCTTAACATCGTCCCCGTGATGGAGCAGGCCGCCGCCCTCGTTCCCGCCGTAGAACTCCATGAGGATGACCGCTTTCTCGACTTCGAGAAAAACAAGGTGCAGCCGCTCACGATGGAGCAGCTGAGGCGCACCCTACGCGAACACGATGCCGAGAAAGGCGACGCCATCCACGGCATCACACACGTTGACCTCATCGATGGAGTCATGGACATCTGCCGCTCCTACAACTACGCGCCCGAGATTTATGACATGTTCGCCACCAACAACAGGGACAAAATGACCCCGGGAGTCAGCGTCTATCCCGAACTGGAAGCGCAATACGGCCCCAAGGCAGTAGAGGCGCACACCATCCGCCGACTCTATGCGAACATCCGCCTGCGGGACTTCGACACCGAGGAACTGACAACTAACATCGCTATCTCCTACACGCAGCGAGGCCTGCAAATCGGCATCGGCCGTAATGTGATGGTATGCCATAACCAGTGCATGTTGGCCGCCGAGCACTATGTGGCCGACTTCTCGATGGCCGACCACAAAGGCACACACAAGACACCCGCCGACATGCTGGCCACCGTCCGCCAGTGGATGCGCGACCTGCGTGACATCATCGCCGAAGATGATGAAATGATAGAACGCATGAGACGCGCCATCCTCACCCCCGCTCAGGTGCTGCTCGTTATCGGTATGCTCACGGCCGCACGTGTGCAGGCCGACACGAACCACAAGGATATCAAGGTCAACAACGTCTACCCCCTCAACCAGGCGCAGATCTCCAAGTTTACGGAGGCGCTGCTGATACGTCAACACCATAACGGCCGACTCTCCGCATGGGACATGTACAACGCAGCTACCGACCTCTACAAGCCGCAGACCGCCGAGCAGACCATGATACTGCCGCAAAATATGGCTTTTGTGAACTTCCTCCGCTCTAACAACGTGATTTGATGAGCGACAGACCGATGGCGGTGCCCTCACGGGCGCCGCCTTCAAGGTCTGAGGGAAACCTGCGCGAAAAAATCGGGCTCCCTGCAGGGAGACCCGATTTTTCTGTCTTTTCGTATAAAAGAAGTGGTAGATACTTTTGTAATATGGCAACAAGCATTCAAAATAATCTGCTGGAATATTACTTCTCGTCACAGCTGCCTGATTTGCGGTGGCAAACGGACGAGGAAGTGCTCACTGTGTCTCTCTACTGCCCAATTGACGGCATCGATATACTGGAGCTGACATTGACCGCTGTAGGTGGTTATGTCGATCTGCAGGAAGTTCGTGATGCGGTGGAGCGAAAAATGCGCTACTTGAATAAGGACCAAATCTATCTGCAAGTGCGATGGAAAGTGCCTAGTGCTAGAATCTATAATATATCTGGAGGGTGTAATGTATATTACTGTGTGAAGTCCATCAGTGAGAGCTGCAGTGCCTGGCTCCAGTCACATTTCCTGACCACGCTCAAGAGCAAGCCGCTTCCTGGTTCTGGCTCCACGGAACAGCTGTATTTTGTGAATCCTACCCCTCTGGCTGTCACCCCTGAACTGCTGGTGACATGTCGCCTGTCGTCGGGTTTGGTTCGAGTCGTGGATGTGCCGGATTTCTTTGAGGAGATTCCTGTGGCAACCACACTTGTCCGCTCGTTGTCGTGGAACCTCAATGATGTAATGGCTGCTGCAGGTGATGTTGAATCAACAGTAGAGGAGGTGCTGGCGGTGACAATCCGTGTGGGGTCCAGGCTGATGACCTACTACAAGCCTGCTGTTCGCTCCACCGCCGTATTCGTGTTTACCAATGCTTTCGGCGTCCATGAGACGGCAAGGCTGAACTGTGTGACCACCAAGAAGACCAAGGATGAACGCAAGGTCGCCCATGTGGCACACCGGGCAAAGGTCTATGACCTGGATCCGCAAGTGACCTACGAGACGGAAACCTGCCCGCTGCCGCTGGAGGTGGCCGACTGGCTGTCACAGCTGGTGACGGCACCCTACGCATGGCTCGGCGACGGCACGCCTATCCTGGTCACTGATGGGGAAAGCTCCATCAGCGACGATGCCGCTGTAATGAATACGGTGAAATTCACCTGGCAGCGTGACGATGCTCGTGACGCTCTGGATGTTACTGCAGCTGATGTCAATATCTTTGTTAAACCGCCGTTTGCGCACCAATTCGATTGATCATGGCACACTCCATCCATATATCCACAGCCCGCAAGATGCTGGATGCCGGCGATCCGGTGGATATCTCCTTCTGGACGAAGGAGGGCGAGCTGATATCACTGCATGATGTAGTGGGGCTGAGCTACAACTTCCGCTCAGGCACCCACAACATCAAGCTGCTGGCCAGCCGCCAGATTCGCACCATCCGCGATGTTTGTTTGTACAAAATTAATGATATGACCATATTTCTATGAAGACAGAAAAACTGATGACACCGAGCGTTGAGATCATCCCCGGTGTGGAAGCCAAGGCCGCATTCCTTCTCGACAGCAGCTCGACGTTCCGGGAGCAGAAAACGGACGCCGTGAAACTGGGCGAGAATGATTACTATATGCCTTGGGGAAAAGGCAACGACATGCCTTACAATATCCTGGATCTCATCGAGAGCGATGAGACGGTATCGACATGCCTGATGTGGAACGCCCAGATGTGCTACGGCAGCGGACTCAAATACAACACGGATGAGGCCAGCAAGGAAGTGGCTGAGGAAGTGGAGGAATGGCTGCTCGAGAACTCCCTCACATCGTACTTCCTTGGCGTCGCACAGGACTTGAAGCATTGGGCATTCGCTGTCAGCGTGATCATCCTGAGCAAGGATGGCAAGCGCATCGCCCGGCTGATCCGTAAGGAGGCCTGCTATTGCCGCTTCTCCAAGGCGAACGAGAAAACGGGAGTCATCGAAAAGGTGTATTACGGCGCCTGGCGCGATGAGGTGGAGCTGAAGGATCTCGAGGTGATTCCTCTGCTTGATGAGCATAACCCCTGGGGCGACCTGCAGGAACGTCTCAACCGCAACCAAGGCAAGAAGAATAAGGATACGAAGTTCGCCATCGTGACTCGCGTGCCGACGGCTGACCACACCTACTATCCCATCCCGTACTGGGCCGCCCTGTTCCGCTCGAACTGGTACGACATCAAACGCCTTATTGCCCTGGCCAAGAAATCCAAGATCCAGAATGCGGCACCCATCCGCTACCTGGTGGAAATCTCTGACAAGTACTTCGAGCGTCTTTTTGCCCAGGAGGGCATCACTGACCCGGAACAGCGCAAAGCGCGTGTGGTGAAGGCCAAACAGGAGATCCTGGACTTCCTCTCTGGCACCGAGAACTCGGGCAAGACGTGGTTCGCCAACTTCTGGACATACCCGGACGGGAAAGAGTGCCACGAGGTGATGATCACACGGATCGATGACCAGAAGGAAGGCGGCGACTGGGAAAGCGATATCCAGGAGAGCGTGAACATGATATGCTTCACGTTCCAGGTGCACTCCAACCTGGTAGGCTCCGTCCCCGGAAAGTCACAGATGAATAACTCTGGCAGCGACAAACGCGAGCTCTACACGATCGCCCAGGCGCTGCAGAAGCCATACCATGACCTGCTGTTCCTGGTGCACCGCATCATCATCAAGTTCAACGGATGGACTGGCGTCACGCCTGAAGTGCCGTTCATCCAGCTGACCACCCTCGATGAGGGAACCGACGCGAAAGAAGTGAAACCCGCTAACAAGAACAATGGCGATGAAGATAGTAACGAGTAACGATATCCTGATGGGTATGGTCCCCAACGTGGTGACCACCGTGGAGGGCGAAAAGCCGCTCTTCGAGAAAATGAACCACCAGCTGGAGCTTTCCGAGGCTTGGGCGCTTGACACGTTCACCGGTGCCGAAGTGCTGGACGAGATAGCCAGTGAGCCGTCTTCTGATGGATGGCGATACCTGGCATCGCTGATTGTGGCCGACGCGCTGCGCCGGGCCATCCCTTCTCTGGACGTGGTGCTTACACCCAACGGCTTCGGCATTGTGTCCAACAGCAATGTGGCGCCGGCAAGCAAGGAACGTATCGAGCGGCTGATCCAGCAGATGGCCAGCCAACGTGACCACTTCATCAATATGCTACTGTCTGACCTTAAATGCCGCTCCTCCTGGCGCGACAGCCATCAGTTCGCATGGTTCACGGAATCTCTGATATCATGGCCGAAGGCCTGTGTGACGGCGGTAAACGACCGCATCAGGGAAGGACAGCAGTGGGACCAGTTCCTGCAGCTGAGACAACGTGCCATCACGATTGAGGACGCCATCGCCGAGAAATGGATCAGCTACGGCGTGATGCAGCAGCTCCGCGTGGAACTGATGATGTTGAATAACGCTACGGTGCACCAGGTGGCCCTGAAGGTGCGCTCCTGCGTGTTCAATGAGCTGCGTGGCCAGCAACGCAACCACTGGGACCTTGACCGTATCGTGAACTATATCCGCAATAACGCTGATATTTTCCCGACCTGGGCGACCAGCGACACGGCCAGGCTCTACAACAATCCTCCTGTGTTCAAGAACAAGAAAGATTCACCCGGCTATTTCTTCTGACAATCATGGACCCTAAAGTCACCATCAATATCACGCTGCCGACATCATGGGCTGAGCTGACAAACGAACAGCTCTACTATGTCTTTGACCTGATCGGCGACTCGCTGAGCGGGGCACAGATCCGGGCCTACTGCTTCTTCAGATGGAGCGGACTGGGCGTGGTGTGCCGCTATGGCGATGGCTATATCCTCCGCAAAAACCGACTGGAGTGCTTCGTTACCGGGGATATCGTGGCCGGCGCGATGCAGTCGCTGAATTACCTGGAGGAATTTCCAGACCGCCCCGTGCGCATCGGGAAAATCCGAAAACACTATGCGTGTGAGGCTGAACTGGATGACGTGCCCTTCGAGAAATACCTGTATGTGGAAAACCTCTACCAGGGATATATGCACACGCAGAACCACCATCTGCTGCAGGAAATGGGGGAAATCCTCTACGACTGCGATGGCCTGCACTTCAACTCTGCAGAGAAAATGAATGTGTTCTACTGGTGGACTTCCCTGAAGGAATATTTCAGCAAGCTGTTCCCTAACTTCTTCGTCCCTGCAGGGACACCGACGGACGGCAACCTTCTGGGCAGCTCAAAGTCTATCGGCCAGCAGCTGCGCGATGCGATGAACGCCCAGATCCGCGCACTGACCAAGGGCGATATCACCAAGGAGAAGGAAGTGATGGTCATGCCTACCCAAAGGGCATTGACGGAACTTGACGCACTGGCCAAAGAGGCCGAAGAAATCAAACGTAAATATGGCAGCAGATCTAAATAAAAACTACAACTGGGACGCTACGGCTTTCTTCAGGGGCCTGGTAGAACGTAACAAGCTGGCACAGGAAAATGACTACAGGTTTGCCATGGTGAGCGGCTTGAACGGACTGGAGGAATATATCAATCAGGCGCAGACGGCGAAGGCCGCTATATGCGTGAGTGACATTTCCCCCGGCTACACCGAGATGAACAATACGCCGCATACCCGTCGCGTCAAGACGGTGTTCATGCTGAAACGCCATGCATTGAACGACATGAAGGCCAGACAGGCGTGCATGGACGAGATGCGGGAGATTTTCCGCCAGTTCATGTCGGTGCTGTTCAAGGAGAAGACTCGTATAGAACAGGGCATCCTCTACCTGGATCCTCGTGTGTCGTTTCAGGAGATCGAGCAGTACTTCGCCATGGGCTGCGCATGTGCCTTCTTCCAAGTGAGCTTCGACGTATATACTAACCTGGTATATCGTGAATCGGAATGGCTGCAATGAACGAGGATAAAGCGTTTAAAGAACGATACAAATATGTGACGTCGTTCTACCTGACCATGCTGAACATCTGGCGTGAGCAGGTGACGCTGCTTGGCGTGATAGACACCGGCATGCTGCTGTCCTCCATTAGGGAGAGCCATTTTGACGCTGCTGGAGATTTCAAGTCAGCCAGCTATGAGTGGCTGTTCAACGAATACGGTTTGTGGCAGAACTATGGCACGGGCCGTGAGGTTTACAGGGGAAATCCGGGCGATATCGGCAGAGCGAAAGTGCGCGAGGCCCGCCCATGGATGTCCAAGAAATTCTTTTCTTCACTGATGAACATCAAAGAGTTTATGGCTGATAATCTTGGCAGGGAGTTCCTGGGGATCTTCAGCGAAGCCCTGGACTATGATAAACTGCGCAAAAACTCAAACTTCTATAAAACTCATCCTATCTAAGATATGAGCGACTATACAACAAAAGCGACTGCTGTGCTGTCGGTCAATGGAGACCAGGCTAAAAGTGAAATACCTAAGCTGAAAAAACTGATCGTTGACCTTCAAGTGGCTGTGGACAATGCCGCCAAGGCTGGCAATAAACCGCTGCTGAAAAGCCTGAAAAGAGAACTGAAGGACGCGCGTAAGCAACTCAAGGACTTCGAGAGTGCCGCCCATGCTGCAGACTATGTGATGCGTACCTTGGACAAGGCTACGCCTAAGCAGCTGAGTGCTGCACTTCGCCAGCTGAAGAAGGAACTGAACGATATTGAACGTGGATCCAAAGCCTGGGACGAACAGATCAGGAAGATTAAACGTGTCCAGACAGAACTTGACCGGGTGAACAAACAGATGAAGGGCCACGAATCCTTGTGGACCCGATTCTCTAAGACGATGTTCCAATGGGGTAACGCCCTCATGGTGGCCGCTGGCGCCATGACGGGACTGGTGATGTCAGGACGTCGTGCCGTGGAAGCGTTTGCGGAAATGGACCAGGAAATGGCCAACGTCCGCAAATATACGGGCATGGCCAAGGAGGAGGTTGATCAGCTCAATGAGGAGTTCAAAAGGATGGACACGCGCTCATCACGCCAGCAGCTCAACAAACTGGCGCAAGAGGCTGGCCGTCTGGGCATGCAGTCCCAGGAGGATGTGATGGGCTTCGTCCGTGCTGCAGACAAGATCAACGTCGCCCTGGATGAATTGGGTGAGGGGGCTACGCTTACCCTGTCCAAGCTGACCAATATCTTCGGCGACCGGGAACGCCTGGGTGTGGAGAAATCACTGTTGGCCGTCGGCTCTGTCATCAATGAGCTGTCCCAGAACTCGACTGCATCAGCATCCTACCTGGCCGAGTTCGGCAGCCGCCTTGGCGGTGTGGGTGCTCAGGCGAAAATGACGACTCAGCAGATCATGGGCTATGGCGCTGTCCTGGACTCCTATAACCAGAAAGTGGAATCTTCCTCTACGGCACTGTCCCAGGTCATTGTCCGCCTGTATCGTGAGCCGGCCAAATATGCGAAGGTGGCTGGGCTTGACGTGAAGGAGTTCACCGACCTGCTGAAGAATGATGCCAACGCTGCGCTGATCATGTTCCTGGAGACATTGAATAAGGCTGGTGACATGGATGTGCTCTCTCCGATGTTCGCCGACATGGGCGAGAATGGCGCTCGTGCGATCCAGGCACTGTCCACCTTGGCCAAACATATCGATGAGGTGAAAGCTCAGCAACAGGCTGCTAACGTGGCTTTCGATGAGGCTGTTTCTATCGATAAGGAGTTCAACGTACAGAACAATACGGTACAGGCCCAGCTGGATAAGGCCAAGAAAAGATTCCATGAGATGGCGGTTGAACTTGGTGAGAAACTGATGCCGGTAATGCGCTATGCCATTACGGGCACCAGTGCTATGATGAAGGCGCTATCTGCCATCGTGTCGTTTATCGTCGAGTATAAGAGATCGCTGATTACATTAACGGCCGCCATCGTCGCCTATACGGTTGCTGTAAAAGCAAGTGCCATCTGGACGAAAGCAGTGGCAGCCGCACAGGTGATTGCCAAGGTGGCCACTGTTGCCTGGACAGCGGTGACTCAGTTGGCAGCAGCTGCTATGGCTCTGCTCCGTGGCAATCTCAAGAAAGCGGCTATGGAAATGCGTATCTTTGCCGCTGTCATCCATGCAAGCCCTATCGGTCTGCTTGTTGCCGGAATCACGGCCGCTGTTGCCGCCCTGGTGATGTTTACACGCAAAACCAGTGACGCCGCCAAAGCCCAAAAGGTGTTGAATGATGTCAAAAAGGAGGCTGCTAAGAGGATGGTCGAGGAGAAACAGAGAATCGACACCCTCATGGCGGCCGCCAATAACATGAATCTTACCTATGCTGAGCAGAAAAAGGCGGTCGATGAACTGAATAAGACAATACCTGGCTTTAATGGCAACATCGATGCCTCTACCCGTGCTTTCACCTATAGCCAAGCGGCGCTCGAGAAATACAACAATGAGCTGATGAGGCTCTATGAAATCCAGGGAGCAAAGGAAAAACTTATTGAGCTCGGTAAGCAAAAAGCGGACTTGATCATCAGACAACAGGAAACCGAGGACGCTATCAGGAGGGAACAGGCCAATGTGCCGCCAACAAGACCTCAAACGTCCCAAGGTAATGCCGTGCCTGGTGGAGTGGGTGCTGCTGTCGGCCACAGTGCGGCGTTGGCAAATCTCAAATGGGATCTCAGCTCTATCAAAGATGACCTCAAGACGGTGGATGCTATGATTAAAGCCCTCAACAAGAACTATGGTACCGACCTGCAGAAACAGGCTCTCGGCAGCCCAAGCTCTCCAGAGAGCAATATCACGCCTACAGGGTACAGTGGTGGTGGAGGAGGATCCAGTTCTGGCGGTGGCAGCACCGCAAAGCCGGACAAGTTCGCCGCTGAGAAAGCTTGGCGTGAACGTGAAATCGCCCTCAATAAGATTGCCTGGCTTACTGGTGAAAAGGACTATGAGGAGTACACCAACCGAATGCTGGAAATCGAATCTCAGTATCATGCGAAACGTCTCCAGCATGAAGATCTCGAGGGTAACGAATCAGTTACTATTCAGGCCGAGTACCTGGAAGCAAGAAAGAAGCAGCAGGAACAGTACGACAAATGGACCATCGAGGAAGAAAACCAGGCTTATGCGGATCTGAAACGACAGGTCCAGGACGACTACCTGCAGAAGCGCATCACCACGGAGACCTACAACATGGAGCTGGAGAATATCGAGATGGCCCACATGAGGGCACTGACCTTTATTACTCGAGAGGGTACCGATGAGCGCAAGAAAGCTGAAGATGAGTACCGGGCCAAACTGATTGCTGACCAGCAGAAGCGCCAGCAGGAATATGAAGCTGCCGTCAAAAAGCACCAGGAGGAACTGACGAAAATATACAATACCTACTATCTGACCGATAAGGAGCAGAAGGATCGCCGCTATGCAGAGGCACAACTGCTCATCGATGAAGTCTATAAGCAGGAACTGGCCAAAGCCGGCGAGAATGAGCAGAAGAGGGCTGATATCGAGAAGCGACATGCTGAAGCCCTGAAAAAACTCCATAAGGAAATCTACGGCGATTTGGAGAAAGAGGCCGAGTCCCTGGAAGAATGGATCGGCCGACTGCTGGATAAGATCTTCGGTGAGGGTACCTGGGAGAAGTATGGCGATATGCTCAAATCGATGTATTCCTCCATCGCATCGATGTTCGACGGTCTTAGCAAGATAGCTGAAGCAGAAAGCGAGATCCGTCTGGCTCGACTGGAAAAATACTATGAGCGTGAGATCTCGATGGCTGAAGGCAACGCCTACAAGGTGAAGCAGATCGAGCGTAAGAAACAGAAGGAGGAAGCCAAGCTGAAGGCTGAGGCCTCTAAAAAACAGTTCGCCCAACAGGTGATATCGGCTGTGGCCGAAACGGCGCTGGCTGCCATCAATGCCTATGCCTCTGCTTCTAAGGTCAGCTGGATCCTGGGACCTATTGCTGCAGCCATGGCGGTAGCTGCAGGTGGCATCCAGATAGCGGCCATCAAGAAACAACAGGCTGCATCCCTGGCACAAGGCTACTCGTCGGGTGGCTTCACTCCTGCAGGGCGACCTGATCAGCCGGTCGGTATCGTCCATGCGGGGGAATGGGTGGCCTCCCAGAAGCTGCTCAAGAATCCTCAGACCCGTGCGGCCATCGAGGCACTTGACTATGCCCAACGTAACAACACGGTGGGACGCATCACCTCTGCAGATGTGTCCAGGTCTGTCACAGCACCCTCAATTATTGCCGGTGCAGCTAGCGACGGCACGATGCAACGTGTTATCGTCGCCGTTGCCGATGCATTGGGGCAATATCATGTGACGATGAAGAAACTGGGCGACCGCCTCAATGAGCCGTTTGTGACAGTGAACACCGTCACTGGAGACACTGGTATCAAGCAGGCTCAAGACGAGTATCAACGGCTTCAAAATAATACACTTCCTAAATCCAAAAGGAAATGAATCTGATTATATCTGGAAAACCCGCCGCCATTAAACAGGGCTCGAGCTTTGAATATCATTCGGACAATAGACTGTTCAATGATAGGGATGACTACTCAATGAACATTGAGCTGCCGCTTGATTGCCGGGAGAATGCCGAGATCTTTGGCAACGTCAATCGTAAGGATGCCGATATCAAAACCATCTACTTCGATGCCGAGATCATTGCCGACAACTTCCACAAGTCGGGTGCGGTGGTGCTGAACTCCATCACAGACACGATGGTTAAAGTCCAGTTTATCGCTGGACGTTCCTTCCAGAACTTCTATCCCTCGTTTGATGACACCTACATCAATGAGCTGGAACTGGGTCTGATCCCTCGATGGGTACCGAACAATCTGAACGAGCATCAGAGCCATGGTGGCGGTTCCTCCGGCGGTGGAGGGCGACGCCGTGCAGGTCGCACAGGATATGCAGGTACAAGAGGCGGCCGGAATGACCATACCCAAACAGCTGTATCAAAATCGCCTGAGGAGGCTTGGGCTGCAGATGATATCATCGCATTGCCATGGGTGAACGCCTCCAGCGGTAACATGCAGAACAGGGTGGATGTCATCCCAACGGGTGCCACTTCCTGGATCTTCAAATGGCATGTCAATCAGGATGACGACGATGATACGGAAGTCGTGACGGGTCTCTCCCTGCAGATCCGCCTCTATAAGATAGTGGAAATGATATGCCAGGCAATGGGCTACACGCTCAATGCTGAAGGGTGGAGGAACAGTGATTACTATTACCTCTACTCCTTCAATTCCCTTCCCTATGCCTGGGGAGAATGCAGCTGGCAGGACACCTTGCCGCACTGGTCCGTCAACGAACTGTTTGAACACCTGGAGAAGCTGATGCTTTGTGAGTTTGACATCAACCACAAAGAGAAGACCATAACATTTTCGTGGAGCAACGAGAATGTTGTGGATGCCGGCATCGTCACCATTGATGAAGTGGTTGATGAATTCACGGCCACTATCTCCAAGGATGATGACAGCCAGTACCATGCTTTGCGAAACTTGGGCTATGCCGATGGTGGCCACAATATGTCCAACATCTATTCCTGCTACTGGTATTTCCATAAGAACAGTGTGTATTCAATGGAATTTGAGACGCTGGAAGACCTGAAAACGTGGCTCAATACTCGTGATATCTCATTCTTTGCCGGCGATGTGGTTGATTGGGTATTCCATGTAGCAGATGTTGACAACTACTTCGTGCTGTATTCAATAGACCGGCAGAAGTATCAGGGCAATGGCTATCCCTGGGACTATGTGAACTTCTGCTGGCTGTTGCCGCTGAATGCATACGGTGACAGGATCTTTGACACGGATGACTGGGAGAGCAAGGAAGAAATTGGCATCGTCCCCGTGTGGATGGATGATATCGGGAATGGCTTCCTGCCGTTCTTTGATGCTGGAGAGCTGGACAACGAATCGACATCCTACAAATCTTACAAGAGCAACAACAGAAATCAGAACGGTTCTGATGGGGATGTCGAATGGGATCAGGTGCTGCAGTCTCGACGCTTCCAGATCATCCAGAATGGAGACGATGGCTCCAAGACTGATTATTCGTCCCTGCAGGTGGGATTCTGGTTCGGTTACAACAACAACGAGCAATCGTTTGGCAACTACTACCTGCCACAGCCGTTCCTCGATGAATATAAAATGATCACGTGGTTCTCCTACAACTCATACACGAAGGAGTTTCATTGGACGTATTTTCTGAAGCCGAGCGGCCACAATGCCAGCCTTCGCATCAATAGCGACCAGTATGGCCAAGGAGCGAATCTTAATCAGGCAATCCAAATCGACAACCGCAAAAAGTATGAGTTTTCCTTCCTGATGGAGGACTTGCCCGATGTGCGGGCAACCTTCATCATCCGTGGTAAAAAATACCTTTGCAGCTCCATCAAGACGGACATCACTGAGAACGGAATGAGCCAGATGAAGAAGGGCACCTTCTGGAGGATCTTAGATTGAACCTTCCCAGTCCAGTACCTGCTCGTTCGCCCTCTGCAGGTGCCTCGTGTAAACCTCAGTGATGGCCAAGGAACTGTGACGGGCCTGGTCACGGACGGCAATGCTGGCGATGTTCCTGTCCAGCATCTCGGTGATGCCGGTGTCCTTCAGTGAATAGAACTGCCATTCCGGGCGAAGATTCAAAGCTCGTCTCACGACATCCCAATGGTGCCTGAAGATGACAGGATCCACCTGATGATCACCAGGGCGCAGGTTGATGGAAAAAAGATAATCCTGACTGGCGGCATGGAAGGTGCCCAGTTCAATAGCGTGAGCCATCACCCTCTTGGGGACAGTGACCACCATAGTCTCTCTATTCTTAGCTGCGTCGGCAGGGATCGTTATGGTCCCTGCCTTGATGTTGAACCAGCCGACTCTCAGCCTGGTCATCTCGACAGGCCTAACGAAACAGTTATACAGCAGCTGGCAGGCCAGCAGGAAATAAGGATCATTCTGTTTCAGGTACACGGATATCTGCTTGACGACATTCGTAGGTATTACCTGGCGCTTCTTCTTCAAATGCTTCTTGTCGATGTAGGGGATGCCGTCGGTCGGCCGAGTTGTTAAGTAACACTTATCAACTGCCCAGCCGCAGAAGTTACTCAGCCAGGACAGGTAATTGTTCCGGGTCTGGCCACCGTTGTCCCTATCGATGAAGATGTAGTCCAGGAACTCGACGATGTAAGCCCGGTCAAGCTGATACATATAATATATAGGGTGATCTGCTACATACCCCCTCAGGTTTTTCATGTAAGACTTGTAGCCCACATAGGTCTCCTTGCGGTAGTTCCCGCTGGAGTACATCTTATCGATGTACCGTTCATAGGAATCGCAGACATCATCAAACAGATGCAGGTCTCCGATATCCTGTGCTATCCATGGATTCCAACCGCGCTGCAGCTGGGAGGTGATCCGGCCCATGACCTCACGGGCATAAGCTCGGCGCCTCGATACGGTTTTGATTCTGTTGATCTTGATTTTCTTGCGCCTGAGCTTACCAAGGGCAGGGTCAAAGGCATAGAACTCAATATACCATTCTGTACTTTCCCTTAGTACAGGCAAGGTAAATTGCTTTACATAATCGGTGTTGCCATGCTTGTACGGCAGCACAAAAGATTTTTTTTGATTGCGAGAAGTCAACATTTTTTATGTGACATTTCTTGCGAAACGCCACCTATGTTGATAAAAGGGCCAATTCGGTTTGTCCCGATTTTGTCCCGGCTATTTTTGAAAAAGTGGTCTAACTCGCTAACTGGTAACAAGTTAGACCACATTGAGTCGGGGTGAGAAGACTCGAACTTCCGGCCTCCACGTCCCGAACGTGGCGCGCTAACCAACTGTGCTACACCCCGAGGCTCATTTTTAAGCGGTGCAAAGGTACTGCTATTTTTTCAAATAGAGCAAAATTTCCCTGAAAATATTTCATTTCGTACCAAAGAACCGTTCCCCAGTACGAAAATTAGTGGGCGTCGAGCCAGTTGGAGGCTGCTCCGTGGCTGGCCGTGAGGCGCACTTGGCCCTTGTAGACGCCTTCCATTTCCTCGATGACGATGTGCTGCACGCGGTCAAGTTCGCTGGGGATGACGTCAAAGTTGAGTTCGTCATGCACTTGCAGGATCATACGTGACTGGATGCCTTCCTGTTGGAAACGCTTGTAGATGCGCACCATGGCAAGCTTGATGACATCGGCGGCGGTACCCTGGATGGGGGCATTGATAGCATTGCGCTCGCTGAAAGCCCTCACCACGGCATTCCTCGAATTGATGTCGGGCAGCATGCGTCGCCTACCGTAGAGGGTGGTCACGTAACCCTTCTCACGGGCCTGGGCGATGCTGCAGTCGATATAGTCACGCACTTGTGGGAAGGTCGTGTAATAGCCGTCGATGAGCATCTTGGCCTCGTCGCGCGGGATGTTGAGCCGCTGTGCAAGACCGAAGGCGCTGATGCCGTACAGAATGCCGAAGTTGGCGGTCTTGGCCTTGCGGCGCTCATCGCTGGTCACTTGGTCCAGCGGCTTGTGATAGATGCGAGCGGCGGTGATGGCATGGATGTCGTGCTCGTGGGCAAAGGCATCGAGCATGGTCTGATCGTGACTCAGGTCAGCCACCAGGCGCAGTTCAATCTGTGAATAGTCGGCGCTGAAGAACACGTTGCCGTCGGCGGGGATAAAAGCTCGGCGGATTTCCTTGCCGTCGTCGGTGCGCACGGGGATGTTCTGCAGGTTGGGGTTGGTTGAGGACAGGCGACCGGTGGCTGTCACCGTCTGGTTGTAGGTGGTGTGGATGCGTCCCGTCTGTGGGTTGATGAGGGCTGGCAGGGCATTGACATAGGTGGACAACAGTTTGCGGATGCCCCTCAGTTCCAGTATCTTGTCAACCAGCGGGTGGCGGTCCCTGAGTTTCAGCAGGATGTCTTCGGTGGTGCTGTACTGGCCCGTCTTAGTCTTCTTGGCCTTGGGGTCAATCTTGAGGTGGTCGAACAGCACCTCGCCCACCTGGGCTGGCGATGCGGTGTTGAACGGCACGCCTGCCAGTTGATGGCATTCTGCCTCCAGGCGGTCCATCTGTTCGGTCAGGTGGATTGAGTATTCATTCAACGCTTTCACGTCGATGCGGGCACCGGCGAGCTCCATGCTTGCCAATACGGGAATGAGCGGCAATTCGATGTCTGTCAACAGCTTATATAGACCTTGCTCCTTCAACTGAACGTCCAACAAGTCGGGTAATTGCATGGTCAGGTCGGCGGCTTCACATGCCCATCGACATAGGGCCTCGGGCGCGACCTGTTGGGGCTTGAGCTGGTTGCGGCCTTTAGGACCGAGCAGGCTGTCGGCGGTGATGGCAGTGTAGTGCAGCAACTCGTAGGCTATCTCGGCGATGCTGTGGCCTCGCTCGGGTTGCAGCAGGTAGTGAGCGACAGCGGTGTCGTAGTAGGGTGCCGTGAAGGTGATGCCGTGCTGTTTCAGGACCACCATCAGGCGTTTGATGTCGCTGCTCACGATACAAGCCTTGCCGTTGAACAGTGGCGACAGTGCCTTGAGCACATCGGCCTTGCCCTCGCAAGGTACATAGGCGGCTTGGTGTTCCTTGCCGCATAGGGCGATGCCCAATATCTTCATCTGCATGGCGTTGCTGCCAGTGCCCAGCAGGCTCACTGCGACGCGAGGCTGCTCCAGGAGCTCGCTCACCAGTGTCGCCACGTCGAGAGGCGAGGCGATTAGGCGGTATTGAGTGGAAATATCGGCGATGGATTTGTAGGTCGGTGCTGCCGTGGCTTGGGGCTGTTCGGGTTCCTCCAGGTCAAATAGTGAGAGCTGCTGGCCGGGAGCGGGTTTTGGGGCGGCAGTACGAGTTTTGTCGGCACCACTGCCGCTTTGCGGCTCCGTCTTTACGATGGGAGGAGGTGCCGGTACAGTGCTTGCGTCAAGGCCGGCATTGGCCTCGCCACCGTCGATGAGACGCTGGGTAAGGGTGCGGAATTCAAGTTCGTTGAATACTTCGCGCAAGGCGTCCATATCGGTCGGCTTGCGCTTCAGCGAATCGGCCTCGAGTGTGACAGGCACATCGGTAATGATGGTGGCCAGCCACTTGGATAGACGTATCTGCTCGGCATTGTCTCTCACACGCTGTTGCTGGGCGCCCTTGAGTTCGTCGGTGTGCTCCAGCAGGTTCTCGATTGACCCGTATTGCTGGATGAGTTTCTCGGCAGTCTTCGGTCCCACGCCAGGGCAACCAGGGATGTTGTCGGCTGTATCACCCATGAGTCCCAGAATGTCGATGAGCTGTTTGGGAGACTGGATGCCGTATTTGGCATTGACTTCCTCAACCCCGAGGATTTCCTTCTTGAGCGGGTCAAGGACCTTGATGTTGGGTGTCACCAGTTGCCCGAAGTCCTTGTCTCCGGTGACCATATAGGTGAAGAAACCATCTTGCTCGGCCAGGTGGGAGAGGGTGCCGATGACATCGTCGGCCTCAAAGCCTTCGACCTCAAAGATGGGGATGCGGTAGGCCTGTAGAATGCGTTTGATGTAGGGAACGGCGACGAGGATGCCCTCGGGCGTCTTGTCGCGGTTGGCCTTGTAGGGCGCGTAGTTCTCGTGGCGGAAAGTCTTGCCGCCGGGCGGGTCAAAGCACACGGCGATGTGGCTGGGTTGCTCACGCTTGAGCAGGTCCTGCAGGGTATTGACAAAGCCGAACACGGCCGACGTGTCGATGCCTGTCGACGTGATGCGAGGGCTACGTATCATAGCATAAAAAGCCCTGAAAATCAGTGCATAGGCATCGAGCAACAAAAGCTTCTTGTTAGTATCCATCTTGTAACGGTTTTTTACAGGGCATAAAGGTAATGAAAAGTTTTCAGTTCTCAGTTGAAAGTCTCCAGTTTTTTGCACGAAGTGCAAATTATAAAAAATACTCTCAAAAATGGTGACACACCCGAGAATTATTGTTACCTTTGCAGCTTGATATGGGAATATCGTTAGAACATATACAGGAACAGTTGCGCCCCGAGTTGGACGCGATGAACGACATCATCACCTCGACGTTGTCTAGCAACAGCGAGTTGACCAATGGCATTGTGACCTCTTATCTCAAGAGCAAGGGTAAACTGTTGCGACCGATTGTGACGCTGTTGAGCGCCAAGTTCTTTGGCGGTATCAATGAAAAAGCGTTGCAGGGTGCTGCTGCCTTAGAGATGCTGCACAATGCATCGCTCATCCACGATGACGTCATCGACGAGGCAACCGAGCGTCGCGGTCTGCCCACCATCAACAACGTGTGGAGCAACCATGTGGCAGTGCTCATCGGTGACTTCTTTGTCACTGGTGCCCTGCGCTGTGGTGTGGCAACAGGAGACGGACGCATCCTGGGTGCGCTCGCCGACATGGGACGTGACCTCTCGTTGGGCGAGATTGACCAGGTGGACATTGCCCGCCATCGTAGCATCGACGAGGCCACCTATATGGAGATTATCCGTGCCAAGACGGCATCACTGTTTGAGTGTTGTGCCGTGGTGGGTGGTTATGCCAACAATGCGCCACAGACCGCCATCGACGAGTTGCGCCGCTTCGCGCGACTGTTGGGCATCTGTTTCCAGATCAAGGATGACACCTTTGACTACTACAACGATCCCATCATCGGCAAGCCCACGGGCAACGACCTGCGCGAGGGCAAGGTGACGTTGCCTCTCATTTATGCCTTGAACCGTACTGACCTGCCCGAGCATGACGCGATGCTGGCCCTGGTCAACAAGGAGACGCTCACTGGCGAGGACATTGACTGCCTCATCGAGTTTGCCAAGCGTGCCGGTGGCATCGACTATGCCTACGAGGTGATGCAGCGCCTGCGCGACGAGGCCAATGACGTCCTGTCGCCCTATAGCCCCCACGAGACAGTGGACCAGTTCCGCGAAATCTTTGACTACGTCATCGAGAGGAAACTATAGTCGCTATAGTTATTATAGTTACTATAGTGTCTCTATAGAAACTATCACTTGACACTATGCTACAACAGTATCTGATAGCTGGACGCGTCGAGGCTGGCTGTGATGAGGCCGGGCGAGGCTGCCTGGCAGGTCCGGTTACGGCGGCTGCCGTCATTCTGCCGCCAGATTTCCACAATGACTTGATCAACGATAGCAAGCAGCTCACCGAGCGGCAGCGCGAACAACTGCGCCCCATCATTGAGCGTGAGGCGTTGGCATGGGCTGTCGCGATGGTCTCGCCCGAGGAGATTGACCGCATCAACATCCTGCGTGCCAGCATCACCGCGATGCACCGTGCCCTGGACCAACTCGCTGTTCGTCCCGAGGGTATCCTTGTGGACGGCAATCGTTTCTTTCCTTACCATGATATCCCTTACACCACCATCGTCAAGGGTGATGGGAAGATGCTTTGCATCGCTGCCGCATCCATCCTTGCCAAGACTCATCGTGACGAGCTGATGCGCCGCTTGGATAAAGAGTATCCCCAATATGGTTGGGCTAAAAACAAAGGCTACCCCACGCCCGACCACCGTGCGGCAATCAAGCAATATGGCGTGTCGCCCTATCATCGTCGCACCTTCCAGCTGCTCCCGCAGCCAACCCTCTTTGACGGCATGGAGTTGTAAATCAAGCGAAATCAAATAAACTTTTGGTGTCCGCTAAAAAAACGGATAATGCAGGCCGAAGGTTTGAGGGTGTATCATAATTGCGACACAATAATATAACCGTGCTATCGCACGGGAACCTTTAGCTCGGCGAAGCCAAATTAAGCATATTAATTATAAAATTATTATTAATATAAACAATATACTAATTTTATTCAAAAATTTGTTTAATTTCCCGCCCGTAGGGCGGTTATAATTCTAGCAATTGAATTATGACACACCGCCAGGTCGAAGACCTGCTCGCTCGTTACTCGAGGGATTACAACTTATATCGATTTATTACCGGGGCACTAAATAAAAAAACAGGACCTTGATTCAAGGTCCTGTTTTTTAGTTAGGTTTCTAATCAATGATGATTATTCCCATTTGCCACTCAGCAAGTAGTTGATCAGAGTGGTAACGTCACTGATCTTGATGAACGTATCCTCATCGGTGTCGGCAGCCTTCAGGTCGATGCCGGTTGCATCATTGCTCAGCAGGTAGTTAACCAGAGCAGTTACGTCACTGATCTTAACAAAGCCGTCCATGTCAACGTCGCCACGGGTGTACTCGTCAGCAACCTCGGTCATGTCAAGGATGTAAACCTGAGCCTTGCCGCGATAAACGGTAACAATACCAGTCACGTCATAGGTCTTGCCATCCTCGATAGTGGGCAGCTCAACATTGAACTGGTTGAACAGTACGAGGCTGTCGTTGGGCAGGTCAATGAAGAAGCGCTTGTCGCTGTTGGAACCATTGGTGTTGTCGGGCAGAACGGTCTGGCCCTTCAGAACGATGTACTCATGAACGTTCATGATGTCGATCTGCTCGGGATTGCGCTCGAAGGGAGCAACCTCGCGGGTGTCACCGCTGGCAGCGATGCCCTGAGCATTGGTGAACTCGGGGGTGTTCTGGTAAACGGCGTAGGTTGCACTCCAACCATCGCTCAGTACATCACCCTTGCTGAAGGTGGGCGCACCCTCAAGCTCGCCGTAGATCATACCGCTGTTGTCGTCGGTGTCGCGGATGAACAGACGGTTGCCAACGGTGTCGTGATAGGTGACAACAACGTCATTGTACATCTCAATGAGAGTGCCGGGCTCTACTCCTTCATAAACCTCAGCGATACTGTTAACGCTGGTAGCCTCGGGCACGTAGCCAGCGATGCTGAGGATCATCAGCTGCATGCCGTTGTGGGTGCTAACGGCACCTTCTACGGTGTAGTTGCCCTCCTCGGTGGGGATGACCTCATCAAAGGTGTTGTACATTACCATGGTGGTGCCATCAGACATGGTGGCGGTAACGTTCCTGCCATCGACAGCGAAGCTCTTCACATTCAGTACCTGAACGTAAGCGTTCACCATAGCGGTGTCAAGCTCGGTAATCGTCTGGATAGCAGCGAGGGTGGGATTGGTACCATTAGCGCTAACGTTGTTAGCCTTCTCATACTCCATCAGACCACTGTAAATCTTGGTCTTGGCGGTCCAGCCCTTGCTCAGAACAGTACCGGCATCAAATTTCACGTTAGTCTGACCATTGATGTTGCCATAGATCAGACCGTAGCCAGACTCATCGCGCAGCCACAGATAGGCACCCTTCTGGGCAGTAACAACAGCATCGCCATTGAACACAAAATCTTTGCCATTGCCAATAACGTTAACCTCGGCGAGCGTGGTGTACTCGGGAGTGGGCTCGTTCTTGGTGTAGGTAGCGGTAACAACGCTGCTCTCGTACTCACCCTTGACAGCCTTAGCCTTCAGGGTAGTGGTCTCGGTGAAGGTCAGAGCCTCGTTGTAAGCGGTGAACTCACCATCATTGATGGCGTACATAAGGGTGGCACCTTCTTCGTTGTTGGTGATCTCAACAGTGATGCTCTCATCAAAGTTCTGAGAAGCGGGAATCGAGGGAGCAGCAATGGTGATAACAACCTCGCCGTCAACATAGACGCGAATCTCGCTGGCGCGGGTCTGTGCACCGGCAGTGAAGACAACCTCGGTAGCTTCACCAATCCAGAGGCCACTGGTAGCGGTGGAGTAGTAGGTGCCAGTAGGAGTTGTGAGGTTGGTGAGGGCATAGCCACTCTGGGTAACGCCGTCAAACTCGATGCGGGTGATGTTACCAGCGTTCGAGGTGAAGGTTAAGGTCTTGTCCTTGTAGATGCGATAGCCTTCATCATAAACACGACCTTCGGTGCAAGCGATGGTGACACCGTTTTTCTCAACAGTCCAAGGACCAGTTACAGTGCTTGAGCCATTGCCCTTGTCAGTAGCGCTGTTGAAGGTGATGCAGGTGCCGGTAGCGGGCTCAACCTTGGTGAAGGTTGCGGTGATCTCTTCACTGTCATTGTAGCCGTCCTTAGAAGCGATA
This sequence comes from Sodaliphilus sp., assembly GCA_045114065.1. Classification (GTDB taxonomy): domain Bacteria; phylum Bacteroidota; class Bacteroidia; order Bacteroidales; family Muribaculaceae; genus Sodaliphilus. The sequence goes on from JBGUJU010000082.1 coordinate 145,986, forward strand.
GCGGTAACAGTGCTGGTCTCGGTCAGGGTGAGGAAAATGGGAGCCTCATCCATCTCAACTTCGCCGTTATTCACCTGATAAAGGATGGTAGCACCCTCGGTCTCGCAGTCGATCCTGATGGCGAGGTCATCCTCGAAGGTAGTGCCACTAGCGGGAGTGAAGGTGGGATTAGCAACGGTGGGCAGCACCTTGGTGAAGGTAGCATAGGTGTAGTCACTCACTTCGTTACTCTTGCTGGAGAATGCAGCAAAGGTTTTGGTCTCAGTTACATAGAACGGCTCAGTGTAGTAGTGGTAGGTGGTCCAGTCGATCTCATGGGTCACGGGATCACACTCGTAGTACTGAATCTCAGCGTTGGGGGTAGCGCAGGTCAGGCTAACCTCCTGACTACCGGTGAACTCACCGCCATTGGGATGGAAAACGGGAGGAACGAGCTCGTCGCTGGTAGCATCTGAGATGGTAACGACGATCTGGTTAGCGCGAACCTGAGCGGTAGCACTCAGTGTAAACGAAGCGGCATCGCCGGTCCAAGTGCCGACCTTGCTGCCAGACTGAGCGGTGTAACCGTCACCAGTGAGATTTTGGGGACCATACTGGCTACCATAGCTAGCAGTGCTGGTGATCTCAACCTTGATGATGTTACCAACGGTCGAGGAGAACGTGATGACAGCGTCCTTACCGAAACGGAAGTTATCGTTCCTGCCAAAAGCGCCCAAGGTAGAGGTGATGGTGACACCGTCAAGGGTCATTGTGGCATTGGTGTCACTGGCGTTTTGGTTATTGCCCAATGGGTTGCCAGGAACAAAGGTCACAGTCGTCTCGGCCCAAGCCGACATGGTCAGCAGGGCAAACATGAGGAGAGAAAAAATTTTCTTCATAAAGAACTGTAATGAATTAAGAAGTTAATGAAATATGTTAATAAACAAAAAATGTTCATTCTTAGCGCCTTAGACAAGCGAGGTTCATTTCACGCCGCAAAGGTAATCATATTTACTAGAATCTGCAATTTTTATAGACAAAAAAAAGAGAGGCAACCTCAGGATGAGGTTACCTCCCTTTTCAGATAGTTTCTAGTTGTCAAGTAATCACTTGTGACTCTTGAGACGCGTGATTTTGCGTCTCTACACTAGTTATCTCAACGAACGACCTTGGTGGTGCGGGTTGAACCGTCACTGTAGCGGGTGATGACGATGTTCATGCCATCGAAGGGCTTGTCGCTCTGCATACCCTGAGCATTGATGTAGGTCTTGGAAACCTCGCTCATGGCGCTGATCTCGGCAACGCTGGTGGGAATCTCATCCCAGAGCATCGAGGTCTCGACTACATAGTACATGGGTTCGCCGTCGCGGCCGTCATCCACCTTCTTGTAGTAGAAGCGTACCAGGAACTTGATCTCGGTGTCCCTGAGAGCGCCGAAGCCGATCGGGTTGGTCTGGTAGTCGCCGCCCACCTCAAGGGTCAACTTGTCGCCAATTTCCTCGATGATGAGTTTGTGCGGGTCGCGGTCGGCGGTCACATCGTTGACGGGCTTCCAGTCATCCTGGCGGATGAAACCGCGGATGCCGTCACAGATTCTCCACACGCGGAACATCACGGGCTCGTACTCGACACTGGCACCCTCGGGGAGGAAGCCGTCAGCATTGATGGTGGGATAGTAGATGCGGCAGATGGCGCCGTTCTCATCTCTCCAGATACCATTCTCGCCATAGGTGCAGTAGCCGTCGATAACGCCAGATACAGTGCCCACGCCGGTCTTCCAGATCGGGCTACCGTAGCTGTTCTCGCCGTCATGGTTCACGCGCTTGGTACCGAAGGTCCAGATCACGGGAACATAGGAAACGAAGTCGCCGGGAATACCATAGAGCATGTCGTTGTCCAGCAGGTTGAAGGCACCCTCGTCATAGATCTCGCCCTCGTGGCCCAGACGGTCCAGACCCTCGATGAACTTACCGTTGTTCATGCGCTGCAGCTTGGAGATGGCATCGTTGGGAGCCACGTTGTCACCACGCTCGAGCGTGTAGTAATAGATAGCGGGATTGTTCACCAGCGACATCTTGACGTTGGCATTCTTGACGTTGGCAGGCAGCTCGGCGTCAACATCGTTCATCACCTCGTCGAGGGTGTAGAAGCCGTCGATGGTGGATTCGGTCTTGGGTACCGATACATGGACGGTGTTGGAGGTCTTGTTGTTGTCGGGCTGCAGGGCGAGCAAGTAGCCGTATTCTACAGGATGGAGGTTCTCGGCAGTGCTGGCGTTGAACTGATCCACAAAGGTGATCGGGGTGAGGTCAACGATGCCGTTTGCACCGACGGGCAAATTGCCGGTCAGGGTGATGGGCACGCTGTAGCCAGCCAGCGGCTCCTGGTTCTCGTAGGTGATCTCATAGGTGACCGTGTTGCCGTTGGCGGTCAGGGTCATCTGGGCTACGGGGAGCATCACGTCGGGCATAGCAGCGTCAAAGCGATAGAGCGTGAAGTTGTTCTCGCCGGCATTGATGCGGGCAACGGTCAGAGCGTTGAGCATATCCTCGTTCTGAACAGTCAAGAAGTTGCGGTAGTAGTTCAGCTCCTCGGCGCTCACATAGTCGCTCTCGCTGTGGTCGAGATCGAGGCCCAGGAAGTCGTTCAGGCCGGGAATGATCACGTCGTCGATGTTACTCCAGGTCTCAAAGGCGCTGTTCTCGGTTGCCATGCCGTGGATCACATAGTGGATGGTGTAGCTGTGATCCTCCTGGGGTACCTGATAGGTATAGGTCGTCTCGCTCGTTGTAGCCAGCAAATCATAGGACTGGTTGCCCTGCTCGTCGGTGGTCACGATGTAGATGTTGTAGGTCTGGGGAACCTCGGAGCGTGCCAGCTCGTCGAGGGTCGAGGTCCAGTTGAGCGTCACGTCATAGGTCTTCTCGGCCTCGGCGGGAGCTGCAGTGGCATCGAGTTGGATGACATACAGGCCGACGTAGGGCTGGTGGTTGACGTCATAGTTGCGACTGTTGTACTTGTTGCGGTTGTCGGGAATGAAGAAGACCATGCTGTTCATTGACTTCTCTTCGGTGCCGTTGTTGCCCGACATCGAGAAGAAGTGCTTGAAGTAGGTCACACTACCGCAGTCGTGGATCACGGGATAGGACTCGCCGTCGTTCATCGACTCATAGAAGTCAGTGATTTGGGCGCCCTCATTGGTCGTCGTGGGACTGTATTCCTCAAACATGTTGTAGAACGGTGCCAAGGGTGGGTTGTCAGAGTCATACTGGGGCTCCCAGTAGTAGGACTTACCCTTACCGATGATGTAGAAGCGGTTGAACGTGCCGCTGATGTTGAACATCGTGCCCACGTTGTTGCCCTCTCCACCGCGCATGCCGTCGGTGAGCAGACGGACGGACTCAATATACTGCGAGAAGTAGTTGATGATGTCAGCTTTGGTGCTGGTGTACTCATTGGGTCTCTCGCTGTAGTTCTTCACCTTGATCAGGAACAGGGTGTGACCGTCCTCGTAGGGGGCAGTGACATTGCTGTTGGTGATGCCCCAGCCTGGATCGACGTGGAAGTAGTCCCACCACAGGAAGTTCCACTCACGGTCGATGAGGTACTGTTCACCATAATACACATTACCGCCGGTCACCGCGGTCGTCTTGATGCCGGGAATCTCGGGGTTGCAATAAACCCACTTCAACAGGTCATACATCTGGTAGGGGTTGGTCACTTCATCAACCATGCTGGCCTCGTGGGTTGCACCCGATGCATCGGTCCAGGTGTAGGTCTTGGCGGCATACCAGTCATAGTCATGGGTGACTGTCGGGGCCTTGGCCGGGGCTTGGTTGGCATTCAACTTGGGGGTTGTGGCGGGCAGGGCATCCTCCGTGATCCTCTGGGCATGGGAGGGTGCTGTGCCGAGCAACACAAACAGGGCTGCTGTCATGAGCCCAAGAATGTTTTTAGTCCTCATAATTAGTTAATATTAAAAGTTAATAAAAAATACTATTGTAATCATTGATAATTCTTGGCTTCGTTTTTGTCTTGTTTTCCCATCATTTGGACCAGCTCATTATGGAGTAGAAAAAAAGGGGTAATATTATATATAATGTGCTATCCTGGATAGACTAACAAAACAGCAAAACATTTTCTTGCTGCAAAGAAAAGAAAAATTTCTGAATTATGCAATAATTTTTTATTATTTTTCTGTTTTTGCTTTCAATTATTAGAAAAAAATCACCTGGCGCTCGCGGGCCGCCTCCGTGACTGCCGCTAGCCACCGTGGCAGGGTCGTTCTATGTCGCCGCTCCTGTGTCAACGAGTTCTCGCTTTTTCCCCTTTTGTTGTGAAAAAGAGGGAGGCGCCCGCCGGGGTGCCTCCCTCAATCTATTGGTGATTAGTCGTTAGTGACTAATCTGTTGCTTAGCGCTTAGCGAACCACCTTGGTGGTGCGGGTCGTGCCGTCGCTGTAACGGGTGATCACGATGTTGATACCACTGAAGGGCTTGTCGCTCGTCATACCCTGAGTGTTCACGTAGGTCACGCTGTCAACAGGCTTGTTGTTGTCATTGTAAACACCTTTGACACCGGTCGAGATACCGGGAGCACCACCGCCTTCACCGGCGCCGTAGCCACCGCCGTCACGGTTGCCGCCGCGCAGATAATAGCCGTTCGTAACCTGGGCAGCTTCACCCTCGCTCTTGTAGTAGAAGCGGATGTAAACCTGCAGGTCGGGGATGTTGTCGATAGCACCGAACTGGATCCTGCTAGCCCAAGGCTGGTTGTCCATCGGGGGTTCCTCAACATCGAGGAAGAGGTGGCCATCGGTGGTCAGGCCTTCATAGACCAGGACGGGTTCTGCACCATAGCTGGTGCCGTCGCCCTCCCAGTGCTCACCGGGCTTCTCGGGGCGGTTGGGGTCCTCAGGAATGAGGGTGCAACCACGCAGGTAGTTGCCCGGGCTCTGGATCCAGACACGGAACATGTACGGTTCACAGTCGATGTTGGTGGTATTGGCGCTAGGCACGTCACCAAAGGCTTCAACACCCAGGAAGTAGAGGCTGCAAGGACCGCCTACACCGTCCCACTGGGTCGATCCATTAGGACCGCGCTGCATCTGAGCCTCCAGGCTGATGGTCCTTACCTGAGGAGCACCAAGCATCCAGATGGGAGAACCATAGCTGTTGTGGATGTGGTCGTTATCCCAGTTGAGACGCTTGTTGGAGGGGTCGTTACCTAAGGTCCAAACGATGGGAACATAGGACATGAAGTTGGAGCCGTAGCTACCAGTGTACAAGCCAGTGACATTGTCAAGGCGAGGTCTGGTACCATAGTCGAATGTTTCACCATAGAGGTAGTAGCTACCCATCTCGGTGTAGGTGTTGTTCAGGTTGCGCTGCAACTTGGTCAGCTCGATATAGTCATCGTCCTCCAGGCTATTTACGCTGCGGTCCAAAGTGTAGTAGTAGATATCTGAACTGTGCTCCAGATACATTTCAGCATTGGAGTTCATTACGTAAGGCTCTACGTGTTCGCGGTCAGTATCGGCTGTCACATCGCTCTCGTTGTAGAAGGGGAGAATCTTGGTACCGGTCTTCATCACGGGGATGATGTGCTCGTTGGTCGAGCGCAGGTTGCCGTCGAGCTTGGTGTCGTTCTCGGTCATCTTGTAGATGTACTTGGGAGCGTGGTCGTTCTGGGCGGTAGATGCCGTGAAGCGGTCAACGAACATCATGTTATCGTTCCAGTTGATAACACTGTTGTTGCTGTAGGTGCCAGGCAACAGCGTCCAGCCAGCAATAAGCTCGTCAAGGTTCTCGAGCATGGGAACGAGCACTTGCTGAGTGGTGGTGCTCATGGCGTGCTGGGTGTCGTTGATCTGGGCAGTAACGGCTACGGTGACATAGTAGTCTTCGGTGCCGCGCTCCAGATAGTAGGGGTTGTTCACCTCCTGACCGTCAATGTACATGTGTACCTCGCCTTCACCAGAGCCGTTCACTTGAACTGTGAGGTCATGTACCTGGCTGCTGATGCTGGGCGTGGGAGTGGGCTGGAGCAGTGAGGCCTCAATGAGGATGTTCTGAGTTGTCGGGTCGCTGACGAGCTTGCCTTCGGCCTGTGCAGTGGCTGTAGCAGTAACAGTGTAGTCCTGATCAGCACGGCCAATAGGAATCTGTACGGAGCCAGCGCCGCTTACCGTTGTACCGTTAACCGTAAGGGTTACAACGGCATTGGGATCGGATGCAGGAGCGGTAGCGGTGATATAATAAGTACCGGCATCGCTAGTGTAGCTAATGGTGGGAGCATCGGTCTTCTCCATCGCGCTCTTGAAAATCAACTGCACGGCAAGGTCACCGGGACGGTCGGTGTTGTCCGAAGCCGAAACACCATCGTTCCACCATGCAAGAGTATAAGAACTATAGCTGCTGGTGCGAGCATACATGTAGGAATAATGCTTGTGTCCAAGGCTGTTGCTGTTGACAGCCATGGGAGCAAAGTCTGTGCTGTTTTCCTGATAGAAGGTGTAGCCAATAGCGATATAGTCATCACCATCGGGAACGGTAAACTCTACCGGCTCCTCCAGGAAGAAGTCGTGCCACTCACCAGGCTGCAGAGACAGATAGGCGGGAGTGTTGACGCTACCGGTGAAGGCAAAGGTGGCCATGGGCAGGAATGAACTGGTCGTACCATTAGTGGCTGTTGCCGTACCGTTACCATGAGCAACGAGACTGACATTAGCACTCTGGTCATCACCCAGGAAGTTGCAATGTGCCCAATTGCCCGTTGTGTTGTCATTGGTATAACCGGGGCAGCTCATATCTACTACCAGGTTGCCACCAGTGTAGGTGAACGGAGTGGTGAAATCAATCTTCCAAGCCGTAGCGTCACCGTCAGCCACAGGAGTAATCGTTGCCACCGTGGTCAGGCCTGAGGTAATCATATTGGCCGACGTGCCTGTTCCGAAATTGTCGGTGGTGGTGTTAGCCAGCTTCACGGTTACCGTGCTGCCAGAGAAGGGGATGCCAATACCCTGCTCGGGGTAGAAAGTGAGTGAAGTAATCTGAGCACCATTAGCCATAGCGAGTTGTCCAGCGCGGTAGATCATTTGGTTGTGGTAGCCATAGTCTTGGTTGTAACCCGAAACGGGGAGATACTCATACTTGGTGGTGCCGCGACCGACATCAACCGTGTTGGACGTAACGGTAGTCGTAGTTTCAACAGTTACGACAACGCTCGAAACATAAACGGTAGATGATGTGGTGAAGTTTACGCTGCTAGCACTACCTGTCCAAGTACCGACATTGTTGCTGGTGGTGTAGTTGCCAGTGTTTGCCGATAAACGAGAAACAGGATAATAAGTGTCATTGCCGTTGATAATAATCTTAGTGATTGTGCCATCCGTCACTGAGACGGTATTAGTGCCATTCCAGTGCATAGTTGTACCATATCCAAAATCTCCATTGGTTGTAGTGAGTGTCACTCCATCAACAGTAGTGCTGGTAACGGTGGCCCATGTGTTGAGAGAAATAGTGACATCGCGTGTCGATGTGCTGCTTTCGCCTTCATCGATGATGGTGGTGTTACCACTCATCAGCTGGCCGAGATTCCAGGTCTGTCCATCTGCGCTATAGAAAGTAGATTCGTCAGAGGGGTAGAGCACAAAATTTTTCACATTAACAGGTTGAGAACCTGCCAGTGCAAAGCGGAAACCGATGATTTGATCACCGAGATGCTCCTCAAATTCAGCACGATCCAACACTACTACGGTCGTAATGTCTTGAGCGGCGTTATAGTATCCGGCATAGCTGATACCAGTAGCATCGAAGTCATCGGTAATGTAGGGACCAACGAGGTATTCGCCCGAGCTAAGGGATGGCATGCGGAATTGACCCTTCTGGTCTACATAGGCTATGCCCGTGGGCATGAAGCTAGGCGCTCCATTCTTGCCAGGCAGTTTCTGCGCGTTAAGCGACATCGAGAGCAGCGTCATGGCTGCCAAAATCATATAAATCTTTTTCATCGCTTATGTCGTATTTAGTTGTTTTCAATTGTTTGATAATTGGGAACAGTGATATTATTCGGACCGGTAGTTACCTGAGTGTCCTTATAATAACGGATGCGGTAGTACACCTTGTTGCCAATGCCGCGAACCTCGAGCACAGCAACGCCAGTGTTGTCACGCCACAGGGTGTAGCTGGCAGTCTGGTTGGGCCACTCTTGCTTGAGCTGTCCCATGGTCATACCAGTACCAGGTGCCAGGTTGGTGGGATACAGGTAGTTGCGGTAGTAGTTCTTCTGCTCACTAATCTTGAAGTCGCTCTCGTAGCGCTCGCGGTAGAGCACCATGAAGTCGAACCAACCAGGAATCTGAACGTCGTCAATGTTACTATAGGTGAAGAAGTTGCCACCACCATCCTGAATTTCGCCATCTGATGTAACGATGGGCTTGTTGGTTGCATCGGTGGGATAACCCAAGATTACATAGGTGAAGGTCTGGCTGTACTGCTGCTGATTCTCGTTGTATTGATAGGTCGTGATGTCATCAACAGTGTCGAGATAGGTGTAAATACGGTTGCCATGCTCGTCAAATTCCACCTTGTAAATGACATAAGTTTGGGGCACAGTGTTGTTCACCATCGTGTTGAGCGATGAGGTCCAGTCGAGGTAAACGGTGTAAGTACTGTCCTGGGCATAGGTTGAGCTGGGGGCAGTCTCGGCAGCCAAGCGGATGGTATAGAGACCTACCTGGGGTTGATGCTCTTCGACATAAGTGCGTTCCAAATCTTCGCGTCCGCGATTGTCGGGGATGTAAAATACCAAGCTCGAAACCGATTTGGGAGCGATGGTGTCTTTACCTGCCATTGAGAAGTAGTGTTTCATGTACATTACACTCTGGCAGTCATGGACGATAGGATAATACTCACCAGCGGTCATGTTGGCATAAAGGTCCTTCTGGTTGGCGGTTTGAGATTCCACATAGGGACTGAATTCCTCATACATGCTGTAGTAAGGAGCACGGTCGCCGTTGACCCAGTACATTTTGCCCTTGCTGATAAAGAAGAACTTATCCAGAATGCCAGTATAGGAGAATACTGTACCGGCTTTATCGGTGTCTTCGCCCACACGCAGGCCGTCGGTCATCAGTTCCATTGATTGAACATAGGTGTCAAAAAACGTAACCAATTCGCTAAAGGTGTTAGTTTGCTCAGTAACATTGCTGAAATCGGCATCATCTTTCAGCTTCACCATGAAAACAGTGTAGCCGTTCTCGGTGGGGCGATCAATGCCACCATACCAATTGGAGAACCTTGTATATGATGCAGATGACGATAATGTCTTGTAGTTATTGCGGACCCAAATCCTGTCGGTTGTACTGCCATTAAGAGCGATACCTCTAATGGAAACATAAATACTGTCATGGCCATCAATCACACTGTGAGGGATATAAATGGAGCCTCCGCCATTCATATAATACCAAGTATAGCCGCCTGATGTTGTGCTTTGCAATGTTGAGGTTGAAGACCATCCCGAGGGAAGAGTGCCTCCGGACCATTCTTGCAGTGTTTCTTCTGACGCTGCATCACACACCTTGATGTATCTTGTAGCTGCATTTGAACTTGTAAGCCTAATCCTGATGTCATTGTATTGGGTGCCAAATATGTTGTAGCCACCTTTAATACCAGGGTAAGCAACATCTTCGTTCCAGCCGCCCGAGTAAAGAATACCAGGAATAGCAGGCGTTACATAGGTAGATGCTGCGAGGTAAATCATCTGGTAAGGGTTGGTTACCGTGTCAGTCAGGTTAGCCGGATGACTCACGTTGTTTGCATCGTACCACGTATATTGGTAATTAGCATACCACGAACGGGGATGTACCGCATCTGCAGTGGCGCTTTGAGCCCTTCGGGGGGCTTTCATCATAGATGAGGACTGTGCCTTCATCGTCATGGGCTCAACTTTGTGTGCCTTTGCATTTGCAAACGCAGGAGAAACGGGGGCTTTTATTCCCACCCTTTGAGCGTTACCCCCCTCTTCGACGAGTTGGGCCACCTCATACTTAGGCAACAGCTGTGCCGAAGCATCACTAGTCCAGCCTACTGCCAGTAGCAGGCCGAACGTCAAAAGTGTTAGTTTCTTTTTCATGTTACTCACAAAATTTTAATTAAAGAATTAGTATAATAGTTTAGTTGTCAATAGTTTAATGGGAATATCATTATGGGGTAGAATGTGCTATGTGCAGGCCACAATGGGCGCGCTCATTTTGAGCGTCGCTAACACTGTAGGGTGTTATGATGGTTTGTTTCAAAACATCCTGTCTTCGCATCTCTTTAACCACAATATGATAATTTCCTCTACAACCTGCAAAATTAGTGCCAAATTTTGTATCTTGCAAAAAATAACGCTAAAAAAACGCCTAAAACACATGAAAACAACACAAAAGCACAGAAAGTCAGAGATAATGAATATTTGAAGGGCAAGTGCTCGCTTTGATTTGAGATTAGGAATTAGGCATTAGGCATTAGGAATCAGGGGGTACATACAGCCCTTGAGACGATAGACGGCTGATGCTAGTTGTTTAAGTTTTAAAAACTTAGCATCTTAGCGTGAGGTTTGGGTTGCAGATGAATGCGGCCACGCCAAGGCGAGGCCCTACCGTGTGTATGCTATTGTTTTCCTTTTCGTCCGTGTGCGGATGCCCTCAGAAAGATCAGAGTATTCAGTTGTTTTGATAATCGTGATGAGGATACCTGTTGTTTAAGGTGGTGTTTTTCAGGGTCTGGTGGCGGTGGTGAGGATGTCGATGGCGCGGTCTAGGATGGCGTCATGGGTGCGGTCGTTCTCGTCCATGTCGATGCGCACGTCGGGCGCCACGCCGAACTCTGTCAGCCGTCCCTGGGCGTCCATGATCGGGCAGGAGGAGAAACGCACGCGCCAGCCGTTGGGCAGCTCGCTGGTGAAGGGCAGGCCGCAGCCACCGCCCGTGGTATCACCCACGACAGTCACCTGGTCGAGTGACTTCATGATGGAGACGAAATTGTTGGTTGCGCTGAAGGAGCCACGGCTCGCCAGCACCACGACTGGCTTGAGGTAGTGGATGTGGTTCTTGGCTGGCTCGAAATAATAGGGGTAGGGCTCGCTCACGTCGTTGTGGCCCGGTCCCGTCTTGTGGCAGATGTAGCCCGCCAGCATCCGCTGGTCGATGAAGCGAGAGACGAGTTTCTCGACATTGGTGAGCAGGCCGCCGCCGTTGTCGCGCACGTCGATGATGAGTCCGTCGGCAGTCGATAAATAGCTGAGTATCAGGTCCAGGTTACCCTCGCCGATAGCCGACGAGAAGGAACTGTAGCGCATATAGCCGAAGTTGCTGGGCAGGATCTGGTACTTGATGCTCGAGCCCATCTTGTAATCGAAGTTGAGGTAGTGCTGGTCGATGATGCGCTCGTCGTAGTTGACGGGCCACTGCTCCCACACCCAGTAGCGGGAGACGTCGTGCGAGGCGATGAGGTTGGTGTGGCCGTCGCGCAGCTCCTTGAGCATGTCGCCGCAGATGTCGAAGAGTTCGCGGTCGGTCATCACGTTGGACACGCGGGCGCGGTAGCGCTGGTGCACCTCGTTCCAATCGACTCCCTTGTAGTCAAAGAAGCTGTAGTGCTCGTCCATGATGGTCCACAGCGCCTCGAAGTTGCCCACCTGGTCGTGCTGGAACTCGTCCTGATAGGTACACCCACCCAACACGACAGAAACTACAAAGTATAGTATTATTCTTTTCATTGCCTTCAGATTAAACTACAAATTCTATAAACTACGAATTACACGAATTATACTAATTATTGGCATCCGCGTACTTATTCTTGTCGAATTTCACGAATTGCATCCGCGTACTTATTGTTTCGAATCTCACTAATGGCATCAGCATTCATGTTTTTAATGGTTTCACTGATTGGTGCCATCTATATTTTGTGCAGTTTTATTGATGTTGCAGAAACGTTCGGTTTTTAAACTTGTTTCTCCAAAGTTTGCGAGAATTCCCAACTCATAGCCAGTAGCTTTCAAATAATTAATTACTTGGGCTTTCTCAACATCCGATAATCTGCTGAGAGCTCTCAACTCCACAATGATCTTATCGTAACACACAAAATCGGCAATATAATCTTGTTGTAGAGGGATTCCTTTATAAAAAATCTTCAGACTGACTTCTCTCTTATATGGAATCCCATTTGCTATGAATTCGCGCTCTAGCGCTTCCTGGTAAACCTTCTCCAAAAAGCCGCATCCCAGTTCACGATGAACTGTCATCATGCATCCGATGATATCGTATGATTCTTTGGGATAAACTATCATAGATTCTGTAGTTTGTTTAATTCGTAATAATTGAGTGCGGATGCTAATTAGTTAAATTGGCTTCGCCGAGCTAAAGGTTCGCGTAATTCGTAGTTTAAAAAGTTATCGGCCGATGCCGAGGACGAGGGAGTGGGACACGTCGTGGACCTTGAGGTGGTTGACCGACCAGTGCTCGAGGCGGGTGCGGTAGCCGATGCGCAGGGTCGTCTTGCCCAGGTGCAGGTCAGCACCCAGGTAGTGGCTCATATCCAGGCGGTTACCCCACCATCCCAAGTGGGCGAGGTTCTTGTGGTTGCCCAGGTAGATCTCGTAGTAGCTCTCGTCATACTCGGGCGCGAAGAACACACCTGCTACGGGCAGTTGGGCTTGATAGCGCAGGGTGATGGGTAGCCGCCACAGTCGGGTGGGCATTGCTGCCATGGCGGTGACTCCCAGGTTCCAGTGAGCACGGACTGACACCGGATTGTTGCTGTTTGCATTGTTGTAGATGATGCCGGCGCGCAGCTGCGTCATCGGGCCCACACTCACGTCCACCCGGTGGGCGATGAGTTGTCGCCAGCTCCGCTGCATGTCGAAGGTGATATCGCCCATCAGTTTGTATAGCTCGTTGTTCTGGGCCTCGTTCTCGACGTAGTTGTAGTCGGCGCCGACCTGCAGTTGCCACAGCCACTTGTCATCACGGACGCTGCGCATGGCTTCATAGCCTATTCCCAGGTCCAAGCCATCGTAGGTGATGGGCGTCAGATAGCTGTCGTGGATGGATGCAAAACCCGCATCAACCGTGAACAAGGACACCCGCTCCTGTCCGGTCGCCGACAAGGCCACAACAACTGCCAGCAACAATATGGATCGTGCTGCGCACGAGAAATCAAAGAAAATTCTTTTTTTCATCTGTTATAACGATTGTGCTATGCACGAGAAATCAAAAAACAAACTTAGCGACTTAGCGTGGGGTCAGCAACGCGGATGCCTCAGATTGGTATAAATAGCCGAATAGGCAGTTTATTTATACTAGTCCTCGAAGGGGATGCGTTGCTGCCCAGTGAAGCTGTCAAGCACCTCGTCCTGGCTAATGCCGTCGGCAGGGGGTGTGTCGGCTTCAGGTGCAGGCGTGTCGTCATCGGCGGGAGTGGGCTCCTCGACGGGTGCCGGCTCGCGCGGCTCAATCTCGGTGATGGTGTCCACCGTCCAGTTGGTCACGCGGCGTCCCTTGGCCTTGAAGGTCTTCACGCCGATAAACTCCTCGGCATCAATGATAAACGGTTCGCGTTGAGCATCATCACCACCCATCTTGACCTCAAAGCGCGGGCAAGGCTCGTCGCTGAGCAGCAGCAATTTTGACTCGGGGTTGGTGCCGATGAAGCTCTGCTTCTTGGTGTTGTCCTCGAGGGTGAAGCGCTTCACGTAGGGGTGGCCCTGGTCGGCATCGTCGAGCACAGCCGTCCACACCTTGTCGGGTATAAACTTCTCGATGCGCATGATGCCCTCGTCATAGTGATTGGTCGCCTCGGCACTCGTGGTGTAGAACTCGCCGCCCTGCATGATGACCAGGATGCGGTCCTCGCCGCCGAACAGACCCAACGAACGGCCGTGGCCCTCGTAGTTGATGCGCAGGATATCGGGGTCGAACCACACCTCGCGGTCACCCAGTGTGGACTGACCCGCCTCCTTCAATGAGATGCGGTGTACCTCGTTCTTGGTCACGATGTTACCGCGTGCTTGCTTGCCCTTGATGGCGAGTTCGGCAAGGTCCACGTCAAACTGTAAGATCTTGAGCCTGAACTTGGGCTTGAGGGTAATGCGCAGCACCTCGGCCTCGCCGTTGGGATTGGCGGTGAACCAGGTGATCTTGCTGCCAGGCTTGCCCTGGGTGATGTCATACTCCTTGTCGCGCGTGATGCCCGTGACGGCAAAGCGTTTCATGTAGGTCGTGCCACCACGGCCGTCCAGGTACAGCACATTATATATTGTGCGGTCGTCGCCCTTCTTGAACACATTCAGGTACAGGATGTTCTTGCCGACGTAGATCTTCTCGGCGACCTTGATGACCTTGAACTTGCCGTCCTTGTAGAAGATGATGATGTCGTCGATGTCCGAGCAGTTGCACACAAACTCGTCCTTCTTCAGGCCCGTGCCGATGAAACCGTCGGCGCGATTGATGTAGAGCTTCTGGTTGGCCTCGGCGACCTTGCTGGCGACGATCGTGTCAAACTCGCGGATGATGGTGCGGCGCGGGTACTTGGCGCCATACTTGGTCTTCAAGCCCTCAAACCATTTGATGGTGTAGTCGGTCAGGTGGGCCAGCTTGTCGTCGATGTCCTCGATGCGCTCCTTCAGGCGTGCGATGTTCTCATCAGCCTTGTCGCTGTTGTACTTGATGATGCGCTTCATCGGGATTTCGAGCAGGCGCAGCAGGTCATCCTGGGTGATCTCGCGGTAGAACTGCGGCTTGAAGGGTTTCAAGCGCTTGTCGATGTGCTTGAGTGCGCGCTCTTGATCCTTGGCGTTCTCAAATTCCTTGTCCTTGTAGATGCGCTCCTCGATGAAGATTTTCTCCAGCGACACATTGTGCAGGGTCTCCATCGTCTCGCCGCGGGTGATCTGCAACTCCTGGCGCAGGATCTCGCGGGTGCGGTCCACGCTGTAGCGCAGCACGTCGCTCACGGTGAGGAACTGGGGCTTCTGGTCCTTGATGACACAGCAGTTGGGCCAGATGGAGATTTCGCAGTCGGTGAAGGCATACAGGGCATCGATAGCAATGTCGCTGCTCGTGCCCGCCTGCAGGGAGACGATGATCTCGGCAGTGGCGCTGGTGTTGTCCTCGACCTTGCGGATTTTTATTTTTCCGCGTTCGCCGGCCTTGAGGATAGACTCGATGACCGTGCCCGTGGTCTTGCCGTAGGGTACGTCCTTGACCAGCAGCGTCTTGTTGTCAAGTTTCTCGATCTTGGCACGCACGCGCACATAGCCGCCGCGCTCGCCGTCGTTGTAGTGGCTCACGTCGATGTAGCCGCCCGTCTGGAAGTCGGGATAGAGGTGGAACTCCTCGTCGCGCAGGTAGCTGATGGCTGCATCACAGACCTCGTTGAAGTTGTGGGGCAGTATCTTGCACGACAGGCCGACGGCGATGCCCTCGGCACCCTGTGTCAACAGCAGCGGGAACTTGGCGGGCAGCGTCAGCGGTTCGCGCTTGCGGCCGTCATAGGACAGGCCCCAGTCGGTAACCTTGGGGTTGTAGACCGCATCGAGGGCAAACTCGCTCAGGCGGGCCTCAATGTAACGGCCGGCAGCCGCACCGTCGCCCGTGAGGATGTTACCCCAGTTACCCTGGGTGTCGATGAGCAGTTCCTTCTGGCCCAGCTGTACCAGCGCGCTGTAGATCGAGGCATCACCGTGGGGGTGATACTGCATCGTCAAGCCCACGATATTGGCGACCTTGTTGAAGTGGCCGTCGTCGGCCTCCTTCATGGCGTGCATGATGCGGCGTTGCACGGGCTTGAAGCCGTCCTCGATGTGGGGCACGGCGCGCTCGAGAATCACATAGGAGGCATAGTCGAGAAACCAGTTCTCATACATGCCGCTGAGCTGCAGCTTTTTATCTTTAGGTACCTGGTAGGAGGAATGGGCCTGTGGCTCACCGCCGCCGTCACCATTCTCACCGCCATCGGGGGTGGGGGTATCGCCAGCGTTGCCGTTGTCCGTAGTATTGTCCTCGGCGGGCTCCTGAGGCTCCTTGCCTTCCAGTTCGTCGTCGTCTTTCTTCATATCAATTCAGTGTTTTAACCTGCAAATTTAGTAAAAAAGTTTTTATTATGCTCCGCTTTCTCGCTCTAATTCCTTGCGGACGATGCTTTCAAGGTTCCAGACGAGATAGAAGGGAAGGTTGATGAGGCGGAATTTTTTGTGCTTTAAGGAGGTCTGCACATCGTCAACCGAGAATGGACCAGACCACACTCTAACGGCTACGTCAATGGGTGATGCGTCCATGAATGAATGTAATGATTTTAAGTGGGCATTATGGCCGGTTTTGACTTCAATGGGTATGAGTTTAGAGTCAACGATCCAAGTGAGGTCAACCTCGGCACCGCTCTTGCCCTTACCGCTATTCCAGAAAGTGCGGTGAGTGTTGATATCGTTACTTGTAGCCAGTAATTCTTGGGCCACGATTTGTTCGCCGATTCGACCTCGCCACACGTCGAGGATATCATTGGCCCCGATGAGTTCTTTGCGTATGCCAGCTGCATAGTTGACCATGCCGGTATCAAACCAAAAAAGTTTTGGCATACGTTTCATCTCGGGAATGGCCGGCAGTTGTGCTGATGTTGAAGGATGAGCTAGCTCAACTAGCATAGCCTTTTGTAACAATTGGAAAGCTTCCCCCACTTCGCGTGACTTGTATTGCGATTCGCCAAAGTTGCCAAGCGTGACGATACTTCCTGCCTCGTTCCATCCGTGACGGATGATAAAACGGACAACCTCGGTGAGTTTGTTGCCACGGCAGTATTTCTCGACATCGTCAAGATAGCCACGCAGCAGTTGAGCGCAGATGCGGTCCATATTGACCATATCGTGCGTATCAGCATAGTATTGAACGACCTCGGGCATGCCACCCACGATGCAATATTGGTTGAACAGCGCCATGTACTCGGTATGGAACGACCGTGTGAGTTCAGGCTTTATTTCAGTCATTTCAGGTGCACGGTTGATGGCCGAGAGAAATTCTCGGAATGAGCAAGGACGTATAGGCAGATAATCGACTCTGCCTACGGGAAAACTAGCTTTGATGTCTACAATGTTTTCCAATAACGATCCGGCAGCGACAACATGCAGTTGGGGCAGTTTCTCATACAAATACCTCAACATCGCCATAGCTTGTGGCGACTGTTGTATCTCATCGATGAACATCAGTGTTTCGCCTTTGTCGCGAACGATGCCTTTGCGGGCAAACAACAGGTCAACCATATCATTGACCGGCTGTTCGAGTTCAAATGGTCGTTTGTCCTCGGCCAGCTCCATGTTTAAGTACAAGTAGTTGTCGAACTCTCGTGCAAATTCATTGATGATGGTGGTCTTGCCTACCTGCCGAGCTCCACGCAGTACCAAGGGTTTCCTGTGAGGGGCATTGCGCCACGAACGCAGAAATTTTAGAGCTTCTCGTTGTATCATTTTAATAATGCTTTTATTTTCAGGTGCAAAGATACAATAATTGTTTTAAAATTCGGGTATATTTGCCTTGAAAATGTTGTAAAATTCGGGTATATTGCAGTGATTTTTGTTTCAAAGTTGGGGTATATGGGTCGTTTTGATTCTTCAGGGGGATTATAGGCTATACAAATGAGAGTGCTAAAACGATGAAATTTTGCTCGTTTTAGCACTTTTATCAGGTTTCTTCCTGTGGGGTTATGTGATGCGGATTACAGGCCGGTGATGCGGACGACGGGGCCTAGGGGCTTGAGGTTGTCCTCGTTGCCGCCCTGGGCGGTGAGGATCCAGGCGAGGGGCTTGTGGCGCTTGTCGTCGGGCAACTTGGGGATGGCGGCATAGCCGTCGGTGAGGAACACCAGGCCGTCATATTCCTCGTGCTCGTAATAGAAGTCGATGGCGGGCTGGAAGTTGGTGCCGCCGCGGCCGATGACACGGATGCCGTTGGTCGCCTGCTTGAGCTTGAGGGGTTTTTCTGTCGTGATCTGGCTGTCAAACTCGATGACCTCGATCTGCTCGATGCCTTGCTTGAAAAAGCGGTTGATGACGGCGAGAAATTTCTTGATGTCCTCGTCGGGCACGCTGCCGCTGACATCGACGGCGACGAGCAAGCGTGTGCTGTAGGCATACTGGCTGCCCATGGCGTCAAAGCCGTAGCGACGGTTGGGGCGCATGCGTGTCAGGTGGCGCTTGCTGCTCAGGATGCTGGCGCGGAACTGGCTCAGGATGGCGCGGAAGTTCTGCTTGCTCACCAGAGTGCTCTCGATCAAGGCTTTGAGTTCGCCAGAAAGTGAGCCCCACTGGTTGCACCGCTGGGCGGTTTCAATCTCGTGATTGACCTTTTCGGTCATCAGTTCATCTTCTTCCCATAACGAGGCTCCGGCATCGGCATCCAGCAGGCTGTCGGTCAATCCATTACCGCTGCCATTGTCGTCACTGTCGCCATCGCCTTTTGTTTTGCCTGGAAGGTCCATGTCGATGGGTATGCCGTCGCCCTCGTCGTCCTGTTCCAATTGCAGCACCTGCTCGGCCATGAGCGAGTAGTACTGCTCAAAAGCTTGGTCGCGCGGGACGTCGAAGATGCGTGGCGGTTCTAGCCCGATGGTGTCCATGCCCTCCAGGTTGTCACACAACGTCAGGTCGCTCGACAGGCGCATCACGTCGCGACGCGGATTGTAGGGCTGGCGTTGGTAGGGATGCTTGAGGATGATGCGCACCACCTCGGCCTTGAGCCTGAGGGCCAGCTGGTTGTCATCGAAGTGCTCTAGCCGCTCGGGGTTGTACTCGATGAGGCCCATGCCGCACCTCATGTCGCAGCCCATGTTGTCATTGCGCTTCAACGCATGGGTACACAGCACGGCAAAGATGAGCGGTTCGGTGAGGAACCAGTCGTGGGAAATCGTCTTTATGCGTTCGCCGACGGTCATAGGTTGGCAATCATCTGGTTAATCAACTGCAGCGCCTCGCGGCAGTCCATCATGATGTAGGCATTGGCATTGGGGTAGGTCGCATTCTCAAAGAATGACGCGAAGTGGGCAATCGCCTCCTGGCGCCCGTTGCCCAGCATCCACTTGATGTAGCGGACCAGGTTGTGGCTGACAGCCTCGCTTTCGTCCTTCTTCACGCCCAGTTCCAGGGTCTGGTAGATACCCTCGTTGATGATGGCGATCTGCGGCATGGTGTAGGAGGACAATTCGTTCTGGCAACCGACGAAGTCACGCAGCACCTCGCGCGCCGTGAGCATCCTCGACTGGTTGAGAGACTGGATGAACATCGATGCCGAACGGGCACCGATCACGCCGGTAATCATCTTGGCCAGGCGGTTCATATCGGTGTCGGTGCTCAAGGTCATGCCCTGGAGCAGGCCCGAAACGCGCACCCAAGCGCGGCGGTCGGGCGTCTTGTCAAACGTGCCCTTGTTGATGTCCACGTTTTTCTCCAGTTCATCGGGGTGTTCCTCGATGAAGGTGATGACACGCTGGTCCACACCGTGTTGCTTGGCCCAGAAGAGCCACTCGCCCACAGTGGGGGAGAAGAAATAGACGTTGAAGCGCGATACCAGTGCCGGGTCAAGGTCGGTGAGCTGATACTCCTCGCCATCGTTGACCGCGGCGATGACGCGGCTGCCAGGGGGCAACGAGCGGCCCGCGAGTTTGCGGTTGAGGGACAGGTCCATGACCGATTGCAGGATTTCGGGTCGGGCGCGGTTCATCTCGTCCAGGAAGAGCACCACGGGCTTGTCGTCCATGGGGAACCAGTAGGGCGGCATGAACTCGGTCTTGCCGGTCGCTTCGTCCTTGTTGGGCAGACCGATCAGGTCGCCTGGGTCACTCATCTGCCCCAGGAACAAGGCAATGACGGGAATGCCCTGGTCCTCGAAGTGGCGCGTGATGATTTCGCTCTTGCCGATGCCGTGTTTTCCCACGAGCAGGATGTTCTGTGTCGATGGCGTAGTCTCGAGAATCGTCTTGAGGTCGCCGGTGTTGATGGTGATAGCCATATATAGTTTAGTGTTTAGTGTTTAGTGGGAATGTTGGTGATTTAACTTTCTTCTCTTGAGGAGGTGATCCACTCGATTTTCTTGCGGGGGCCGGTGAGGCTGTAGGGGAACATTTTGGCGAGTTCTGCCAGACGAGGGATATAGGTCATGTCGTGCCTGATGCGCGCCTCGATGTCGCAACAGTTGTCTAGGTCGATGATCATGGCCTTGCCGCGGCTCAGGCGGATGTGCAGTTCACAACGTCCTTTCACCTTGTCTTCCTCATTATCCTCTTCCTCGGTGAGGTGATATTGCCATTTCTTGTCCTGGAAGAAGTCGTCCACCCGCAACTGCAGGTCGGACTTGGGTGCAGCCTCGGTAGACTTCTTGTCGCCGTCGAGAAGTCGGTGCAGCCACTTCTTGATGCCCTGTTGCTGAGGCACCTCGGCACTTGGCTCATTGTTGGCTTGTGGTGCCTGCTGCCAGTCGTCACGCACTTCGCTGCGCACGGTGAACCGTCCGTCGCGTGCCATATAGGCAAATTCTACCATATAGGGCTTGACCAGGTCCAGGTGGTTGATGAAGTCATCGTGGGGGATGGGCAGGTCCAATGTCTTAAAACGGTTCAAGTGGATGAGCAGTCGTGCCTTGTGGCCGTCGGCATGGCGCTTGTCACAATAGTAAGTGATGCCTGTCCCGTCGAAGTATCGAGCGAGATAGGCGTCCATGTTGTTCATCGCCATGTTGCGCATTTTCACGCCCTTGCTGTCGGCCTTGAAGGCGGCGGCAAGCTGCTCTTTCCACTCGGCGGCATGTTCCAGGAATACCTGGGAGGATTCCACGACACGGCTGCGGTCGATCACCTCCATCGGTGCTCCGCTCCACTGCTGGTGGTAATGCAGATCCTCGACATCAATGCGTGCCCTCACGTTGTTGCCCTGCACTGCATGACATAATGTCAGTCCGCAGGGTGATTTCACGTTCAGGCCGATGCCATAATTGCCCATGTCCACAAGCTGGACCATCTCGGGGGTGACAATGCCGTTGATCAGTTCGTTGCGGGCTGCTTCATACTCTTGCAGCATTCTGGCACTGAGCTGTGGCCCTGTGCTCTGGCGCCCGTTAGCTCCTGGTCTGTCGCCAAAGGCGGGCTTCAGTATATGGTCAATGTACCCAGCCACTCGGCGTGACTCGGTACCCTCGGCTTCGGTATAAGTATAGATAAACATCACCCTTGAAGTTGGCAAAAACCGTGCCTGTCAAAATTCTGCCCCAATTCTGGCAGGTCCTCCCTCCTGGAACATCCCAACGCTCAACTAAAAAACTGAAAACTGAAAACTGAGAACTGAAAACTTTTTAGTAATTTTGCAAGTTATAATCAAAGAAAAAGAGACACAAGATGGCCAAGGATCCGCTGAATACACCGATGATGAAACAGTTTGTCGAGATGAAGTCCAAACATCCCGATGCCATCCTGCTATTCCGTGTGGGAGACTTCTATGAGACCTACCTGGAGGATGCAGTGACCGCCAGCGAGATTCTGGGCATCACGCTCACGCGCCGCAGCAACGGCGCCGCCGCGGCGACCGAGATGGCCGGGTTCCCGCATCATGCACTGGACACCTATCTGCCCAAACTGGTGCGCGCAGGCAAGCGCGTTGCCATCTGTGACCAATTGGAAGATCCCAAGCTGACCAAGAAACTCGTGAAGCGCGGCATCACCGAACTGGTGACGCCCGGCGTGGTCGTGGGCGGCACGATGCTCGATCGCAAGGAGAACAACTTTCTTGCCGCGGTGCATTTCGGCAAGAAGATGCTGGGTGTGGCTTTCCTTGATATCAGTACCGGTGAGTTCCTCACTGCCGAGGGCAATGAGGAGTATGTGGACAAGTTGCTAGTCAATTTTTCACCCAAGGAGGTGCTCATCGAGCGCAGCAACCGTCAGCGCTTTGCCGCGACCTTCTCGTCGCGATACCTGACGTTTGACCTCGAGGACTGGGTGTTCACCTTTGATGCAGCCAACGACCGCTTGCTCAAGCACTTCGAGACCCAGAACCTCAAGGGCTTCGGCATCACGGGCATGGACAACGCCATCATTGCCAGTGGTGCCATCCTGCACTACCTCGACATCACGCAGCACACTCAGCTGGGTCACATCACCCACTTGTCCCGCATCGAGGCGGAGCGCTATGTGCGCTTGGACAAATTCACGATCCGCAACCTGGAACTCGTGGCACCCATGAACGATGACGGCAAGTCGCTGCTCGGTGTCATCGACCGCACCATCTCGCCGATGGGTGGCCGCATGATGCGTCGCTGGGTCCTCTTCCCGCTGCAGGATGTCAAGGCCATCAACCGTCGCCTGGATGTGGTGGAACACTTCATGCGCGACCCCGATGGGCGTGAACTTATCAAGGAGCGCCTTGAACTCATCGGCGACCTGGAACGTTTGACCTCCAAGGCTGCCGTAGGTCGCATCACTCCACGCGAATTGGTCCAGCTCAAGAGTGCCCTGCAGGCCATTGAGCCCATCAAGCAGTACTGCTCGCAGTCATCCTGTGAAGTGCTGCGCGCTCTGGGCGAACAGTTGAATCCTTGTGCAATCATCCGTGACCGCATCGAGCGCGAAATCAATCCTGATGCTCCCAACCAGACCAACCGCGGCAACATCATCTGCCGTGGCGTGGATGCCCAGCTTGATGAACTGCGTGACATCTCGAGCAGCGGTAAGGATTACCTGGTGGCGATGCAGCGCTCGCTCAGTGACCAGACGGGCATTCCCAGCCTGAAGATAGCTTATAATAATGTGTTCGGCTACTACATCGAGGTGCGTAATACCCACAAGGATAAGGTGCCGCCCGAATGGATCCGCAAACAGACGCTGGTCAATGCCGAGCGATATGTGACCCAAGAACTCAAGGAATATGAGGAAAAGATTCTTGGCGCCGAGGAAAAAATCCTCATTATCGAGGGCCGCCTGTTCAACGAGCTGGTGACTGCCGTGACCGAGTATATCCCTGCTATCCAGAACGATAGCGCCATCATTGCTCAACTTGACTGCCTCAACGCCTTGACGCGCGTGGCGATGGAGAACCGCTACAACCGTCCCGTGCTGGATGACAGCCTGGACATAGATATCGCGATGGGTCGTCACCCCGTCATCGAGTGCCAGTTGCCGCCGGGCGAGACCTATGTGCCCAACAGCATCCGCTTGAGTAACGATGACCAGCAGATTATCATCATCACGGGTCCCAACATGGCGGGTAAGTCGGCATTGCTGCGCCAGACGGCGCTCATCACCCTGATGGCGCAGATGGGAAGTTTCGTTCCTGCCCAGCAGGCACGCATCGGTGTGGTGGACAAGATTTTCACCCGTGTGGGTGCGAGCGATAACATTTCGTTGGGAGAATCGACCTTCATGGTCGAAATGACCGAGGCCGCCGCCATTCTCAACAACATGAGTCAGAGGAGCCTCATCCTGTTCGACGAGTTGGGCCGTGGCACAAGCACCTATGACGGTATCTCCATCGCTTGGAGCATCGTCGAGCACATCCATGAGCACGCCGCTCATCCCAAGACCTTGTTCGCTACCCACTACCACGAGTTGAACGAGATGGAGAAATCCTTCAAGCGCATCGTGAACTACAATGTGAGCGTCAAGGAGATCAACGGCAAGGTGGTGTTTGTGCGCCAGTTGGTCAAGGGTGGCAGTGAGCACAGTTTCGGTATCCACGTTGCCAAGTTGGCAGGTATGCCGCCGTCGATTGTCAAGCGCGCTAATGAGGTGCTCAAGCAGCTCGAGACCAATAATCGCAACGACAACGCCTTGACCAAGGATTTGGGTGACGTCGCCAGCAACCGCTCGGGCTACCAGCTGTCCATCTTCCAGCTCGATGACCCTGTTTTGAGCCAGATTCGCGACGAAATCCTTACCATCGACATCAACAACCTCACGCCTGTCGAGGCCCTGAACAAACTCTACGACATCAAGGGCATCCTCACCGGCAAGAAAGAAAGATAATTTTGATTCAAACTACGAATTACGCGAATTTGACTAATTTAGGCATCCGCATTCAATTATAACGAATTAAACTAATAAGCATGGTAATCTATCCGAACGAATCATATAAAATTATTGGGTGCATGATGAAAGTTCATCGTGAAATGGGGTGTGGATTTTTGGAGAAAGTTTACCAGGAAGCGTTAGAACGCGAATTCATTGCCGAGGGAATTCCTTTCCAAAGAGAAGCCAATTTAAAGATATACTACAGAGGAGTTCCTTTGCAGCAAGAATACATCGCTGATTTTGTGTGCTACGATAAGATTATTGTCGAGTTAAAAGCCATCAGCAAGTTATCAGATGTTGACAAAGCCCAAGTCATTAATTATTTGAAAGCCACTGGCTATGAACTGGGAATCCTCGCCAATTTCGGTGAAACCAGTTTAAAGACCGAACGCTTTTGCAACATCAACAAACAACGAAGCAAATGAGAAACAAAACTACGAATTACACGAATTATACAAAATGAATTAATACACAATTTCGTGGTTTTAAAAAAGAATGCGGATGCCATTAGTGAAATTCGATAAGAATGAGTAGGCGGATGCCAATAATTAGTTTAATTCGCGTAATTCGTAGTTTATAATGAGCAAGAATATGAAACGATCTGATTTTGAAATCATGGCCCCTGTGGGCTCCTGGGAATCACTATATGCCGCGCATCAGGGTGGGGCAGACGCTATCTATTTTGGTATCGAGGGACTGAACATGCGCTCGCGTTCCAGTGTCAACTTCACGCTCGATGACCTGCGCACCATCGCCGAGTGGTGTCACGAACACGGCATGAAGAGCTACCTGACGGTCAACACCATCGTCTATGACGAGGACATGGACTACATGAAGCAGATTGTCACCGCTGCCCGCGATGCCCAGGTGAGTGCCATCATTGCCAGCGACATGGCGACCATCCTGTTTGCCCGCAGTATCGGCGTGGAGGTGCATATCTCCACCCAGGTCAACGTGAGCAATAGCGAGGCGGTGCGCTACTACAGCCAGTGGGCTGATGTCATGGTGCTCGCCCGTGAGCTGAACCTGGAGCAGGTGACCAGAATCACCCGTTTCATCGAGGAGAATGACGTGCGCGGCCCTCATGGCGAGCGCGTCAGGTTGGAGATGTTTTGTCACGGTGCCCTGTGCATGGCTGTCTCGGGCAAGTGCTACATGAGCCTGCACCAGGAGAACACCAGTGCCAATCGCGGTGCTTGCCGCCAGATCTGCCGTCGCGGCTATCGCGTTACCGACCTGGTCAACGGTGATGAACTCAATATCGAGAACAAATACATCATGTCGCCCAAGGATCTTAAGACCATCCACTTCCTTAACAAGATGGTGGATGCCGGCGTGACCGTCTTCAAGATTGAAGGCCGTGCACGCGGTCCCGAATATGTCCGCACCGTCGCCGGCTGCTATGACGAGGCGCTGCGTGCCATCTGTGACGGGACCTATACCGACGAGCGCATCGACGAGTGGAACGAGCGCTTGGGCAAGGTCTTCAACCGCGGCTTCTGGGATGGCTACTACATGGGCCAGCGCCTGGGCGAGTGGTCGGCCAAGTATGGCTCCAGTGCCACTAGGGTAAAAGTCTATGCCGCCAAGGGCATCCGCTACTACAGCAAATTGGGTGTCGCCGAGTTCCTGATGGAGGCGGGTGAGTTGCACGTCGGCGACGAGGCATGGATTATCGGCCCCACGACGGGAGCCATTCCCTTGACCATCGAGGAAATCCGTGTGGACCTCAAGCCCGTGGAAAAGACCGTCAAGGGCGAACACTTCTCTATCACCGTGCCCGAGAAAATCCGCCCTAGCGACAAGCTCTACCTGTGGCAACCCGTTACCCCCAAGCAGTGAGGGCTATACATTTTTGACTACAATCTTTACGGAATATAGTTTTTAACATTATTATAATTCGTTGCTTATGAAAAAGATTACTTTTGTTATGCTCTTTGCCGCTATGATGGCAATGAGCGCTTGGGGACAAGGGCTGACGGCATCGTTTGCCGCCGACGAGGCTTCGGTACCCTATTACCAGATGGGCTGGGACACACCCAGTGAGTTTGATACCTGGACCTATGAGTCGACCAGCAGCAGTACCTGGAGGCAGGGAAACCGGTCGCAGTCGTTCGGGACCATTGATCTGACGAACGTCGCATCGTTGCTCCTTGATTATGCTGGCGGCCAGAACGAGACCGCCACATCTCCAGTTATCGAAATCAAGCCCAATAGCACGCTCGAGTTCTACTGCTATGCCAGTGGCATTTATCTGGTTTATGGCGCATGGAAACTGTATGCCATTGTTGACGGCACGTCCACACTACTCATCGACCAGTTCCAGTGGGCTCAGAATGCAGGCTATGACGGTCCCAGCTGGGAACGATTCATTGTTGACCTTGCAGAGTATGCTGGCAAGCAAGTACAGTTCTCGTTTGTCTATCAAGGTAACTATGGCGAGGATGAGGCGATCGACGGCTTCAAGATTCTGCAAGCCAACGATGGTGATGATGCAGTCATCAACATCAACGAGGGCGAGAGCGTACACTTCAGGGATCTGTCCACTGGCAATGTGATGACATGGAACTGGACCTTTGAGGGCGGCGAACCCGCAACCAGTACTGAGCAAAACCCCGTGGTAACCTATAACCATGCCGGTTCCTATGCCGTGACGCTCACCGTTAGTGACGGTGCAGCGACCGACACCAAGACTCGCACCGCCTATGTCGTTGTTCGAGCCGAGGCTCCTGTGGCCCATGTCGGGCTGCCCGATGGCGCCTATCTCTCTCCGTGGGTGATGATGTTCGTTCCCACCGATGTCCCCTTGACCTTCAAGGATGCCTCTACCGGCAACCCCACCTCGTGGGCGTGGACCTTTGAGGGCACCGACGTTGCTACCAGCACCGACCAGAATCCCACCGTGACCTATCTCGAGGAGGGCACCTATGGTTTGAAACTTGAGGTGGCTAACGAAGTGGGCTCTAGTGTCGATGAATATGTGAGCACTGCCATCCAGGCTGGTGGTGAACAGGAAGTCTGGAATATCGCCCCCGAGGAGAATAGCGACCTGACGATGATGGAGATGGGGTGGTATGGCAATTATGCTGGTACCAACTGGCTGGGTATCGGTGAGTTTGCCGAGCACTTTGATGCTCCCGTCACCGATGCACAGATCACAAAGGTGAATGTTTACTTCGGCAAGACCACTGCTGCCTCGACCGATGCCGATATCGAGATGAAGATTATGACTGCCGGTGACGATGGCATGCCCTATGAGGTGCTGGGTGCTACTAGCGTCAAGGCTGGCGACCTGGCTTATGACCCGACCACGATCAACGCCACCGAGTTCATCTTTGACGTGCCTGTGGACATTCCTGCCGGTACCGAGTTCTTTGCTGTCGTGGGTCCCTTCCCCAACGATTACGGTGATGATATCGCCATCCTGCTGTGCCGCCGTGACCAGGGCGAGAAATGCACCGGCTATCACTTCGTCTATGACGAGGAGAATTACGAATACCTTGAGACCGGCACTTGGTACAAGAACTCCGACGACCCGTTGTCGCTCGCCGTGGCACCCATGCTCAGTTTCGTCACATCCACTACACCCGATACTGGCATCGACCAGCCTGCAGTTGACAAGCAGGTGCTCGGTCACACTTATTATAATCTTGCCGGTATGTCAAGTGGCACTCCTTATGACGGCATGAACATTGTGGTGACCCGCTATAGCGACGGAACTTTCACTACGACCAAGGTGATGAAGTAACAGCAATCGATAACGAGATACACCGTTAACAAGGTGTGTTCTAAAAAGTGAACCCCAAGAGTTTTTTTCTAACTCTTGGGGTTCATTTCATGATGCCACAGCATCATTTATTGCTGATGTTTACTTGTTCCAGGTAAAGATGAAATGGCCGCCAGCATAGAGGTTGGAATTTCCATACAACAAGAAATTCACCTCATAGGTATTGCCATCTTGTTCGACATAGCAATAATCTGGATACTGAGTTGGAGTATAATATCCGTAATAACCCCAGTAATTAAGATCCCAACGTCCCTCGACGGGGGAGATGGATCCGTCATTATTCAAGTAAAAGTACCAATGGCCCTGGCCTGCATTGCCCAATGAGCCGCCATAAGCAGCATCTAATGGCGACACGATACGGTAGTTGATGGTTCCCTCTATGTGCTGGATGGGCACGCCTGTGGCGGTGTGGATATCTTCTTCGTCCCAGGAATTGTCGGTGAAGTTGCAAGTGCCTGCTGCAACCCATTGAGTGGGGGTGTAATTGAGAGTTACTGTGGTTGACGTGATCTGATTGAGGTTGGGGTCGCCTGTTGCCACGTCATCATCTGAGAGGGTTAACTTGCAACTGTAAGTATTGCCAGGCTCAATATCTTGGAAATATACTGAGGCTGTTGCGGTACTCTCACCCGCAGCAAAGTTCACGGCAGTACTATACATTACTGCGTGGTTTTGCTCGTCACTGATGTTAACGTATGCCCTATAAGCATGGGTTGTAATGGCGCGCGTCAACGGTACAGTAACAACATAATAATTTGAGAAGACGTCGTCTGCTGATATGTTCTCAACTTGATCGGCCGTTTCAAAGGAGATGTTCTGTCCTTCGGGGTCAATATTGTGGCAATTGACGTTGACAGTCATCGTCGTGTTCTGGCTGTAGTTAGCGACAGACATCTCCAGGTCGGTCAGCGATACGATAAAGGTGGTGTTACCTATATCCTGAGTTCCGATGTGGATTTCACCTGTTGCCGTTTTTGAATTCTTGGCAAAAGTCACGTAACCATAATAAATGCTTCTTGTGCTGGCGTTTTCAACCACTATCAGCGCTACATAAGGCTTAGTGCTGGCATTGGGTCGTGTCATGCTGATGGGTATTCTTAAATCCTCTGAGGGACTGATTTCTAGATTTTGCGATGACTCGACAAATGAAATGTGCTGCGGTGTCCTCTCTATATCGGGCGTGTTGGACTCAGGATAGTCGCCTATCGGGTTCTGGTCTGCCTCAAAAATCAATCTGGAGTAATAATTGTAGAACTCTGTCTGGGGAATAGTCATAACCCATGCGTAACTCTCGGGGTCTTGCAGGGCGCGGTTAGACAGCAACAGAGCGTTGGGCCAACCATTCTCGGTTGTGCGCTCAAAGCCCTGACGCAGGCGACGGATGGTGTAGATGCGGCCGTCCTCGCCCCACAGCTCAATGCGTCGCTGGATAAGGATTTCTTCCAGCAACGAGCCAGTCTCATCGGTGGTCAAGGTGCCCAGTGAGGTGCCCGTTTTTGAACAAGTGTAATTGGGATCACGCTTGGCCATCAGGCTGGTGAGGTAATTCTTGGCAGTTGTCGGCAGCCCACGTCGGCAGGCAGCCTCGGCTGCGGTAAGGTACATCTCCTCGACACGCATCCAGATGTAGTCACCGTCCCACTCGGTACCAGGCACCACATTAAACTTCTGCTGCACATAGCCTCCGGGGCCAACTCCCGTATTATTATCCTTCCACCAGGCACGGCGAGTATCGGTGTTACTCATCTTATTATACAGCCAGAGCGAAATCAATTTGGGTGCGTTCTTGCCATAGGGTAAATCGGGACTCATGTGGCACCAGAGTGAGGCATACTCATTGTTTTCCTCACTGGGGATGTCGGCGCCCCACATAACGTTGCCGGCGGTAACATCGTTCAAGCCGATAAATGTGGACACCTCTTGAATGTTCTTGCCGCTGGCGTTGATGGCTGCCACTGCCGAGTTATAGGCTGTCGTCCAGTCTTCCTTGACAAGGGCAATGCGGGCCTTTAATCCCTGAGCCACTGCATAGCCGATGTGTACTGGATTCTGCTGGGTGGTGCCGTTCAACAAGTTGATGGCCTGGTCAATGTCGGCATCAATCTGAGCATAAACCTGTGCTACCGTTGAACGGGTTGCTGATGTACAACTAATTGAGCGGTTCCAATAGGTTCCCGTGAACAGAGGAACGCACGGGTCATTCTCATGGCCCTTGTAGGTGCGGGCAAACGACTGAGCCAACATGAAGTAGCTGTAGGCGCGGATAGCGTAGGCCTGACCCTTAACATAGTCTTTCTCGGCGGACGTGCCGGTCATGGATTGGCAAGCATTCAGCAGGTAGTTGGCATTAGCAATCCAGGTATAATAGGCGGTCCACAGGTCGAAGCTGCGCCATCCGGGGGAGGTATATCGTTGCTTCACGCTATAGGCCGCATCAAACCAGAACCAGCCATTTCCTTGAGCTCCCATTATCATGTCATCACCCATGACCTCGGCCATCAGGTTGTAAGCACTGATGCCGAAGCACTGATGAGTGTTGCCCCCTGTGGACCAACCAAAGGTGTGCATCGACTTATAGATTTCATGGAGGAATGTAAATGCCTGACTGTTCCCCATCGAGTAGTCATCCTCTAATAGCATGTTAATCAGCGTAGTAACATCTTCGATGCCGATGTGCCCATCATTGTCCACATCTCCGGTATAGAACGCATCTCCACTCAACAGCATGTTGATTAGCGCCGTTACATCATTAATGTTGATGAGTCCGTCGTGGTCTACATCGCCAGTACGAATACTCATCCGCTGAGGTGCAGATACCTTGAGAGTAGGTTTCACGAACGCATCGGCATTCATGCCATCGTCACAGGTGCTGATTGTTGCATTGTCCTGAGCGAGAACACTTGTTGCCATGCAGCACATCACCACAAGCAACATCATTGTTGTGAATAGGTTTGATAGCTTTTTCATGTCTCTTAATGTGTGCCGTGCAGTCCTCATCGGCATTTAATCATTAAACTGGAGAAGTGTGAACTGGATTACCGGGGATTGTCATCTATTGGGCAATAACACTCCTACAATTGTGATAGATACTTCTTTAATATGGCAAAGGTAGTGATGTTTCTTGAGAAAACAAAACATCACTACCTTTTTATTTATACCGACGAGAAGGGTTATTTCTTCTTGGTGGTTGTCTTTTTAGTGGCAGCCTTCGTGCGGGGTTTGGGTGCCTTGAGGCGCAGCACCTGGGCGCTGCGGGCGGGCAGATAGAGCTTGAGCCAGCCCAGGTGGGCGTCAGCATACAGGCCGTCGTGCTCGGTGAAGTGACTCACGCTGCTGTCAATGTTGCCATAGCCGCCATAGCGGGCATCGTCGCTGTCAAACACGCCGTCATATTCTCCCTCGGGCGCCAGCATGGGATAATCCACATGGGACTGGGTGGGGCTGAAGTTGAAGACGAACACGAGGTCGCCGCGCATGTAGGCCAGCACTTGGTCATCGTCTTTGTCCCACAGTTTGCGAACGGGCAGTTTCTGGAAGTTCTTCACGCCGCCGATGAGGTGAATCATGTCGTTGTCCCAGTTGTTGAGGAACTGGTACTTGAGGTCCTCGCGGTCCACGAGGTCCCACTGGCGGCGGGCATACTTGTAACTCCAGCCGTTGCCCTCGCGCGGGAAGTCGATCCACTCGGGATGACCCCACTCGTTGCCCATGAAGTTGAGGTAGGCACCGTTGATGAGCGAAGCGGTCACCAACCTGATCATCTTGTGCAGCGCCATGCCACGATCGACGGTAGCGTCATGGTCATTGGTCATCATGTGCCAGTACATCTCCTTGTCAATCAGGCGGAAGATGATGGTCTTGTCGCCCACGAGTGCCTGGTCATGGCTCTCGGCATAGGAAACGGTCTTCTCGTCGGCGCGGCGGTTGGTCAGTTCCCAGAAGATGGAAGTCGGCTTCCAGTCCTCGTCCTTGCGCTCCTTGATGGTCTTGATCCAGTAGTCGGGGATACCCATCGCCATGCGGTAGTCAAAGCCGATGCCGCCGTCCTTGAAGGTGCGTGCCAGACCCGGCATACCGCTCATCTCCTCGGCAATAGTGATGGCGTTGGGATTGACATCGTGGATGAGTACGTTGGCCAGGGTCAGGTAGGTGATTGCGTTGGTGTCCTGACTGCCGTTGTAGTAGTCGTCATAGCTGCCGAAGGCCTGTCCCAAGCCATGGCTATAATAGAGCATCGAGGTAACGCCGTCGAAGCGGAAACCGTCAAACTTGTATTCCTCCAGCCAGAACTTGCAGTTGGACAGCAAGAAATTCAGCACGGCGTTCTTGCCGTAGTCAAAGCACAGCGAGTCCCATGCGGGATGCTCGCGCTTGTCGTCACCGTAGAAGTAGAGGTCACCCGTGCCGTCAAAGCAGCCCAGTCCCTCGACCTCATTCTTCACCGCATGGGAGTGGACGATGTCCATGATGACGGCAACGCCGGCGGCATGGGCGTCATCAATGAGGTGCTTCAATTCCTCGGGTGTGCCGAAGCGTGAGGAGGCAGCATAGAAGCTCGACACATGGTAGCCGAAGGAGCCGTAGTAGGGATGCTCCTGGATGGCCATGATCTGGATAGCGTTGTAGCCGTCGGCAACGATGCGCGGCAGCACGTTCACGCGGAATTCCTCGTAGGTGCCTACGCCCTCGCGGTTCTGGGCCATGCCGATGTGGCACTCGTAGATGAGCAGTGGCTTAGTATTGGGTTTGAAATTGTTGACTTTGAACTGGTAAGTCTCGGCGGGATCCCACACCTGGGCTGAGAAGATATAGGTCTTGTCATCCTGGACGACGCGGGTAGCGTAGGCGGGGATGCGTTCTCCCTCACCTCCATTCCAGTGGATGCGCAGCTTGTACAAGTCACCGTGGCGCATAGCGCGCTTGGGCAGCTTGATCTCCCAGTTGCCGTTGTCCAGTTGCTTGAGGCGATAGGGAGCGCATTCGCGCCAGTCGTTGAACTGGCCGACGAGATAAATATCGGTGGCGTTAGGCGCCCATTCGCGGAACACCCAGCCGCCGTTTGCGGTGTGGTGCAGCCCATAATAGTTATAGGCGTTGGCAAACTCCACGAGGTTACCCGTGCCGCCGGTTAGTTCGGCAATCTTGTTCACGGCGTCCTGGTGACGTCCGTTGATGGCATCGCTATAGGGCTCGAGCCATGGGTCATCATTGATGATCGCAAGATTCTTTTTCTTTCTCATAATCGCGCAGTTCTAAATTGAGTACGAGGACAAAGGTAGTAAAAGTTTCTCATTTCCAGTCTCTAGGATGCAGATTTTCTTGACAACTGCCTGAAAACGATTGCAAATCATTTACTGAAAACGTGGTAAATTAGGAAAATGGTTGTACCTTTGCCTTAATGAATCATTAAAATCTTGAAAAGGATATGGAAAACATACTCAATGCTTTGAGTGACTGGATCGTGACGGTCAGCGATGCTGTCTGCGGCTATCCCTATTTCTTCCTCTTGATCGGTGGAGGTCTATTTTTGTTCCTGTATTCTGGAGCAGTATCTATCAGGCGGTTGCCGCGTGCGCTGCGTGTCCTGCGCGAGAAGCAGGCTAGCGACCAGGGCAAGCAATCGGGTCAGATCAGCTCGGTGCAGGCGTTGTTGAGCGCTATCGCCGCCACCGTGGGAATGGGCAACATCGCGGGTGTCGCCATCGCCTTGACAATCGGTGGACCTGGCGTGGTCTTCTGGATGTGGGTGAGTGCCCTGGTGGGAATGTCCACCAAGTTCTTTGAGGGCTCGCTCTCGATCATGTACAAGGGGCGTGACAGCGCCGGTGAGGTGCAGGGCGGACCGATGTATATCATCACCAAGGGATTGGGAGAAAAATGGAAACCGCTGGCTGTGGCATTCTCTATCTTTGGCCTTGTGGGCACGTTATGCTTCATGCAGGCTAACCAGCTGGTGGAGTCGGTGACGACGATTTTTACTACGCCGATGGGCATTGAGAATACCTTGACGCTGCGTTTCATCATGGGCCTTGTCATGGTCGCAATCGTGGGCGCCGTCATCCTGGGTGGCATCAAGCGCATTGCCCTGTTCGCCTCGCGCATTGTGCCTGTGATGGTCATCCTCTACCTCATCCTGGTCATCGTCATCATGGCGATGCACTTCAGGGAGATTCCTGGTGTCTTCGGTCAGATTTTTGAGGGGGCCTTTGATATGCGGGCAGGCTTTGGAGCCTTCGCCTTTGTCGCCTTGACGGGTGCCAGGCGCGCCGCCTTTGTCAACGAGGCTGGTGTGGGTACCGCCTCGATGATGCACGGTGCCAGCAAGAATACCGACCCCATCCGCGAGGGCCTTATTGCCATGCTTGGCCCGGCTATTGACTCGGGTCTGGTTTGTACCTTGACATCTATTCCTATCATCATTGCCGGTAACTATGTCGGTCTGGATGATCCCAAGGGCCTCTTCGTCGCCCTGGGAGCCTGGGGACAGTTGCTGCCCGGTATCGGTCACCTGCTATTGATGGTGATTGTCTTCTTCTTTGCTTTCTCGACGATGTTCTCCTACAGCTACTACGGCCAGAAGTGTACCAACTACCTCTTCGGTGCCCACAATGTCAAGTGGTACAACTATTACTATCTGGCAATGATCGTCGTGGCTGCGATGATACCTCTCAAGCTGATGGTCAGCATCATGGACCTCGCCTTCGCCTTGATGGCATGCTGCACCATGTTCACCATCATCACCCTCTCACCTAGGGTCAAAAAACTGATGAAGAGCTATTTCTAGCTCGATAGAGCCTATAGTCACTATAGTTATCTATAGTATCTATTGCTGCTAGCGCAGGGAGCGGGCGAAGTGGGCCATCTTGATGGCGGCTTCGGCAGCCTCGGTGCCCTTGTTGCACAGGGCGCCGCCGGCGCGGTCAAGGGCCTGCTGCTGGTCGTCGGTGGTGAGGACGCAGAAGATGATGGGCACATCCTGCGTGGCGTTGAGGTAGGCACAACCCTGGGTGGCGTTGTCGCACACGTAGTCGAAGTGGGGCGTACCGCCACGAATCACGCAGCCGATCATGATGACAGCGTCATAACGGCCGGTGCGTGCCATCTGGGCGGCGCCGTAGGTCAGTTCCACGCTACCGGGCACGCGGGCCACAGTGATATCCTCATATCCTTCTTTCTCAAACAGGTCTAGGGCGCCTTGTAACAGGGCGCCTGTAATCTGGTCATTCCACTCAGCGCAGACGATGCCGACGGTGAGGCCGTCCACATGGGGGAGGGTGTGAAGGGCGTTGCCGCCCTGAATCTTATTCAGTTCAGTTGACACGATATACTGGTTTTTAAGGTCCTTAAGGACTTTAGGGTCTTTAAGGACTTTAGGGTCATTGAAATGTTAGGAGGTTTTACAATTCCTTGGGGAAGCGGGCGTTGGTAGTGATGTAATCGACGCCCATCGCCTTGACGCGGAGAAAGTCCTCAAGTTTATCTACAGTCCAGACGTTGACCTTGAGGCCTGCATCGTGCATGCGGCTCACTGCCTCGTCGGTGATGATGGTGTGGACGACGTCAAGGTCCATCTTGTGCTCGATGCACCAGTCTACCCAATCCTCGATGGGACCATCCTTGTCACCGGCAAGCACCTGGACGGTGATGTCGGGGTAGTGGCGGTTGATGAAATCTACAACGCCGGGCATAAACGAGATGATGACCACCCTATCGGAGAGGCCTTTCTGGTCAATCAGGTTGATCAGGGCGGGGATGCCGTCAAAGACGGGCTCATTCTCGGCCTTGGTGTTGCTGTGGATGTTAGAGCAAACCTTGATCTCGACGACGGGCACGACGTGATACTCGTTGCAGATATCCAGGAACTCGCTCAGGGTGCATGGCGTGGCTGCATAGGTAATGCCGTTACGCTTGCTGGTCAAGCGGGTAGAGAGGACACTCTCGGTGGTCATGTTGGCGATCTTGGTCTCGGGTCCACCCAGTCGCTTATAGCTGTCGTCGTGGCTGATGACAAAGGTGCCGTCGGCAGTGACACGGACGTCACACTCCAGTGCCCATGCACCGGCCTCGGCGCCGTTGATAAAGGCGGCACGGGTGTTCTCAACGCCCCACTGCGAGCCGCGGTGTCCCACGATGTGCTGGGCCTGCAGACCCAGGGTGCCCACGATGATGAGGGCGGTAGTGAAAATACTCTTGAGCAGTGTCATGATGTTCATGTTTTTATTCTTGTTATTGAGTAATTCTTGGATTTCGTTCACCTCGGCAGTAGCATCCAGTCGCTGGGCCAGGGGCAACAGTGAGCGCAGTAATTGCTCGGCGGCGGCACGTCGGTTGATAAGGCGCATGAGTGCCTTGGCCAGGCCGATGGACAGTTGCAGGTCGCGGTGTCCCATCTTGTCGCCGAGTTTCTTCTGGTACCTGAGAGCCTTGGTATAATACTTGACGGCATTGCGTCCGTTGCCCATCTCGAGCATGATGTCGCCCTCCTTGCCCAGGGTGTCCACCAGATTGGACATCGCTGTGCGGGTGGCGTTGGCGTCACCACTGTCCAGTTCGCTCATGTAGAGTTCGCTCACTGTCTGGTAATGAGCCAGGACATTCATCTGCTTGGTCTTGGACTTGATGACCTCGGTAGAGGCCTCGACAGCCATGAGCAGCAGCGCCGAGAAACGGGCCTCGTTGCGCTTGGTCAGGCGCTCAAGGATCTGTTGCGCCTTGGTCAGCTCCTTGGCGGCGCGGCTGTTGTCGCCCATGTCGTGGTGGGCGAGAGCCAGGTTGAACAGCAGCGAAGCGACGATAGCGTTAAAGTCCTCGGTCTTTTTCCCCTGATGCTCCGACAGGACGAGCAATGCATTCTCGGCGGCGCCGAGCGACAGCGATGGGTTCCCGCTGTCGATGAGCAGTGCCATGCGTGCTAGCCACAGCCATGCGGCATACAGTTCGGGCAACTGTTGCATGCGGTCGTCATCGTAGATGAATTCCTCGATGACCTGTTCGGCTTCAAGGTCACGTTTGTTGACAATGAGATACTCGGCATAACACATCTTCATCTCGGTCACGATACCATCGTCCAGACCCTTGGTAGAGGGCATGGTGTCGCTGGTCGCCATTTGCGCTCGGGCAATGGTCATGTCGTTCTTGAGTCGCGGCATCGCGATGGTGATGGGCAGCGAGTTCATCTTATTGAGTTATCTGAGTTATCTCTTGAAATGTTTTTATAATACTAGTGACTAGCGACTAGCGACTAATGACTAGCGACTAGCCTAATACTTCGTCCCCTTGGCGATGCTGCCTAGGTAGCCGCCGTGGTGGCGCAGTGCATAATCCTCCTTGGTGAAACCGGTAGCGCGCATGGTGTTGACTACCAGGACGTCGCCGATGACGGTCATCACCGTGGTCGAGGTCGTCGGGGTAAGTCCCAGGGGGCAGACTTCCTTGGTATTGCCAGTCCACAGGCAGATGTCGGCCAGGTGGGCCAGTTCGCTGTCCTTGTTGCCAGTGATGACCACAATCTTGAGTTGGGGGTACAGGTTGTGGGCCAGCGACACGAGGGCGCAGATCTCGTTGGTGCGGCCCGAGTTGGACAGCAGCAACAGCACGTCATGGGGTTGTACTACACCCAGGTCGCCATGCTGGGCCTCGCTGGGGTGCAGGAAGATGGCGGGAATGCCTGTCGAGGAGAAGGTGGTGGCAATGTTGTCGGCGATCTGGCCACACTTGCCCATGCCCGAGGTGACGAGTTTGCCACCCTCGTGCTTGACCTGCTCGACGATGAGGTTCACAGCCTCCTCGTAGGCATCAGTTACGGGTATGTTGAGGACGGCCTTGCTCTCGGCCTCCAGAATTTCTTGCATTGATTGTTTAACGTCCATAAAATCGGTATAAGATGGTTTCCAACCTGCAAAGGTACAAAATACTCGTCTAGTTTTCAGTTTTTGAGCGATGAAAAATGTGTCATGATGTTTTTTTCTATACTTTTGCAGTGGATTAGTTTGTATATCCATTGATTAATCATGAGAAGAGGATGAATTGGCGATCATTAAAAGCGAAATATAGGCGCTTCAAGCGCTGGCAGCGTGAGCCGATGAGATATGTCAAAAGTGAGGTGGAACACCGGTGCTGCAACTGCGGGTACACCTTCACGGGCCGCTATTGTCCTACCTGCTCGCAGCGGGCAGACTTGGGACGCATCGGGTGGCATAGCGTGCGCCAGAGCGTGATGGACATTTGGGGCTTGGGCTCCCGTTCACGTTCTGTCCTGTATAGCGTTTGGCAATTGCTGCTGCGTCCCGGTTATTTCATCAGCGACTACATCAGTGGCAGGCGTCAGGTGAGTTTCCCGCCGATGAAGATGCTGTTAATTCTCGCGGTGGCCTATGCGATCATCTTCCATTTGTTGTTGCCTGACCTTAAAGGCCTAGGATATGGATTTGATTATCATGAACTTGGTTTTACTGTGGAAGAGGGACAAGACATGGCTAATGTATCCAAGCCGTTTAATGAATGGTATGAGACGCATTTCAGTTGGTCCATGCTGATAGTGTCCTTCTTTGTCATCTTCCCCACTTGGGTGATGTTTCGTTACTCGCCGCGCCACACGGCACACGCTGCCCGAGGGGTTCTTTATCCAGGTCCTTTTTGCCGACCTGCAAGTGACCCTCTTCCTGTTGATGCTGCCGTGCAGGTTCCTTTTCAAGCAGATGACCATTCTCTCGATCTTTTTCATCGTCGTGACGGCTTACTACATCATTGGTTACATGCAGTTGTTTGGCTATGGCCTGTGGGGCACCTTGTGGCGTCTGGCATTCGTCTATGTTTTTGTTTATTGTATTTCGTTATTGTTGGCGCATGTGGTTTTCTATATGGGACTTACCACCGACGTACAAGTGGCGCCAGGGTACACATTGCCGGCAAATCGCTTCATGCCCGGCTTCTATATTGTCGTTGGAGTCCTGACTATGGTCACGGGCTACCTCATCAATCGCATCGCCACACGCAAAGCCAGACGACAGCAAAGACCTGAGCGTTATAATAATGGCACGAAGTAGTTCATCAGTTTTTGGCCATTTGTTGTAGCTTTTGGGGAAAGCAATGCGTCTAATGGTAAAAAAGATTGTTTTGTTACACATAGTAAATGCTGTAAATCAATAGGATATGGGACAACTCAAAGAAAAATATCAACGCTTCAAGCATTGGCAGAAGCGCCCCTATGAATACCATCTCAAGTCGGACGAGGTCCAACACTGTAAAAACTGCGGAAATGATTTTACGGGTAACTTCTGCCCCATCTGCTCCCAAAGGGCGGATACGAGCCGCATCTGTTGGCGCAGCGTACACCAGGGTGTCATGGATATCTGGGGCCTTGGGACACGCTCGTTGCTCTACTCCATCTGGCAATTGCTGTTGCGCCCAGGTCACGTCATCAGTGACTACATTGACGGGAAGCGACAGGTGAGTTTTCCTCCCGTGAAGATGCTGTTCATCGTCACGCTGATTTATTCGTTTGTGATTTACTGGTTCTTGCCTGACGTTGTCCACTTGTCAAGTGGGGAGGAAAATCTCGGCGAGTTCAACGAGTTTTATCTCTGGTATAAAAGCCATCTCAGCTGGGCGATGTTGATCATAGCGACGTTTGCCATCATACCCACGTGGGTCATGTTCCGTTATTCGCCGCGCCACACGCGCCACACGATACCCGAGGGCTTCTTCCTCCAGGTGTTTATGCAGGTCATTGGAATTGTGTTGACTTTCCTGCTCACACCCTTCGATTATTTCGGTCCAGATATCCTCTCATTCTCATCTAATTTTGCTGTAATGGCCTATTATGTCATTGTTTATAAGCATTTTTTCGGATACAGTTTATGGGGCACTTTATGGCGTCAGGGATTTGTCTTGTTCTGCGGTCTCTTTACGTTGTTCATTGTAGCGCTAATAGCATTCCCCGAGCTATACAATAATAAACTCGTTAACACTCCTAGCAATAATATCAGCTATATTTTGGGTTGGATTGCCCTATTATTATGGCCTCTGATGGTGTTGGGCTTTGGCCATGTGATCAACAAAATAGCGACACGCATTCGGGCCAGGAGGCAATGAATTCACGATCAGGACGGCCATTGTGCAAAGAAAGCCTCGGATCCTATCGCTCGGTTTTCGGTTTTGATTATTTTGAAATCTTGTAACTCAATGAAAAAAGGACAACTTAAAGAATACTATCAACGCTTCAAACAGTGGCAGCAGAAACCGTTGGCTTATACGTTCAATCCTGATGAGATTAAGCATTGCAACAACTGCGATCATGACTTCACGGGTAACTACTGCCCCGTATGTTCTCAGAAGTCGGGCATCGGCCGCATCAGTTGGAAAAGCGTTCGTCAGGGTGTGATGGACATTTGGGGCCTTGGGTCTCGATCGATGCTTTATTCCATCCTGCAACTGTTGCTGCGACCCGGCTACATGATTCGTGAATATATCAGCGGCAGGCGACAGGTTTGTTTTCCGCCAGTCAAAATGCTGTTTGTCGTAACTGTGTTTTATGCCCTAATCATCTATTGGTTGTTACCTGAATTATTTGGCCTCTCACTAGAAACTCCCCAAGATAAGAGTATCAAGCCCGTGTTTGAAGCTATGGGAGCATTCATTGATTGGCAGAAGAATCATTACAGTTGGGCCATGTTAATCATGTCGCTCATTTCGATATTGCCGACATGGATTATGTTCCGATATGCTCCCGGTTACCCGCATCACACCTTGCCCGAAGGCTTTTTCATTCAGGTATTATTCTCGGTGGTTATCATTGTGATCGTTTTTTTATTGCTGCCTTTAAGATTGATGATCAGTTACAATGCTTTTAATACCGTCTATATGTTTATTATAGCCACATATTACATTGTCGGGTATAGACAATTGTTCGGCTATGGCCTATGGGGCACACTGTGGCGTTCAGGCTTTGTCCTGTTTTTCACAGTCGGTATTGAGTGTGTGTGGATATTTGGAGTGTTCGGAATGGACTACAACATACTTTTTTCTGGCTCACAATTACCGCAGCAGATAAAGGATTTTAGATTAACTCCAGAACAGATCGACTTTGCCAATCACCTTGTGGCTGTGGTTTCTCTCATCATGGCCATCCTTGCTCTTGCCGTTGGATATGTCATTAATGTGATCGCTACCAAAGAGGCTAGGAAGTATCAGTACAATAAACCAGAATGACCTCTGTATTTTTCTAAGGTTATAATAAATAACAGAACTCCGGGAGACTTGATGAGTCTCCCGGAGTTCTGTGTACAGAGAGTTACTCGTGGCCCTCGTAGGCGACGATGGCGTCGCGCCACACCTTGGGCAGCGGTGCCGGCTGGTTGGTCTCGGGGTCGAGGTTGACCATCACGGTGGCACAGGTGGCCTTCAGCTCGCGGGTGTCGCGATTGATGAGGTGCTGCAGCAACGTCAGGCTCTTGTTGCCCAAGTGGGCACATTGGGTCAACACCTCGACGGGTTCCTGGAACACGGTGGGAACGAGGAAACTGCAGTTCACGTTGGCGATGACGATGGCGGGCTTGCACCAGTTGATGTCGGCATTCACCTCCAGCCCGGCGAAGTATTCAGTCTTGGCAAGGTCAAAGAACTGGAAATAGACCGAGTTGTTGACATGCCCCAGGGCATCAATGTCGTTGAAGCGCAGTTGCACGCTCGTGCTGCGCTTGAAGGGATATTGGGCTTCTATAGCGTGGTTCATGTTCTTGTTTTTCTCGTTATTCTAGATTGATTAGATAATCTAGACGTTATAGATATTCTTATTTGAAGATGATTTCGTGGATGATTTCTCGGCCTAGGGCCTCGTTGATGTGCTGGATGATGCTGGCGCGGTTGAGCATCAGTTCGTTGGCTAGTGATGCCGAGGACAGGTGCACAGTCATCACGCCGTCCTTGACATAGCGCTTGATGGTGTAGCGGTTGATGCCGTCGCCCACAATCTGGGGCCACAGGGCACTGGCGCGGTGCTCGTCGAGCGCCACGTCCAGGTTCTCCTGCTTGAGCAGGTCATTGATGATCTGTCCGATGTTCTTCGCCTCGGTACGTTTCATTCTTGTTCTCCTCCTTTCAGCACGGTGATGGTGCCGTTCTCGACATGCATCAGGCAGTGGCCTCCACTGTGGCGGGCAACTATCTCGTCGAGGTGGGTGCGGTTGGTGTCGGTGATAAAAATCTGGCCAAAGCGGTCGCTGGACACGACATCGACGATGCGCTCCACGCGGCTGGCGTCGAGTTTGTCAAAGATGTCGTCAAGCAGCAGGATGGGCACCGCAGGATTGTTGGCCTTGAGGAAATCAAACTGGGCGAAGCGCAGGGCGATGGTGTAGGTCTTGCATTGGCCCTGGCTACCCGTGCGGCGCATGGGATAGCCGTTGAGCATCAGTTCGATATCGTCGCGATGCACACCGCGTGTGGTGTAGCCGATGATGAGGTCGCGCTCGCGGGTCGCTGCGAGATGCTCCAGCATCGTCCCCTTGTTGAGGTGACTCTTGTAGTGCAGGCTCACGGTCTCACCCTCACCTGCCACAGCGTTGTAGTAGTGCATGAAGATGGGCAGGAACTGCTCCACCCACTGGGTGCGGCGCTGGTGCAAGAGTGTGGCATGACGCGACATCTCCATCTCTACGGTCTCATAGAGCAACGGGTCGCGCATCTCCTTCTTGATCATGGCATTGCGCTGCTCCACCGCCTTGTTGTAGCGGATGAGGGCGTCTAGATATTCGCTGTCGTTCTGCGAGATGATCAGGTCCATGAAACGGCGCCTTTCCTCACCGCTGCCTCGCACCAGGTCCCAGTCCATCGGCGAGACCATCACCACGGGCAGCAGCCCGATGTGTTGGCTCAGGCGCTGGTATTCCTTGCCATCGCGGCGCACCACCTTGCGCTTGCCGCGTTGCAGGGCGACACTGATCTCGAGCGGCGTGTCCTGGCGGGTGTAACTGCCTTGCAGCATCATGTAGGGCTCGCCGTGGCGGATGACGGCACTGTTGTCGCTGCTGGCAGCATAGCTGCGGCACATACTCAAGTAATAGATAGCGTCGAGCACGTTGGTCTTGCCCTGCCCGTTATTGCCGATCAGGCAATTCAACTTGGGCGAGAACTTGAGGCGCGCTTCGGCGATGTTTTTATAGTTGAGTATAGTGGCAGTGTTCAGTGTCATGGGTGCAAAATTACTGTTTTTTTCTAGGATAATGGATATTGAAGTGGGAATAAAATGCTACCTTTGTCAATATGATAGAACTTTTGACTCTGGATTTTGTTCAGCCCATCGAGGGTGTGAAGGCGTTCTCGACAACAAGAGGCGAGGTGGACAGGCGCAATGCCTATTCGAGTGTGAACTTGTGTGACTATGTGGGTGATGATGCCCTGCGGGTATTGGATGCGCGCATCACGTTGGCTATGCAGCTGGGCGTGGACCTGGATGACCTCGTGATGCCACGACAGACCCACTCCTGCCGTGTCGCTATAATCGACGAGGCTTTCCGCGCAATGGACATTGATAAGCAAGAGGCTGCTCTCGAAGGGGGTGATGCACTCGTGACATCTCTCAAGGGGGTAGTCATCGGTGTAAACACAGCCGATTGTGTGCCTATTGTCCTTGCCGACCAAAAGGCTGGCGTTATCGCTGTCGCTCATGCCGGGTGGCGAGGCACAGTGGGACGCATTGCCCAGGCTGCTGTCAAGGAGATGTGCCGTCAGGGCGCCCGTCCCGAACACATTCAAGTGGCTATGGGTCCCAGCATCTGCCAGGACTGTTTTGAGGTGGGCGACGAGGTGGTGGACGCTTTCCGCCAGGCGCATTTTGACCTTGACTCCATCGTCAAGCGCAATGCCTTAACAGGCAAAGCCCATATTGACCTCAGGGCGGCCAATCGTGATGTCCTAATCGCTGCTGGCGTACCTGTGGATCATATCGTGGTGTCCCAGCACTGCTCACGTTGCGAGCACGAGCGTTTCTTCTCGGCCCGGCGCCTCGGCATCAACAGCGGCCGCACCTTTACGGGAATCTACAAACGTGTCATCTAGATTATCTAGACCATCTAGAATCTCTAGAGCATCCGGTTTTCTAAACAACGATGCCCGCTCCACTGATGGGGGCGGGCATCGTTGTTGATGGTTGTGTTGTGGTCGCTTACAGGGTGGCGTCGCTCTCCTGGAAGGTAGTGGCTTGACGCACGTCGCCGGTTTCGTAACCACGCTTGAACCACTTCATGCGTTGTGCACTGGTGCCGTGGGTGAAGCTCTCGGGTTGTGCATAGCCCTGAGCACGCTTCTGCAAGTAGTCGTCACCGATTTTCTGTGCGCAGTCGATGGCCTCCATCAGGTCCCTATCACTGATGGAGTTGAAGTAGCGGTTCTCGTAGTGTGCCCATACACCGGCATAGAAGTCGGCCATCAGCTCCAGGCGCACGCTGTACTTGTTGGCGTTGGCCTGATTGGTGGCCTGCATCCTGCGGTGAGCCTGGTCCAGCGTACCCATCAGGTACTCGATGTGGTGTCCCACCTCGTGAGCGATAACGTAGGCCTTAGCGAGGCTGGAGTTATCACCCTTCACGCCGAGTTGCTTGTCCATCGTCTGGAAGAAAGCCAGATCCAGATAAACTTTCTGGTCACCCGAGCAGTAGAAGGGACCCATGGCAGCCTGACCCTGACCGCAAGCAGTCTGGGTGGCACCCGTGTAAAGTACCAATGTGGGAGCGGGGTATTGGCCGATGCCATACTCCTTGAAAATCTGGGCCCATATATCCTCGGTGCTGGCAATCACCTGGCTGGCAAATACAGCAAGTTCTTCTTCCTCGGCAGTTGCCTCATGACCGTTTTCGGTCTGTATAGCCGATCCGCCCACCTGTTGTAATACGTCGCCGATGTTGCCACCCATCAGCAGGGTGAT
The DNA here is from genome assembly GCA_045114065.1 of Sodaliphilus sp. GTDB lineage: Bacteria > Bacteroidota > Bacteroidia > Bacteroidales > Muribaculaceae > Sodaliphilus. The sequence goes on from JBGUJU010000082.1 coordinate 190,753, forward strand.
CAATCCGGCAATAATCAGTCCGCCGATACCGCCCAGGCCAATCTTTGCACCTGTGCCCATACCACGGCGATCCTCAACATTTTCGCTTTCGCGTCTTCCTTCAAGTCTCATAGTGATAATCGTTATTTAGTTGTTAGTTATTTCCTCAAAGAGTGCAAATATAGGAATTTTTTCAATAATTCATCAATTTCTTGACTTTTTTCTTCCTTTTTGATGCTTTAACCATTGAGAAACAATCCCGTTAAGGCTGTTTCTTCAAGCGGTATACAAATACTGTGCCATCCTGGTTGGTCTTGGTAAAGGAGACTTCCTTGGATGAAGTGCGAGTAACTGTGAACTCATTGTTGACCTCCAGGCCGGGCATCACGATGTAGTAGACGGCGGGGTCGGGGAAGAATATGGTCATCTCATTATTGTCTTCGCTTTCGTCCCACGTGCCGAAACTCTCGACCAGTTGCTCATGGCCATAGACCTGTGACACCCTGAAGACTTTGTTCTGGAACTGGAAAAAGTAGTCGCCCTCGACATTGACGGGCGTGCCGCCGGCAGTGATCTGCTCAACATGCCAAGTGCCGAACCAGATGCCGATGTCACCGTGGTTGCGGGTGCAGGCGCCCAATAGCAACATAATCGCACAGATAATTGTTATCAACGCCCCCTGGCCCCCTCTAAGATTAGAGGGGGAATAATTACTGTCATATAATGTTGTCTTTTTCATCATTTCTTGAAATTAAAAGCTCCACTGTAGGTAATTCCCAGCAATCCACCCCAATTGTTGCCGTAGAGTTTGCCGCGGTCCATAGCAACCGTGGCATTGATCATCCACCCCATGGACTTCCATCCCGGATGGTATTGAATCTTGAGCGCCATAGAGAAGTCATCGACGCTGCCCGCTCGTGGCAGCAGGGGTGTTCCCCATGCCTTGCGGTAAGAACCCATCAGACGGTAAGACCAGTCCTCGTGCAACCAACCGCTGATGGCTGCATGGAAACCGCGCAGCACGTTGTCGCGGTAGCGCATATAGCCGTCCAGGTTGTAGAGGGGTGACTTGACAAAGGGCGAGCCGATGGACATGCCGCGGCTTTGGTAGCCGTTGTAGATGTAGTTGTTGTAGTAATCGTCGGCACCTGATGAGTGGCTGACGATGGGCGTGCCGGGAAGATCATTGGGCGTCCAGTGGATGGGACCGCTCTGGTTGGTGAAGTCGATGTATTCGATGACAGCACCATCAATCAAGGGCTGCCCTATAGCATTGCGGTATTCCAGTCCCCACAAACCGTCAAAGCCGTTCATCTTGCCGATGCCCGAGCCGTCTTCCCACAGCCACTGGGTGTAGGCGCGTAACTGCTTGCCGTCTTTCAGGTTGCCCTCGAGCGCGATGTCCCAGGTGCCCAGGTGGTTGCCCTCGACAAACGAGTCGCCCGCACTCTTGCCGCCGCTGCCGGCGATAAAGGTGCGGAAGAAGGCTTTGGCATCAGCATCCATCTTGACCGTGTGATCAAGTTGACCATCCTTGTAATACTTGGCTGTGCCACCGAACTGGCAGGCAGACTGTGCGCCGATGGTAAAGACGACGGGCTGATTAGGGTTGGTGCGGAGGTGCAGGCTCTTGTAGTGCAGCCACTTGCCCGTGGTGATGAAATGATTATAGTAGTTGTAATGGTTCTCTAGCCACTTGTCATCCAACTCACGGAAGTAGCCGAACTCACCCTTAATCTGCACCCAACCCTTGGTGAACGGGATGTTCTGGAAGTCGATAAAACCGGCACGCAGTCCCACGGGCGGACGGGCGTTGTTGCTCCACACGAGGTCACCGCTGCTCAACTCGCCGTTGACGATGGGCGAAGCCTTGCGGGCCTGACCTGCAACGGCAAAGATGCTGCGATACTTGGCCTCGACATAGGCTTGCTGGATCCATGCCCGTGCGGGATGTTGCTTTTGGACCTCAAACTGGCCATCGCCCTTGTAGCGCTGATAGCCTGCACTGGATGTGTAACCGCCCCAGGCTTCAAGCCCAGCGCCCCATGAGAAACGCTCGCTGCGATTCATCAGTTTATACAGGCTGGCTGTCACCAGTGCGGAATACTGCTGCGTGATGTTACCGCCGTTATTGGAACTGATGTAGTAGGGCGCCAACTCGCTGTTACCGGCATTTAAATGGACACCAGCAAAATAAAAGCAATGATTATCAGTGGTTCTGAGTAGAGAATCCGAAATGAATTCGGCTGATGGCGGATCTGCGACTCTGACGGGCTCTTGCCCCATTGCTGTTATGGCACTGAACAATGTCAAAGCAAGAACAGCAAAAGATATGATGTTTTTACTCATGATGTAATCGGGTGTTATCGTTCGATGTTTGCCAGATAGGAGTCGATGTGGCGGCGCTTCTTCTCATCGGCAATCTCATCGAGGTTGATGAGAATGCCCGTCTCCTCCACGTCGCCAAACTCGCGGTTGATGGCCGTGCCCAGCAGTAACATCTTGGGGGACAGGCCCATGTAGGCATTGACCAGCGGCGGGATGTTAATGCCGTGATTGCGGATGAAGGTGTTCAACCGCTTGTAGTCCTCGCGGAAGTCGTTGCCAACGAATTGTGCCATCAGTTCGGGGTCGTCGTTGCGGGTGTCGGGCAGCGGGTCGATGGGTACTACCAGCCCCTCCTTGTCCTTGAAATAGAGGTTGAGGAAGCATAGCAGCATGTCGCGGCAGTCGCGCACGTAGCTCGGGTACATCGTCATCTTGCCGAACATGTACTTGACCTTCGGGTAGATGATGGTCAATGCGCCCAAGCCGTCCCAAAGGTTGTCGAGTGCAAACAGCGCCCGCACGCCCTCGCGCGTCGATTGGTACTCGGGACGCACAAACGAGCGCCCCAGCTCGATGGTGACTGGCAGTATCTCCTGTAGGAATCGCTCACTGAAGTTGAACAGGTGTCCCGTGGCGATGCGCGGAACATTGTTCTCTACCTTCACGTCCCAGCCGCAGATGAAGCGGTAGGCACCGATGATTTCGTGTTTATCGGGGTTCCACACGAGCAACTGCTGGCAGGGCGGGTCCATCAGGTCAAACTCGTCGATGTCACATGCCTTTCCCGTACCACCACCGGCAGCGCGGAAGGTAATCTCGCGCAGGCGCCCGATCTCGCGCATTGTGTTGGGTGCATTGTGGGCGTTGACCACATAGATATCGTTGTCAGCCTTATTGGTGCGGCGCAACAGGCACTCGGGAGTGAGCTCTTGCTCAATAAGCTCGATGGGGATGGGATCAATAATTGGTTCCATAGGCTATTTAGGGTTTAGATGGCGAGGGTGCCATAGAATAGACAATTTCACGCAGGTGGGCCGCTTGCTGCTTGGTCTTCTTGGCATCTAGCGAGGTCCACGGGATGGGCTCGCCGATGATGATCTTCAGCGTTGCACCACTCTGCTTAATCATTTCTTTGGGTAGGAAGATAAGTTCTATATTAAACTTGATGCCCAATTTCTTGCGCCACTTGGCGAAGCGGTAGAAGAATTTGGAATTATGGGCATCAAAATACACGGGGACGATGTCGCGCTGGTAGTTCACGGCATGGACGATGGCGGCTTTCTGCCACGGCAGGTCGGCGATTGTGCCGTCGGGCTGCATGCGGGAACACAAGCCGGCGGGGAAGGTGATGAACTGGTTGTCGCTCTGGAGCGCTTCCTCGATTTGGATTGCGGCATCGCGTGACTGGCTACCATACTTGTTGACGGGCAGGAACACGCCGCGCAAGGGTTCCACAGCCATGAGCAGGTCATTGACCATGAACTTGATCTGGTGGTTATAACGATTGCCCAGTAGAGAGATAAGTGCCAGACCGTCAAGTCCTCCCAACGGATGGTTGGATACGAACATGTAACGACCGTCGGGAAGGTGCTCAAGACCGGTAGCCTCGATAGTAATCTTCATCTCGTCGAGGGCAGCCCTGGCAGCATCTACACCATCCTTGCCCGCCATCTTGGTGAGGATGGTGTTGAGCCGGTCCTGGCAGATAGTGCGTTCCAACCAACGAATGGCAAACCGCGGGATGTAGCGGTAATGCCGGGACAATCTTGTTCGGAGCACCTGGTCAACGTCTATTTTCATCGGTACATCGCCCATGAATTGCAATTTGGGATGATTAAAACATACAAAGGTAGTGCAACTCGAGCACAATGTCAAATTTTTTTTGAACATTGTTGAGGTGCATCCTATCTTCACCGAAGGCAAAGTTAGGTGTTTTTGCCGAAAAATGAAAAGCAATGGTTAAAAAATTGTTCATTATGATGAAATAATATTACTTTTGCAGTATCTAATCAGGCAGGAATGCCTTAACTCATTGCCGTTATATGAAGGACAGAATGACAATGCCAGGTATGCTCTTGCTGCTTGCCGAGGTCATCGCGGTGGCAGCGCTCGCCATAGTGTCGACAAGACATTTTGGCGTAGCCGATGGTCTGCGCATTTCTGCTTCCTACCTGGTGGCTTATCTCGTCCCCTTGTTTGTCCTCAAGCGTTCACGTGGCACCAGTATTGCCGCTCAAGCTGTGTTGCTGGCAATTGCGATTTTCATGTCGATAGTGGCCTATGACTGCCTGGTATCGTGGTCGGCACCTGAGGGCTACTCGCTTCAACGTCCCAACCTGGACGGTGACGCTCGCGAATATTATAAATGGGCATTGCATGTCTATGAGGGCGTTCCGAATGATGAGCCTGGTGACATGTTTATTGGCTTCCAATTGATGATGCTTGGGTTGTGGAAGATCTTTGGCTTGAGTGTCATCTGGCCTCAGGCAATGAATATGATGTTCACCATGCTTTCGGTAGTCTTAACAGGACTGATGACGCGTCGCGTGCTGGCTCATCGGGTAACGGCTTCTCCCAAGACGCTTGTCTTGAGTGCGATGGCGCTGATGTGCCTCCTGTTATTCTACCTCACTTCTGGTGTCACCATTTTGAAGGAGGGGGGGACTTTCTTGTCCATTACGATGGGCGGCTATGCCCTATCGTCGATGGTGACCGTCGATGAAGAGCGTCAGCACCTCTGGAGGGATATCTGCGTCCTTGTATTGGCTTGTCTGTTGATGGCGTTTGTCCGCACCACCTTCCTCTATTTCCTGGCTCTGGGTATCCTGGTGATGACGGTGTCTAACTGGCGCCGGGACTGGGTATTGTCTTTGTGTATGCTTGCCTTGATATTTGGGCTGTTTGTTTTGAGCAATTATTTTGTTCCTTATTCGTTTGCACGTCATGTCGAGATTGTGGACGGTGGCTGGAATATGGAACGCACATTCAACCTATTTTACAGCAAGTCTATTTTTGGTTTTTATTTTCTGTATTCCCCCTGGCACCGCCTGCTGTTTTTGCCCGTAACGATGGGCTTGCAGTTTATCCTTCCCTTGCCGTTCAGACATCTATTTGAGCCACCTTATCTGTTGTCTTTCCTTTCCAGGATGACCTATGGATGGTATCTGTTCGGGGGTACGGCATTGTTCTATTGTCTGTTTGTCAGTTGGCGGCGTGGCATGAATATCGGTGTGTGGACGTGGTGGCCGGTTCTGATCTATATCGGTGAAGCCTATGTGATGGGAGGCATGATGGCTCGCTACATGCTGCCGGTCCAGCCGTTGATGGTGCCGATGGTGCTCTTCGTGCTGTGTCACCTGTGTGAGGGACGTTGGCGCCGAGGCTATCTCATCTGGATGATTTCCTTGATTGTTCTGGTTTTTGCAGCCCTTATGGTATATTATTATAAGGTGCAATAAGCTTTTTGGATCAACCTTTATCGCTTTTTTTGATGCATGGATGCGAGTCTGTGCTTTTTTTGTCAGCGGGTTGGTCGGTTGATTTTCCCTTTTTGTCGGCTTGCAGTGTCTGTACATCGGTTTTGCTTGTTGATAGGCTAAACCTTACCTGTAACCATGGGTCTAAAAGGCAAGAATATCAACTTTTAAAACATGACCGATTATGAAAAAGACGATTATCTTCACCCTCTTGTGTATGATGCTGGCCTTGCCGGCGATGGCACAACCTGGTTACCGATACGGACGTGGCTATGACCCCCGTGTTCAGACGGTAGGACGCCACGGTAACGAGTACATAGCATGGCACCGTTATTACTTTGGCCTTCGGGTGGGCTTGAACGCTTCCCACGTCAGCAGCGATAGCCCCGTGCTCAATGGCAGTGGCATCCAGAATGGACTGAATATCGGCGTTGCTGCCGGAACCCAACTCACCTACCGTGCTCCGCTCTTCCTGGAAACAGGACTCTATTACAGCCAGAAGGGCGGCAAGAGCGACTCCGGTGCTGGAAAATTCACCTACGATCTCAACTACCTGGAAGTGCCGTTGCTCATCAAGTACAAGCACTTTGTGGGAAACCACACCACCATTCAGCCCTATGCTGGCGGTTATCTGGCAGTGGGCACCGACGGAGAGATCAAGAACTATGGCACGAGGACGGCATTCAGTTCCTATGACGATGGATACTTCAACCGCTTTGACGGCGGACTCAAGATTGGCTGCGGTGTAGGCTATAACATGCTTTATCTTGATGCTAGCTATGACATCGGCCTGGCCAATATAGGACAAGACAACTTCGATGATACCCACAATGGGTGCTTCACGTTAAACATAGGTGTGAATTTTTAGGCGATTTCTGCCGAAAACGTAATTTCCGGGTGGCGCGTGCCGCTCAATCACACCAGTGGCACGCGCTTTTTCTTCCAACAATTGCATGGAGATTCAGTGAATTTAGTTAATTTTGCAATCAACAAACAATTCTAAATACATTTGCGCTATGAAAAAGATTTACTTAATCGCGATGGTGGCACTGCTGTCAATGACAGTTTCTTCGTGCCGCGACTGGGACTCTCCCTACTATGTTGAAGACATTGTCGGTTCTTGGGTGTCCGAATTTGGTGCTGACGGTTATGGCACTTACGATATCTTAGGTTATGACGTGGTGCGCTATGACTTCTACTACAACTATACGGGTCGCTACACTTACTATTCGGCCTACGGCCTGTCATACGTTGACTTTGACTGGGAAACCCGTGGCAACATGCTCTACATCCACTACTATGATGGTGATTATGAGAGCCTCTACTATGGATTTGATGACTACGGTTACCTGATTCTCTCACTTGATCGTCATTTCTACAACTACACGGCCTATCGTCCCGGAGGCAGCTACTACTTCGAGCCCGCCAAAGAAATGCCCGGTAACGGACCCAAGCTTGCTCCTCGTGAGGGCGAAAAGACCAGCACAGTGAAGACGGTCTCCCGCGGCATCAAGGCCAGGGGTACCACGGCGGAATGACCTGACACCACATTAAACTACAAATCACGTATTATAACAAATTAGGTATCCGCGTTCTCTTTCAAACAACTTGAACAGCTATAAACAACAGGTACAACATCATTTTATCATAAAAAGTTGTACCTGTTGTTCATTTTTGTATCTATTGTTTGACAAACGAGTGCAGATGCCCCTCAAGCGCAATTTATCAGCGTTCATTTTTCAAACATCTTGAACTACTATAAACAATAGATACAACATCATTTTTTAATTATAGTTGTACTTGTTGTTCAGCGTTGTTCTTGTTGTTTGATAATTGGGTGCGGATGCTGAAGGAGGCGTTGTAGGTTGGTGGCGCAGATCGTGGAGACAAGCTGGCGCGTGAGTTGGAGGGTTGCGGCGATGGCGTCAGCGACTTCTTGGATAGTTACAGGGGCTTCGTCGGTCTCGATGAGCAGGCGGTCGAGTGGGGTAGAGCGTAGGACAGCAGGATTGAAACGAGTCCCGAAAGAGAGGTAACAGCCCGCGTCGAGTAATGTGCGGGCGACGCGCTCATTGCTCCGCATGCCGTGGATGGCGAGTGGTACATCATCGAGCCCAGATCGGTGCCGTGCGGCTAGGATGCGTTGGGCGCATCTCACGTTATGGACCACCACGGGCTTGCCTAGCGCATGGGCCAACTTGAGGTGTCTCACAAAGACGACTTCTTGAGTGTCAAGATCTCCACCGCGCAGGCTATCCATTCCTGTCTCGCCGATGGCAAGCACCAGGGGGTGGCTGGCACAACGTTCCAGCAAGTCGAAGTCAGCTGCAGTGAGCGCGCCGATGTTGTTCCACGGGTGATAGCCGACTGAGTACCACAAGCCTGGCTGCGGATCGAATTGTCGTGGATCAACCGAGATTAATGCCGCATTGGCGTCGAGGCGATGGGTATGGCAGTCGAGGATATCCATTCTTAGGTTTTAGGCTTTAGGTATTAGGTTTTAGGTCAGGGGACGGGGTCGTAGCCGCTGCCGCCCCATGGGTTGCAACGTAGGATGCGCCACACGGCGAGTGCCAGACCCTTGAAGGGACCGTGCTTGCGGATGGCCTCGATAGCATACTGGCTACACGTAGGCGTGAATCGGCATGTGGGCGGCTTGAGCGGTGAGATGTACTTCTGGTAGAAACGGATGGGTTGGATCAATACCCACCCGATGGCGTGCAGCACCTGGCGTCCGCAGTCCACTATTGTCCGTAGTACTTTTTTCATGGCTTGTCTTCGTTTAGAGGAGACGCAGGATGCGTCTCTGCACTAGCGGCGGCATGGGCGATGCGTTGCAACAGCGAGGTCATCTTCTCATGAATGACACTGTAAGGCGCTGGGGTGCTGTCAAGGTAAACAAAGGCGATATCCACTCCCCATCCCGACTGGACGAGCTCGGGCAGAAGCACGTCGCGGCGGGTGAGGCGATAGGCCTCGCGTACGCGGCGGCGCAGGGTCACACGCATGACCGCCCTGCGGATGCGCTTCTTGGGAATGCTGATGAGGAACTGGACAGGATGATCGCCCTGTGGACGAAGCCGATAGGCTGCCCGCAAGGGGAAAGCCATGAGCGACTTGCCCTCGTCAAAGAGCAGGTTCACCGCAGTGCGGCTGCACAGTTTCTCATCTTTATTTAGCTTGAAGTCCATTTCTAGGATGCAAAGTTATATAAAAAAGGGGCACGCTTAATCAGCATACCCCATAAAAACGCTTGATAAGCGGGTTATTTCTTCTTAGTAGTCGCCTTCTTGGCAGCAGGCTTTGCCGTGGCTTTCTTTTCAGCCTCGGCCTTTGCTTTGCGAGTCTCGGCTGCTTTCTTGGCAGCGGCCGAACGCTTGGCAGCAGCGGCTTTCTCAGTATCGGCGGCCTTCTTGGTAGCAGGCTTAGCGGCAGCCTTCTTGGGTGCAGCCTTCGGGGCCTTGGCAGCCTTGCGCTCCTGCTTCTCCTCCTCGGCTTTCACCTTCTTGAGATACTGCTCAATAGCGCTTGCCATTGAGGGCGCTTGCGGCGAAATGGTAACATCTACATTAAGTCCCACGTTGCTGGCTTCCTCGAGCGTGGTGGATCCCATGGCAGCGATAGCCACATTGCGCTCCAGATAGTCGGGGAAGTTGTTGATATAGGACTTGATGCCGGCAGGCGTGAAGAATACCAGCATGTCATAGTCAAAGGTTTCGCCAGGCTTGAAATCGTTGCTCACTGTGCGGTACATCACGGCCTTGACATATTTCACCTTGTTGTTGTCGAGCACGACGGTCTTGTCGTTGTGAACGTCGCTGACGGGCATCAGGTAAGTTTCTTTGTTGTGCTTGGCGATGATGGGAATCAGTCCGTCCATCGTGCCGGTCTCGCTAAAGAAAATCTTGCGCTTGCGGTAGATGACATACTTCTGCAGGTAGTTGGCGACGGTCTCGCTGACGCAGAAGTACTTCAGAGTATCGGGCACCTTATAGCGCAACTCGTTGCACAGGCGGAAGAAGTGATCCACTGCAGTGCGTGCAGTCAAGATAATAGCTGAATACTCAGGCACATTAATTTTGGACTGCCTGAATTCTTTGGACGAGAGACCTTCAACCTTGATGAACTGCCTGAATACAATCTCTACACCATATTTTCTCTCAAGGTCAAAATAAGGAGATTTCTCCGATGTCGGTCTTGGTTGAGAAACCAGAATCTTCTTAATGCTCATTTAGTTTTTTCTACTGATAAATATCACATATCCAATTAGTTACACCTGCTAAGATGACTAAGGGGACGATTTCAACGGCGCAAAGGTACAAAATAAAATAGAGACACGATGTCAAATTGCTAAAAAAAATTCTAAATCCTTTATATATAAATATCAGTCGTGCCACCAAATACAGTAGGGCTGCTACAATTAGTAGCATTTTGCCAGATGATGTGAAAACCATCAGCAGTATCAATACGGGCAAGAGTAGCAAGCCCAGGAATGACTGTGAGGACTTGAATCCGTCCAGCCACAGCTTGGTACCTTCCTTGTCGATAAATGTGTAGCCCAGCACCTTGTAAACCATCCACTGTACAGCATAGAATCCCAATGCCATAACGCAGAATGACCCGATATGAAGGAAAGTGTGGTTCAGTAGCGATGGCGCCATGTGTGGGCGAAACAGCAGTACGGCCATATAAATGAGGAAGCCCTCGATGATGCACGTGTTGGCAATCAGTGCCGCCAGGATGCTCGTCTCGTTGACGGTGTGATCCTCGAACAGGTTCTCGCGGCGTCGCGTCGAGAACATATAGTGGAAAAAGTTCTCGATATACTTGTAGCCCGTGTGGTAGCTCAGCGCCACGGCGATGAGTCCGGCAATGAGCAGTGCCATCGATGGCGTGTCGTGCAGCGGCGAGCGGGCAAATGGCACAGCCTCGACCGTCGGGGGCACCTCCATCACCTCGAGGGTGCCAATGCTTCCCAGCGTCGTGTCGGCAGCAGCATTGGAAGGAAAGCCTTCAAGGTACTGCGGTGAGTAGTGCTGTGCTGCAGCCGTATCGGCGATAGCAGGAGACGCAGCATTTTGCGCCCCGGCAGTGTCGGCTATTTGATGGCTCACAGGCATGTTGATTGATATGATTTCTACACTAATAGCTAAAGGCTAACGGCTAATAGCAAATAGCTAATATTTCGATTCAAACTCCACGGGAGAAGTGTTGTCGAGCAGGGCGATGGCCTCGGCAGGCGTTGCTGCCACTTGCCACAATGCGGCATGGCTGTCCTTCATGAAGCCCTCGTCGATGGCGTGCTGGAGCATCGCCAGCAGGGCGTCATAGTAGCCCAGCGTGTTGAGGATGATGACGGGCACTTTGACCAGTCCCAACTGTCGCCAGGTGAGAGTCTCAAGCAGTTCCTCAAATGTTCCCACGCCTCCAGGCATTGCGATGACAGCATCGGCCATCTCGCTCATCATCTGTTTGCGCTGGTGCATGTCGGCAGTGATGACAACGTCTTCCAGACGGTCATAGCACCACCCGTTGTCTACCATAAACTTGGGGATGACGCCCGTCACCTCGCCTCCAGCATCGAGTGTGCCGTCGGTCACGGCGCCCATCAGTCCCACGGCTCCTCCGCCATTGACACAACGCCAGCCGGCATCTGCCAGCCGGCCTCCCAGTTCGTGTGCGGTCTCCAGGTAGCGCTTGTCAATATTGGCGCTGGAAGCACAAAACACACAGACATTGCCTCTCATTTCTCGTTTCATGCCCGCAAAGATAATGCTTTTTTGGATAATAAGAGGCCTTAGGCTTTAGCTGGCATCCGCACTCGTCTTTAGAAACAACAGAATAATCTGAAATATCTGTTGGTTGCCGAATGCGCTTCACGCTAAGGCGCTAAGTTTTTTAAGTGACTGACACACTCGGTTTATTTACATACAATTACCATTAATTGATCATGAATTAATTAATGATCAATTCACGATAATTCACGTAAAGAAAACCCAATGCGTCAGCCCATCAGAATCATCAGATAATTCAGTTGTTTATAAATGTAGAGACAATTAGTGAAATTTGAAATAATAAGAATGCGGATGCTCAAAAATCTAGTTGTCTTTGTTTGAAAAAAAGCTAGTGGTTGATGGTGAATTGGTCAAGTTGGGTGCGGTATTTCTCGCGTAGCAGGCGGCTGTAGGTCAGGAGGTCCTGGTCGGCAGTTCCGCAGATGACCTCGTCATGTGAAGTAACCCATTTTTCCTGGAACTTGTCGGTGGTGGCACGGAAGGATGCCTCGTCAAAGTCCTTGTTGGAGATGACGGCGACAGTCATCTCGCGGATGTAGTTCTCCCAGCGCTTGGCATAGTAGTCCCACATCAGGCCATTCCAGTTGCGACAGGCGTAGTCATTGAGGTGGCCTCCCCACGTGGTGATGAGGCGGCGGGCATTCATCTCGTAGTAGTCCTTGACCGTGGGGCTCTTGCCCAGGTCTCGCGCTTGCTGTAGCCAATGGTCAAGGGTGGCATGGGGATGGTGGCTATTCAGGTTATCCAGATCGGACAATAGTTCGAATAACTGGTCACTATGCTTGAAAAACGACTGCTTGTCCCGCTGCTGATAGGCCTTGTCAAACGCTTGTTTCTCAACAAGGAAGAGATCACCCAGCAGTTGGCGTCCCACCCAGATGATGTCGATGGCCATGGCGTCGGTCGTCACCTTGTCTTGAGTCAACAGGTAGTCCCACACGGCGAGCAGGTCTTGTGGTTCATATTTGATGGTGCGGCTCTCCTTGCCCATGGCGGGATAAGAGCAGGGCAGAGGTGCGGCAAAGTTGTCAGGGGTGATATCCAATACCTTGTTGTATAGCAAGTTCCAGGCTTCGCGGGCGGCTGCGCTCTCATGGCCGGCGTGGCGGTCGGCCAGTTCGTTGACAACCTGCTCGTCGCTCTTGCCGTAGTCCCAGGCTTTCTCAAGGATGTACTCGTAGGGGAACTGCTGGATGTCAAGGCCCTCGAGGGTGGAACCGATGCCTACAAGGCCTTCGCCGCATTCGGTCAATGCCCGCTCGATGCGCTCGCCTGCCTCCTTGGCGCGGCCCTGCACATTGGTATTGCCGCCGAAGTTGCCCAGATAGCACCAGATGAAGGGTTGACCATAGAAACTGTCATGGTCACGCCACATCTCCTTATACTCGCAATAGTAGTCGAGCATAATCATTTTGCCTTGAGGAACACCCGTGAGCATGGCGCGGGTGCGCTCGCGGGTGTATTCCTGGCGTTGGTTGTAGAGGAACCATGCCATGTGTAGCCACTCGGCGTCGGGGTCGACGGCCGTGAGGCTCTCATAGATATGCTTGGTCACCCTGCCCAAGTAGTCGGGCTCAAAACTGGGTGGCTCCATCTCGTTGAACAAGTCGATGCCATAGATATGGTCAGTGCCGAACAACTTGGTTTGAGCCTCTAGGAACATGCGCTGGATGCGGCTGTAGAGCGGGTCCTCGCTGTTGAGGAAATAAGTGCGGTGCTGCTCGTCAAAACCTGCCCATGAGATAAGCGGTTGGATGTCGGCGTTGGGGAACAGTTCGCGCAATGCCTCGGGGACATGGCCGGCAAAGGCCGGCAACACGGGGCGCATATTCAAGGCGCGCTCGCGCTCCACGATGCGCTGTTGCAATTGGGTCTGGCCCCTAAGCCACTCCCTGGGCAGGGGACCGCACCAGCCGTCGATATTGGCCATGCGGTGCCACGGCAAGTAGGCTGGACCCGTGAAGTAGGAGCGCACCTGCTCGTCGCTCATGCCCAGGCTGGTCCACACGTTATACCACACCGCTTCCTGCCCCGTGATGGCCAGCGGCAGGTTTACACCGTTCAGCGCCATCCAGTCGATGAACCGTTCCCAATCGTTCCAGTCCCAGAATGGCATCGTGTAGCCCCAGGTGCAGTAGTTGAGGAAAAAGCGTTGTGGCACGCGTGCTGTCACCCGCTCGGCCACGGGCACGTCGGGCAGCATTTTGGGCAGTTCAACGGGCACATCGGCATACCATGACACGGTTGTTTTGCAGTAGCGGTTCAGGTAACGGTTCAGGCCCACAGCCATTGACCCCGCGTTGTTGCCGCCGATGATGACCTTGCCGCCCCGGCTCTCGAGCGTAAACACATCCTTGCCGCCGTCATCCTGAATTTGCTGGAACTCTACCTTCTCGGGTAACCGTGCGGCCAGACGCCCAGCCAGAGCTGTTGCCTGTTCCACATCGTTTTCTGGTATCGCACTCGCTGCTAGTGCTGCCAGCGTCACTATTGTCAATATAATAAATCGTCTTGCCATCATTTAGTTTCACTTGTTGTGGTCGAAGATGCAAATTTAACGATAATTCCTAATAATCGTCTGCAAAGGATGAGTTTTTTAGTACTTTTGTAGCTATAAAATTAATGTAGTCATTATGATAGGAACGATTGTCAATACGTGTACCATTGTGGCGGGAACCTTGATTGGGGTAGCGCTGCACAAGGGCATCAAGGATAAATATAAGAATGTGTTGTATGACGCATTGGGCTTGGCTTGTTTTGCCATCGGTCTGAATGCTGTGGTGACCAATCTGCCCAAGAGTCAGTACCCCGTACTGTTCATTGCGGCGATGGCCATCGGCAGCATCATCGGTGTGGCGCTTGACGTCGACGGACGTTTCCACCGTCTGGTGGAGCGGCGCAGTAAGGGCGGTGCAGAGAACCGTCTTGCCGACGGCCTGGCGACAGCGACTCTGGTCTATTGTATCGGTCCGTTGTCAATGTTGGGGCCCGTTATCAGTGCCTTGCAGGGTGACAATACCTTCTTGTTCACCAATGCCACGCTCGATCTGGTGACGGCGACGATTTTTGGCTCTACCTATGGTGTCGGTATGCTGCTGGCAGCCCCGGCGCTCTTTTTGTGGCAAGGGATGTTCTACTGCGTGGCAATGCTCTCGAGCGCTGCCGTGAGCGAGGCATTGATGGCCGAGCTGCTCATCGTGGGCGGACTGCTTATCACAGGTTCCGGCCTGTCGCTGTTGCGCATCAAAGACTGCCATGTGCTCAACATGCTGCCAGCCTTGCTGGTACCGCCGCTGTGGTTCCTGTTGATGGCAATGATTAACTAATTGATAATACTTAATATGTTATAATGATATGAGAAACTGGCGATTAATAGCGTTTGTGACAACGTTCATGGTGTGTATGACTGTCCCTGCCTGGGGACAGATTGTTACTATTGAGAAATCCGACAAGCAGGTTGCCGACAGTATCCGTGCCGAACTTGACAGCCGGCCTTACTTCAGCCTCTACAAGGATACCTACTTCGTGGGCGGAACGGTGCTGGGCGGAACACCTACCGAGTATAATAGCGACGTGAAGTTTCAGATCAGTTTCCAGCAGCGTCTCACCAAGAGTGTGCTGCCTGGTCACACCTACTTGTACCTGTTCTATACCCAGAAGGCTATCTGGCATGTTTTCCGCAACTCGTTGCCGTTCTATGACTTGAACTTCAATCCAGGTATCGGCATCTCCAAACACATCATCATGAAAAACCGCCTGTTGGGAAAACTGACCCTGTTAGCGGAGCATGAGTCTAATGGTCGCGATGGCATTGCTTCGCGCAGTTGGAACAAGATTTCGTTAGCAGGTGAAGCCTATATTTCGCCATACCTGATGGCGCATGCCAAATATTGGATACCTATCGTTGATGGCCAGTACAACAGAGATATTCTGCGGTATATGGGAATTTATCAGGCTGGTTTCCAAGCCAAGAGCCATGATGACAAGTGGGTGCTTGACATGACGCTTGTCAAGCGCAAAGGCTGGAATCTCAATTTCAACACCATTGTGCAGTTGGGTTATCGCATCAACCATAACTCCAACCAGTTCATCATGTTGCAGTACTACAACGGCTATGGTGAACACATGCTGGACTACAACCAGTATCACTCGCGCCTACGCATCGGCTTGCTCATTCGACCCAGGTTCTTCAGTGATTTCTGATTTATTGTAATATGTGGGCTGACTTGGTTGGTCTTTTCAAATTATTTATTACTTTTGCAAAAAATGTAACAAATCTGATTGAATTATGCAGTACTGGATTAACCATAACGGAGTGCAGTCGGGGCCTGTAGACCTCGAGGGACTCAAGCAGATGGGGCTCACGTCGTCGGCCTATGTATGGCATGAGGGCCTCAGTGACTGGGTGAAGATTACCCAAGTTCCTGAATTGCAGGGAATGTATGATGTGCTTGGGACGGCTTTCGGCCAGCCTCAGCCAGCCGCGCAGAGCACGCCCATTGAGACCGAAGCGCCGGTTCCTCCTGTTCCCGAAACAACCATGGAGGTAGAGAGACCGCCGTATCAGCCTCAACAGCAGCCATATCAGCCTCAGCAGCAGTCTGCTGAACCGTGCCCGCCGACCAACTTGGTGTGGGCTATCATTTCGACTGTGCTGTGCTGTATTCCTGCAGGCATTGTTGCAATTGTCTATGCAACGAAGGTGACCAAAAAATACCAGGCAGGTGACATCGAGGGTGCTAAACGTGCCAGTGAGGTCGGGGCATGGTGGTGTATCGCTGCCATCGTCCTGGGTATCATTTGCCAGCCGATTATCTCCTGGCTGCAGATGATGGCCATCGCCCAATGATAAGTGGGCGGTATGCGTCGCTCGTTCATCATTGTCTTGATTATTGCGGTGCTGTTGCTGTTCGGTTTCATTTATTATGCGCTTGATCCGTCGGCATCATCGTTGTTCCCACAGTGTACCTTTCTGCAGCTCACGGGCTATAAATGTCCAGGGTGCGGCAGCCAGCGGGCTATCCATGCCTTGCTGCATGGCGACGTGGTGACGGCGTTCCGCTACAATGCAATGTTCATCATCGCCATCCCATGGATTGCCCTGTGCCTGTATGCCGAGAGTCGTCGCGTCCGCAATCCCCGCTTGTATGCCCGCTTGAATGCGCCGCTGCTCATCTCGTTGTTCCTCGTGATGATTCTACTGTGGTGGCTGCTGCGCAACATCTTCAATTGGTAAAAAATAAGGACTAGTCGATATCTTCTAGCCGATACCAACGGCTAGCGACTAAAAACTAACAACTAAAAATGAAACAATATCTTGACCTGGTGCGCCACGTGATGGAGCACGGCGTTGATAAGGAGGACCGCACGGGGACGGGCACACGTAGTGTGTTCGGCTACCAGTTGCGTTGTAATTTGGCCGATGGCTTTCCCTTGTTGACGACCAAGAAGGTGCACCTCAAGTCCATTATCTATGAACTGCTGTGGTTCTTGCGCGGCGACACCAACGTGCGTTGGCTTCAAGAGCACGGGGTGCGCATCTGGAACGAGTGGGCCGACGAGAACGGCGACTTGGGGCCCGTCTATGGCAGCCAGTGGCGAGCTTGGCCCGACGGCAATGGAGGAACCATTGACCAGATTGCCCAGGTCATCGACCAGATCAATCATACCCCCGACAGTCGCCGCATCATGGTAAGCGCTTGGAACGTCGCCGAGGTACCCACGATGAAGCTGCCGCCGTGCCACTCGCTGTTTCAGTTCTATGTGGCTGACGGCAAACTGAGCCTGCAGCTCTATCAGCGCAGTGCCGACTTGTTCCTGGGTGTGCCGTTCAACATCGCCTCCTATGCGTTGTTGTTGATGATGGTGGCGCACGTGACGAACTTGGAACCGGGTGAGTTCATCCACACCTTCGGTGACGCACACATCTACCGCAACCACTTCGACCAGATCAAGGAACAGCTCTCGCGCGAGCCGCGCCCACTGCCCCGCATGGTCCTGAATCCCGCTGTCAAAAGCATCGACGACTACAAGTACGAGGATTTCACCCTCGAGGGCTACGATCCCTGGCCCGCCATCAAGGGCGTCGTCTCGGTGTAAAAGAGCGCCGTTGGCGCCGATTAGAGGTTAGTGATTAGAGACTAGTGATAGAAGAGCCAATGAAATCAGTTCAAGCCATAGTAGCTGTTGCCAGTGACGGTGCCATCGGACGCCAGGGCGACCTGTTGTGCCATCTGCCCGCCGACATGAAGCACTTCAAGGAGGTGACGATGGGGCACAGCATCATCATGGGGCGCAAGACTTTTGAGTCCTTCCCGCGTCGTCCCTTGCCTGGACGCCAGAATATCGTCATCACCCGCAATGACCAGTGGCAATACCCTGGTGTGACAGTGGTGCATAGCTTGGAAGATGCCATTGCTGCTGCCGAGACCGAAATGGTCTTCATCATCGGCGGGGCGCAGGTCTATGAGCAGGCATTACCATTGGTGGACGTGCTGCATCTGACCATGATTCATGCCCGCTGGGCGAGTGCCGATGCCTATTTCCCCACCCTGGATATGAACGAGTGGCAGGAGGTGAGCCGTGAACATCACGATAGCGACCACCGCAATGCCTATGAATTTGATTTTGTCACCCTTAAACGTCGTGAACCATGAAGTATTTCCTCATAGCCGGTGAAGCATCGGGCGACTTGCACGCCTCCCATCTGATGGCATCGCTCAGGCAGGAGGACCCTCAGGCCGAGTTCCGTTTCCTGGGCGGCGACCTGATGGCAGAGCAGGCTGGCGTAGCCCCCATCATTCATTATCGCGACATGGCCTATATGGGTTTTGCTGATGTGGTGAAGCACTTGGGAAAAATCCTTGGTTTCTTGGGCACTGCCCGTCGTGCCATCGACGAGTGGCAGCCGTCGGCGCTGATTCTTGTCGATTACCCGTCGTTTAACCTCAAGGTGGCGAAATATGCCCACAACCTCAACATTACGGTTCACTATTTCATTTCGCCCAAGGTGTGGGTATGGAAGGAATGGCGCGTCAAGGACATCCGCCGCTATGTCGATCACATGTATTGCATCCTGCCATTTGAACCCGAGTGGTACAAGGATCGGGACTATAAGGCGACCTATGTCGGCAACCCTACGGTTCAGGAAGTCGCCGATGCGAGCAAGGATTTCCCCGATTTTGACCGTTTTATCACAGAAAACAACCTTCCCGAGCGTCCCATCATCGCCCTTGTGCCAGGCTCACGTGTGCGGGAAATCCGCGACAATCTGCCCTTGATGCTCGAGGCGGCAGCACGCCACCCCGAGTACCAGGCTGTCATTGCCGGAGCCCCCAGCATCAATGACAAACTTTACCATGAGGTCATGGGCGACAAGGCTATCCCCGTGTTGCGCGACAAGACCTATCCGTTGGTTCATCATGCTCGTGCCGCCCTGGTCACTTCGGGCACAGCGACTCTCGAGACGGCCTTGCTGGGCACGCCCCAAGTCGCCTGTTACCGCTTCAACGGCAGCAAGTGGTCCTATAATTTTTATCGCAGGTTGTTGTCGGGAAAATATGTCACCCTTCCCAATCTCATTACCGACGAACCCGTCATCCCCGAGTTGTTGATGCACCTCTGCACGGTGGACAGCATCGACAGCCACCTCACGCAATTGCTGAGCGACACCCCCGAGCGTACCGCTATGCTTGACGGTTACCGACGCCTGTCAGAGCGCTTGGGCAACGACGTCTGCACCGCGACTGCTGCCCGCATGATTATGGAGAGTCTGCACTCCTCCTGATTTCTTACTTCTGCTTGTTTTCACTTCTGCTTGGGAACCATCCATTGTGGGTCCTGCTGGAAGCGTTGCCATGCCTGTAGTAGCTGTGGCTCGCAGTCAATGATGAGTTGGTGGGCTAGGGTAATGTTGGTAGGGTCATTTTTAATCTTGTGAATGTAGTCCAGCAGGTTGTAGCAGATGTTGTATTGTCCGGCGGCAAGGATTGCCTGAGGCATTCCGGCGGATTTGTTCTCGGGCGTGAACCACAGCGTGGTGCCCATGCTGGCAGCAAGCTTGCTGTTACGCTGGATGGCGTCGCTGGGCTTGAGTTCCTCGGGGAAATTGTTATTCTCCCACTTTCTCCTGGTCTGCCTCTTGCCCTGCTTCTTTTCCTTCTTTGGGCTCAACTCATAGATGGTGCTGGTAATGCAACGGTTTTGCCAAGCATGGTCTTCGTAGATGGAGTCATAATTCTTCCTGCGCAACTGTTTGAGGAATACCTCACTGCTCATCATGATGATGGATTTGGCGCGGTTCATGAGCATCGCCTCGGCCGAGGCAAACTTCAAGTGACTAAGGAATAGGGCTCTGTTGCCGACGAAGGTACTGGATATAGCCTTGAACATCTTGTTCTTGAACAAGGCGCCGACGACATTCAGCAGGGTGACGATGGCGAGGATGACCGACATCACGCCGAGCCAGAAATTGTTGCCCAGCACCATGGCAAGAATGAACAATGCCATGACTACCGCCTCGCTGATGAGGCCATAGTTGCGCAGGCGCCCCAGGGTGAGGCGGCCGACACTCTTGGGCAGCATCTGCTCGCTGGGCTCATAGCCGTCCATGTCGGGGCCGGAGACGTCGCTGATGATGACGAGGTCAAATGCCTTGTCGGTGCGTTGCTGGTCTTCGCGGTAGGTGCGCAGGCGCTCCTCGGCGAGCAACAGGGGATCGATGCCTTGATTATCGACGATGCCACCGTCCATGATACCGAAACGCGACGTGATGGTGGCGGCGATATCGGGCTGTTGCAATACTTGGAAATCATCGGGATACATCATGGGCTCAAAGCCACTGGGAAAACACGAGGAACATGCCAGCGCCTCGCCCGGCGTGATGTGTCGTGCAACTTTGAGTCCGATGTTGTGATCGCCGTTGCCGAACACGCCATAAGAGATCCGTTCGCCAGAGGTCATGCAGCCATAGGTGACACGGAACCGGAATGGCAGGGAATTGTCAAAGTCGGTCGCCAGGGCGGTGTAGTCCTTGACGGGAATGGGATCCTTATGATCTCTGGGGACCATGCTATCGATGATATCGCCCATCGTGGCGCCCTTGAACAGGTATTTGTCATAGATGCCCGCCATGATCTTGATGCTGGAGGCGTCGCGGTTGGCTTTCTCGGCGCTGTTGCCGTTCAAGGCATGGGTAACCAGGTCCTCGTTGCACAGGAAGTCGAACAGTTCCTCGATCATCTCATCGATGGGTTGGTCCTTGGCGAGGGCGAGCATGTATTTCATCGCTGGTATGGTACCTCCCGAGACCGACGTGAGTGCCGTCACATGGTTGAGCAGCGTGCGTCCGTCTTTTAGGCGGATGGAGTTCAGGAAAGATAATGTGCCCAGGTCAAAGGTGGCTGCCCTGTAACCGCCGCCCGAGAAGGCCATGCCGATGTTCAGTTCGTTTTCCATATCATCATCTCTAATGGTTCGCACAAAGATAATAAAAAAGTGGCTTTTGCCACTTTTTTGATGAGAGATGTTGGTTTCTGCGAGGGTTATTTCGCTTCGTCCTCGGTCAGGCAGGCGGTAAAGCCCATCTCCTGAGAGCGCTCTTTGTTGAACATGCAATAGGTGACGTTGCCCTCGTCACACAGGTTCCCCTGGCTGTCATGCAATGTGACGTGGACGGTGTAGTAGTTGCGCACGTTGCCGGTGATGCGGCCGCGCAGGGTGATCTGCGGGTCACGGGTGGAAACTGGACGACGGAATTTCACCTCCAGCTTGGTGGTGACACCTGCACACTGCAAGTGGCGCGAGAGCACCCAGTTGGCGAGTTCGTCGATGAGCGTGCTGATGATGCCGCCGTGCAGCGTCTCTACCCAGCCGTCGTAGTTGACGCAGGGTGACCACGTGGTGACCACCTCCTCGCCGTCTTCCCAGAATTCCAGATGCAGGCCGATAGGGTTAGTGGGACTACACCCGAAGCAGTTATAGCCCTTCTTCTCAAGATATGGATTGATTAATTTCTTCATCTTTATATATTTCTTAGCGACTTAGCGACTTAGCGTGAGGCCCAGAATGCGGATGCCCTCAGAAAATTCAGACTAATCAGTTGTTTTTAAAAAACTTAGCGACTTAGCGCCTTTGCGTGAGGTTGAGTTTGTCGTTCTTGTTGCTTGCGGTGGTGCCAGATCTCCAGACTGTTGATGGCATTCTGCCACAGGATGTAACAGCCAGGCCCAGCTACCGACAGCGGGCTCAGGTAGGTATAGGCGATCCACACGGCAAAGGCGGTGTTCTTCTGTCCCAGGCCCTGGCCGCTTTCGATGACGGTGCCGAAGAAGTGCCCGATGTACCGCCCCACGGCGAACTGCGCCAGGCAGATCAGCAGCGACACGATGGCGATGGTGAGCAGGAACACCAGGGGAGCACCGCTGTTGATGATGTTCTTCACCGTGCAGCCCGTGACGATGGTCAACGAGATGCCCCACATGTAGAACGACAGGTCCTGGATAGCGACGAGCCGCTGCTGCACGCGCGGCAGGTAGTGCTTGACCAGATAGGCGGCAATCAGTGGCAGCACCAGCACGAGGAACACCTTGTACATGATCATCCAGAAGGCGGTCCAGAAGTTGATGTCCACATCGTTGTCAATCAGCGGGAAGACAACTGGCACGGCAAACACTGTGACAATGTTGGACAGGAACACATAGCTGGTCATTGTCTCGAGGTTGCCACCCAGCTTGCCTGTCACCACGGGCGCTGCGCTGGCACCAGGACAGATAACACATGTCAGGATGCCCTCCATCAAGATCAGGTCCTTGCCCTTCATGTCAAAACCGATGATGAACGCCACCAGCAAAATGACCAGTGCCACCTGGAACACCGATACCCACAGGTGCCACATCGCAGGCCGCATCTTGTGGAAGTCCACGCGCAGGAACGTCGTGAACAGGATCAGGCTCATGAACAGCGGTAGGATGGTGTCGAATATCGGCTCCATGACCTCGCTCACCGGGTCAAGGGCACGCACCCAATAGAATATGAGATAGATGACCGTGCCCGACACAATCGCGCTGGGCAAGGTCCAATTCTTCAAAAATGTGATGATGGTCTTCATAGCGCCCGCAAAGGTACTCTTTTTTTGCGTCTTAGTTTCTCCTTTTTAGTTTTAGTTATCAGAAATTGTTGTACTTTCGCAGTCGGTAATGAAAAAGATACTCAACAACATAGCGTTTTGGATGGTTTACGGGGCTTGGTACGGGTTGTCGCTGCTGCCCTTGTGGCTGCATTACCTGTTCAGTGACATCCTGTTTGTCATCATTGCCTACGTGTTGCATTACCGCCGCGGCGTCATCAGCAAGAACTTGAGGACCGCCTATCCCGACAAGAGCGATAAGGAACTCAAGAAGCTGAGGGTGCAATTCTACCGCCACTTCTGCGACATCCTGGTCGAGACGGTGAAATACACCTCTATCACCGACAAGAACATCATGCGCCGCATGACGTTCAAGAATAGTGAGCAGGTGGCTGAGATTCTCAACAGCGGTCAATCCGTCGCCCTGCTGCTAGGCCATTACGGCAACTGGGAATGGATGTCTTCGCTCGTGCTGTGGGTCCGTCCCTTGATCACCAACAATTCGGTCATGGGACAGATTTACCACCCGCTCGAGAACGAGGTATTTAACCGTGTCGTGTTGAAAACGCGCGGTCGCATGGGTTCGGATAGCGTTTCCAAGAACGAGACCTTGCGTTGGATTCTAGGCAACAAGCGAGAAGGCCGTCCCACGATTTTGGGCTACATCAACGACCAGGTGCCCAAGTGGGAAAACATCCACCACTGGCTCACCTTCCTCAACCATCCTGATACCCCCGTGTTCACCGGTATCGAGCGCATCGTCCACTCCCAGAACCAAGCCGCTGTTTATGTGGATGTCAAGTGCGTGGGACGCGGACGCTACGAGTGTGAGTTCCAGGTCATCACACGCGACCCATCAACAATGGGCGAGTTTGAACTGACCGACGAGTTTTTCCGCCGCATGGAGCAGACCATCAACCGTGCCCCGCAGTACTGGCTGTGGAGCCACAATCGATGGAAAAGGACGCGCGAGGAGTTTGATCGCCGCTTCAAGGTGGTCAACGGCAGGGTAGTGCCGAAGTGAGCTATTAGCTATTAGCCTTTAGCCTTTAGCCATTAGTCTCCTGGCGTCGACATGGGGCCTATTTGTCCTATTTGACCAAATGGTGCAGGAATTGTTGCGTGTTCTCTAAAAAAGCCTTACCTTTGCAGCAGAAATTAGACTAATTAACTTAACATGTGGTCGCGCCAAGGCGAGGCCCTACAACTTTAAACAGATTAATAGCAATGAACCGACTTTCGGACCGTATTAACGCACTGGCACCCAGTGCCACCCTGGCCATGTCACAGAAGAGCAGCGAGCTGCGCGCTCAGGGCGTGGACGTGATCAACCTCTCGGTGGGCGAACCCGACTTCTTCACCCCCGACCACATCAAGGCTGCCGCCAAGCAGGCTGTCGATGACAACTTCTCGTTCTATTCTCCCGTCCCCGGCTATCTCTCACTGCGTCAGGCTGTGTGCGAGAAACTGCGCCGCGAGAATGGCTTGGAGTACACTCCCGACCAGATCGTTATCGGTAACGGTGCCAAGCACGAGTTGTGCAACGCCATCATGGCGCTTATCAACCCCGGCGACGAGGTCATCATCCCCACTCCCGCATGGGTAAGCTACATGCAGATGGTCAACCTGACCGGTGGCAAGAACATCCTGCTGCCCTCGAGCATGGAGAAGAACTTCAAGGTGACTGCCGACGAGTTGGAGGCTGTCATGACCGACAAGACCCGTCTCATCGTCATCTGCTCGCCTAGCAACCCCAGTGGTGCCATCTACACCTATGACGAGCTGAAGGCTATCGCCACGATGCTCGAGCGTCATCCCAACGTGATGGTCATTGCCGACGAGATCTATGAGCACATCAACTACGTGGGCAAGCACGAGTCATTGGCTCAGTTCGATGCCATCAAGGACCAGGTGGTCATTGTCAACGGTGTCTCCAAGTCCTATGCCATGACGGGTTACCGCATCGGTTATATCGCTGCTCCCCTCTGGGTGGCCAAGGCTGTCACCAAGCTGCAGGGCCAGTACACCAGCGGTGTATCCTCAATTGCCCAGAAGGCAGCCGAGGCTGCCTATAACAGCCCTCAAGACTGCGTCGAGGAAATGCGCGTTGCCTTTGAGCGCCGTCGCAACCTCATCGTGGGCCTGCTGCAGGAGATTCCCGGCTTCGAGCTCAATATGCCCGACGGTGCATTCTATGCGTTCCCCAAGGTTGAGCATTACTATGGTAAGAAGTTTGGCGAGACCGTCATCAACGACGACAACGACCTCGCCCTCTACCTGCTCAACGAGGCACACGTTGCCACCGTGGCTGGTAGCGCCTTCTGCTGCCCGGGCTACATCCGCCTGAGCTACGCCACCAGCGACGAGAACCTGATTGAGGCTGCCAAGCGCATCGCTGCCGCTCTTGCCAAACTCGCCTAAATCAAAGGGAAAACAAGAGATACAAAGCTATATAGCTTGTAATATTAAAAACAACTATAACAACCTGAACAACAATAAATTGAAGTTGTTTGAGTTGTTATAGTTGTTTTTATCTACCCTAAAATCCGCAACTATCATCCAATACACGATTAAGGGTAGATTTATGAGTCGTTAGTAGCAGCTTTCAGTAAAAAGCAACAGC
>JBGUJU010000083.1:0-3179 GCA_045114065.1 Sodaliphilus sp.
TGCAGGGCAACCAGGTGCCCATTCAGTCGCTGCGTGACATCGTTGACCTGATGCGCAAGAACGAGACCTCGTTCCCGCACTTCCGCACTTCCAACACCTACAAACTCTTCGAGCCGCCCATGTTCGAGAACAAAAAGAAAGCAAATGGCTATTGGTTATGAAAATAATTGTATATTTGCAGTAGTTATCAGAACTTATACATATTATGGCACTTTATGATTTTGAAACAACAGTTTATCTGGGATGGGGGCATTCTGGAGAAGTATCAAATACTGGGACAGGTCAAATTGATCTCTCAGACGAAGATGTTGATCTCTTAGTCAGTCTAATAAAAGAGAACCGCACTAGTGATTTTCGTAAGTTGAAATTATCAAGACGGTATCCTAAATTATATAATAAATTAAGAAGAAAATACCGCAAGTTAGCTATCGAAACAGAAAGGCATCATTGGTTAATCGATGGGTTGGATGAAGGAGAGTACGAATATGACGAAGATAGCCTCATGGAGTACTGTATGGAGAACTGTGGATTTACACTCTCTGAAGATTACTATGATTACGAAGATGAAGAAGATGATGAAGCAGTTCAAGAAGAAAATCATGAATTCGCATTAGACGAATTCCGAATGTGGTTTAGTGATTATGTGAGGGGGCTCAATCATAAAGACGCAGACTATCTTTTGTGTGAAGTAGGCGGCATTGAGATGGAGTTTGATGAAGTTGATTTTTGTAATAATTATAGCACTGAACTTCCAGAGGCTATTACCAAACTTGCAGGCCTTACGAAGTAGTCTGTCTTTTACGCATAAAGGCGGTTACCGTACCAAATCGTACGATAACCGCTTTTATTATGCAACAAGACAATCTTACTATCAATCTCACTTTCCCCACAGGATGGGATAAACTGGATGACCACCAGCTGCGCTACGTGTTCGGCCTGCTTTTTTAACATATTTGTTCCTCAGAGAATAACACTATGGGGAAGATTCTCCAATGCATCAGTCAATGGTGTCGTATTCATCCATTTCTTCGAAAAGTGTGCGCACTACGAAACATCGGTCATAGGGATCGGTGATGCCGGTCTCGTTCAGGAACAGATAAACGATGTCATAGCGGTTGCCAGAAGTGGTGTCAAGCATTTCGCCATAGGAGATTCTTGTATCATCGAAGCAACAACCCTCCAGATTGTCACGGCACCAACGCCTCACGCGACCTTCCATCTCCTGCCCGGACTCGCTTGCGAGCCACTGGGCATAGGCATCATCCCACAGTTTCTTTTCCAGATAACTGTTCCAAACGCTTCCTAATGTTTCCATAACTTGCCTCCTTCCGTTAATGTGATTCATCATACTGTTTAATCATTTCAAGCAGCCTGTGGGCGGCAAACAGCCGGTCATACGGATCGGCGATGTCCGTCTCTTTGAGCATTACATACACGATGTCAAACCGCCCGCCCAACTGCACGTCGAGCATTTCGCCATAGGAGTATCTGGCTCCTTGGCTACTGGTACACTTGCACATATTGTTTTCAAACCAGCGTGCCACTCGGCCCTGCATTTCCTGCCCTGCATCGCTATTGAGCCACTTGGCATAGGCTTCGTCACGCAGTTTGGCTTTCAGCAACAGGTTTTCGGCCCTGCTTGGCGCAATTAATCTCACCATATGAATTCCGTTTTAAGGGTTGAACATTCACTTGATTTGCCTATCAGTCGTTAATGCGGGGGTATTCCACCCCGTTGTCCGCAAACATTCGCATACCGCTGATTGAAGAAGGGGACTCAACACCCTCAAACACAAATGGTCTATCGCTTTTCTTCACATAATGTGAATAAGCTTGCCCCACCTTGTCCATAGTGATGTCGCTGCCGATTTTCTCAACCGTTCCGCTTGGGTAGATTACATTGTAGTCGCCACCGTTGTTGTGAATGATGCCGCAGTCCTGCGCCAAGCCGTCAATGGTAAGCAGGTCAATGATGATGTGCCTGAATTCACTGTATGACATATCTGCGGGGCGGGCAATGAAATAAGAACGCTCAACAATGTCCGTGAGTACACTTTTCTTTGCGTCCTTGTGGTTGCCCCCTTCGGGTGCTTCCTGCCAATGACCGACCAACTGATGAACACCCATCTTCTTATCGTTGAGAATCCCACGCAGTTTGCGGTTGCGCAAGATGTTCTCTTTCTTGGTTTTCTCTTTGCGGTAAGCGGAGATGATTGCGAAATCCGTGCTGTCCATCTGTTGGAGCAGGCGATTGAACGACCCCTCCAAAATGATGTTGTTGTTCGCAGAGTCAGCATACCCCTTTACCATACACCCGTATTTTTCGGAGTAGCTTTCTGTAAATGTTGACGAAAAGTCCTCAAACGGCAACATCCCGTCAACGACAATGTTCTCTTGTTTGTATTTATAATTTCGTTCCATAATCAAATCTCAAGATATGAGCTCCGTTTTAAGGGTTGAACATTCACTTGATTTGCCTATCAGGCGGTGTGAAAACCGACTGACTTGGCAACCGTCTTGCTCGCCAACTGCTCGCTCTTGCAGTAGTCCACCAACTGCTCCAGACGGGGCTTGGCACCCGCTCCATAGAGGATGCTGCTAATGGCATACTTGCGGGCGACGTTCTCGATTTGCCCTCCGCTGAAGTCGAAGATTTTGGCCAGATGCTCGGCCTCGGCCTCGGTAAGGTCTTTTATCATCTCTTGCCAAATCTTGGCACGTACTGTGGCATCGGGCGTCTCGAACTTGATTTTGTAGAGGAAGCGACGCTCGAATGCGCTGTCAAGATTACCCTCGAGGTTAGTCGTGGCGATGAGGATGCCGTCAAGGTACTCCATCTCCTGCAGCAGGATGTTCTGGAGGGTGTTCTCCATCTTGTCCACCGCATACTCGGCACCGCTCTTGCGCTTGCCGATGATGGCATCGGCCTCGTTGAAGAACAGGATGGGCGCCACCTCGCAGCGGTTCACCGCGCCACGGTAGCGTTCAAACAACGCCTTGAGGTTCTTTTCGCTTTCGCCCACCCACTTGCTCTTGATTTGCGGCACATCGACCGTCATAATGGGGCGACCCGTGCGGCGCGCCAACTGATAGACGGTCTCGGTCTTGCCCGTGCCGGGGCCGCCGTAGAACAGGCACGCAAAGCCCTGGCGGAATCCCTGCTGCTGCATCCGCTCGTG
>JBGUJU010000084.1:0-6320 GCA_045114065.1 Sodaliphilus sp.
GAGGTTTTGGGTGGCTTGTCTTAACATAAAATCCTCCGTTTCCGACAGCCAGCCCCACTATTCCGTGGTTTCATTGTACCACGGAACGGCGGGGGCTGTACAGCGGCAAAAGCGTTAAATTTGCTTCTTTACAGCTTTTCAATTTTCCGATTTTTATGGTATGGGTTGTCGTCCCATATTTGCAGTAGAAAAGTTCATAACTCCGTGGTATACTCTGATTTAACAAAAAAATCAGAAGTTAAAGGAGAAAACATGAAGTATACAATAGATGAATTAACCGCGGCCAAAAGGCAAATTGATTCAACTCTGCACAAGCTAAGAGAAACAGTAAAAACATTTGAATCAAAGGATAATTCCGAGCGTTATAAATCACAAATCACATTGGCAAAGAGAAGAATAAAAGCCTTTGAAATTGCAAATTATTTTATAGAGAATGAGATTAAGAATTGCTAAAGCACTTCCGATTTTCGTTCCAGCGGTCATGCTCCCTGGCATGGCCGCTTTTCCATGCCCCGGTTCACGCCGGATAAGTCGGCTCCTGTGTAGCAGCGGCTTCCGCTTCCAGTACCCGCGCCATTTTGTCGGCGGCTGTGGTTGTGGTGTCTTTCTTGAAATAGCCGGACACGACAAGGACGGAATTGCCCATGCGGATTTCCGTCACACAGTCAGGGCGGCGGGTGGTGCGGGTGTCGTGCTGCTTGTTATCTGCCATAGGCAATACTCCTTTCAGTCGGTAATCAGTTTCTTCATGCTCTCCATTTTCCGCTTGGCGGTTTCCTGCCGGAAGTTGTCGCCGGTAAAGCGTACCGGGACGCACATGGAAAGCAGGCGGTCATAAATCCGGGAATGGGCGGTGTCCTCCGGGTTGTGCAGGTCGTCCAGCGTAAGGTTGGTCGTGACGATCAGCGGCTTGCCGCTGCGGTAACGGCTGTCAATCACATTGAACACCTGTTCCAGCCCGTATTCCGTCCCGCGTTCCATGCCGAAGTCGTCAAGGATCAGCAGCGGATAACGACAAAGGCGGGAAATGTACTCGTTGCGCCCCTCAAAGCTGGCGGCAAGGTCATTGAGGATAAGAGCAAAGTTCGTCATGCGGACGGGGATTTCTTTCTCCATGAGGGCGTTTGCGATACAGCCTGCAAGGTAGCTTTTGCCGGTGCCTACGCCGCCCCAGAACAGGCAGCCGATATTGTCTGTCCGCATATCTTCCCAATGCTCCACATACCGGCGGGCAAGCCCGGTCTGCGGGTTCCTGCCGTTGTCGTTCTCGAAAGTCCAGTCCCGCATGGTGGGGTCGGTAAAGCCCCGGCGTTTCAGTTCTTCCACGGTGTCAAGGTGTCTGCGCCGCTTTTCGGCGGCTTCCCGTTCCTCGCGGGCGGTTCTCTGGCAGTCGCACTCTGCCGGGTGGCGGTCGCGCCCGAAGATAGCGGCCTTATCCGGCGCAAAATAGGCTTCTTTCGGCTTGCGGCACTTGCCGCAGTACAGTAAACCGTCCTCGCCGGTGTAGTCCTCCGGCTCCGGGATGGTGGTCGTCATATTCTCCAAAACCGCGTTGATTTCATTCTTCATAAACTCTCGCCCTCCTTGCATGAGTAGTCTGGTATGCCCTTTTTAGGGGCTTCCTTTTTGTCGTTCCCCGCCCATATCCGCAGGGCGGCGGCATAGTTCTGGTAGCTTTTCCCGTTGGCGGCAAGGTAGCGGCTCATTTCCTCGATGAACCGTTCCAGCCTGTCAGGGTACTCTGCCTGCAACTCGTCGTATTCGGTCTGTGACAGAAAAATATTTCCATATCGGCCATAGGGCGCGGACGGCCCCCCACTCACTCCCTTTGTTTGGCTCTCTGTAAGGTTGTTTATAGTAGTTTGGTTAGGGGACGGTTTTCCGACCATCATAAGGTCGGTTTTCTGACCATCAGTAGGACGGTTTTCCGGCTCTATGAGGGGCGGACTTCCGGCCATCAGTTGGTCTGAAAACTGTACCTGTGGCACTGGCGGTACTTTGACATAAAGCCGGTTCGGTGCGGAGAAGCCGCCCCGTTCCCGTTCCAACAGCCCCGCCGTGTCCAGTTCATTAAGCGCCCCCTTGATGGTGGTGCTGCCTTTATCCAGTATTTCTGCTATCTCCGCGATGGGATAGATAATATAAATCCTGCCCTCGTCGTCCAGCCACTTGTTTTTCTGGGAGAGGGTGGAACGGTCTAACAGCAGCGAATACAGCAGCTTGGCGGTCTGTGAAATCTCCATTTTCAGCAGGAAACGGGGATACGGCAGATAGGCGGGCAGCCGCGTGTCTGCCCTGATATAATCAGCGATAGGATCACCTCCCTGTGTTCGGGTTGATTTTGGCGTATTGTCACGCATTAAAACGCCGTTTCCGGGGGAAAAGGATAAATGTATCGCGTACCCTTTGACACCCACGAAAAAAGCCTTGATTTATGCGGGTTTGAAAGGCTCTAAAGCGTGACATCTCTGCCTTTGTTTCCGCTTTCTCTCGGCGGCTTTGATTTTCTTCATGCGCCCGGCGCAGTCGGGGCAGTATTTTCCCCGGTTGGATTTGGGGACAAAGGCCGCCCCGCAGACGGCACACCGTTTCCGGCTTCCCCGGCACAAGAGGGCTGCGGCCAGCTCCCCGTCAAGGGGCAGGACAGCCACACGGAACCAGTGGCACATGAGGGAAAAGGAAATGCTCTGGACGCACACGCAAGGCTCCCCGTCGTCCAATAGCAGGCAGTTCCCCTCATCGTAGTTACAGCACTCATGTACCAGCCGCCGCGCCCGCCGGTGCTGGCGGTAGTCCATGTGGGGCAGGTTATCGCTCATGGCTCTGCTCCTTTCTGCGGTGCGGCTCGTCCCGGCGCAAAATCTGGTCGATGTTCCGCTTGACGGTCTGCAACTCCTTGAACCGCTGTTTCTGTTCGTGATAGGTGTTATACAGGCCGTCTTTCTCGGAGATAAGCTGCTCGATCTCGGCCTGCAACGCTTTCCGGGCGGGCAGCTTGGTAATGCCATGCGCCTTGAAATACCGGGCTGCTGCGTCGGCTATGATAAAATCGCTCTCATGGGCCTGCCGGTATGCGGCGCGGGCTTTCTCGGATTTCTGTGCCCGCAGCCCGTCGCGGGCGGCCTTGGTCTGGGCGTAGGCCAACACCTGCCGCTGCAACTTCTTTTTCCCTTGCAGCTTCGTTTCCAGTGCTTTCAGTTCGCCGCTGGTCTGGCGCATTTTCTGATAGGCGGTGTCAACGGCGGCTTCTAACTGCTCCGGGGAAGTAAAGCCGTATTGCTGGTAGACGGACAGCGTTTTGGCGGCCTGCTTCAGATTGTGTATCTTCGCCCAGCGTTCATAGCCCCGGCCTTTGCCCTCGGCCATTTTCTGCTCAATGTCCACAAGCCGCTGCACTCCGTCCTGTTTCGGGGCGGCTATCTCGGCTCTGGCAACCTGCAAGCGGTCTTTTATGGTGCGTGGGGGATCGGGGGATCTGGCTGGCGCTTCGGCTGCTCTGGCGGCGTTTTGCTCTAAAACGGCAAAGACAGCGGCGCGGTCAAAATCGTCGCCCAGCTTCCGGGCGGTAATTGGCTTTGTCCTGTCCGGCGTGAGGTAGGAAAGCCGCCCCCGGCTCTCCTTGACGGTCACACCCTCCTGCAGCAACAGAGAGGAAAACTCGTCAAAGCTGGCGGCGGTGGCAAGGGCTTTCCGTAGGGTCTGCCGCAGCTTCTCCTTGTTCGTTTCAAACTTGGTCTGCCGGGGCGTGATACTATCGGCAATCATGGGGGCGTTCTGCTTGTCCAGCGCGGCCTGTCCCTTTTTCTGCGCCCAATACTCCCGGTCGGTGACGCGGTTCTTGCTGCCGTTCAAGAGGTCGATTTGATAAAGCCCCTCCCGGTGGCACATCTCCATGACTTCGGATTTGAAGTAGCGCAGGGCAGCGTCGGTACATCGGTGCTTGCAGCCGACTTTCGTATCGGCCGGCCTGTCCATGTAGGGCAGGAACGGCACTTCCTCAATCCGCAGGCTGTTTATGACGATATGCACATGAATGTTGCCGCTGTGGTTATGCCCGTCCGGGTGGGTGCAGACAAGGGCCTGGTGGCCGGGAAAATGCTCTTTACAGAATTGTTCCCCCAACGCCTGCGCCCGGTCTACGGTCAGGCCGTTGTCCGGCCCGTCCCGCGGGTCAAAGCTGATGATATAGTGGTGGCTTTTCACATCTTCCCGTTTTTGGTTTTTCTCATAGCGGAGATTAGCCCGCATACAGGCAACAGCGAAATCCTCGCCCCCACAGTTGAGGGAAGAAATGCGGTAATCCTCCCTCGGTATCAGCCGCCCGTTTTCATCAAGGGTGGGCTTCATGGTAAACTCGTCATGCTCAAATGTGAGATAGGCTTCCGCTGCGCCATAGTCCGCATTTTTAGAGCTGATATGTTTGAATGTTGCCAACAGCGTCACCCACTTTCTGCAAGACTTCAAACTTTAGGGCAGCAAGGTCGGAAACCGCCGCCCGTACCTCCCCGGCAAGCTGCGGGTAGGGGCTGTGCCACTCGTTCAGCGTCCGGGCTATCTGGTTTAAGTTGCCGCCGATCCTGCCGTATTCGGCGGTCAGCTTCCCGACAGCGGCAAGCAACTCGTCATTGACGGGGGAAACGGTTATGATGGGGCGTATGGCTGCCCCGGTTATGGCTTGCCGGATAAACTCGGCTTGGCTCATGTTGTAAGCAGAAAGCCTTTCCGCAAACTCGGCGTATTCTTCCTCGGTCATGCGTGTCTTGACTACCCGGCTGCGGTGCGGCGTGTTATATCGTTTTCGCATGGTAAAACCTCCTTCGGCTGTGCGTGGTGTCCTCTCACTAATAGGAGAAAAACAGGGTGTAAAGCGGAACTGTTTTTGAAAAATCCGAAAAATTATTTTGAGGGATTTTCCAGCGGCGTAAGCCGCATAAGCAGGGTTTGGGGAAGGCACTCCCCAACAAGATTCCCGCAGGGGCAAAATGAGCGATAAGCGAATTTTGGTACTGCGGTAGAATCTTGCTCTGAAAAACTCCGGCGTTCCCCGGCTTCCGTACTTTCCGCTAACAAGACGTTTCAAAAGGGCTTTGCTACCCGCTATTCCGGCATATCTTGAAAATTTTCCTTTCACTACCTACAACACCACGCAAAGCAAAATGGACGGAGATTTTTAGAATTTCCCCTTATTCCCTACAACACCACGCAAGCCGAAAAAGGCGGACAATGGCAGTATTTTTTTCTTTGATACCCTCCACGGAT
Organism: Sodaliphilus sp.; assembly: GCA_045114065.1. GTDB lineage: Bacteria > Bacteroidota > Bacteroidia > Bacteroidales > Muribaculaceae > Sodaliphilus. The sequence continues at coordinate 5,260 of JBGUJU010000084.1, forward strand.
AAGTAAGGGATTTTGCCAACTGCGGCGGCAATTTTCCCTTTTGTTTTTTCATACTGGGGATTTTCAAAAATGCCAAACAGGAACGAAAAAAAGCAGCAAATCTGTTGAATAGATTTACTGCTTTCTGGTTGCCGGCGAAGCGGCGGTTATTCAGTTGTAGGCGGTAGGGCTATCTCCCAAAGCGGAACTTGAAAATAGCTGTGAGAAGCGTCTGGGTGATGTAGTCCTCTGTATCTTGGTCTACCCGTCCATTCACACGGGCGGCACATTGTATGCGGCGGCGGTAATACTGCAATACAGTTCCCACCGCTTCCGGCTCCCCGCTGGTGGCTTGGACGATTGTTTCATAGGGGAGAAGCCTATTATTTCTCATATGCCATTCCCTCCATTTCCGCTTGGAGCTGCCGTAGGACTTTTCGGATATGGTAGCCCGCTGTGCTGCGGCTGCGCCCGTACTGTCTGCCAATTTCGTGCTGTGGAATACGCTTGAAAAAGGACAGGTAAATCATTTCCCGCTCCCGTTCGTCCAGCCGTGACAGGGCTTCCGCAAGTAAGCCGCTGCTGAAAATGACCGTATCGCCGCAAAGGGTAAGTATGTATTCCTCGTCCGGCTCCGGGGCTTGGAAATATTCATCTGTCGTGCCTAAAGGGTAGTGCTTTTCGTCTGTGAGGTATTCAAGGGATATTTCTCTTTTGTGCTTCCTGCTCCGTGTCCTCGCTGCGTTGATCGTTGCATTTCGGATAACGACTTTGCAAAAGGCATGGAAAGTGTACTCGATATGTTCCCGATATTCTTCTGTACAGGTCATGGAAAATCCCCCTTTCCTCCCAAAAGGGCTGTGGCTGGTTAGTAGTTGCTTTTTATGATAGTAAGGGGCGGCAGCACTTTAGGCTGTCGCTCCTTGACTGCCTAACTGCAAAACCGGGCGGGGCTGTCAACGGCGGGCGAAGCCCGTTCATCTTGACCGTTGACTGGCTCGGCCAGGTTTGCTATTTATCCGGCAAACTTGAATTTATTTTAAGCTATCACGTTTTACCTTCTTAAGCCTTACTATCATTAC
>JBGUJU010000085.1:0-8991 GCA_045114065.1 Sodaliphilus sp.
CAACCTGCGCTTTGACGACACCAACCCCCAGAAGGAGGACACCGAGTATGTCGAGGCCATCATGCGCGACATTCACTGGCTGGGCTACGACTGGGGTGACCGTCTGTACTACGCCAGCGACTACTTCCCCAAACTGTACGACTTCGCCATCCGTCTGATCAAGGAGGGCAAGGCCTACGTTGACGACCAGACGAGTGAGCAGATTGCCCAGCAGAAGGGCACGCCCACCACGCCCGGCACCAACAGCCCCTACCGCGACCGCACCGTCGAGGAGAACCTGGACCTGTTCCAGAGAATGAACGCAGGCGAGTTTGAGGAGGGCAGCCACGTGCTGCGCGCCAAGATTGACATGGCATCGAGCAATATGCACTTCCGCGACCCGATCATCTACCGCATCATCAAGACTCCGCACTGGCGCACCGGCAACAAGTGGAACGTGTATCCCATGTATGACTTCGCCCACGGCCAGAGTGACTACTTCGAGGGCGTTACCCACTCGATCTGCACCCTGGAGTTTGTGCCCCACCGCGACCTGTACGACTACTTCGTGCACGAACTGGCGGGCGAGAGCGCCAGCGAGTACTGCCCCCGTCAGATTGAGTTCAACCGCCTGAATCTCACCTACACCGTGATGAGCAAGCGCAAACTGCTGCAACTCGTCAAGGAAGGTCTCGTGGCAGGCTGGGACGACCCCCGCATGCCGACCCTGTGCGGTCTGCGCCGCCGCGGCTACACGCCCCAGGCCATCAAGAACTTCATCGAGGACATCGGCTATACCAAGTATGAGGCGCTGAACGACATCGGCCTGCTGGAGCACAACATCCGCGAGGAGCTCAACCACAACGCCAACCGCGTGAGCGCCGTGCTCAACCCCGTCAAGGTCGTCATCACCAACTATCCCGAGGACAAGGTGGAGATGATGGAGATGGACAACAATCCCGAGCAGGAGAATGCCGGCAAGCACCAGATGCCCTTCTCGCGCGAGATCTATATCGAGCGTGACGACTTCATGGAAGAGCCGCCCAAGAAGTTCTTCCGCCTCACGCCGGGCAAGGAAGTGCGCCTCAAGGGAGCCTATATCATCATGTGCACCGGTTGCACCAAGGACGCCGACGGCAATGTGACCGAAATCCAGTGTACCTACGACCCCGACACGCTGAGCGGCAGCGCCGGCAGTCAGCGAAAGGTTAAGGGCACCCTGCACTGGGTGAGCGCCCGCCACTGCGTGGATGCCGAGGTAAGGCTGTATGACCGCCTGTTCGCCGTCGAGAACCCCAGCGCCGACACCGAGCACGACTTCCGCGAACTGCTGAACCCCGACTCGCTGCGCGTCATCACCGACGCTAAGATCGAGCCGTTCCTCGCCGAAACCGCCAAGGTGGGCGACACCTTCCAGTTCCAGCGCATCGGCTACTTCACCGTCGATCAGGACTCGACCCCAGGCCACCTCGTCTTTAACCGCACCATCGGCCTCAAGGACAGCTGGGCAAAGCAGCAGGGCAAGTAACGCTTATCAAGTAGCGTCTGCTCGAAATACATCACGCAAAGACGCGAAGCCGCTAAGAATTGTTCTTAATGGCTTCGCGCCGTTTCATTGGATATCGTTGACCTATTACTTAACGTGTATTAACATCACTTTCTTCGGCCTTGATTTCAAAAAAACACTTTGCGCCCCACCCTAGTCCACAACCATGACTATTACTGCCTTTTCATTAGCAGTGAGCTCGGGCATTAATGATTCGGCAAAAAGTCATGCTACAGTGTTGCATGTGTTCTAACTTTGCATTATCTTTGCAAATTGCAAAACAATAGAAATGAGTTTTAATAAGGAACAACTACAGCAGGAAAGAAAGCAGATGGATGCTGATATCACGCAATGCCTCAAGGTGTTGAGCGCTGGCGGGCTGATTCTCTACCCGACCGACACGGTGTGGGGCATCGGTTGTGACGCGACCAATGCCGAGGCCGTCAAGCGGGTTTATCAGCTCAAGCAGCGCGACGACAGCAAGGCGTTGATTGTGTTGATTGACAGCGCCGACCATCTGGACCACTATGTGGTGGACGTGCCCATGATAGCGCGCGAATTGATTGATGTGGCCGTCAAGCCGCTGACCATCATCTATGAGGGGGCCTACAACCTGGCGCCCAACGTGCTGGGCAAGGAAGACAGCGTGGGCATCAGGATTCCCAACGACGAGTTCTGCCACCGCCTGTGTGAGCGCTATGGCAAGCCCATCGTGTCCACCTCGGCCAACGTGAGCGGACAGCCCACAGCCAAGACCTTTGCCGACATTGACAATGCCATCGTCAAGGGTGTGGACTATGCCGTGCAACATCGCCGCAACGACAACAAGCCTCACCAACCGTCGAACATCATCCTGCTGAGCCGCGACGGCACCTTCAAAATCATCCGCTAACCGTTACCTGAAATGAAGATCAGACTCGACATCAACAATAAGGCTCACCTGCAGCGCATCAAGTATGTACTGTGTGACTATGTGATGTCCAATCTTGCCTGGCTCACCTACAATATCGTGCGCTTCCAGATGGGGCACACCTCGGGCTATTATGTCCTGGGCACTTACCTGTCAAGCAAGATGGTGCTGCTGGGACAAATTTTCTTCCCGCTGATGATGATGGTGACCTACATCTTCAGCGGCTACTACAATAACGTCTGCCGCAAGTCGCGTGTACAGGAACTGCTCACGACCATAGCGAGTACGACCATCAACACGCTGCTGATTTTCTTCCTGGCACTGATCAATGATGTGATCGGCGTTCGAGGCACCGACTATGAGATGATCTTCATCCTGTGGGCACTGCTGTTCGGCTTTGTCTATCTCGCGCGAGCCACCATCACCAACATCGCATCACAACAGATCAAGTCTCGCAGGTGGACTTTCCCGACGCTGATCATTGGCAGCGGCTCGGCAGCAGTCAACTTTGTCAACAAACTGAACAGCCGCCGCAAGTCTTCGGGCTATGAGGTCAAGGGCTTTGTCAATATCCCGGGCGAGAACCCCGTCAAGGGCAATCCCCTGCCGTGCTATGACCTTGAAGAACTGCAAGAGGTGTGCGAGCGCGAGGGCATCTGGGAACTCATCGTGAAGCCGACCCGTGACGACATCACCCAAACGATGAACGCCATCAACCACCTGTTCGCTCTGGACCTGCCCATCATGATTTCGCCCGAGCATTTCAACAAGCTGCAGTTGCCCGTGACCATCTCGGACATCTATGGCGAGCCTCTTGTCAACATCTCTCGCAGCAGCATGAGCGACAGCGGCAAGAACCTGAAACGTGCCATCGACATCATCGTGTCGTCGGTGGCGCTGGTATTGTTATCGCCCCTGTACGCTATCGTCTCGATCATCATCAAGAAGACCAGTCCTGGACCAGTGTTCTACCTGCAGGAGCGCGTGGGCCTGCACAACAAGCCATTCAACATCATCAAGTTCCGGTCGATGGTCCAGGACGCCGAAGCCTCTGGCCAGCCACAACTGACCCAGGATAATGACCCAAGGATCACACCGTTCGGACGCTTCATGCGCAAGTACCGCATCGACGAGTTGCCTCAGTTCTGGAATGTGCTGAAGGGCGAGATGTCTATCGTTGGTCCTCGTCCCGAACGCAAGTACTATGTCGACCAGATCCTGAAACGTGTTCCCGCCTATGCCCTGTTGCATCAGGTGCGCCCAGGCATCACGTCGATGGGTATGGTCAAGTTTGGTTATGCCCAGAACATTGACGAGATGGTCGAACGTGTGACCTATGACCTGATGTACTTGAATAACATGTCGTTACTCAATGACATCAAGATACTTATCTATACTGTCAAAATCGTCTTTACAGGACGCGGAATGTGATGGCGCAACAGACGAGACATCATGATTCCGGCACCGCCAGCAGTGACAAGACCAACTGGTGGCTCAAGTTCCTAGCCTGGAGAGAGGCCCATATCCCCGAGAAGACCTTTGTCGCACTGCTGGCGCTCATCGTCGGCATCGCAGCAGGCCTTGCCGCCGTGCTGCTCAAGACGCTCATCGGGCTGATTGCCGGTTGGCTCACCAGCCGTTTCAACATCGAGCAAGGCAACCTGCTCTATCTGGTGTTTCCTGCCATCGGTATCCTGTTGGCAACCCTGTATGTCTATTACATCGCCCGTGAACCCATCTCGCATGGTGTGACGCGCGTGCTTTATGCCCTGGCGCTGAAGAAAAGCCGCCTCAAGATCCACAACATGTACTCGTCGCTCATCGCCTCGTCGGTGACCATCGGCTTCGGTGGATCGGTCGGTGCAGAGGGTCCCATCGTATTCACCGGTGCCGCCATCGGCAGTAATCTGGGACAGGCTTTCAGACTCACGCCACAGACCCTCGCCATGCTCGTGGCATGTGGTGCTGCGGCAGGTATCGCCGGCATCTTCAAAGCCCCCATTGCGGGTATGCTGTTCACCATCGAGGTACTCATGCTTGACCTGACTGCCGGTGCCGCCATCCCGCTGATTGTTGCATCGGTGGCTGGTGCAACAGTGGCCTATGTCTTCACGGGCTATAACGTCGAGTTCTTCTTCTCACAGAGCGAGCCATTCTATGCCGCCCGCATCCCGTATGTGGTCATGCTGGGCGTGTTCTGTGGCTTTGTATCGCTCTACTTCATCAACCTGATCGACCGCATGGAGGCACGCTTCAAGCGGCTGCGCAACCGCTGGGTGCGCATTGCCGTTGGTGGCATCACCCTGAGCGTGCTCATCTTCCTGATGCCCCCGCTGTACGGTGAAGGCTATGACGGCATTACCCGACTGATCAATGGAGACGTGACAGGCATCTTCAACAACAGTCTGTTCTACAGCTATCGCGACAACACTGTGGCTGTGCTGCTGTTCCTGTTCGCATTGGGCGCCTTCAAGGTGTTTGCCACGGCTGCGACCAACGGCGGTGGCGGCGTGGGTGGAACGTTTGCCCCCTCCCTGTTTGTCGGCTGCATGGCAGGTGTGTTCTTCGCCTATCTGTTCAATCACTTGGGCTTCATTGACCCAGAGACACCATTGAGCATCAAGAACTTCGCCCTGATGGGCATGGCAGGCGTGATGGCTGGTGTGATGCATGCCCCGTTGATGGCCATCTTCCTTACCGCCGAGATGACCGGCGGCTATGACCTCTTCTTGCCCTTGCTCATCGTGTCGGGCAGCAGTTATGCCATCAGCCGTATCTTCACCCCCTACGGCATCTACTCACGACGCCTTGCCAAACGTGGCGAACTGCTCACGCACCAGAAGGACCGCTCGGTGCTCACCCTGTTGAAGATGGACAGCGTCATCGAGAAGGATTTCTCTATCGTCCATCCTGACATGAGCCTCAAGGACATGGTTGACACCATCGCCCAGAGCCACCGCAACCTCTTCCCCGTGACCGACGACAGTGGCAAGCTAGTGGGCGTGGTGCAACTCGACGACATACGCAACATCATGTTCCGTCCCGACCTATACCGCCGCATGCAAGTGAACCGCTTCATGGCCATACCGCCCGCCAAGGTCATTGTGGGCACCCCGATGGAAAAAGTCATGAAGACGTTTGACGATACCGGAGCCTGGAACCTGCCCGTCGTTGATGAGGAGGGCCACTATGTTGGCTTCGTTTCCAAGAGCAAGATTTTCAACAGCTACCGCCAGGTACTGAAACATTACACATACGACTAATTAAATTCATTTCTGTTATGAAAAAAGTATATACGCTTTTGCTGATGGCCATCGCATTGCTGCCAATGAGGGCACAAACGACAGCAGAGACGCCCTCCTGTGAGGAAGAAATCACAGTGGACAGTGACTCGATAACAACTGTCATTGACGAGATGGCCCAAGAAGCCATTGATACCGACAGCATGCCAACTCGCGACATCAATCCGACATTCGACCGTGAGGCTGATCAACAGTTTTGGCAAGACGAGCACACGGTAGATCCCAACTATTTCCGCAAATATCGAGGAGTGGATTTCCATTTCTTGAAGAATACCACCAACCCTGCCGTCAAACCCTACACCTTCTTGCAGGACCAGACGTGGGTGGGTCTCCCGGTGTTCGTAGCCGGCATGATCGCCAAGGGCGAGAAAAAGGCCTTCCGCCAAGACTACAATAATCCTAACACCAAGATCCGCCTCGTTAAGTACAACTTCCATAGTGAGATAGACAACTACACCCAGTTCTCAGGCATCGCACTGACCGCAGGCCTTAAAATGGCGGGGGTCGAGGGCCGTTCATCCTGGCCTCGACTGTTTGCTTCATCACTGGCTTCCTACGGTGTGATGGCGGCCTTTGTCAACGGTATCAAATACACCGCCAGCGAGTTGCGTCCCGATGGCTCGACGCACAACTCATGGCCCTCAGGGCACACCGCGACAGCCTTTGTCGGCGCTACCATCCTGCACAAGGAATATGGCTTGACGCGCTCTCCCTGGTACTCCATCGGCGGTTATACGGTAGCTACTGCCACCGGTGTGATGCGCGTGCTGAATAACCGCCACTGGATTTCGGATGTGCTCTCGGGTGCCGGTATCGGTATTCTCTCGACCGAGTTGGCTTACGGCATCTGCGACCTGTTGTTCAAGGAAAAAGGCCTGCTGATGAATGACCTGAGCATCCATCCCGACCTGAGAAAGAATCCCTCATTCTTCTCCATCTCGATGGGCATTGGCCTTGGCAACAAGCATTTGACATTGCCAGGGTTCAACTTCGGCATCCATCTTCCTGATGACGACCCTGATTACGGTCCAGATACACAAGCACTCGAGCTCAAATTCCGTTCTGCGACAGCTGTGGGTGTCGAGGGTGCCTGGTTCTTCAACCCCTATATCGGCATTGGCGCACGTCTTCGCGTCAAGAGCACGCCCATCAATGGCTGGTCTCAATTTACCGATATTGAGAGAAAGAGTCTAAAAGACATTGCCTCCGATCCCGATTTCCAAGATGCCATCAAATATTTTGACCTCGAAATTGAAAGTGACCACATTACCGAATTTGCTGCCGACGCCGGCCTGTACTTCAGCCTGCCTCTATCCTCCCGTTTTGCCATCGGCTCCAAGCTACTCCTTGGTCACAGCATCATGGACGATATTAACGTGCAAGGCAAATTCCTCGGAAACAAGGTTGACTATGATGGCGATAACAATTTCTTTACTGACGGTGATGTGGTGGCATACAAGGAATGGGACTACATTGATGTCCATGCCTCCAACTCGATGAAATTCGGCACAGGTCTTTCTCTTACCTGGGCTTACAAGAATTCATTCTCGTGGCGAGTATTCTGCGATTATGATTATTCCCAAAAGACCTATACAGCTATCTATGCCCCGTTCATGTACCTGGAAGATTTCTGTCCAAGATTACGTGATGAATTGATTGAAGCTGTCAACTGGGATCCCGTTCAGGAGTTCAAATCCAGTGCAAGCAAGCACCTGCACCAGTGGATATTGGGCGGGGCCTTGTGTGTCTCCTTTTAATTAGGAATGAGGAATTAGAAATGAGGAATTAATAAAGCCATTATGACTAAAGAGGATTTAAAGATTGTTTTTTTTGGCACCCCGGAGTTTGCTGTCGAGAGCCTCAAGCGGCTGGTTGACGGCGGTTATAACGTGGCTGCGGTGGTCACCATGCCCGACAAGCCCGCCGGACGCGGGCGACAGTTGCAGCAGAGCGACGTCAAGCGCTTTGCCGTGGAGCGCGGTCTGCCTGTGCTGCAGCCCGTGAGCCTCAAGGACGAGGCATTTATCGAGCAGTTGCGGTCCTATCAGGCACAACTGTTCATCGTCATCGCCTTCAGGATGCTGCCCGAGGCAGTGTGGCAGATGCCGCCGCTGGGCACCTTCAACCTGCATGCCTCGCTGCTGCCGCGATACCGTGGTGCCGCTCCCATCAACTGGGCCGTGATGAACGGTGACAGCGAGACCGGTGTGACCACTTTCTTCCTCAAGCACGAGATTGACACGGGCGACATTATCCAGCAGCGCAGTTGCCCCATCGACCGCCATGACAACGTCGAGGTTGTATATGACCGTCTGATGATGATGGGAGCCGACATGGTGCTTGAGACCGTTGATGCCATCATTGCAGGAACGGTCAAGCCCATCCCACAGGACCAGTTGCTCACGACAGGCCTGCAGCCAACCCCTGCGCCCAAGATTTTCAAGGACACCTGCCGCATCGACTGGAGCCGTCCCGCCGAAGCGCTCTATAACCACATCCGCGGCCTGTCGCCCTACCCTGCCGCCTGGACGACCCTGGAAAACGAAGAAGGTAAAGAGGCTACTATCGTGAAAGTATATGCCACGGGAGAGCCTGAACCCTTTGCCGCCGGCGAGTCGCCCTGTACTGGAGCCATCAAGGCAGACCGCAAGAGGCTGCACGTAGCATGCGGTGACGGCTGGCTGGAGATTCTCTCCCTGCAGCAATCGGGTAAGAAACGAATGGATACCGACGCATTCCTGCGCGGCTACGTCATCACGCCCACGGCACGGTTCCAATAAGTCCCCAATAACATACGAGTAAATACACTTTGCGGGGTGGCTCAATCGTGAGCCACCCCGCAAATCATAGGTTATTGTCCCTGAAAGGGATGCTATTGTCTATCCTATCAACGACCCATTATCAAGGCGTCTTTAGCCCTGTTCTTGGCAGCGGTCTCGTTGTTGAGCAACAGCGCAATCAGAGAAGTAACATCGTTGATAGTAATCTTGGAGTCTTGATTGACATCGGCGCAGATAGTGCAGATGCTGACGTTATCACCGTCCAACAGATAGTTGATCAAGAACGTTACATCCGAGATGGCTACTCTGCCATTGTGATCCACGTCACCAAGGTCAAATCCATGACCGTTCTGGAACAGGGTTACCTCCTCGATGTTGCTCCAGTCGCTCTCGGTACCGTCGTTGTAGATGGCCTTCACCTTGTAGAGGAAGGTGCCTTCGGCTGCCAGATTCTCAACGGTGTAGAACTTGTCG
>JBGUJU010000086.1:0-4875 GCA_045114065.1 Sodaliphilus sp.
CACCTACCACTTCAAGGGTAGCAACGGCGAGCGTTACATCACTTTCTGCCCCTACAAGTACAGCCAGGATGACATCGATGCTCTGAACGGTCAGATCAACGGTCTGCGCAACCAGCTCAACGGTCTGCAGGGTGACCTGGATGCCGCTAAGGCTCGCAACGCTCAGTTGAAGCGCGACCTGGATGAGGCCCTGAAGAACAAGAACAACGGTCCCGCTCCCGTTGATCCCAAGGCTAAGTACATGAACGTTCTCGTTCACTTCAAGCTGAACAAGACCAACATCACCGCTGACCAGCAGGCTAATGTTGAGCGCGTAGCTATGTACCTGAAGAACAACCCCGGTTCAACTGTTGACATCAAGGGTTATGCTTCAAGCGAGGGCCCGCACGACAACAACATCCGTCTGGCCAATGGTCGTGCCGAGGCTGTGAAGAACATGCTCATCAACAAGTATGGCATCGATGCTAGCCGCATCACTGCCCAGGGTTGTGGTGAGACCGACATGTTCCAGGAGCTCAGCTGGAACCGCGTTTCGATCTGCGAATTGGTTGTTAAGAACTAATTGACGATTGAGACTGTAGAAACTACGTGTCATTAGACATGTGAACCGAATCCCCGTTGGCAATGCGCCAGCGGGGATTCACTTATTATAGCCCCCATATCCAAAAAACTTTTTGTGTCTAAAGACCCCGATGCATTGTTAGAATGGGATATTTAGATTAACTTTGCGGGGCGAATCATGAACCCGAGATTAATCATATTGAAGAAACGTCTATTTACCTTTGTTGCGCTGGCAACAATGCTCTCGATGTCGATGCATGGTCAGGATGACGGCATGCTGCGGCACTTCAGCCTCTCGGCTGGCCTGGGAACAACCGGCATCACTGTCGATGTCGGAACAGAGCTTGGCAAGAACATCAACATCAGGGGTGGCATCGATTATATGCCCAAAATCAAGCACACTACAGGTCTCACACTCACTGTTGTGAACCAGACCGAAGAGATAGACATCTCTGATGTGCCGGAACGTAAAGTTGACGTGACGGGTACCCTTCACAACACGACGGGGCATGTGCTACTGGACATTTATCCGTCAAGTGAACATGGTTTTCACGTGACCTTGGGTGCCTATCTGGCCGGTAACCGAAAGGTTGTGGATGTGATTAACAAGGAGAGTGATTTGTTGAAAAAGGTTGCTGACCTCAATGCGCGTCGTGGCGATTTTGCCGATATCCCTCTCAGCTATGGCCAAGTAGCGGCCAAGATGGGCGACTATAATATCATGCCCGATGATAACGGCAATGCCAGTGCGAATATCCAGGTGAGGAAAGTGCGCCCCTACGTCGGTGTCGGCTTCGGTCGTGCAGTGCCCTCGCAGTCGGGACTGAAATGCATGTTTGACCTGGGCGTGCAGTTCTCAGGAAAGCCCCATGTCTATAATGGCGTCAATGGTGAAGAAATCATTGCTGAGAAAACCCGTGGCGAGGACGGCGGATACTTGAAGGTCATCAGCAGGATCAATTTCTACCCTGTGCTTTCGTTCCGTCTTGTCGGTCGCCTATTCTAGAACTTTTCTCCTATCTGGCAGGTTGTGGCTTGCCGTCAATCCTATTTCAGTAGTCTAGCGTGCTCCTTGTCGAGCTGGCCTGTAAAACGCTCGCGGATGATGCGACCCACGGCATCGCCTCGGTTGATGCGTTGCACAGTGAAGCGTTGTAGCGAGTCGTTGAGTAGGCTGTCTTGCTGCACTAGCCGTAGCTCATCCTCTCGCTTGAGCGTCGAGCCGGAAGCCGCTTTGAGGTATTCCTGCCAGGTAGCGACGCGTGCGTTCATGATTTTGTTGCGCTGTTTGATATATTTCATGTATTCCATATTCAGCGGGCTGCCGCTCACACTCCATGAACCAGGGCTGATGGAGAGCTGGATGTGGCCAGCCTCGAGGACGAAGTAGAATGGACGTGTCGAGTCATTGTCCCAGCGGATGAGGGCGACCCTGGGCGCGTCGATCTGCCCCTTGAAGGAGAAAACGCCCTGCTCGGGATGTGCCGTGGCACACACCCTCAACTTGTGGTATTCGGGCTCCAGGACGAGCAGCGTAGCACTGTCTCGCATGAGTTTTTCATCAAGCTTACAGGTAACAGTATAATCTTTCAGGCTGTCGGCCTGCCTGCTGTCACATCCCGTCATCAGAATGGATAAGCAAAGGGCCGTGAACAGCCCTATTGTCAACAATATCTTCTTCATCATGTTGCAAAGTTACAAAAGTTTTGCTCAGTTTTCAGAATAAAGCCGTAAATTTGCAACAGAATACTAAACGATAGCATTAAACCGATAGACTAATGAAAATGAACAAACGACTTGGAATGACGCTGTTGCTGATGGCGTTATTGACGTTGCCTGTGATGGCACAGAAGCAATTTACCCTCGAGGACTTGAACTTCGGTGGGACGAATTATCAGAAAATGGTTCCGGCCAATCGATCACTCACCTGGTGGGGTGACCAGTTGATCAGACTAGGAAAAGACACTTGCTGGACCGTGGACGTGGCAAAAGGAAAGGAGAAGGTGCTCTTTACCCGCGACCAACTTAACAAGGGGGCAGGTCTGACGACCGATGCATCTAAGGTCAATAGCCTCAGTTACGCCTCTTTCCCATATCCCGACAAGCCCATTGTGATGCTCTTTAATAGCAATGAGCGCTTGCTGGTTAACTTCCAGACTCCTAAGGTGGATTGGCGTGGAAGCCGGTCAGCCAATGCTGTTGCCGAAGAGTGGAACAAGAACAGCCGTTCCACGGCTTTTGTCAAGGACGACGACCTCTATGTCGCCGACAGGTGGGGCAAATCCTACCAGGTGACTTTTGATGGCGACCGTGACATCGTTTATGGTCAGAGCGTCCACCGCAACGAGTTCGGCATCGAGGGCGGTCTGTTCTGGAATCCTCAGGGTACGCGTCTTGCGTTTTACCGAATGGATCAGAGCATGGTGGCCGACTATCCTTTGGTCGATGTGCCCGAGCTTGACGATTCCTCCCGTGTCATCGCCGAGGCTGCTCCCGAGAAATATCCGATGGCAGGCCAGACGTCCCACGAGGTGACCGTCGGTGTGCTTGACCCGGCGACGCGCAATGTCGTCTATCTCAATGCCGGTGATCCGACTGACCGCTATTTCTCCAATATCACATGGAATCCAGCCGGTGATGTTGTTTATATGATGGAAGGCAACCGTGACCAGAACAGGGTTGAGCTGGTGGCCTATGATGCCGCGACAGGTAACCGTCTTGAGACCATCTACCGCGAGTATGATTCCAAGTATGTGGAACCCCAGCATCCCATCACCTTCTTGCCTTGGGACAGTAACAAGTTCATCCTGTGGAGCGAGAAAGATGGCTATAATCACCTCTACCTCATGGACACTCAGGGTAATGAATTGAAGCAACTGACCCGTGGCAATTGGGTAGTGACCGATCTGCTCGGTTTTGACAAGCAGAACAAGGCCATCATCATCAGCGGCAATGCTGATAGTCCTATCCAGCAGAACCTCTATCGCGTGGATATTGCCAGTGGCGAGCGCGTACGTATCGATGAGGGTGGAAAAGGCTGGCACACCGGTCGCCTGAGCGATAGCGGGGCTTACCTGGTCGACAGCTATCAGGAGCCTGAAGTGCCGCGTAACATCGCTATTGTGGATACCCGCAAAAATAGTCAACACCGTTACTTTACCGCTTCTGACCCCTGGCAGGGTTATACCGTTCCCGAATATCGTTGTGGCACCATCAAGGCTGCCGACGGAGTGACCGACCTCTATTACCGCTTGGTATTGCCCACCGACTTTGATGAAACGAAAAAATATCCCACGGTCGTCTATGTCTATGGCGGCCCCCATGCCCATAACGTGGATGCCCGCTGGCACTGGTGTAGCCGTAGTTGGGAGACCTATATGGCACAGCGCGGTTATGTCTTGTTCATCCTTGACAATCGTGGCAGCGAGAACCGTGGCCGTGACTTTGAGCAAGCTACTTTCCGCCAGCTGGGACAGGTCGAGATGGAGGACCAGATGCGTGGCGTAGACTTCCTGCGCACCCTCAGCTATGTGGATACCGAGCGCCTGGGTGTGCACGGATGGAGCTTCGGTGGCTTCATGACCATCAGCTTGATGACCAACTATCCCGACGTGTTCAAGGTGGGTGTCGCCGGTGGTCCCGTGATTGATTGGAAATGGTATGAGGTGATGTATGGCGAGCGTTACATGGATACACCTCAGGATAATCCCGAGGGTTATGCCAAGAGCAGCTTGATCAACAAGGCTGCTGACCTTAAGGGCCGCCTTCAGATCATCATTGGACTGAACGACCCGACGGTAGTTCCCCAGCATGCCTACAGTTTCCTCAAGGCCTGCATCGCTGCCGGTACGCAGCCTGACTTCTTTGTTTATCCTGGTCAGGGTCACAACATGCGTGGTCACCAGAGTGTCCACCTGCATGAGCGCATTACCCGCTACTTTGACGACTACTTGAAGTAACGAGACTCATTTCCATAGACTAAGAAAATCGGCTCTCAACAGATTGGTTGAGGGCCGATTTCCTTGAGTCCGATGAAGAAAGTCGCAGATACTCAATTCCTCTGCTAGAATAGGGGAGGTGGCGCGGAGCACCGGAGGACACGCTACCGACGGACACATCCGTCGCATCAACGCCCCCCAGCCCCCTCTAATCTTAGAGGGGGAGCTGCTGGCGCGCATACCAAAAAAGTAGAGACGCAAAATTTTGCGTCTCTACAAATACGTTCGCTATCAGCTGATAGCTATATAATTACTTCATCACTTTCTTGGTGCTGGTGGTGCCGTCGGTGTAGGTGGTCACGACGATGGTCAGGCC
>JBGUJU010000087.1:0-4624 GCA_045114065.1 Sodaliphilus sp.
TGAGATAGCTGTTTTTACTGGTCATGCTAATGGTGAGATGATCAGAAGAGTCTATGCACAGCCCACGATTGAGGACAAACTTAGAAACGTAAAGCACTACTTGTCCAGTGGCAATAACGAGAAGGATTCTAATTCTCCCACTGATACATCATCGAAAAACCCAAACGATCCAGAAACTATAGTTCATAAAGAAGCAACTGCAACCATGCCTATTTCTGCAGATTCAGAACCTTCTTCTCTCTTTGAATCAGATGAAGATATTGTATATGAAAACTATATACGTAACTTAAATGATAAAGTTGATGAAGCTATTAATGAAATTCAAGGTTGCGACGAGGATGAAATAGTTTCTTATTATGACAGGCAAAAGTCATTCATTGATAGTATAGATGAGAACAAACAATGGTTCAAATCGAAGGAAGATATTATTATATTCTGGCAGAATTCTGAAGCACAAATCAAAGAGAATGCAGATCCAGATTGTCCGAAAATCTACTTAGAAATTGTTCGTTTAGATTATTTAAGAACACTGATTGATTATTTAAGATCTAATCATATCATTGACGACGCAATCGAAAGTCTTGAGGAAATACTACACAAAATTTGTGAGGAGAATCCAGATGCATTATTTATTAGTCGATTAATGCCTCTTTTCAAAATTATATCGCCTATTAATAGATTCTATATGGTTTTTTCTAAAATGATACAATTCATCCATGAGAACCGCCCCATTGCTGATGATACAATGTTTGAGGACGACAATTCTAAATTCAAATCGAGGATTAAATGGGACTTGGTTTTTAATGAACTACAGAAAATACCAGTAATGAAACTGGAGGCGTTGATTCAGAATATAAATTGCGATGGTGATGCAAAGACGGTGTTAATTAATTCTTTTGAGAAAGGAGATTTCAATACTTTTCATAAAACCATCAAAACACATGAAAATGATGTTCGCATATTAATTCAATATGCTTATTATATTCATTTATGGAGAGAGAGAATAAAACTGAATGACGACTTTTTCAATATAGCCAAAAGTGGAGCAGAGAATCTTATCGAAAACATAACTAGGGCAAGTGAAAGGTTTCTCCTTAAGAATCCATTTGTTGATAGCGGTAACGATGAATCCATTCCTGATTTTCAGTTCGCGGATGTTCAAGAGGCAAATTATAAAGAACAACAATTGTGGTTGTTAGATAATTTGTTAAGAGTGTATGATGGTTGCTATAAGTATGCTTATCCTTCAGAGGAGAAAATTTTCAAAAAGGTGCGAAGTCTGGTTGATTTCAATAAGCATCCAGAACTAAAAGATGCTTACGATGAGTACCTAGCCAAGCAAAAAGCAGTATCTAATCAGACAGATGTTGAAGCAACAATTGTTTCTGAAGAAGACAAAGAAAAGAAACGTAAGAGCGTTGGCACAAGAGTGAATTACCTTCCCGTCAGTATTCGTATTCAGAATCTTGATGTTGATAAACTTATTAGATTACTGACAAAGAAAGATGAATTAAACAAGAATCAACAGTTCATAACGGTGCTAGAGTCAACAGATAATGTTGACGTAGCTACATGTTTGAGGCATTTTCTTGGCACACCATCAAACACACCCTTGTCATTCAAATTAAAATGGAATGGTCATACCAAGGTGAGCTTAAAGTTCCTTATACGACTGATTACGAATACAAATAAAGAGGCCTCAAGATCAAATGTTATAGATGAATCAAATCGTGAAGGTATCTCACCTGAGTTCGTTTCACAATGGACTGGATCAGGAGAACTATGGGCACCTGTTTGTGAAGTTTTTGGCGGCAGCCCTGATTATATGATGTCTGTAGGGCTCGGAAAAAAAGGTTCACCAGCAAGGGAAATCAATCTTGAACAATATAATACAATCGCTGATATCTATTTTGCCTGCAAGAAATAACTCGACATCCATACATCTCCATCATATCAGCATAGAAGTTGATCAGGGTTTGTCTTAGTCCTGTCCCTCCGTCATACTCTGATATGGGCACCTTGTACTCTCTGAGCAACGATAGACACTCTTCTAAGTATTCCCCCGGTGATGATCTAAAACTCGCCATCCAGACCCTCTTAATGCCTTTTTCGGACAATTCTCTCGGCGTTCCATATCCAAGCAGCTCCCACAAGAAAAACACCGGTGAAAAAAACGGGGGAGACTGTTACAGTAAAACGGAGCAGACTGTTACAGTTTTGATGGCGCAAAATTAAACATTTTTCCTGAGACTTTCCCCATGAAGTTCAAATCTTGTCGCCGAGTGTATGATTCTGTCGAGTATCGCATCGGCGGCAGTGGCGTTGCTCTCAAGTGTCTCGTACCATCCTGAGACGGGCACCTGGCTGGCGATGATTGTTGCTTTCCTGCCGTGCCTGTCCTCGATGATTTCCATGAGGTCTATCACTTGTTCTGCGTTAAGCCGTTTCATGCCGAAGTCGTCCAGTATGAGCAGGTCGGTCTTGGCAATCCGTTCAAAGAACCTCGGCAGGCGGCTTTCGATCCGCGCCATTGTGATTTCCTCAAAGAGCCTGTTCATCCCGAAGTAGCGTGTCTTGTGTCCGCATACGCAGGCATGATGCCCCAGAGCGGTAGCCAGCCAGCTCTTTCCGGTACCGGTTGGCCCGGTGATGATGACGGCTTCGCCCTGCTTGACGAAGGCGCATGTCGCTGCCTGGTCGAGTTGCGACTGCCCAATGCCCCTAGCGGAGTCTGCAGCGATGTCATGCAGGGTGACATTGTAGCGGAAGCGGGCACCCTTTATCAGCCTGTGGGTACGGTTGGCCCGTCGGGCGTCGCTCTCACCCTGCAACAGCAGCCTCATGCCGTCAGGCAGGGACAGGGATTCCAGTTTGTGGCCCTCCATCAGGTTGAGCCAGGTCTGCGCCATGCCTGGAAGCCGCATGGCCTTGAGTTCAGATAGGATCTTTTCCATTTCTTTGATGATGTTATTGGTTTAATAGAATGCCTGACGTCCCCTGATGTTTCCATGCGGTGACGGGGCGTCGGATTGACTGTCCTGGTCGGGCTGCTGTGACAGATATCCTGCACACTTGCTTTTGACCATGTTGTTGATGAACGGATAGTTGCATTTGCCGAAGCGCACGGCGAGCTCGCAGGCCAGCAGGAAAATCTCCGGCTCCGTCTCACGTGCCAGGGCAAGGATGCCTTGAGCCGAACGGTAGTACAACTCGGCCGGCTTGTCTGTGGAACTGAACAGTTCACGCATGACGAGTTCAACGATACGGCCGTAGGATGCACCCCGGGCAATGAAGCGCTGGGGGCCGTAGTCATAATATGCCTGGCTCTGCGACGGCAGGTGCTCCTTGACGTATGTGTACGCCCCTGTCCTCAATGAGCGGGGATGCGTGGCGACGCACTCGCCGTCATGGTAGATACGTACCAGCGTTGAGGTGAACACCACCTCCACCTGCATGCCTATCAGACGGCACGGTACGGAGTAATGGTGACGCTCTTGCCCGAGTTGGATGAAGCTGTTTGGAGCCACTTTGAGCTGGGCGTGGCGCTTCATCCTGAACGCCTGACGGGGCAACGGCAGCAGGGCTGGCTTCTCGGCGGCTATGAAGCGTTCCACTCGTGAGTAGTCACATCCCTGCATGCGTTTGCTGTTGTACTTGTCAACCAGTTCCCTCACCGCCTTGTTCAGCTCTTCCAGCGAATGGAACATGCGGTTACGTAACGGAGCGTAGATGCGGTTGTAGCCCTTGTGGACGGCATCCTCGACGAGAGCCTTATCCTTGGGCTTGCGGACCCTGGCAGGCATGACGTTGCAGCCGTAGTGGGTGGCAAGGTCGTTCATGCCGTCGGTCAGGTCAGGAGACCAACGGTCGCTTTTCTTCACGGCCGACCGCAGGTTGTCAGGCACGATAAGGCGGGGAACTCCACCGAAGTACTCCAGCGCTGCAGCAATGGCATCCAGAAAGTGCTCAATGCGTTGTGACGGCACGCAGGTGATGAACGTGTAGCCCGAGTACGGCAATACCGCAGCGAACGTCTCCACCGTGACCACTTCTCCGGTCTCCATGTCCACATAGGAGAGCTTCTTGCCCGCAAAGTCGATGTATAGCTTCGCCGCAGGCTCGTGCAGCACCTTGAGCACAGTGGACGGCTTGGCTGCCGCCAGGTTCTGGTTCAGATGGTAGCGGAACTGCGTCAGGCTGTACCCGTCGGGCACATCAGCACGGTATTCCTCCCAAAGCAGCTGCACGGTCATGTGCTGGCGCTTGAGTTCCTGCTCGAAGTGAGGAAGGCGGCACTTGAAGTCCTCAAAGCGCTCGTCGCAATAAGCGGGGTTGCCCCCGTTGAAACGGTGGTTCAACTCCGGATCCTCGAGCAGCAGCAACGCGTCCAGGCCCAGTGGATCCGCTTTCGCCATGCCAATGTAGCGCTGTACCGTGGTCGGGCTGATTTTGTACATGTCGGCCAGCCTGCGAACCGACAATCCGTTCTTGTGGCCCGTGAGGACCTGCTTGATGATGTTCATACTCTTTGGTAGTGTAGCCATTGTCTTGGGGATTTATTTTTGGTCCCCAAGTTAATGAAATCATCAAAACTGTAACAGCATACTCCGTTTTTTGAGTGCCG
>JBGUJU010000088.1:0-92859 GCA_045114065.1 Sodaliphilus sp.
CGACCGCGTGCTGTTCCTCATCACCGACATGTGCTCGATGTACTGCCGTCACTGCACCCGTCGCCGCTTTGCCGGCCAGACCGACAACGAGTGTGGTATGGACCGCATCGAGAAGGCACTGGAGTATATCCGCAACACCCCGACGGTCCGCGACGTCCTGCTGTCTGGTGGCGATGCCCTCATGGTGAGCGACAAGCGCCTGGAATACATTATCTCGGAGCTGAGGAAGATTCCTCACGTGGAGATCGTCCGCCTGGGTACCCGCACTCCCGTGGTTTGCCCGCAGCGCATCACGCCTGAGTTGTGCGATATGTTGAAGAAGTATCATCCCATCTGGATCAATACCCACTTCAACCATCCCAACGAGGTGACTCCCGAGTCGAGCCGTGCATGCGAGATGCTCGCTAACGCCGGTATCCCCCTGGGCAACCAGAGCGTGCTGCTGCGTGGCGTGAACGACTGCGTTCACGTGATGAAGAAGCTCGTGCATGAGATCGTGAAGATCCGTGTTCGTCCTTACTACATCTACCAGTGTGACCTGTCGATGGGTCTGGAGCACTTCCGCACCCCCGTCAGCAAGGGTATCGAGATCATCGAGGGCCTGCGCGGTCACACCAGCGGCTACTGCGTGCCTACCTTCGTGGTGGACGCTCCCGGTGGCGGCGGCAAGACGCCTGTCATGCCCCAGTACATCATCTCACAGGCTCCCGGCCGTGTGGTACTGCGCAACTTCGAGGGCGTGATCACCACCTACACCGAGCCCACCGAGTATCACAGCGAGTGCAACTGCCCCGAGTGCCAGGCTGCCCGTGCCAAGGAGCAGGTGGCTGCCGACAAGGCTGTCGATGGCGTAATCTCGCTGCTTGAGGGCGAGCGCATGAACATTGAGCCCAAGGCGCTGAAGCGTCATGAGCGCAACGAGGTCCGCAACAAGAAGTAAGACATGATGCCAGTTCCTGTGGAGATGCGCCACATGGCGAGTCTCCACAGGAAACTGACTTGTTTTGACGCAGTGCTTCCCTTCATCGATGACATATTGCGGTACGATAGCTTGTCTATCGTCGGTCTGGAGAAGAACACAGGCAAGACCGAGTGCCTGAAATATGTACTTGACCACATGCCCGTCCAGACCAAACGCATCGCCGTGACCTCAATCGGCATTGATGGAGAGACCGTGGACCAGGTGACCCGCACCCAGAAGCCCGAAATCGTCCTCCGCGAGGGGATGTACTTCGGCACCAGTGAAGCTCACTACCGCCTGCGACGGCTGACGTCGGAACTCATCGACGTGAGTGACGAGAGCACATCGCTGGGTAGGGTAGTGACCGCCAAGGCGCTCACGGGAGGCAAAATCCTCCTCTCGGGTCCTTCGTCGGCCAGCAGCCTCAGGCGTTGGATGGACGAGATGCAGCAACGCTTCGGCATCGACCTGGTCATCATTGACGGTGCCTTGTCGCGCATGAGTTCGGCATCGCCTGCAGTGAGCCAGTCGATGATTCTGGCCACGGGAGCCGCCTATTCGGCAAACCTCAACACTCTGGTGAGCAAGACCGCCCATGTGGTGGACCTTATCAACCTAGACCTCGCTGATGATGACAGGCTCCAGCGACTCTCTCCGCTTGACAAGGGCCTGTGGTTCATCAATAAGGAAGGAGACCTGCATTCTCTGGACACGATGACCTCTTTGTCCAAGGATATCCACTTCGAGGGGATGGAGGGCTGTGAAACACTGTATGTGGCTGGTGCCCTCGTTGACAGTTTCCTCGAGAAGGTGAGGAAGAACAAGAGTCTCAAGCAGGTGGAACTGGTGGTGAGGGATTTCACCAAGATTTTTGTCACCCCTCAGCAGTTCCGTCTCTTCCTCAAGGCAGGTGGACGCATCCGAGTGCTGCAGAAGAGCAGGCTCATCGCCGTTACCGTCAACCCCACGTCGCCCAGTGGCTATGTCCTTGACTCGGACACCCTGTGCGGCCGACTCTCGGAAGCCATCCAGCTTCCAGTTTACGATTTATTAAAGAACAACCAACCGTGCAACTGAAGAATGTCATAGAATCGCCTTGCGGCATCCGCTATATGCTCGACCAGCTGGATTTGCAGTCGGGTTTTGCGCGACGCTGGCTTCTTGATTCGCCCATGATGAGTAGGGTAGAAGAGATTGAGGCCTATTATGATGAGTTGCATCGTTTCACTGTTTTTGTCGAGCAAGCCGACAGGACTCGTCTCGACACATTGCTGTTCAAGCTGCAGGCCTTGAAGGACATCCGCACCACGGTCAAGAACCTGCACAACCATGCCGTGCTCGATGATATCGAGCTGTTTGAGGTCAAGCACCTCGCCATCCTGGCAACCGATGTGGCGCGGTTGCTGCATGAGCAGGCGATGGATGAGGTCGTGGCGATTCCCGCCCTTGACGAGGTCATCAACATCCTTGACCCCGACGGGATGAAGATAGCCACATTTTATATATATGACTCCTATTGCGCCCAACTCAAGGACCTGCGCATCCAGATGCGGCAGCATCCCGATCAGCAGGAAGACCTGTTGTTGCAAGCCAATGAATTGGAGGCAGGAGTTCGTGAGGATTTAAGTCGGCAGTTGCACCCCTTTGCGACTGCTGTCGAGCAGGCCCAGTTGGCTCTGGCCCGCATTGATGTTGATCTTGCCAAGGCCATGCAGATAAGGCAGATGGGCCTGTGTCTTCCCGCTCCCTCCAATGATGGCGCCACACATTATCAGGCGATGTTCCACCCTCAGGTCAAAGAGGCACTTGCCGGTCGTGGCCGTGAATTCCAGCCGGTGGATATCGCTTTCGGGCAGCAGCCCACCCTCATCACGGGTGCCAATATGGGAGGCAAGACCGTGGTGTTGAAGACGTTGACCCTGTGTCAACTGCTTTACCAATTCGGGTTCGGCATTCCCGCGGCTTCGGCCCAAATTGCCGTGAAAGACGAGATACACTTCTGCATCGGTGACGAGCAGTCGGTCGAGAAAGGCCTGTCGTCGTTTGCCGCCGAGATGCAGAATATCGATGCCGTCATCAAGGCATCGCGCGAGAATAAGAAGATACTGGCGTTGATTGACGAGCCGGCCCGCACTACCAATCCCACCGAGGGCACTGCCCTCGTGACAGCATTGCTCCAGGTGTTGGCAGGCAGGGACATGAGCCTGATCATGACAACGCACTATGATATAGAGCCGGGAAGCGCCCGTTGCCTGCGGGTAAAGGGCTTCGAGAACGGCACAATGGACTATCAACTGGTCGAGGTGCAAGATGGCGAGGTGCCCCATGAGGCCCTCAACATCGCCGAGAGCCTGGGCATTGACAACGAGTGGATAACGACCGCAAGGATTCTGTTAGAGACCTCCAGTCAACAAGAATAATGACATCACACTATATACTATATACACTATGCAAAAGAGCAAGTTAGGACTAGATTTTGAAAAAGTTGAGTATGCCAGAGGTCTTGCCAAAGGCATTGCAGAGGATGTGCAGTCCTTTGTAGAACAATACACGACGGTTGCCGTCGAGCGCACCCTGTGCCGCTTGATGGGCATCGACGGTGTTGATGACAATGACGTGCCACTGCCCAATGTGGTTGTTGAAGCCCTGAAAGACAAGGGCGTGTTGAATGAGGGCGCCTTGTTCTTCATCGCCAATGCCATGATTCAGACGGGATTGAAACCCCAACAGATTGCCGAGAAAGTAGCTAAGGACGAGTTGGACATCACCAAGGTTGTCACCCGTGATCCCAAGCAGATTGCTGATGCCTTGCAGCCTGTTGTCGACGAGAGCATGGCCCGCATCCGTGCCCGCCGCGCTCGCCGTGAGCACTACCTCGAGACAATCGGCGAGGGTCCCAAGCCCTATCTGTACATCATCGTGGCAACCGGTAACATCTATGAGGACGTGGTTCAGGCTCAGGCCGGTGCCCGTCAGGGTGCAGATGTTATCGCCGTGATCCGTACCACTGGCCAGAGTCTGCTGGACTATGTGCCCTATGGCGCGACGACCGAGGGCTTCGGTGGCACCTTCGCTACCCAGGAGAACTTCCGCATCATGCGCAAGGCGCTTGACGAGGTGGGCGAGGAGCAGGGACGATACATCCGCCTGTGTAACTATTGCTCAGGTCTGTGTATGCCCGAGATTGCCATTATGGGTGCCTTTGAGGGTCTGGATGTGATGCTGAACGATGCCTTGTATGGTATCCTGTTCCGCGACATCAACATGCAGCGCACGCTCATCGACCAGTACATGAGCCGCATCATCAACGGTTTTGCCGGCGTGATTATCAACACCGGTGAGGACAACTACCTGACCACTGCCGATGCTGTCGAGGCAGCCCACACGGTGCTGGCTTCGGACCTCATCAACGAGCAGCTGGCCCTCATGGCTGGCCTGCCCGAGGAGCAGATGGGTCTGGGACACGCCTTCGAGATGGATCCCATGCTGGAGAACGGTTTCCTGCTGGAGCTGGCTCAGGCACAGATGACCCGCGAGATCTTCCCCAAGGCTACGCTGAAGTACATGCCCCCGACGAAGTTTATGACGGGCAACATCTTCCGTGGCCACATCCAGGACGCCCTGTTCAACATGATCGGCATCTGGACCCACCAGGGTATCCAGCTGTTGGGTATGCCCACCGAGGCCATCCACACCCCCTTCATGAGCGACCGCTACCTCTCTATCGAGAACGCCAAGTACATCTTTAACAACATGAAGAGCATCGGCGAGGAGATGGAGTTTGTCGAGGGCGGTATCTGCCGCAACCGCGTCAAGGAAGTGCTGGGCAACACCATCAAGTTGCTGGAGGAAATCACCAAGGAAGGCTTGTTCACCGCCCTGGAGAAGGGTATCTTCGGTGACGTGAAGCGTCCCAAGAACGGTGGCAAGGGCCTGTCAGGTGTCACCATGAAGGGTGAGAACTACTACAACCCGTTTGTGGAACTGATGAAGGGTAAGAGATAATAGAATACATTATAATTAAGGTTACTATACGACTATGAGCGAAGGTTTATATAGCATGGAAGCTAAGGATTTTGACAAAACCTTAGACTTCACCAAGATAAAACCATACGGTGACACGATGAACGACGGTAAGGTGCAGCTCAGCTTCACCCTTCCCGTGCCCTGTGGCGCCGAGGCGGTAGAGGCCGCCAAACAGTTACTCCGCAAGATGGGTCTGGAGAATCCCAGCGTGGTCTTCTATAAAGAATTGACTCCCGGCTTCACTTTCTTCAACTGCTATGGCAGCTGCACTCACACGGTGGATTACAGCACCATCTATGTTCCCAAGGTCGAGAGCAACACGATGGACATGTATGAGACCGACGAGTACATCAAGGAGAACATCGGCCGCAAGATCGTTATCGTCGGCGCTTCGACAGGTACCGACGCTCACACCGTGGGCATCGATGCCATCATGAACATGAAGGGCTATGCCG
This sequence comes from Sodaliphilus sp., assembly GCA_045114065.1. Taxonomy (GTDB): domain Bacteria; phylum Bacteroidota; class Bacteroidia; order Bacteroidales; family Muribaculaceae; genus Sodaliphilus. The sequence continues at coordinate 5,443 of JBGUJU010000088.1, forward strand.
GCCACTACGGACTGGAGCGCTACGAGATGATTGAGGCCTATAATCTGGGTTCGCAGGTGCCCAACGACGAGTTTATCGCCAAGGGCATCGAACTTCATGCCGATGCGTTGCTCGTCTCGCAGACGGTGACCCAGAAGGACGTGCACATCAAGAACATGACCGAGTTCATCGAGTTGATGGAGGCCGAGGGCCTGCGCGACAAGATGATCTGCTGCTGTGGCGGTGCACGTGTGACTCACGAGTTGGCCAAGGAGCTGGGCTTTGATGCCGGTTTCGGTATGAACACCTATGCCGACGATGTGGCTTCGTTCGTCGTGCAGGAGATGGTCAAGAGAGGCATGAAATGATTCAAGTTTCAGATGTCTGAAACTTGAGGTTTAGAGTTGAGTGATTAGAGATTGGTGATTAGAGAATTGCTGGTCGATAATCTTGAGATAGATAATAATAGAATACAATAACTTTTTAAAAACATAATTAATCTCAAAATTGTACTATTATGGATAAATATCAAATGAGAGAAGTCATCGCAAAACGTGCTGCTAAGGAGTTGCACGACGGTGATGTAGTGAATCTGGGTATTGGTATCCCTACCTTAATTCCTAACTATCTGCCCGATGGCGTTTCGGTAACGTTGCAGACCGAGAACGGCGCTATGGGTATGGGCCCCACGCCCGAAGAGGGCAAGGAGGACAAGAACCTCATCAACGCCGGTGGTGGTGCTATCACGCTGAATCCTGGTGCCTGCACCTTTGACTCGGCTACCTCGTTCGCCATCATCCGCGGCGGCCATGTGAACGTATCATTCCTGGGCGCCCTGCAGGTCGATGAGAAAGGCAACCTCGCCAACTGGATTATTCCTGGCAAGATGGCTCCCGGTATGGGTGGCGCTATGGACCTCGTGGTCGGTGCCAAGCGTGTGATCCTCACCATGGAGCACACCCAGAAGGGCAACCCCAAGATCTTGAAGGAGTGCACTCTTCCCCTTACCGCCGCTGGTCAGGTCAACATGATTATCACCGAGATGGGTGTGATGGACATCACCCCCGAGGGCATCGTGCTGCGTGAGCTCCATCCCGAGTTCACCGTCGAGGATGTACAGGCCGCTACCGAGGCCAAGCTCATCATCTCGCCCGATCTGAAACCCATGGACGTTTAATTTCTTCCCTGTCATGGATTATCAATTTTTGAAGGTTGAGCACAACGGCGGCATTACCGTTTTGAAGATTTCGGCTCCCAAGTCGCTCAATGCGCTCAACTCCATCATACTCAAGGAACTTGACACTTGCCTCGACAAGGAACTGGCCGATACCCGTGTGCTCATCATTACCGGTGACGGCGAGAAATCCTTTGTCGCTGGTGCCGACATCAGTGAGATGGCCCACCTGAACGAGCTTGAGGGTCTCAAGTTCGGTCGCCTGGGCGCACAGGTGTTCCGCCGCATCGAAACGCTGCCCTTCCCTGTCATTGCCGCTGTCAACGGCTTTGCACTGGGTGGTGGCTGCGAGCTGGCGATGTCCTGCGACATCCGCATCGCTTCGAGCAATGCCAAGTTCGGTCAGCCCGAGGTGGGCCTGGGCATTATCCCCGGTTTTTCGGGAACACACCGCCTGCCCAAACTCATCGGCCAGGGTTATGCCAAGGAGATGATTTACACGGGCAAGATTATCCGTGCCGACGAGGCGTTGCGCATCGGTCTGGTCAACGCGGTCTATGAGCAGGCCGAACTGATGGACAAGGCCATCGAGTTGGCTCAGACGATGCTCAAGAACGCTCCCGTGGCCATCCGCCTGGCCAAGCAAAGTATCAACGACGGTTATGACCTGGATGCCGACGCTGCTATCGCCCACGAGAACACGCTCTTTGCCCGCTGCTTCACAACCCGTGACCAGAAGGAGGGCATGGACGCATTCCTGAACAAGCGCAAGGCCGATTTCATAGGAGAATAAATTAACATTAATCAATTAATAGAAAACAAGAACAGATTATGAAAATTTGTGTTATTGGAACAGGTACGATGGCTAAGGGTATCGTCAAGGCGTTTGCCGCCAAGATGCCCGTGGTCATGAAAAGCCGCACCCAGGAGAGTCTGGACAAGGCTATGGCTTCAATCTCCAAGGGCTACAACAAGCTCGTCGAGAAGGGTAAAATCACCGAGGATGCTATGAAGGCCATCTTGGCAAACATTACCACGACGACCGACTATGCCGACTTTGCTGATGCTGACCTCGTTATCGAGGCTGCTGTCGAGAACATGCAGTTGAAGAAGGACGTGTTCATGGAGCTTGACAAGATCTGCAAGCCCGAGACTATCTTTGCTACCAACTCGTCGTCATTGTCTATCACCGAGATTGCTGCTTGCACTAGCCGTCCCGCTCAGTTCATCGGCTGCCACTTCTTCAATCCCGCCGACCGCATGGCGCTCGTTGAGGTCATCAAGGGCCAGCTCACCAGCGAGGAGACCGCCAAGTGCATCGTTGACCTGACCACCGAAATCGGCAAGACCCCGGTGCCCGTTAACGAGGCTCCCGGTTTTGTCGTTAACCGCATCCTGATCCCGATGATCAACGAGGCAGTGGGCATTCTTGCCGACGGTATCGCCAGCGCCGAGGACATCGACAAGTGCATGATGCTGGGTGCCAACCATCCCATGGGACCCCTTGCACTGGCCGACCTCATCGGTAACGACGTGAACCTCGCTATCATGGAAGTGCTCTACAACGAGTTCGGTGATCCCAAGTATCGTCCTCACCCGCTGCTGCGCAAGATGGTTCGTGCCGGCTTGCTCGGTCGCAAGACTGGTGAAGGCTTCTACAAGTATTAATCAATTGAGTTGTAAGTTTTAAGTTTTAAGTTGTTAGTAATATTACTTTTGTCAATCATGACAAGGTTACAGTAACCATACTTAAAACTTACAACTAAAAACTAAAAAATATATGGATTTTAGCTATTCAAAGACTGAACAATTGTTCCTGCAGATGGTTCGCTCGTTTGCAGAGAATGAGGTAAAGCCTCTCGCTGCCGAGATTGATGAGCAGGAGCGCTTCCCTCTCGAGACGGTCCAGAAGATGGGCAAACTCGGCATGATGGGTATTCCTGTTCCCAAGCAGTATGGCGGTGCCGGCGGTACCGTACAGATGTATATCATGGCTGTTGAGGAACTCTCACGCGTGTGTGCTACCACGGGCGTGGTTCTCTCGGCCCACACCTCGCTGTGCATTGCTCCCATCATGGAGCATGGCACCGAGGAGCAGAAGATGAAGTATTTGCCCAAGCTCGCTTCGGGTGAGTGGATTGGCGCCTTCGGTCTGACCGAGCCCAACGCCGGTACCGATGCTGCCATGCAGCAGACCACCGCTGTTGACGCTGGTGACCACTGGGTGCTCAACGGTTCCAAGATCTTCATCACCAACGCTTCTAACGCCCACGTATTCATCGTGATGGCCATGACCGACAAATCGCAGGGCACCAAGGGCATCTCGGCATTCATCGTCGAGAGGGATATGCCCGGTTTCTCCATCGGTAAGAAGGAGTTGAAGATGGGTATCCGCGGCAGCGCTACCTGTGAGCTGATTTTTGAAAACTGCATCGTGCCTAAGGAGAACCTCCTCGGCCAGCTCGGCAAGGGCTTCAAGATTGCCATGATGACCCTGGACGGTGGCCGTATCGGTATTGCTTCACAGGCTCTGGGTATCGCTCAGGGTGCTATGGACGAGACTGTTAAGTACACCAAGGAGCGCAAGCAGTTTGGTCGTGCTATCGCCAAGTTCCAGAACACCCAGTTCCAGATGGCCGACCTCAAGACCAAGGTCGAGGCTGCCCGTCTGCTGGTTCGCAGTGCCGCCTGGAAGAAGGACATGCATCTGCCCTACAGCGCCGATGCCGCTATGGCAAAGCTCTTTGCTGCCGAGACCGCTATGGAAGTGACGACCAAGGCCGTACAGTTCCACGGTGGCTACGGCTACACCCGTGAATATCCTGTTGAACGCATGATGCGTGACGCCAAGATTACCGAGATCTACGAGGGTACCTCCGAGGTTCAGCGCATGGTAATCGCCGGTCAATTATTCAAATAAACTAGCTTTTAGGCATTAGGCGTTAGGCATTAGGCGGCATCCGCTTCCCTAAAACCTAAAACCTAAAGCCTCAAGCCTAATAAAAAACAAGAATATGAATATAATTGTTTGTGTAAAACAAGTTCCCGATACCACTGTTGTCAAGATTGACCCCGTGAAGGGTACTTTGATTCGTGAAGGCGTTCCCAGCATCATGAACCCCGATGACAAGGGTGGCCTCGAACTCGCCTTGAGACTCAAGGACCAGTTCGGTGCCAACGTCACCGTTATCTCGATGGGTCCGCCCCAAGCCGATGTCATGCTGCGTGAGGCGCTCGCTATGGGTGCCGACCGTGCTATCCTCTTGAGTGACCGCAAGTTTGCCGGTGCCGATACGCTGGCTACTTCCTATGCCCTGTCAGGCCTGTGCCGCGTGCTGGACTATGATCTCATCATCGCTGGCCGTCAGGCTATCGACGGTGATACCGCACAGGTGGGTCCCGAGCTTGCCGAGCACCTGGGTCTGCCCCAGATCACCTATGTTGCCGATGCCAAGGTGCTTGACAATGGCAACCTGCAGGTGGACAAGGAGAACGAGGACGGTGTCCAGGTTCTCGAGGTCGAGGGCAAGTGCCTGTTGACTGTGCTCGCTTCAGCCTTTGATGCCCGCTACATGAGCGTGAGCGGCATCATGGAGGCCTATGACAAGGAAGTTGAGGTCTGGAGTGCCGACAAGATCGACGTCGAGGAAGGCAAGCTGGGTCTCGCTGGCTCGCCCACCAAGGTGTTCAAGTCGTTCCCCAAGGCCATGAAGGCTCCTGGCGAGGTTCACGAGGTGACCCCCGAGGAGGCTGTAGAGCTGATTGTTAATCAACTGAAAGTTAAACACATTATCTAAAAGTCACTGCATTATGGATAAGAAAGATTATAAGAACGTATTCGTTATTGCTGAGCAGCGCGAAGGTGTTATCCAGCCCGTTGCACTTGAACTTTTAGGTAAGGCACGTGACCTGGCCGACGCCCTCGGCGAGAAGGTGGTAGCCATGCTCCTGGGTGAGGGTATCAAGGACCAGGCCCAGATGCTCATCGAGTACGGTGCCGACGAGGTCATCGTTGTTGACGCTCCCGAACTGAAGGACTTCCTGAGCGAGCAGTATTCCCAGGCCGTTGGCCAGATCATTACCGAGCGCAAGCCCAGCATCGTGCTCTACGGCGCTACGACCATCGGTCGTGACCTCGCACCGCGCATCGCTTCGCGTCTCAAGACCGGTCTGACAGCCGACTGCACCAAGCTCGAGATCGAGCCCGATGCCAACAATGAGCCCGAATTCCGCATGACGCGTCCCGCCTTTGGCGGTAACCTGATGGCAACCATTATTTGCCCGAACACCCGTCCGCAGATGTCGACCGTACGTCCCGGTGTGATGCAGAAGATGCTGCGCCAGGAGGGTCGCGAGGGTGTTATTACCGAGTTCGCACCCGAGTTCGACGCCAGCAAGTTCAAGGTAAAACTCGTCAAGACCATCAAGGCCGACAAGACTGTTGCCGACATCAGCGAGGCCAAGATTCTCGTCAGCGGTGGCCGTGGCGTCCATGACAAGGAAGGCTTCGACAAGCTGCAGGCCCTCGCCGACGTTCTCGGCGGCCAGGTGGCTTCGTCGCGTGCCATGGTTGACAACGGCGTGATGCCCCACGAGGTACAGGTAGGTCAGACGGGTAAGACCGTCCGCCCCAATCTCTACATGGCTTGCGGTATCAGCGGTGCCATCCAGCACCTCGCCGGTATGGAGGAGAGCGACTTCATCATCGCCATCAACAAGGACAAGTTCGCCCCCATCTTCAGCGTTGCTGACCTGGGCATCGTGGGCGACCTCCACAAGATTGTCCCCATGTTGACCGAGCGCATCAAGAAAGAACTCGAGAAGTAAATTCTCCCTGTTCTATTCCCCCCTCAACAAAGCCGGCTCTACCACTGAGCCGGCTTTGTTTTGTCCTTGTAGTGCGAGCCATTGGCACGTAAGTCCACCCTCAGCAGTTTTGGCACAGTTCTTGCCCTTCATAATAGAAACATGTTACCGAAAACCGATGAAACGCAAAAAGAAGAAGCAGGTCACCAATCTTGACGATGTCATCAAGGCGATGCGACGCGGCAACCGTGAGGGAGAGCAGGAAGTGCTCGGCCCCGGTTTTCACTCGACCAACCGTGTCCACCGATCCAAGAAAACCTATACCCGCAAGGCCAAGCACAAGGGCAGCGAGCAAGAGTAGCTGAGGGGTGTCTCTGGCGGTCTCTCTGTGCTTTGACTCTGTCATGGCCTTTCAAGATTTGAAACTTTGTTGTATCTTTGCATCATGTTTTATTAAAAAGGAAAACCCAATGAGATACTCAAAGATGATTGCTGCAGCCTTGCTGGTCATAGCAGGCATGCTCACGGGCTGTAAGAGTGCCCAACAAACGGCGCTGGCAAAGGGCCCCACGATGGATTCCAGCCAGTTTGTCAACATCACCGACGTTGTGCCTGATGCGATTCTGGAAATCAGGTATTTTAGCACCTATAACTTCGTGGGCGCGCGCATCGACGGCTACGAGGAACCAGTAGCCTTGATGACGCGTGTGGCTGCCGATAGCTTAAAAGCCGCCAGTGACGACCTCAAGCGACACGGCTACTGCATCAAGATCTATGACGCCTACCGCCCCCAGCGCGGCGTGGATCACTTCATGCGCTGGTCTCAGGACCTGACCGATACGGTGACCAAGGCCTATTTCTATCCTTACTTGACCAAGAAAGAAGTCTTTGACGGCGAATATGTCGCCACCAGGAGCGGCCATTCACGTGGCTCGACGATAGACCTGACCATCGTCGATATGAAGACCGGCAAGGAAGTCGATATGGGCGGAACCTTCGACTGGTTCGGCATCGAGAGCCATCCCGACTATGGTGGCGGCAACCCCGAGACGCTGGACTTCCAGCAGACCGTGCCCACCTTCACCAGCGAGCAGTTCTACAACCGCATGGTCCTGCGCACCGCCATGCTGCGCCACGGCTTCAAGCCCCTCGACAACGAGTGGTGGCACTTCACCCTCAAGAACGAGCCCTTCCCCGACACCTACTTCAACTTCCCCGTCCGCACCCTCAAATAGTAATTGGTCAGGAACTCACTTTTGTGATTTCCACGTCTGAAGGATAGCTACGGTTCTTCTCCTTGAAAAGTATAATATCCAATATAAAATAGAATATTAATTTGTGTTTAATGAGTAGCCTGTATTGTAAAAATACGGGCTATTTGTTGTAGAAATCCCATAAAATTTGTATATTTGCATCGTTGATGCAAGAAGAATGAGATAAATGTGTCTTTTACTCTACTCATTGCTGGATACTCTTGTCACCAACAAATAGAGGTGTATCATTAGTAAAATTGATAAATAGTATGTTTAGATCTGGTTCTTCAGGAGCTGCCCTTCTGTTGACGACGCTCTTCCTGGCAGGGTTTGCGTTTTTCTCCTTTATGGGCCTGTCATATCTTTATGACGGAGACCTCAGGTGGTCGTTGCTTGTTTGCCTGGGAGGAGTTCTGCTTCTCAGCTTCTTTCTTTGGCTGGCTTGCCGTACAAAGACTGAGAGGCAGAGACGGCTGCCGCTTGAAGTGATTTCTCTGCTTGGTGCAGCAGCGATTCTCTTTTTGGGCAGGGCACCGTTTTCTCAGTTCATCTATGTATTGGAAAACAAGAGTACCATTGATAGCCTGGCGACAGCAGCACGTAATAGCGCAGCCGGTCTTGACATTGCTTATTTAGACTATGTGGACAATAGGGTAAAAAACTATAGAAAGAATCTGAAAAATGACTCTAATGCCAATGTGAAGGTTAATAGCTTGAAAAGGCGTCTCAAGCCCGAAGATTTGAACACAATTAGTGAAGCCCGTAAGGCTTGGATCGATCAGTTGGAGAATTTAAATATCTGGAACCCAGGAACGGCTAAGAACCTGTATCACCTCATTGGTGCCAGTGAAAAATGGGTTGCTCAATATGCTAAAGTGTCCAGGATTATCTATAAGGAAGAGGGTAGTGCCACTAAGCCTTTCTCTATGCCAATTGACGACATAAAGGGCAGATATGCAGAATTTACTACCCGTCATGTGCCAGATATCTGGAGTAATATTGCTATGATAGTTTGTTGTTTGTCGATAATGGCTTTTTATATTCAAAGCAATCGTTCAAGAAACAAATACAAAGGTCGTCGGGCTTAACTAATGGTATATTCAGATGAAACCAGAACTTAAGAACTTGCTCTATAGCCGCCACACTTATTCTATCGGTGCCATTAAAGAAATGGTGTCGAACGGAGATGTTGACCAAGAGGAGCTGGCGGCCCTGTTGGGAAGCTCAATAGCTAGTGACTTGCTGAGGCTCTCTCAAGTGGCGCCGAAGCAATTGCCTGCCGGTGGACTCTATGCCGGACCAAAACAGAGTAACATCATCACGTTGTGGGGTGTTCCTTCGTCGGGTAGGACTTCGGTTATTGCCTCGTTGTTGTCACTTGAAGGTATGACTCCCATCAAACCGGTTGGTAGTGATGACACTGCTCGTAAAATGCGGTCAAAGATAAAGGACATGTGCAACGTGTTCCAGTGCCAGAATCGTTATCAGGCACTTCCCGAAATGGGCAGTGGCTCACCAGAAATTTACCATGCCAAATATCATCACCAATGGCATTCTTATAATCTGTCTTTTCTTAAGGCTAGTCTTGAGGACTGGGATGAAGTCAACCAAGTATTAGATTCCAATCAACGCCAGATACACATCTTCTGCATTGACTGTAGGCAGGATATTGACATGCAAGTGGAAGAGCACAAACAGGTGATAGAACGGTTATCAAACCACCTGTCGCAAGCTGCCGGTGTGTATGTGCTGGTAACCAAATGCGACTTGATGAACTGTCCTGAATTGTATCTCGACAATGCTGCTCAGACATTGGTCACAGCGTCTAGCGCTTCTGGTTTGTGGCGTTTGATCCGCAATAAGTGTAAGACCAACTTGATCTATAATGAACAACCGATTGTCTGCAGTGTGGGTGATTTCATCTTGACAGATTATGCCCAATTAAGCTCAAGATACACCCAGCAATTGTGCGATAAGTTCATTATTCGCAAGTGTGAGCATAATCATTGGGGGCTTGTAAAACTATTGAGGATGGGCAGTAAGGGTATGGCTGCATTGCTCTTTCTTCTCATTGTGGCATTGGCGGGCTTAGGGGTTTATAAAGTTTTTAGTATGTTGGGAGGAGATCCAACTGATCCAATGAAGCCCTTTATTTACACAAGTAAATTTGAGCGCGATGTTGACCTCTATTTAAATGCTAATGCAATTTATGAGTCTGCTAGCCAGGACTATGACAGCCTTAGGCTTGATTTGGAGGTGGAGGGTGACATTAAGACGACAGACGGGCAACTTGTTCTGCCCGTAACGGACTATAACAGATGTGACACAAAACTGAGCAATGCCTTCTCAATCATAATGACAAAGCGAATGCAGACGTTTTTCAGCTCAAACACTTGGTCACAAGACTCAGATTTTATGCCTAAGGCCTTGGTGCGGTTGAATGAACTGTATCGACATCGTGACCATATTGATGAGGGTAAAGATAGCGTTTTGCGATATAGGGCGTATCTGCTCTGCTATCGTGACAGCGTCACGAAGGTCATCAACATTATGGACTCTTGCAAGTCAATAAATAGTGTTGACTTCGTCGTTAGGGTAGCAAAACGTTGGGCAGGGGAATATCCTTTCAGCAATGACACACATCTGGATAATAGTTTGAAAAATGCGCCTCGTCATGCTTTTAAAAGTTGTGCCGAGAGATTTGAGGAAAAGGCCGAGCCTCTCTTGAGAAAGAATGAGAATAATGGTAAATGGGAACGACACTTTTTTAGTTCAGATGAATACGTTCGTAATAAAACAAATATTGATGGGATAAAGTCTCTCAGAGATCAAGTCTTGAAATTATACCACAGAGTGGAAACTGAGAATCAAGAGGATGATAATTATCATAATGAAACACTGATGAGAGATTTATCTAATTTATATAATAAGTTGAATGATGAATTACCCGAGAGCCAGAAGAAGTCTTTATATGACTCGTTGAAAAGAATAGCAACCAAGGTGGTAGATAAAGTAGAAGGACTCTTCGATTAAAAATAAGCCAAGATATGGACAGAAAAGAGAAAACGTTTTGGACTAATATAGGTGCATTATTTGTTGCACTGGTGTTGCTAGTGTTGTGTCTGACGATGACGGGAAGAATATCTAAGAAGATAGCGCTTGTCGTTGACCAGATTGAATTGATGAACCGTGATTCGGTGACGGTAGGGCAGAATAGTGATATCTATTTTCACCATGTGCCTAAGGATTTCCTTATCATTGCTAGAGAGGGCAACCACTATAGGTGGCGAGTCAATAATCAATACCATGACTCACTGCAGTATTTCAAAGTCAATAACGTGAATCCTAACAAGTTCGTTATCAAGAATGACGAGTCGCAGCACATTGTTTTGAATCTGCCCACCAGTTACCGAGATACGCTCAAGCTCTCGTTTACCGGCAAAGATGTGTGGAAAACTTGGAAGAGCCGTTTCAGTAAACAGAAGGATGTTCTCGCGCGGCATTTTGCTACCAACTACCGCATGGCCCAGGATAGCGTGTCGGCTCAGGATAGCTTGGCATTTTTAAACCAGATGCAGTGCCATGCAGTACGGTCTTTTTTTGAGAAAGACGGCAACACGATTGTGCTGGTTATCCTTGATGAACTAACCAAGATCCAAGAGAAGGGGCAAGATGGCAAAGAAACCGAAATGGGTTATGTGCGCTCTGGTATCACATCAGACACGGGTGAAGAGGCAGGTCACTGCAAGGTTCAATTCTTTACTGTCTCAACGCACTGCTACCTGGACAAATCACCCGAGGAAGGAACTTTCCAGATCAATGGGGTGAATCATGTGATGAAGGCCTCAGTCAAGTTGACCGAGTGGGGTGCTGGACATGTCATGATCAGTAATGGCGAGAAAGAGCATTCAATGCTGATATCGTTCCCTAAGCCTGTCTCATTTGTGGGAACGGTAGACTCGTTGCGGGTGAAATCCAAGCAATCCAGTGACTTGATTACTCTGAAACAAAACAATAATTCCTTCCCTAACAAGAGCGATCTTTATCTGCCGGCATTCTCTAATGCCATCAATTTTGACTTGTGTAATATTGAGTTTTTCCACAAGGACGATTCTGTCGTCATTCGCGATAACAATTTTAAAACAACGCTGGTGGAGAACCCCACGACGTCCTTCTTGCCTGTCTCGCTCGTGCCTGCATTCAAGAAGATTGACCTGGGTTCTGGAAACGATGTCTTGCACGCCCGCATGGGGTATATCAACCGAAGCTTTTTCCTTTCATATTTGTGGTTGCCCATTATCGTATTCATATTGTTGTTATTGCTGATATGGCTACCTATCAGCCCGATGAAGCCTACAGAGCAGCTTCGTACTAATGCATATAACTTTGCGCAGTTGGACAGTTATCGTGGCTACTTGTCGCTGTTGCTCGTGGTGTGCCTGTTGTACTGCGTGTGCAAGTCAATGATTGCGATAAAGCTGAGCTACACCTATCCCTATTTTGAGAAATTGACAGGCATCATACCTGTTGCCACATCATTATTGATGCTGCTGTTCTTCAGCTTGGTGATGGTGATTAATGCTCCGTTCTTGCACATGAATGCTTGGCGCGGACGAGAAGGACAAAGGCAGAAGAAAACCATGAAATTGTGGCTGGCATGGGTGGTATGTGCTGCCATTTTCCTTGGGCTGACATGGGTGTTCTTTAGAAACATGGATGGACAGATTAGTAGCGGAATGATCGGTTCCTATTTCCACCACGAGGTGTTCATCTGGAAATTCTGGCGATGGACGAGTCCTAGCGCCGTCGGCATTAATGACACACATCGGTCGGTAGTGTACACGCTGCTGCTTATCGAGGCTGTCGTTCTGTTCGTCTGGTTGGTTTTCAATTTCAAATACGATTACTTGGCCGAAAAGGTAAAGAAGGTAATTTCCAAGTGGACAGACTGGGTTAAACACCTGAACAGTCTTGTCGGCCAAGGAATCAATCAGTTGTGCTCTAGTCAGGGACAGATTCTCCAGCAGGTACCCACATTGTGGGAGCCTATAGCTAAAAGGTTGCTATTGGTATTGACAATAGCCGCATTGCTTTTGGTCTATGGTTTTATTGCTTGGATTACTCCCTTGCCTGGCCTTCCCACTACGCTCATCATTGTGCTGCTGGTCGTAGGTGCTTTTATGGTGGGACTGGAGTTTGTATATGATGCATTTATTGGTATGTTGAAGGTGCTGTTTCCCAGCCATATCCTGTTGTTGGCTCTCATTGTCACCGCAGGCGTGACCATGGGCAACTTTGGCACCGCATTCATTACGCTGGGTGTTGTGCTCGGTTTGTGCCGGGCTTTGTCGGTAACGGTAGCTGAATTATCTGATCAATCGTCATGTCGTCCTCCCTATACGATACTTTCCCAGATGTTTTTGATTGTGTCGGTCTACACTGTTGCTGCCATGGTCGGTGATAACGGCTACATGACCAATTTCTTGGGATTCACGATGTGCATGATCTCATTTTTCTTCTTGGTTAAGCGCAGGCAAGCCAGAAATATTGTCCAATCAAAACAAGCACGTAAAGAGAAGACGTGGGTAACTCGTACGCTGCTGTTGATCTGTGTTCTCGCATGGCTAATGCCCATGATTTGCAGCAAGATATTCAACCCTGAGAACGTGAACTACAGCCGCATGTCCCGACGCGTGATGCTGTACTCCAATTTTGATGACCTGCAGAAGAGCGGCTACCGTTACAGTGAGAGCGATGCCGAGTTTATGGTCATCATGAGCCATTATATGCAAGGCGATAGTCTTAGTCGCAAGAACCATGATCCCCTCTCCAATGATGCCCATTTCATGCATCCGTCTGTTAGTTCAGGACAGTCTCCAGTAGCACTTAATGACCTGAGTGTTCCCATTGCCTTCTTTGGCTCTTATGGTAGCGTCATGACCCATATAGTCTATTTTATGTTGCTGGCGCTCTTGATGTGGATCGTCATGCGGCATACCATCGGCTACATAGATGATAGAGATAATCAATTGACCAAGACCATGCAATGGCGTCTGATGGCGATGTTCATGTGGGTGGGTACCAGCCTCTATATTTATTTCTCATATATTGACTGGTTGCCCTTCACGGGCCGATTGAATCCGGGTTTCGGTGTGGATGCCGTGGGCGAAGCCCTCGAGACAGCCTTTCTGTTGGCCTTTATGGGATCGGTTACTGGAAGAAAGAAATAATTATTAACCCAAATAAAAATAAGTACAATGAACAAAGTTATTTCGAATATTCGTAATTGGCTTGATGAGTTGCGTGATACGTTTAATCCACCAGAGAGTATACGTCTTGCTGTTGTGGGAAGCATTTCCAGTGGAAAAAGCTTCTTGATTCGGGATTTGCTAAATGCAATCTCGGGTATGGATTGCACTTGCTTTAGGTCAAAAACCTTGGAACGCAAATATGGTTTCAAATATCGTTCGCCCAAGGACTTTTCTCCCAACGAAAACGGCGGTAATGGTGGTACTCCTATTTATGCCTGTCGTCAGAGTAAGCACTTTGGTTGTAGGGTTGCAAAGACTTCTAGTTTCAGGTATGTCTTGTCTTTCCTGAATATCCCTGGTGAGATTTTTGAAGAGCCCAAACTTACTCACTATCATCAACTGAAGAAGCAGCTGCTGACCGATAGAAAACTCTTTACGGTTCATACCTATGATATTTCGGGAGAACGCCGCTTGATAGTGAAGCCCAATGAGGATTTTTGTGTAGTGGATAATACAATTGCCCCCCCAAAAGAACTGAGCGCTTATGTAGACCGTTTTAAGTCGTGGGCGGAGATAAATGGAGAACTTGAACCGAACGAGAAGTTCAAGGCGAAGAAAGTTGAGTATCTCTCTGGAAATGAGCTGATGATGAACTTCTTCAAGTATGATACCGACTCAGTTATGCGTAGTATAACCAGTTTGATAGAGAAAGGTGATGTATTTCATGATTTATCGTTTAAGGCTGATGATTTTGAGAACAATAAAAGTGATTTGAGTTTTGTCTTTTTCCATTATTGCACTTTAGCCACCGACATCATTCTGTGTGATAGAATATATGCTCCACGTGACCGGGACCAGGTAGAGAATATAGAGCAGATGGATTATAAAACACTGACAAACAGTCTTTATCAATTTCTTGAAGAAGAGAACCTGGCCAAGGAGATAAAAGTATATCTTGCATTCAGGAATGTTGATTTTCTGCTTCAGAAACCCGAGGTTGAAGCTGCCTATCAATCTCTTTATAAGCAGTTGAGAAAAAAGAAAATGGATAAGGGCGGTTGCCGCAATGCGATTTATTCGCTCTTTTCTTATCTCCTGTTTAATCATATTGGTAGCATCAATAATAGTGATATCGGTGATACGATTGAATATATTCTTGGGATCGATGAAACAATGAACGTAGAATTGCTTCCAGGTGAGGCTAATTCAACCGAAGAGAGTTTCATCAAGAAGCTTGAAGACCGATATGTAGATATTACCGGCTCTACTGGCCAGCTTATGAGTCCTGTGGGTATGACCGACCATATCTTATCAAGAATCGGTGATCAAGGACAGGGCTTCAGGCAACTGCTGGTACAAACAGGTTGGGCGGGAGATCCTAACAGCTCATTTGTACCTCATGTATTCTTTACCTGTACTCCGATTACCCAGGATTACCGTGTTTTTAAGAATGGAGATAGGAATGAAGGTCAAGATGAGTTTGGCTTTTATCGTGAAATTACGTTGGATAATGGCACGACAGTAGTTAAGGATTTCGATCAAGCAAGTTCGTGTGCATGTTTCGGCAGCTACCAACTGTTACTTGATATCCTCTACCGTCATGATATCGGTTCTTTCTCCTATGGAGGATTGCTGGAGCTGACCTTCAATGTACAGCACTGATTGTTAAATACTGAATGACGAATGAATCTGATAAAAGGAAATCTGAGTATTGCAGTAGTCGGTTCGCCCTCAAGCGGAAAGAGCTACCTGCTATATGATCTGATACATGCATTTCATGTGTTGGGTTATATGCCACAAGTGCTCCCCCTGAATTATCCTTATAGTAGTTTCGGCACTTTCTTCTATGATATTTTCAATGCCAATACTGGAGGTATGCGAGGAACGGTGGATTACGCTTGTCGTCCCGATAACCATTATGGCGCACTCTTGGCTCGTCGGTCAAAAAGGGCGCTGAGGGTCAATTTCCTTAACATTCCTGGTGAGGCATTTCGTGACCTCGATGCTGTAGAAAGCTTTTTTGTTCTCAAGGACAGAATAGAAATTATTCCAAAGGGAACTTTCTGGATGGCTACCTACTGCACTCCGTCAGACCATGAACTGAAGCTTATTCTGCCACAAGACTTTGATTTTAACGACTATCTTGAAGAAAAATTGGATAGCAAGTCAAAGTTTCTTAATTATATGAAATGGGAGCATATCAAATCAATGTTGACCGATGGTGATTACCACGAGAAGGGCAAGCGTAAGGCAGTTTCGGGCAAAAAGTTGCTTCTTCATTTAGATCAGTATTTGACCGATTCGGTCTTGCTTACTCTCAAGGAGGTCTGGAATCAGTTGACAGGGCTACACGAGAGTAAGGAATATTATGAAGAGAATGTTTTGAATCACTTTTATCCGCTAACCTACTGCCAGAATGCGACCGACTTGATTATCTGTGATAATATTGAAGCCAAAGATAATGCTGCTGCATTGATAGAGAAAGTAGGATACTATTTGGATAAGTTAACAGGCCATTCCCCCAATGTTTACCTGGCTTTCCGCAGTGCCGATATGCTACTTGAGGGTAAGATTGATCATTACAAGAAGAAAGCGATGGTTGATGAAGGCGTGTCGATGCGTAACGGTATTTATTCCGATTTTGTTGCCGAGCTGATGTTGTCCATACCAGAAGAAGGCGATGACTATCAGCTTGCACCAAGGATTGAACACATTCGCGATGTTGCGGGTGTTATAGGTAACACTTCGTTCAGGAAGTTGTTGAAGCAGAGCTTGATTAAGAATCGCAAGTCTGCTGACATAGCAAGAGATAATAGTAAACCGTTGCTTCCTCATGTATTCTTTACTGCCACACCCGTGGACTCGAATTTTGATGTCTATCAAAATGACCCGAGTGATGTGACTCGTTTCTTCCTTGATGACGGCAAGACCATCACGTCCTTTGTGGAAGAGGTGAGTCATGATATGTCCCGTCACTTCTGCTTTGGGTCTTTGCAACTCCTGATAGATATTCTGATGCATAATAATCAGTTGCCATCAAGTATCAAGAAACATCATACTGAGATTTTGAACTATTTTTATAGCAATAATTGATAGCATTATGAGTGCAACAATCAATATACCCAAGCGTGCGTCAGGATCCAAGAAAGATATGATTGGTGACGGCACCTTATTCTACACAGGTGACTTGAGCGATTTCAATAAATCCGTCAGTGGATGGTTTATTGATAATCCGCCTGTCCTGTCTCGTCAACATGCTAGTCTGGTATGGCGGTATAACCATTCGACTGATCGGTACATCTTGATTCATGTGCAGGGCTCGCAGGTTGTCAGTGAGACGATGGGACGGTATTATCCTTTCCGTGCTGGCTATGAGGTCTCCCGCGAGGATATGAATCGGATCGGTTTCAGTCTCACGTCTCTCTTTGCGGCACTGCCACGCATTGCAACAATGACCTATGGCAGAGTTGATCTGGAAACGGTTGTTAATAAGGCACTTCCCATGCCGATGACTTCTAATTCCGAGACATTATGCCATAATATTATCGCAGCGATTGTTAAAGGCCAGCGTCTGATGGTAGAGGTGGAACCAAAAGCCGATGGCTCGTGGCGAGAAGATGGTATCTTTAACTGCCTGGAGATGTACACGCTGCTGTCGGCAATCGATAATATGGACATTAAGTTGCGCCGTTATGCCACATTCGCCTTCTGTGTCGATGAGCATTTTGAGCCCGTCTTGGACTCGGTGCCTGTCGTCTTCTATCGAGCTGGCAGCAAAGTGAAGAGTTTGCCGGATGATATCTATGTGACGTGGAATCAAGCCGTTATGCAGCGGTTACCTTTATCTCGGGTAGAGGACAGTCTTGTCCGTCTGTTCCCCTATCCCGGAGAGAATGAGCCATTGATGCCAAAGGATGATCTGTTGAAGGCCTATGGTATTTTCAAGAAAGATACGGCGACACTCAAGGGAGACGAGTGGGATGTGTGGTTAAGAATGGGACACCAGCTCACGGAGGTGATGCCCGCCAATTGGCAGCAGTTCCAAAACTACTATAGAGAGATGACTGGAAGTGTGCGGAAACAATTTGCCGCATTGGTTCATGACAAATCTCTCGAGTGGGGACTTGATGGTATTTCCAGAGATGCATTTGCCGCAGTGAACAGTGCTCAGGCCTATAGCGATGATGAGATCTTGTCATTGCAGCGCAGGGCTTTGCATGAATATTTGGAAAACGATAAGTATGGGTTCCTGTTCCCTGACGGGGTACCTGACGAAATGCTTGACGGACTCAATGCCAAGTATCTTGAGAGTCTCCATCTGGATAATCTGGAGTCAATTGAGAAGTGGTATCGCATCTACAAGAAGCAGAGACGCTTGAAAGAGTCGGGTGTCACCGAGACCTTTATCAACCTGCTCACACCTCTGGCATCAAAACTTGATGACTTGAAGCAGATTGTAGTCTTCATGGAGAAGTATCCCGCGGTACCAGTCACGGCATATCGCAAACCTGCGGCCATCGAGTCTATCCCCTCAATGAGAGACCTTGAAGAAGACCAGGAGAAGCTTGTCAAGGGATGGATTGAACAAGAGGCACGTAACTATTCATTTAAGGAGTTGAGTGGTGTCAATGACCAATTGGCAAAAATTGTCCAGGGTGAGGCTGGCAACTCAATGGCTGCCGAGTCCATCAGATATATGGATAAGAAAACGCTCTGGTCATTGATGAGTAAGACGAAGGAGCCTTTGTTGCCCGGACAGATTGAAGCGTTGCTCAATAAGTCTAGAAAATTGCCCCGCTATTGGGATGACTTCAGGAACCTCGTTGAGCCAACTGTCAAGGAGTTCCTCTTTGGCATGAATGGCTTGTGGAATTCCCGCACCCTGATGAATGTGAAGGATTGGGGAAAACTGGCATCCAACAAGGAGAGTGCGCCCGAAGTTTATGAACTGACCAGGCAAGCATTTGTTGAGACTCTTCAGAATTCCAGTGATCAGGATATCAGCAAGTTGATTGATGACGTCATTAAATATTATGCACCAGTAGAGGGCGGTGCAGCCAAGGGTGGTGGCAATGAACCCAATGCCCTTGTTGAAGAGTTTATTGATTATTTAAAGGATAATAATTACGAAAATATTAAAGAATTAGAAGATATGTTGAATTTATCATCTCGTCGTAAGATGGGCGTTGCTACCCTGTTGATGGGCGCTTTGGTTTGTCTCGTATTGGGTGGTGCTCTGGTATTCTTGGGCGAAAGGTTGTTAACTAAGCCTCAACCTGCACCTAAGCCCTTCTATTCTGTGCAGTTCATGCCGCAGGAACATCAGAATCTGATGCTGCTGCTAACCTCGCTGCCCGACAGTGTCAATGAGGTGCGTTGTGACTCATTGACCATCTTGATGGACAGTGTGCGCAAGTCTCTGGAGTTTCTCAGACCATGGAATGAAGCATCGTTAAATGCTGTTGAGAAATTGGATTCGGCACGCATCAGTGTGAGCCCCTTGAAAGCTAATGAGCAACTTTCATCGGAGATCCCTAAGGTGATCAATAAAAACAATTCTTTGTTCAATATGATAGCCATATATGGTTGTAGAATTGACACGGTCAGTGTATTCCAAAAGAATAATGTATTTGTTGTGATTCCAATAGAATACGATTCCTTGAAGGTCACTCAATCGACAGAGGGGTTGCCCACGGATTATTATTTTAAACTAATCAAGTATATTGATACTCGTATGCCCGATGGGCTTGTTATTAATCTGCCTTATTAGGGCGCGTGGTTGGTATAGCATAGGTTATTAAACTAAGAATTTCTTGTTATGGAAGAGCCATCATTATCATCCAGAAGGCATGATTGGAGAAGGAGACTCGTTATATGGGTGGGTCCAATGTTGTTGCTGCTTGCTGTCGGCTTGTCACTTTTCAAGCAGTGTACAGAATTAGGAAGAGCTGCCCATGCCGAGGTCTATGACCCGCAAGACAATGGAGCCGGTTTTGTCACAAAAGCTGATTCCGTCTTGGCGTTGTTGCTTTCTCAGGATTTTGTTGACACAACAGTTGAGGCCATTTCGGTCGAAGCCTTGAATAAACGCTACAAGGCATTGGAATTTGCTGTGCCTTTTGAGCAAGACAGGTACGCCAGTATTGAGTCCAGCAATCTGCGATTGGTGGGTATTCATCCTGAGTATATCAAGGATGAGGATTTAAGGCGATTCTACTATAACAGCCGTTTGCCTCAACTGCTGGAGCGTCAAGCCGAGAATTTGGCCGAGAATTATTTCAATATCAGCACCAAGAATGTGCACCCCTCCAGGAAATTGCGTGAAGACAATCCCCGGCATGTGCTTCCAGTGGTCGTCAACTCGATATCGCTCATTCCGTCAATGTTCAAGGTGCGCATGACCAAGACACCCTGGAAGGGTGTTATCGAGGGTAGAGAGAATGCCCTCTTCAGTGAGGAAGGAACGATTTTCCTGAGCTATGGTAACAGCGTGTTGCCGATTCACAACGATACGGTAAACAATATGGATAATATCGTCAATTTCAATGCGATCTTGAACGAGGGTATTCTATTGTGGACCAAACCTGTCAGATCGGGCCAAAAGGTCTCACCACCTGAACCCATTGATTATTATAGCTATTATAAACGAACGTTTGATTGCGATAGTACTCCGCATGGTGTGTGCATCAGGCTGCAGAATACACGACAGTCCGAAGAACGAGCTCATATCATTGTATCGTATTCCAATGGTGTTCTAAAGTTCAAGCACACATGCGGGCTCCTTGTCGTCGGTAAGAACAAATCCCGAAAAATCAAGGATATTACTCGGGCAGACCAACGGCCAACCGAGGTACCCTTTGAGGACGGGATGAAAATCTTGATGTACACTATGGATCACGATGACTTGAGTATGAAGCTCGGGGAAATCACTATCTCTAAGGAGAATCCAATGAGGATGCTGTCTTATCTTACACAATCGAGCATTGGCGTGGATCGTTTCTATATATCAGATTATCAGACAGACTTGTTCACTCAGCAGTTGTTACAGGGGCTTTCCAAGCACTTCTCCAATCGTGAGAATATTGATACGGTGAAGCTGACGATTGA
This sequence comes from Sodaliphilus sp., assembly GCA_045114065.1. GTDB lineage: Bacteria > Bacteroidota > Bacteroidia > Bacteroidales > Muribaculaceae > Sodaliphilus. Next base: position 26,013 of record JBGUJU010000088.1, read on the forward strand.
TCCGTTGCTCTCTCGCGAATTTGAAGATGAGATTAAGGCATATGTACATTCGTTACCCAATCAGACAGCTGTTGTCCGAGCAGTTCACAAACCCAAATCGCAAAAGAACGAGCAGTATGATATGTCGGTGACCATTATGGACATGGCGACAGGTGAGGTGTTGGCTTCACCGTTCTACACGACTTTGTTTGATCATGAAGATTTCCCTGAGCAGTTAAAACTGACGGCGCGCAATACGTCATTGATTCGACGCTCGATAGGATCAACTTTCAAGCCGATGGAGGCTTTAGCTTCGGTGCTCAGCATGCCGTCATTGATAAATATGAATACGGCTGAGACTCGTAGGTATGGCACGCCTGATTTCGATAATGAGCGGGTGGAATTCTTTGGTTGGTATACCAAACCATGGGCAGAATATAGTAAATATTTCTGGAACGGATGTGATTTCGCCACTTTCTTGAGCCGATCCGACGATGTTTATCCAGTCGGCCTTGTCGCTCTTGCTTTATCTGATGGTAGCTCTGCCGAAAGATTACCAATCAATGGCGAGGAGTCATATTTTAGCACATATCCTCGTAAAGATAAAAAGCAAGGGACTAGGTATCAATACTTGAGGTTTAAAGATGCCACTCGTCATGAAAAACAACGGAGTTTGGACGCTCAGCCGTTTATTGTCAATCTCTCGGATATCTATGGCATTAATTACGGTGAAGATTATGATTATAGGCTCTACAACCGCACAGCAGATATTAATTTGTTCCAGCAATTGGTAGAGGGCATGGATAAGTGGGAAGACCGGGTTTTTGGATTAAATGAGGTTTCTCCCGATCCCACTCAATTGCATTTCGATCGATTTGATGATGGGGACGATTTCCATGACCTTCTCATGCCCTGGGTACTAGGACAAGGTGACAATATGTGGAACTGTGTGAAACTGGCTGAAGCTTGGGCTAGAATGATCAGCAAGCAAGCCGTCAACGCATCGTTCATTCGCTATCCATCAGACAAGACATTCCCGTCATTGGTAAATGACTCGTTGTTGCAATCGTTCTCGCGAACCCCGAACTATAATGATACATGGAACTCGTTTTTGGAAAAATTTAGGCAAGCGCAGGGGATGAATCATGGATTGCTATTGCCTATGCAACAGGCTGTTGACCGATTAAACGAAGGGCTAGTGCTCTTCTCAAAGACGGGTACTCCAGATGCTTATACGCCACCGATTGACATACCGTTGCTGGGTGGGCGTGTAAGGAAGATGGATTTGGGCATGTATTGTTTTGTCCTCACTAAGGAACAGATGTACCAGGAGAACATCAGGAATAATAGGCCATCTAAGGGAATTGTGTGCATCGTCAGGATATCCCGCACCTATGAATGTGCCAATTGCGGTGTGGAAAAGTGTGAGGCCTGTAAAAAGTATTGGGGACTCGAGTCCAGTCATGCTAGGAACTTTTTCACTAGTACTCGTGGTCAAGCAAGGTTGCGTAAACTATATGACATGACTAAGAATTATTATAATTAACGACAATCTATCGTGAATCGCCGCACAAAAAGTAAAGGTACAGCAAGGCGCCGACGCACTCGCCGCAAACAGGTGTCGCCACTCATGGACAGGTGGCGGCGCTTGAAACGTCGCTTGAAACGGCGTTATAGGCAGAATCGTATAGCTCTGATTGCATTAGTGATCGGTTTGGCTGCTGTGGCTTTTCTGTTTCAGCAGGTGAAATCGTCACGAAAGGATCGTGCCACTGTCGCCTCGTCGATCTACAATGGAATTGATGTTTCCAAACATCAGGGAAGAATCAATTGGCAACGTGTGGCAGAGGATAAGAAAATACAGTTTGTATATATCAAGGCGACGGAGGGCTCTTCTCTCGTGGACAAGACCTATCGCAGGAATATTACCGAGGCTCGTAAAAATGGCCTCATGGTTGGCAGCTATCATTTTTTTACTAGCTATAAAACGCCCGAAGACCAGTACAAGAACTTCAAGAAGCAAGTCAAGAAAAGTGAGCAGGACCTTATCCCAATGGTTGATGTTGAGGAAGCCGGCAATCGTTACGCCAAGCGGGATGTGTTGCAGCAGAGGCTCTGGACCTTCATGAACCTGGTTAAGGCGGATTATGGTAAGTATCCGATATTGTATAGCCAATACAAGTTCTATAACGATATGTTGGCTCCAGACTTCAATAAGTGCTTTATATTCATTGCAAGATATGGCAATGTTGCACCCACATTGAGAGGAGGGGGAAAATACAATGTATGGCAGTTTACCGAGCGAGGTAAGGTAGATGGAATCAAGGGTTATGTCGATCTTGATGTTTTTTGTAACGGAACCACTTTGGACGATATATTGCTAAAGTGATAATAGAGTGACCGGTATATGATGAAAAGGAACGTGAACATCTATTTGTGGTGTGTAGGACTGGCGGTGTTGCTGGGATTGCTGTTGCGCGAGATGTGGGTGGTTGCAGTAGAGCATGTGCTTCTGCCCGACTGGAATAGTTTTGCGTGGAGCCGCTTGAGTTGGCCCAATGTGTTCAAGCATTTTAACTTGGGTCTGTATTGGTGGTTTATGGTGGGCACAGCGGTTTATCCGTTGTTACGCAAGTTCCTTGCATCTCGCAGCCCGAACATGAACAGGAGGTTCAATGGCATAGAGACTCTGACCCATGAGTTCTCCCATACGCTTGTGGGCTTCCTGACGGGACGTAGGATCCACTCGATGCATGTTGAGGAGAATTCGGGAGAGGTTGTCACGAGCGGGCCGGAGTGGGGACGACCCTTTGTCTCGCTGGCTCCCTACACCTTGCCGTTCCTGACTTACATCCTGCTGGCCCTTCGCACGCTCATCGCGTGGGAATATACTTGGCTGTTTGATATCCTCATCGGCATATCATTAGGTTTTCACTTGGTCTGCTTTGTCCGCGAGACACGTCTTTATCAGACGGATATCAACCGCTTTTCCACATTGTGGTTTCCGGGGTTGTATATCGCGGTGTGTGCAGTGTTCAATTTCAATGTGATTGCTGTTTCTTTTTGGAGCAGCAAGAACCTCTTTACTGCCATCTGGTGGGTCATTCAGCATCTGTTTGTCTGGTGATTAAGGACGATGATTTGGCAATTCATTGATTGGCATAATTTTTGATGATAGCGTTATAAAGGATGTTTATGAATATTCAAAGGTTATATTTTACAGCAGCGCTCTTTGTAATGATGTCTGTCTTGTTTGCATGTGTCAGTAAGAAGCAAGCACAAGGCGAGGAAAAATTCTATTCCTGTTGATCAGGCAAGAAATATCGTGAAAGAAGATATCAAGGATATCTGGAACAAGAAAGAATGACAATGATCAGATTTTTGATAGCCTCACTGCGACCGACCGAGGTGCAGCAGCGTAAGAGAAAGCCCTCTTTTTCCTTGAGGACGAAGATGTGGTTGCACAGATGCATGGTAAAGATGTTGATGCATTTTTACCGTCGCTATGCCGTGTATGATATCCTGAACATGAGAGACGGGACTCGGGTTGAGGTAGAAGTCCGTGATCCTGAGTTTGAAAAAGAAGTGGCTTGCGCTAAAATGAGGTTGGAGCAGCAATTCTCCCCCGTTAGGTCGGTCCCCAAAACCGATAAAAGGTCGAAAAGTCGTATACGCTGGTTTAATCGCTGCTTTCACTGGCAGCACAAGGTCACTGTGTTTGATCGCTCAGGCAAGGCCTTGGTGATTGACCACACAGACATTATTAGTTTATCAGGTTCCTTGAGAGGCTCAATTGAGCAGGCAAAGCCTGGGTCTCTTATCAATACACTGAAGTTGGCGCTGTCTCCTGGCGCAGGTACTGTATGGCAAACATTGCCCGAAGACGAGCCCTCAACTCGTTCGAAGCCAGGACGGTCAACATCGGGCCGTCGTCGCAGGGTCCCACCACCAAGTACAATCCCCGATACGGTTGTTCCAAGTGATTCTCCACAACCTCAGGAAGATGAGCCCAAGCCGAGTCCCCGCCGCCGTGTTCCTCCTCCCGTAAATCGTCCTCAAGGGGAAATACACGTACCTGAGATTGATCAGCCCGAGGAGCCGGTGGTCATTCCTCCACAGCCACCTCGTCCCCTCAAGAGGATGAAGGGTTTTGATGTAGATGAATCTTTCTAAGAATTAATCACTAAAGACAAAGTAATATATGAATGCAATCTGTAACACGATTAAAGATGTGTTTGGCGATGCTGCCGTGATGAAGGATCAGAGCGCCAATAACTTGTTCGGCGGACGCAATCTCCCTTCCTTTGTGCGAGACTATATCCTGCAACGTTTTTCGTTACAGGATGGCTCTGTTAATACAGCTGCACTGACAGAGTATCTGCAGCAGAAAATGCCGGACTTGACCAAACTATCGGCCCGTCTGATGTCTGGTGATATCATCAATCTGACGACTCGTTTTATCATCAAGAATGACTTGAACCGTAACCGAATCAAGTTCTCTATCCCTGATGCCCAGATTGTGGATGGCGCCTATGTGATGCCGGCTCTCGCTGCCGAGAAACGTGAAGATCCCGAGACGGCTGACGACTTCAGCGATGGAGAGAAGTGGGGTAACATCACAATTCGTTATGTGGAGCCTAGTGGCAATGGTCGTGCGCATCAAGGTGGTTTCATCGAGATGACACAGTGCCGCTTGTTTAATCCTTATAGCAACATCGATGTGGATTTCTACAGGTCCTGTCGTGAGCAATTCAATATGGATGAGTGGCTGGATGTGCTCATTGCTGCTATGGAATATGATCCGGCTGCTTTCTCTTCTCTGGAGCAGAAGATGGAGTTCATCTCGCGATTGCTCATCCTGGTGGAGCCGCGGCTCAACATGATAGAGCTGGGACCACGTGGAACGGGAAAGAGCTATGTGTACAAGAACCTGAGCAAGCATGTGTGGATGATCAGCGGTGGTCGTGTGAGTCGTGCTCAGCTGTTCTATAATGTCGCTAACCGGCAATTTGGCCCTCTCAAGTACCATGATGCCATGGTCATCGATGAGATATCAACGTTCCAGTTCAGTGATCCCGATGAGATGGAGTCTATCATGAAGAGTTATCTCGAGGACGGCAACGCTACGGTAAGCAATGTGATGTTCACTAGTGAGTGTGGCGTGGCGTTGACTGGCAATATCGCGCTTGACGATGAGATGAAGCCCTATGATGACGAGTATTTCCGTAAGCTGCCAGGTATCTTTAACGAAGCTGCTGTCATTGACCGTATCAGTGGATTTATTGAGGGTTGGAAACTGCCGCGTTTGTCGGCGGGATCAATCTTGAAAGGATGGACCATCAATGCCGAGTATTTCTCTGGTGTCTTGCATCAACTGCGCACCTGCAGTGACTATGCAGCCATCTTTGATGCTCTGGTGGAAAAGAATCCTAGATATGACTTGCGTGATTTCAAGGCTGTAAAGAAACTAGCCGTTGCTTATTGTAAGCTATTACTGCCACAGGTTACCCATCTGGAAACCCTGGATGAGCAACAATTGCAGGAATACAGGGAATTGTTCCGGGTGTTCTGTCTGGAGCCCGCAGTCTATCGTCGTGGCATTATTCGCCAGCAGCTTCACAAAATTATGCCTGAGGAGTACCCTCAGCGCATAGAACCGCCCATTGTCATGGTCAAGTTGCCCGATGCATCCAATCCTCCAGCACCTGAATTTGGGCAACCGCAGGACATGTCCTCTCCCGATGCTCCCCCTGATGAAAAGCAAGAGGAGAACGCGGATCAATAATGAGGTAAATACTTTGCTGTCAAAGGCGAATGGTAAAGGAGAAATCCGGCCATTCGCCCTTGCTGGCTCTTGATGTCTGTTCTTCCTCTTTCATCTCTCTGGTTATCACGACTGGCCGCCATTGGGCGCTTCTCGATATGATGGTCATGTTTTTTTTGTTTATCATGCGATTTATATCACTTTTGCACGATTTTATTTCAAAATTTTCATTATTTTTGCATCGCAATAATAATTATTTAATGATTGGACAATTTTTGGTAAACGGCGTGATTACAGGAATCATTTATTCCCTGTTAGCCATTGGCTTCGCGCTGGTCTACAATACAACTAGAATATTCCATATAGCAGCGGCGGGAATTTATGTTTTTGCTGCCTATATGTTTTGGCTGATGGTATCGACGGTCGGTCTCCCTCTCGTGGCTGCATTTGTTATGGCAATAGTCTTGACGATGGCCTTGAGTTTGCTGACTGAAAAGGTCGTTTACCGTCCTTTGAAAAACAGAAGTGCTTCGATGAATGTGATGATGATAGCATCAATAGGAATGATGACTATCATTATCAATGTGATAGCAATGTTTTTTGGCAATGAGACTAAGGTCATCGAGAATAAAATCCTGATGCCGCTTCATTGGGGCAACATCATCATCACTCAGCCACAGATGTATGAAGCACTGGTGGGTGGAGTGGTGATTCTCGGTTTTGTAATCACCTTGTTATCTACAAGGTGGGGTCTCAAGCTGAGGGCGTTAAGCGCCGATGAGACATTGTTCGAGACGCTTGGTTTTGATACGACAAAGACCAGAACCAATGTCTTTCTGGTCAGTGGAGCGTTCATCGCTATCGCCAGTTGCCTCACTGTTTATGACGTGGGGCTGGATCCCAATATGGGTATGAGTGTGATGATCAATGCCATGGTGGCGATGATCATCGGTGGAGTGGGGAAGTTCAATACCTGCATAATCGGCGGCATCTTGTTGGGCGTGTTGCAGTCGTTGACGGTGTATGCGTTCGCATCCAATTGGCAGAACGCTGTCACCTTCCTCGTCCTGTTGATTTTCCTTTTCTTGCGGCCTCAGGGCATTGCTGGCTATAAACAACGCACCGTGTAGAAAGTTATGGAATACATCTTTCATATCATCATTATGCTCAACATCTACATCATGCTGGTGTTGAGTGCCAACTTGACCATCGGTGTAGCTAACCTCTTGACCATGTGTCAGGCTGCATTCTATGGAATAGGGGCTTATATCGGCACTTATTTCCTGATGCAGTTCAATCTGCCGTTTGTTGTAATAGCTGCGCTGGTGATGGGGCTCACCGGTGTTTTCAGTTTCCTGATATCCTATGCCTCGGTACGGCTCAAGGATGATTACTTTATCATTGCCACGATGGGTTTCCAGCTGATTGCATATACCATACTGTACAATTGGACGGATGTCACGCGTGGCCCGTATGGCATCCCTGGTATTCCTGCTATCAAGCTGTTGGGCCTGTATGAGGTTCCGGGAATCTATGGTTATCTGTTACTATCGCTGGTAGTGATGCTTGTTGTCGTGTTGCTCTTTAGGCATCTGGTGAACTCTCCTTTCGGACGGGTGCTGAATGCCGTCCGTGCCGATGAAAAGACCGCCCAGGCATTGGGCCGTAATACAGTCAAATTCAAGGCTTGGGCCTTTTTCTTGTCAGCAGCTTTTACGGGACTGGCAGGTGTCATCTATGCTTCCTATGTGAGCTACATTGACCCGACCAGTTTCACGCTCGACGAAAGCATCTTTATCATCAGTGCTCTGTTTATCGGTGGCATCGGCAATACTAAGGGGCCCATCTTGGGCGCCGCATTTGTTGTACTGCTCCCAGAGGTGCTGCGTTTCGTGGGACTGCCCGACGCTGTCGCTGCCAACCTGCGCCAGATTATCTATGGCTTGGCACTGGTGCTTGTCATGTATTTCCGACCTCAAGGCATCTGGGGAAAAATGGTTTTGAAGTAGTGGTGAGATGAGTGAACAACAGCCATATATCTTGCAACTGAAGGACATCCGCATCAGTTTTACGAATGCTCATAATGAGAAATTCGACCTGCTGCGTGGAGTCAACCTTGATGTCGAGCCCGGAAAGATCACGGCACTTGTCGGTGGCAACGGAACGGGAAAGACCACCCTGTTCAACATCATCTCAGGCTTTGAGAAGAACTATACTGGCGAGGTGCTGTTCGAGGGGCATAATTTTAACCGCATTCCCGCTCACCGTATCTCGTTGATGGGAATCGGTCGCTTGTTCCAAGATGGTCAACTCATGGGAGGCTTGACATTGATGGAGAACATGAAGTTGGCATCCGATGATACAACAGGTGAGATCCCATTCTCCTCACTGCTATTCCGTAACAAGTGGAAACAGGCCGAGCAGAAGAAGGAAGAACAGGCGCGAGAGATTCTCGTACGCATCTTCGGCGAGGGCAATAAATACCTGGAGTTGCTTGACCAGGATGGATCGGCGTTTTCTTATGGCGAGCAGCGCATCCTGTCGTTGGCATGTATGTTGATGGGTGGCGACCGATTGTTGTTGCTTGATGAGCCCACTTCTGGAGTGAATCCGCATTATATCGACAATATAGAGCAGATTGTCCGGGAGATGAAAGAAAAGGAAGGACTCACCGTGTTGCTCATCGAACACAATATGCATTTCGTCAGGAAGGTGGCAGACGTCTGCGCCTATCTTGACGGGGGCAAGATTCTCCAGGTTGGAGACACCATTAAGGTGCTTGACAATGAAAACGTTCGAAACAGCTATATGGGCCTATGAGCGAGATATTGAAAATAGACGATTTGTGGGGTGGATACAAGGAAGACGTTGACATCCTGCAAGGCGTGTCGCTGGAGGTGCAACAGGGTGAGGCTGTCGGCATCATCGGGCTCAACGGCTCCGGTAAGTCCACCCTGGGCAAAGCTATCATGAATATGATTCCATTCCGCAGAGGTGTGATCACCTTTGAAGGAGAAGACATCACTAAGCTGTCTACCAGTCAACTCTCGCATCGCGGTTTGTCCATCATGCAGCAGGGCGGCAGGGTCTTCAAGACAATCTCCATGTGGGAAAATCTGCAATTGGCGCTCTATAAGCAGCCCAAGGAAACCCTCGGCAGGCTTAAAGAAATCATCCCCATGCTGCAACAGTCCCAGAGGCAGCTGCAGCACACCATGGCAGACAAACTGAGCGGAGGTCAGAAGCATCAGCTATCGCTCGCCATGACCCTTGCCACCAATCCCCGACTCGTCATCCTCGACGAGCCCAGCGCCGGCCTCTCCCCAAAGGCCGTTGAAGAGATGTACGGTATGCTCCAGGCTGTCAGAGATACCTTCGGCGTCACCATCATCCTGATTGAGCAGAACATCGCCCGCGCCATCCGCTTCTGTGACCGCTGCGCCATCATGCAGACAGGACAATTAAACTTGCTCTCTGGCAACAGGGACATCCAAGAAATAGAAAAAATAATGTTCAACAATTAAAAAATAAGGAATATGAAAAAGAGTAAAGACATCTGGTTCGTGGTTGCAGTAATTGCCGCCATGGTATTATTTAGCTTGTTATTTATTGCTAAAAACAAGTCGAGTGAAAAACAAACCGTGAAGATTGGTGTTGTTCTACCATTGACAGGAAACTCAGCTATCATTGGCGAGCCCAAAAAAAGGGCTTTTGAGATTGCGCTTGAACAATACAATAAGAATAACCAGGAATTAGAAATTATTTATGAAAATAGTCTTGGTACTGCCAAAGATGGCATAGCAGCATTCAATAAACTGCTAATGGATAAGAGTTTTGACTGTTTTTATATTGACTTGACTCCCATCGTTAACGCTTGTGTTCCACAAATCAATTCTCATAAGGTTATAACATTTGCAGGCTCGGCAGAACCTGAAGTTACAAATCTTAGTGACTATTTATTTAGAATATTTGCAGGAGGTGACCAGGAGATTGAAATGATGGTTGATTTGCTTCAACGACAGAATATTAAGAATATTTTTGTACTTCACACAAATGAGCTTTATGGCATTAATTCTTGTAAACTCCTGAAAAAGTTATTTGAGAGTAAAGGGGGAAAAGTCATTGGAAGTGATGAGTATCCAATGAATAATGGTGACTTTAAAGCTCAATTAATTAAAGCTAAGAATGCTAAGGTAGAAAGAATTGTATTATTGGGGTATGGAAATGAGTATTCTACTCTTCTAAAGCAAGCTCAAGAAATAGGAATTGCATCTAATTCATTCTTCTGTAATTTAGGTGGATCAAATAAGACTGTCATGGAGTTGCCTGCTAATCTTACTGAAGGCTTATCGTTTATTGGTCCCAAATTCTCTTATTTACTAGGTACTGGCTCTCTTGAACCCGAGATGAAAGCATTTGTTGACCTTTATTACGAGAAATATCACGAGAATCCTGATTTCCGAGCTGCCTATGCTTATGATATGGTTCGTATTTTTATGGATGTTTACGGAAACGGAGGAAAAACTCAAGAACAGATTATATCTGACATTAAAAAAATCCAAAATTTCAAAGGTGCCTCTGGGCTTATTTCCTTTATGGAGAATGGTGATTCAAAGACGGATCTGATTGAAGCGATTTATTCTGGTGGAAAGATAAAATCAATTGAAAATGAATGAGATTCAAGAATTTTATACTAAAAACATCAAGTACTGGTTAGAGAATCCAAGATATATCATACGAGAAGGTTATCTTGATCTTCTTGGCAACGTTTCTGGTAAACGCATCATTGATATTGGATGCGGATGCGGTTTTGATATGCAAATATTATCAAAACGCAGTGATGATATAGATGGAGTTGGATTAGATTTCTGCCGAGAGTCTATTGAAGAAGCTCGCTCTGTGTTAGGAGATAATACCGATTGGTCATTTGTTCAGGATGATATGATGTCATATCATCCTGAGAATAAATTTGATATTGCTCTCTTCTCTATGGTTGTGATGTTTTATCCCGACCTCAGAGTCATTTTTAAGAAACTCTCTTCACTGTTACGACCTGGTGGTCAACTTCTCTTGGTGACGAACAATCCTTATCTCATCTGTAAGGAGTATAATCTTCCTTATCCCAATAACGACAGAAGCATTGAGTATCAGCACTTATTTCCTATTGAAGGAAATGAAGAAGCTATTACGAAGTATTTACATCCTTTCTCAGGTTATATCAATCATGCTAGGCCATCTGGTTTTATTGTTCAACAAGTATTAGAACAAACTATATATAATTCAGAAACCAGTTTCTATAATCCTACAGCCAGTCATAGCATGCCTAATTTCTTATCATTCTTATATACATTAATCTAAATTGTCCTATGAACTCAAACGGAAATAATTGTCTTCTACTACAGGATGAATATTCACTGCTGTATAGTAATCCAAATAATCCTAATGAAAAAATTGAGGAATTAGCAGATTACATAGCACGTGTTCTTGAGCCTTATAAAGATAGAGTGTATTACTTCACGCTCCCCCTGTGGAACTATGAAGAGAAGATATGGGAACCAAAGATAGTCGGTCGTTTCTATAATGAAACAACAACACATTGGGAAACGAGTAGAGAAGGTGTGGGCAACACGATAGCTTATAAAAAGTATATTGAGTTCTTTGAGGAAGCGCAACGATATTTCAGTTTTATTGAGTTCTTTACAAACGACATAGAAGAGTTAGTTCCCCAGTTTTCAATCAGTTTTAAAGCTAATGAATTCAGATTGAGTAAAAACAGTAATCAAAAATATGATGGTATTACTATTAGGAACACTTCAAATATTAATAGTATTAATGATAAAAAAGCGTTCATTAATGCTGCATCTGGATTATTGGAAAGTAAGGATGACTTTGAGAAGAAAATAAAATTGGGTAGTTTTTATAAGTTTTTATGTATTTATTTAAAGCACTATGTAGATATTACCAATATCTATCTTTTTCCAAGTCTTTTATTTGAATATGACGATTCTAATCGTTATATTAGTTCGGGCGGTGTAATACTTGTGTGTAAGAATCCGATAAACGATGAATCTTTATTCCAAAGAATTAGTATTGTGTCTAATCTATGCTTTCGTGAGATAGGCGGAAGAAATTGGGCAAGAGTTAGTAGAAATGAAGCTGTCAAGTCTGCTAAGGCTGCTATTATGTCCCGTAACATGAGCCACAACTTGGGAAGCCATGTGATGTCATACCTCAAGCATGAGATGGGTAGTACAGCAGCAATATGGAAGATGGATGCTAGCATTTTGAAGAATCTTATTAGAGATGGAAGAATTAATAAAGAAGTTGACTTGACAAAGCTTGAAGAAGTCCAAATGCCATTCATTTTGGGTCTTGGGCATTTTATTGGTTATTTACAGGAACGTCAAGACTATATCGCTACTATTGCTACCGACTATATACCCTATGGTGCCCCTGTTAATATGAAGGATGCGATTTATGATGAGTTGAATCCCGACTTGCGTTACAAACGACATAATCCAGGAGAAAGTAAGAATTGTTCAGCAAATATATTGCTCAATTATCTTGTCAAATCCGAGGGGTTCTCTCGAGAGAATCTTAATGCGGAGAAGGTCAATGCTGATATAAGGTCAATAACTAATAAAGACATTTTGTTTGGCTTCCCATATTATAATGATAATGGAAAGAATGCAGAGTTCTGGGGGCTTAATAATAAGATAGATGGTGGCGAATCTGAAAATCCAGCTCTGGCTGAGTTGAGAAAGTTGAACTTCAGTATTCCTGGGGGTCTTGTCGGGCGTCAAGCTGTGTTTTCTATTATGGAAAACATCATTCGCAATGCAGCGAAACATGGTAATACTAAAGGGGTGTCTAATCTTGAATTTAAGCTGGATGTGATAGACCTTAACGAGATAAGCTATTGTCCTAATATTGAAAAACGCATTAATGATCCAAAGTGGTTGGATTTGTATATGAAAGCTAGAGATAGGGAATACCTATACTTGTTGACAATAACCGATAATTTATTATATGATAATCAGGATGATAAACTATTGTCTACATTAAGGGCTGGGCTTGTTGAAGACTATATTGACCCAACAAGAAATATGGAGATGATTAACTCTAATAAGGGGTTAAAAGAAATGCGTATTTCAGCAGCATGGATTCGAAATGAGACCAACGAGGAAAAGTATTATCGCTATAATGATGATTTACCGTCATCAGATTCTCACCATAGAGTGAAAAAAGCTCCTCTTATTGCAGTGGAATTGACTAGTGACAATCATCTGCGTTATATGTTTTGTCTTCAGCAGGAGCGTTTTGCTGCTATTGTTCTGGACGGGTGTGATGACAGGCAGAAACAAGTGTTTCGGTTTTTAAACAAACTTAACAGTAAGGACTGGGCTATATTTGATGATGTCCTTCAAGTAAAAGAAAAGATGAGGTCGTCATTCCGGTTTATCGTGGTAGCAAATAAAGATCAATACAATGAATTACGCCCCTACTCTTCCAATAGAATAATGATGTTGAGCGATGTGAAACTTGAGCGATCATTAAGTATCCTGGATCAAATCAAGGAAGAAAACCATTTGAAAGAACTGTCTGATTTAAGTCAAGATAATGAGGTAATTAGTAAACTCAAAAATCAGTTAACAGGTAAAGCTCATGATTTAGAAGAAGAAATTAAAGATCAGATTCAAAAAGTTTTTTACGGTATAGATGATAACTCTGAAATGATTTATATTTGGGATGTTGCTTCTTGCTCTGAGCATAAGAATATTACTGATGTATATAAGAAGATTGGTTTGTATGCTAGTGATGTGGGTGCTATAAGTGCGCAGTATGTATATCGCTTTCATCATTCGTTAGAAACACAGTTTAAGAACTTTATATACCCTGAAAACCCAGATTACTATAAGAAAATAAGATTTGTCGAAGCAATTTCTGGAGATAACTCTACAGATAGACTTGTCCGAAGAGAGCCATTAAATAAACGATGGTATTATTCTCATCTATATGCGATGAAGAAAAGAGTGGCCATCATTGATGAGCGGATATTCAAGACCATACATGATATTGATGAAAGATTATTTACAGTAACATACAAAGAAAAACTCAATATTGAATTCCTTATATTGGGCTTGACTACATGCCAGAAGCAAGATGAAAAATTGAAGCTTGTTGACGTGATTATCGATAAGATGAAAAAGGCAAACATCAAATTGATGAATCGTTCAATTCAAAATATTGAGACATATAAGAAGGGCTGTCGTTTTGTTGCCGTAAGTAATATACTGACTAATCTGCTAAAAAATACAATATCTAATGTGGTGTCAGAGAATTATAAATCCTTGATATATCAGCAAAAAGGTGTGGAAGTCTTTACAATTGTACCTGTTGAACACGGCTTTGAAATAATTGGCTGTATTAAACAAGATACCAATATATTGCCTATTCTCTTTGATTCCATTGCATCAATTAAGTATGATGAAAACGATTGTCGATGTCATATTCGATTAGAAAAAGAATATGAGGATCATTTCAAAAATAAATATGATTACATATCAATTCATCAAGGCATTCTTGATAAAATCTATGAAGGTTTTGGCATAAAGAAACATACAAGAGAGAATGTTGAGAATAAAAAATCCGTATCAAATGAGTTATTCAACAAGTTCTCGAGTTATGGTTTAGATTCTCAAGATTTTGACTATTTGCCTTGCTTCGTCATTCATTCAGGACGTGCAAAACCTTCGAACGAGGATATGCCACAAAAGCAACCGTTTATTCAGTACGCAGCTCTAGAGCATAGTGTGCTTGATTGTAAATTTGCTTTAGTTGAATTATTGGATTATGCCAAATATGAATCATGATAACTAAATACTCATTAGATTATGAATGTTGTTATTTTTTCAACTACACTGTTTGAGCAGGATAAGGATGAATGGCTGTTTAGTTTAGCTACTGAAACCAAGTTCACAGAAGAGTTGTCTTCCTTTTTTTTGAGGAATCGGATTGATATAATTCTTAAGAGCAATGCTACCAAAGAAAGTTTAAAAAAACTATTATTGGATCATTGCAAAAAACACATTTCTGAACTGAACTCTCTTGCGACAGAAAATGATAAAGAGAATCATAATCAAAGTGGAGTTCAATTGAGTGAGGCAATAGAGAATCAGATTGAGACAGAAATTGGTTTTTGTAATGATTATAAAGATGACATTTTAAAGCGAATAATAAAATGGAATTTAAAAAATGAGGTTTTAAAAATAGGAACAGCTGATACTCGTTCATTACTTAAAAAACTAAATAATCAGAATGTTTACGCCATAGAGTCTCTCAAGGATTTTGAAGAAAATCGAGAATGGATTCCTTCTCTAATAAAGTGCGCTAAGGAGATTAAGGGCGAAGTTGGAGACGACGTGAATCTATTTTTAGTGCTTCATGATAAAGATGTTAAAGAGTATGAGGGAAAGAATGCATATGTTTGTAGTGGTGAAGAAGTAAAATCTTTAGCAGGAAACGATGCTTTCAATGATGTTCACATAGCCTTTTTTTCCCATACTGCTAATAAATTTGTTGATATTTTAGACAATAGCGCAGAAAGAGATATATTGCCAGAGGTTGAACACGCATTTATATATTATAAAGAGTTCCAAAAGCTTATTGAACGCTCAAACAACTGCTTGAATAATATGATGGGTCAGAATCCAAGTACTATTATTCAAAATGAAGATGAATTAGTCGCATCATCAGTAAATAATCCACGATTAGCGGATGATTCTGCTGAGCAAGGTGCATATGAAGTAAAAGTTACGACTTTATCAACCGAAATTGGTGGCAATGAGGTTAAAACTAATGATTGGTTGAAAGAATTGATAAAGATAAATAAAGAATTAGAGAAATATGAATAATCGTTTTCTTCAATACAAGTTGCGGATCAACATTCATTCTATAGAACGTAATGATAATGATAAGGGTATTAAGGTCCATGTCTCGATACATCAAGACCAAGGTGCCGGTAATGATGATGCCTCTATTCGTTTTGCACAACTGATCTCAGAACTAGGGGATCGCAAAATAGAAATTGAAAGTGATGAAATACAGGGGAATTCAGTTCTGGTAATTATTTATTCAATTGAGGAATTTGTTATAGCCCAGGATAAAAAGGCATCCGACCGTGTGCCATTTAACCAAACGGAACTAAGGGACGAGCCATTAAGAAATGAAAAACTGCCAATCATTCACTTAGCTACGATGAATAGGTTCTGGGACTTTATGTGTGGAGACAGCATTGATTCCAAACTGCCTTCCTATATTCCTCGATATTTTCAGATTATGGATAATAGCATTTGGAATTATCTTATTCCAGTGCTTAAAGATAACAAAGAGAAGAAGAGTTTTTGTAATCTTTTCTGTAGAGCAATAGCCGCCATTTATGATAACTATGAGAATAATATTTATAAGTTGCCTGTAGCGAAGGAATATGCTGACCTGAATGCTCGGATTTCGCAGCAGTCCTATTTGTCAGGTTCACATGCAGTCATGGTTTCCCCCTTTATATTCCACTCGGAGACTGCCATTGAAAGACTGATAGAAAATGATAAAGGCTGTAGGAAATTAAAGAATGGTTACGGAAAAAATGAAAACGGCGTAGATAAGTGTCAGTGGCGCTGGCGTTTTCTGCTAGTTGATGATAGGGCTGTTGAAAAAGATGCAAATGATGTCCCCAATAGCAACTGCAAGATGTCTATTATCAAACGCTTAATTGAGCGAGCGCTATTTAATGAACGACAGGATAAGAGTATTTGTGTAAAGTATCGTGAGTATAATAATGAAGAGTTTACAGGAAATGATAGTCTGTCAGATGCGATTATTGTGATTGACTGTGTTAGCTCACTAGATGATGCGGTCAAGGTCTTGAAGAGCTACAAGTATGATATTATCCTATTGGATTATCTGCTGGATGGCGGGTCAAATCGCAATTATGGTTATGAGTTATTAGAGAAAATTGATTATATTGAAACTATCTTTGAACAATTCAATGACTGCAGGTTAGAAGTCATTGATAAAGAAAAGACTATCTTGAACCAGCTGAAAACCTCTACACATAAAGATGATTATCAAGATCTGATAGCCTTTATTGAGAATAGTAAAAATGATGTGATAAATGAAAAAGACATTAATAAGATAAAATCTAGACTGGAACAGGAACGATTCAAGGTCGGACCGCGTGGAAGGATGTTCTTCATTTTTATCTCGGCATATACGACCGCCGTGAATGAGAGATTACTTGCTCAGGGTTTGAACCGAAGTGAAAGTTATTGGCACATCGATACTGGGGCCTGTCCGACTAATACTCCGCAGTTGTTTACATATAATCTGTTACAACTGATGGATAAGCGATTATACGATAGTGGAATACTGGATTTATCGATAACTGAGATACTGAAGTTAACCAAAGATATTTTCATCCCAAGAGAGATGGTTGCGGATAAGAGTTCGGTACGGGAGAGGGCAAGTGAGCATTATCAAGATGTGTTGAGTCTGCAGTATTATTATCGCAAGATGTTGAAGGATGTTGAGATACCACAAGGCTATAAACAAGGTGATCATTTGTTTAATATCAATGGATCAGTACTGATTTCTCATTTCATGTTGGAGAATCAGCACTTGGATGGCTTGCTTGAGCACTTGACTGAACTGGTGCACCTGACGGCATTTGGTACTATCCGCCAGTGGGCTGAGATGTGGGAGGAATACCTTTACATCAGGGCTAAGCTGGAAGAAATTGATGACGGTCGGCAGGATTTTAAGGCAGTTTGTGACTATATTGAAGAGTATATCTTGAACCTTAAAGCGCAGCAACGATGAATATAGGACGTTTTTTCCGTTTGAATCAGAGCCTGTCGGTTGTCGTTGATGGGGTTGTCGTCTATGATTACACTGGGTTGCCTGCCTATCAAGGATTGGCAAGTGATAATACCATGTCCCCAAAGTATCCCATCAGCCTCGTCATCACGCCCGACTCTGTGCGCTTTAGGATGCATTATTGTGCCTATAAGACAAAGTGGAATGATGCACATGGTAATGACCATTATGACTATCAGTATGCTGTTAAGGATGTATTTAAAACTGGTGCCGATAATAACATCGCCCATGTTAATGAAGTAATCCTTGAACTCCCATTTGTAGAGAAACCGACAAGTGACCTGACAGACATCGTCAAGGGTACCTATATCGCTAACTTCCCACAGGTTTCGGCAGATAAACATGGCCGAGCTTTGACTAAGATGGGGCATATCTTAAAGAATGTTGGCGATGAATTGCAACGTATGGGTGCTGATATATATGTTGCTTATGGTAATATCTCAGAATTGAAACACATCCAGGATGCAGTTGCTACTCTTCAGAGGATGGAAGATGAATTGCGTGAGAAAAGTGATGCTTTCCTTGTATGTGCTCGGGATTTGCAGCAGATAAATGAGAATTTGACACAGTTAAGCGAAGCAATTAAAAATTCAGAGGTCAAAAATACTATCTCATTTTTGAATAAAAAAGCTATTGCTTTAAAAGAAAGTTGTGGAGTTCTACGAGATGTGGTCGCTTTCTTCAAGAAGCACAAAAGAAATGTACAAAATTGGAATTCAAGAATCAATGAATTGCCGAGAGTTCATAATAATCTTAAGGAAAATGGAAAGGCTTTACGTCAGAAAGGCCGTAGTTTGCTGAAAGTTGGCCAAGATGTGCTGGAATCGTCTGAATCACAGATGACAGGTAGTCGCTTCCTTGATAAATTGATTAAAGAATGGTCCGATGGCGTTGGGAGCAAGCCATCTGCGGTTTCTTATTCTACGCTATGGCTGATGGACCTTTATAAGGGCAATGGATTTGATTTATATGATGATACCTCAAAGGGGAGCGAGCAAGTGACCAAGTTTCTGCGCAAGCTTTTGCTAGACTTCATGTTTGATCTGAAGCATTCGACCGTCTTCTGCACCAGTCCGAATTATGACCGGATGTACAATGGGCTAATGTCCAATTACTATTTCTCAGCCTTGATGCATAAGTGTGAGTTCTACTACTATCGAGAACTGACTATTCGTGCTGTTGACGAGAACTTGGTGAAGAAAACCGATGACCAATTAGTGTTGCTTTATGCAAAGGAGCTCTTCAATGCTGAGGAATTGTGGGCCGCTGATATCAGAAATCCGCTGTCCGACAAATACTTTGAACAGACGTTTCCCGATGACTTTAGACAACGTGAACGTAAACTGTTGAAGGATAATGTCAAAGAAGTGCTTAATTGTATTAGATATAGTGACCTTAAACTTTTTTCAAAGGAGTTTTACTTACCGTTTCATAAAGATACTCGGTGGAATGAACTGAAATCGTTCAGTAGGGACTTGCATCTACGGCTCTCAAGTAATACTCAATGGAAAAACCTGAAATTAAGCTGTAAGAAGTTATTCGGTGGACTTATCAAAGGCCGTCAATGGACTGAGTTGCGTTCTAATGTCTTTGAACGCATGACTAGAACTCGTTGGGACTCTTGGTTTGCCAATCCCGAGGAGGAGATGCGTCGCATCTATTTTGTGATGAGGGAGAATGGCATCAAACGTATCTGTAATTCGTCTGTGCTGGTAGAGCATTTGGGAATGGACAAGAGCGAGGACGATACAGTCAAGGCGATGGCATTGAGCGCTAGGCAGAATAGGGGGAATTCATCTCGTTGGTTTTTGAATCGTTATGACTTTAATGATGTCTTGCATTTGCATCTGTTCAAGTGGGCTAACTTTCTTTGGCTAGCGATACTTTGTGTTTTTCTTTTCTTTCTGTTTGAGTTAAAGGATATACCATTTATCAAAGATGGACCAGCTAAAGGTCTTTGGGGAATACTGAACTTTGCTGACAAAGTACGTGAATGGTTGTTAGTAAATCATTTGTGCACCACAGTTGTGGTATTGTTGATTGTTTTATTTGGTGATATCCTTTTCATTAAGTGGGGTAATTTTTATCCTGGTAAGAATAATCCACTGAGGAGATCGTTCAGGCGATTCCGGGCCAAGAGAGTCATACTGATTACTTGGGCAATAGCGTGTCTGATGTTGTTGCCTTACAATTTGTTGCATGCGGACAATCTTGAGGGCTGTGGCTATGATGATTGGTTATATGCGTTTTTAATTATTAGCGGCTGTAGTGCTTTTGCATTCGTATTGATCAGAGACATTTATGTAAGGATTTGTATAATTGTTCTGTCTATTTTGTTTTGTTCATGCCATGATTTGCTCACTATTAGTGTATGGACTAAAGGCGTCAAGGTCTTGGCTGGATTACTTATCGCGGCAGGTGCTTACTTAGGCTTGGACTCTTTAATCTTTTCAAAAAAATGTAAAGAGCTCCGTAAACCATATGTCCATCCTATTGAGAGTTGGCACCTGATGCTGCCCAAATTAATCGCTTCAATCACAGCAGCTTGGTTGACCATCGCTATGGGTTTTGATGCCCTTGCTGCTTTCTTTGACTCGCCTGTGGTTTGGTCGACAATGAGCATCATTATCATCGTCGTTTTCTCGTTCATTCTTTACCAAATTGACCGCGAATTGCCAGAAAGTAGTTCATGGATGAAGGTATATCGCAGTTTTGAGTTGCTGATCATTAGTTATTGTTTGTCATTATGTATTGGTGTAATTATCATTAATTTTGTGGGCGTGCGTTATTTGGAGCGCTCTGGTGCTTTGGATGTCTACTATGACGAATACGTTTACGAGCACGGCAAGGCTCCCTTGATTGTTGAGGTTAACCATGTTGATACGTTGATTGATGCGGATTCATTGAAATCTGAGAGAGAGAAGTTTAAATTACTTTCCCAAGATTACACAAAGTGTAGATTGATTCTTGATAAAGTGCTGTTATTCCCGCTTCCAGAGGAGATGAAGAATGAGGGATTACAAAAACAAGATTATAAGGATTTTCTTCAGACAATTGGCGCCGTATTGTTCTTTTCACCTTCATCGGAGAGCCATGGACAGATGGTCGCATTAGATGACAAGAAGTATACGGGTTTTCTGTTAGCACAGGATTCATTACCTTCTCCGACTACTTCCTATGTACATAGGTATAGACTTGCCAAAAAGGAGCCCGTATATGCTCGCAAGAAAATCATCTACAGCAAGGGAGACTTGTTCATCGTTCAGGATTTCCTGGTGATGTTCTCGTTTGTGGCGATGTTTATTGGGGTATTCCTTCAGATGGTATTCTTTGATCGGAAGAAGATGACGGAGTTCTAATAATTCGTCTTATAGAGAAAAGGCAGGAAGCACTGGTATTTGGCTGTGCTTCCTGCCTTTTTATTGGGGAGTCCCTTTGGGGTCCTTGATGGGGGTTTTTATTGGACGGTGAAGGTGGTTTTTAAGGGGAGGTTGTCGCTGGCGGTGCCTACGAGCATCGTGCGCCTGCCGAGTGAGGTGGCCCAATCGCCCTTGGCCTCGTCCCAGTACTGGAAGGCGCGGCCGCCGATGGTCAGGGTGACGTCACGGCTCTCGCCGGGCTGCAGGGTGACCTTCTGGAAGGCACGCAGCTCCTTGACGGGCATCTCGACCTTGGCATTGTGGTCGCTCACGTAGAGCTGGATGACCTCGGCGCCGGCACGGTTGCCGGTATTCTTGACTGTCACAGTAGCAGTCACGGTGCCTTCGGGGGCGACCGTCTGCTTGTCAATGCGCAGGTTGCTCACGGCGAAGGTCGTGTAACTCAGTCCGTGACCGAAGGCAAAGGCGGGCTTCGTCTTCTGCTTGTCGGCCCAGCGGTATCCCACGTAAATTCCTTCCTTGTACTCCTCGTCAATGATGATGTGGCCCTCGCGCCAGTTGCCGGGATAGGTTCCCAGGGCATGGGCTCCCACGTCGTTGAGACGGTTGTACCAGGTGAAGGGCAGTTTGCCCGAGGGGTTGGCATCGCCCACGAGAATGCTGGCGAACGCCTTACCTGTCTCGCTGCCGATGAACCAGCCCTGCACGATGGCAGGAACCTTGTCACGCCACGGCATAGCCACGGCATCGCCCGAGATATTGACAAATATCACATTCTTGTTCACACGGGCCAAAGCCTCGACCAAAGCGTCCTGGCCGTAGGGCATGTCCATGTGCTTGCGGTCGTGACCCTCGGCATCCTGGTAATCGCTCTTGTTCAAGCCGCCGAAGATGATGACATAATCGGCACCTTGAGCCTTGGCAACCGCCTCGGCAATGAGTTCGCTGGCCGAACGGTTTTCGGCCAGTGATTGCTTGGCCACAACGCCATTGTACTCACCCGTGGTATCACCCACGTAGCCGCGGGCATAGTCCACCTCGATGCCAGTACCTGCCAGGCGAGCCTTGAGACCCTCAAGGGGCAGGATCTCGTGCTGCACCTTGAGCGAACTGCTGCCGCCGCCGACGGTCATCATCTTGATGGCGTTCTCGCCGACAACGAGCACACGCTTGGCCTTGTTCAGGTCCATGGGCAGGACACCGCCCTTGTTCTGCAGCAGTACGATACCGTCCTGGGCAATCTTCATGGCAGCGTCATAGTGGGCCTCGCTGCACAGGAAACCCTGTGCACGCTTGTTGCTCATCGTCGTGCGGAAGAACAGTCGCAGCACGCGGCGCACCTTGTCGTCCAGCTCGCGGGTCGTGAACTTGCCGTCTTGAATCATCTTTTTATAAGGCATTGCCATGAAGTAGGCGTCATAGGCGTTGCTCTCGCCCCAAGACAGACCGTTGGTCCAGCTGCCAAATTCCATGTCCAGGCCGTTCTTGACAGCCATTTCGGTGTCATGGGCGCCGCCCCAGTCACTGACCACCACGCCGTCATACTTCCAATCACCCTTCAGAATCTCGTTGAGGGTGTACTGGTTCT
Source organism: Sodaliphilus sp. (assembly GCA_045114065.1). Taxonomy (GTDB): domain Bacteria; phylum Bacteroidota; class Bacteroidia; order Bacteroidales; family Muribaculaceae; genus Sodaliphilus. The sequence goes on from JBGUJU010000088.1 coordinate 48,655, forward strand.
GGCAGCAGTGCTGGTCCTTATAAAGGTTGTAGGAACCCATGATGCCCCAAGTGTGGCCTTCCTTGACGGCGGCCTCAAATGCTGGCAGATAAATCTCGCGCAGTGCGCGGTCGCTCACGATGACGTTCACCTGGTTACGGTATTCCTCATCGTTGTTCAGGCAGAAGTGCTTCACACAGGCCGATGTGCCCGTGCTCTGCAAGCCTTGGACGTAGGGAACCACCATGCGGGCTGCCAGCAGTGGATCCTCACCCATATACTCGAAATTTCGGCCATTAAGTGGTGTGCGGTTGATGTTCACGCCAGGGCCCAGGATCATGTCCTTGCCACGATAGCGTGCTTCCTCACCCAGGCTGCGGCCATAGAGGCGCGCCAGCTCGGGATTCCACGAGGCTGCCAGACACGTCAGTGCCGGGAAGGCCACGCAGGAGTCGTTGGTCTGACCTGCCTGCTCCCATTCGTCCCACAGGACGTCGGGGCGCACGCCGTGAGGACCGTCGTCGGTCCAGAAGTCAGGCATACCCAAACGCTTCACGCCAGGCGAGGAGAACTTGCTCTGTGCATGGATGACTGCGATCTTCTCGTCGAGCGTCATACGGGCCAGAGCGTCCTCGACGCGTGTCTCGATGGGCAGGGTCTGGTCAAGATACATGGGCATCTGCTGTGTCAGCCCCAGCGACTGGATATAGTCGGCCTGCGGGGTGCAGTGCTCATAGCGGCTGTTTTCCACATATTGCATCAACAGGCGGCGGAAGGTCTCCTGGTCGGGACGAGCCTCGCGCAGTTCCTTGTAGGTGCTGCGGGGAGCCTCGGAGTATTTCACCACGATGCTGTCCCACAGCTCGGGACGTGTGATGCCCATCATGCACGAGCCGTCAATCTTCTTGTAGGGCCAGAAGGTGTAGCCGATGTTGGCCTTCTTCATCACGTCGACCAGCTGCGCCTGCCACTCGTTGGTGTTGTGGCCCGTCTCGCCCATATACATGGGCAGGCCCGTCTTGTCGCGGAAGTCGATGTAATCCTTGATGGCCTCGGCCGTGGCGTCGCCACCGTAGCGGTGACAGGTGTACATGATGTTGTCATCGAAGGTCCAGTCGCTGAACATGTAGAAGTCGGAGTTCCAGCGGGCACCGCCCAGCAGGATTACGTGGTTGGGGTCCACTTGGCGGATGGCCTTGACGGTACGCATGTAGAGCGGCTCAAGCTGCTTGTTCAGTTCCTCCTTGTTCTCGAAGTAATGGGCGATAGGCTCGTTCATCAGTTCATAGCCCAGAATCACCGGCTCGTCCTTGTAGCGGGCGGCGATGCGCTGCCAGATGTCGATGAACAGCTGCTGGCTAGGCTCGCTCTCGAACAGCCAGGGATAGCCATGGCCGTCGTCGATGTTGTCGCCCGTCTGTCCGCCCGGACAGTCATGCATGTCGAGAATGAGATAAAGACCCGTGGCACGGCACCAGTTCACCACTGAATCGATGCGGGCAAAGCCGTCCTGATCCTTGGCACGGCCCATGTAGTCCTCGTCGGTGAAAAGCCTGTAGTTGAAAGGCAGGCGGATGGTGTTGGCTCCCTGGCGTGCGATGAAGGCGATGTCTGCACGGGTAATGTAGTTGTCCTTGAACTGTTGCCAGAAGTCGGCAGCAAAATCAGGACCTACAGCCTCCTTGATCATCAGATCGATCATCCACGGCGAATTGGTCTTGCTCAGGCCGAACATGTAACCCTCGGGGTTGAGCCAGTTACCCAGGTTGGTACCCTGGATATAGAGCTTCTCGCCGTCAGGTTTCACCAGGTCGGTCCCCATGACACGGACAAACCTGTCTTGGGGCTTGGCTTGAAGCCCCAAGGCAAGGATAAGAGAGAGTGTTAATACTATAAAACCTCTCATACAGTCATTTGGGTTTAACAGTTACTTCTTTTGGAAAACGCGTACGTAGTCCACCTCCATTGTGACGGGCAGGGCGCTCTCGTCAACGCCTTGAGCACCGCCCCAGTCACCACCCCATGCGAGGTTGAAGATGACATAGAAGGGGTCGTCATAGGGCCAGTCGTCACGTCCCAGACCACGGTTGTTGTAGCTCAGTTGCACTTTACCGTCCACATAGGTGGTAATGTTCTGGGCCGTCCATTCGATAGCATAGGTGTGGAACTCGCCCTCGGCACCCTTGCAGTACATCTCGTGGGTGACCTGGGTACCGTTGGAGTGGACATGGGCAATGGCGTGCAGGCTCGACGATACATAGTCGGGGTGGTAACCCACCTCTTCCATGATGTCGATCTCACCGTCGGCAGGCCATGACTTGAAGTTGACAGGCATCATCCAGAAGGCGGGCCAGGTACCCTTGCCCTTAGGCAACTTGATGCTGGCCTCGATGTAGCCATACTTCCAGCCCGTAGCGCGCTTGGCATAGACACGGCCAGAGTAAATCTTGCCGTTCTCCTTCAGAGCCGTGATGCGCAGGTGACCGTTCCTCACCTCGGTGACAAACTTGCCCTCGGGGGTCTTGTGGTTCACGTAGTTCTGCAACTCGTGGTTGACCCAACCGCTGTTCTGCACCTCATGCACCCAATCGTCGGCATTCAGCTCCGAGCCCTTGTCAAACTCATCATGCCAAACGAGGCTGTAGCCATCGGGAGCATAGTAGGCAGCCTGTTCGGCGGCCTCCTGCGAGACGGTGATGGTCTTGCGGGCAGCACCCGACATGATGGTGACATCGGCAGTGCGTGCATCGGTTGTCGGGTTGGCGGCAACGATGACCTTCAGCGAGCCCGATTGGGATGTCGTGTTTTGGGCATCCAGCGTGACAAAGTCCTTGTCGGCATAAGCGCCCCACTCCTTGCCCGTCGTAGTGACGTTGACGGTGTAAGTGCCGCCGGTGGCAGGAACTGAGATGCTTTCCTGCGAGACCGTGATGGTCCCAGCAGGCTTGGGCTCATCTCCGCTCCCACCGCAGCCCCCAAAGAGGGCTACGGCAAAAGCGAACAGTAGCGTATGAATCATTAACCTTTTCATCTTATTGGGTTTTCAGCTCTCAGTTTTCAGTTCTCGGCTCTCGGTTGAATGCGGATGTCGCTAACAACAGAAAACAGACAACTGAAAACTGATTACTGACGCTTGACAACTATTTGTGCTTTTGGATGATGATGTTGCTGATCTTGGCCTCAAATCCGGCTGGACATCCACCGAAGTCAAAGATCATCTTACCCTGGTCAAACTCAATTTCCTCACCATCGTTCTTGGCCACGACGTTAACGAACTGGAGTACGTTCTCGCCATCCTCAAGGTAGAAGTCACCCTTGTAGCAAAGCGTGTTGGGATCATTGGTCACGTCGGGATCCTTGTTGACCTTGACGGTGGCACTAGGCAGCTCCATATTGGTGGTGATGGTGACGCGCACGTCATAGCCCTGACCCTTCTCAATATGGAGGGGCACACCAGTGATTGAGCACTGGGCCTGCCACTGAGCTACAGTAGCCTGGTTGGCCGTAATGGTATAGACACCATTGGCATAGGAGAAGCCCGGGTCAGCAATCTGTGACCAGCTGGCGTCAGCCCACCAGAAGCCCATTGTGCCGACGGTATTGAAGCCTGCACCCAGGTTGTCGGGCGAGTTCACATCTACCCATTCAACTGTGGGCTCATCAGGAATGACGGGCAGCACGGTGCCGTCGTTGTTGGCATGATCTTTGAGCACAATGTTAAAGATGTTGACTGTCGTACCAGCCTGGCAACCACCGAAGTCGAAGAACAGGTTGACACGCTCCATGTCGATACCAGGCATGTCGCTCTTCCAGAAGATATAATTCTCGCCAGCCTTCAGGTCGATGCGGTCGGCAAAGTAGAAGACATTGTCATCGCCATCCATCACGAGCTTCACAGTGACACCGTTCAGGTCCTTGTCGCTGTTCAGGATGCAAGAGAAGTCATAGTGCTTGTCGGCAGTGGTCGAGATGTTGGTGGTCTTGAAGGCCATCTGAGCCTGCCACTGGTCGGTAGTTGCCTCGGGCAGGAATACAGTATAGTCATTACCATTGGCCTCAAAGTCGGGGTCAGCAATCTGATTCCAGCCGGGAGCATACCAGAAGAACATGTTGTATTCAACGTTCTTCCACATGTTGAAGTCGCTGTTAGCGTCGAAACCGAAGAATCCCTTCTCCTCGGGATCGCTGGTGAAGATGAAGCGCCATGCAATGCCGCGATCTTTAGGCTCATAAATGAGCACCATCTTCTTTGCAGTCAGCGTCTCGATGCGGAAGCGCGGGTTCTCGTACTGTTCATCAGAGCTGATGTAGGGGAAAGCTGTGTTGGGAGCAAGCTGAATGTAGGTCTGCTTGGTCACGTTGCCGTCAGCATCTTCCCAGTCATACACTTCGAAGCTCCAGCTGGAAATCTGCTCGCCATCACCATCAACGACGATAGCATCCCAGTCTTCATTCGCGGGGGCGCCCCACTTGGTGGTACCTTTGTTTACATAGGTAAGGCCATCTACACCTGAATTGTAGGTGAAAGCGCCACCCTTGAGGTTATCGGCAGAGAAAATGAGGCGGTCGTCATACACACCGAAGTCCTTCTTCTCATCGGGTTGAGCCGACCACCATCCTGTACCGGCTGTACCGGCAGGACCGCAGGCCATGTGAGCCACTTCCTTGTGGTCGATGCGCCACTCTTTGTTGGCGATGCGACGGAAGTCATTGCTATAGTCAATCTTTGACTCATTGAAGGTATATTCCTTCTTGATACCGGTCTGGCTGATGCCATTGCGGTTACCCAGGCGCAGCTCGATAGTGTGAGTACCGGCCTCGCTGTTCTTGTAACCCACCTCTTGCAGGGTGGAGTAGGACGTACCGTCGAGGATCCAGACGGGATAGGTGCCAGGCTGCGGAGTGTAGCTGGCAACCATTTGGTTGGTCTCCTGATCAACGGAGATATTGAAGTCAACACCGCTCACAGTGGGGATACCGTTGGGATCTGCGCCTTCAAATTCTTCGGGCGAGCAAGCAGTGAAGAGCAAAGCTGTACAGGCCAAGAGGCTGAAAAGCACCCCTGATGTCACCTTGTTATATATCTTGTTCATCATAATTTCTATTTATTGATTGATTAATAGTTGTTCTGAACCAGCGTGGGATCAGCATCGAGCTCGCTCTGAGCCAGAGGAATGTACTTCTTGCTGGGTGTCCACGAGTTGGTACGGTAGCCGTAGTTGTCGGGAACGAGCACTGTGGAAGCCTTTTGGGTGGCTCCAGCGATGCCCTCGGCACGCACGAGGTCAAAGTAACGCTTGCCCTCACCGCAGAATTCCAGGTGACGCTCTGTGAAGATGTCATCGATGGTCACGGTGGTCAAAGCGGGGAGACCGGCACGCGCGCGAACCTCGTTCACATAGCCAGCAGCCTCGGCTGCGCTACCACCCGTCTGGAGCAGCAGCTCGGCAGCGTTGAGCAGGGTCTCGGCATAGCGGTAGATGCGCTTGTTGTTGTTATAGTTCAGGTTCTTGGACGTCGGGCAGTCCTGATTGTTGGCAGACTGCGGACGATACTTGCCGTGCCAGATGTGGGTGTCCTGATAGCGCTGGGTGTAGTCATAGCCACGCAGGTCCCAGCAGGTAACGTCACGACGCTTGTCGTTCTCGTCATACATGCTGTAGGCATTGAGACGCATGGGCAGGAAGCCCCAACCGTCGTTACCGCTGTCCCAGCCTTCACCGCCGCCCCAACCGTTGGGCGAGCACAGGGTGGGGAATACGGTACCACCAGCAGCAAGCGGGGTGCCCCAGTCGCGCTGGGCCTGGTCGTCGTTGTAGTTGATCTCGAAGATGCTCTCGGCGCACCACTCGCCACTCTCCTGCCACAAGTCTTTGAAACTCGGGTTGAGACTATAGCTGCTGTCACCGATAATCTGCTTCATGTAACCCAGAGCCTGAGAATAGCGGGCGTTGTCGTTCTGGTACATGACCATCTCGGCATAGAGCATATAGGCGAACGCCTGGCTCACGCGACCTGCCTCGGCATTGGGCCAACGCATCGGAAGCACGTTGGAGGCAATGATTTCCTCGAGCTCGGGAATGAGATTGTTGTAAATCTCGTCAGCACTGAGCTGCGGAGCAGTGTAGGGCTGAGTGAGGTTCTCCAGATAGAAGGGCACATTGCCGTAGTAGTGCCACAGGATGTTATAATAGTATACGCGCAACAGACGAGCCTGCATCTCCATCGAGCGACGGAAACTCTCGCTGGCTTCGGTTTCCCACGAAGCATACTTGATGGCGTCGTTGCAACGCTTGATACCGCTGTAGAAGTCGCCCCACAGGGTAGCGAGGGTGTTGTTGCCGTCGGCTTCAAAGTTGAACAGACGGTGCCAGTGCTGGTTGTCGGTATTGTCGGCACCACCGGGCCAGAAGTCGTCGCCCATGATCTCACCGTCAACGGTCAGGTCGTTGTAGGCCGAGCCGTCCCAGTCGGGCCAGTGCAGAGGAGCATAGGCAGCAGTGAGTGCCTCGTTAAGGGTCTCCTCGTCGGTGTAATATTCCTCAAGGGGTTCACCCGTCGGGTTCTTCACCTCAAGAAAATCGTCGCTGCAGGAAGTCAGTGCAAGAAATGCTGCACACAAGCCTGCTATGATTGAAATATGCTTTTTCATATTGATAATTCTTTATTGGATTGTTAGAGTGAGAGGTTAAATCCGACAGTGAAGGTGCGGGCCTGGGGGTAAACACCATAGTCAACACCGAGGCTGGTAGCACCGGAACCGATCTCGGGATCGAATCCCCAGTACTTGGTCCAGGTGAAGAGGTTCTCGGCACGACCGAAGATGCGCAGGCGGCTGATACCGATCTTGTTGGTCAGGCGCGGGTGCAGGGTGTAACCGAGGGTGATGTTCTTCAGACGCAGGTAGCTACCGTCCTGGATATACATGTCGCTGCAAACCCAGTTCTTGGAGTCACCGAGGGTGGGAACCTTATCGCTGGTGCCTTCACCAGTCCAACGCTGGAGAACCCAGGTGGGATAGTTACCGGAGGCGATATCCTGGCGGTAGGTTGCATCAAAGATGTCGGCACCATGAACGCCCTGGAAGAATACGCCCAGGTCAAAGCCTCTCCAGTCAAGGTTGAAGGTCAGACCGAAAGTCCAGTCGGGCACACCGTTACCGATGTTGGTACGGTCGTCGCTGTTGATCACATTGTCGGCGTTGGTGTCCAGGAAGCGGAAGTCACCAGGATTGCAGTTCGTACCGTACTTGGCATTATAGGCCTCGGCCTCGGCCTTGGTCTGGATGATGCCGTCGGTCTTGTAGCCGTAGAAGAAGGGGAAGGGCTGGCCGTTCTCGGCGCGAGTGCCACCGTCGCTGAACTGGCTGATGCCGTAGTTCAGGAAGCCGGTGTCATTACCCAGGTTCTTCAGTTTGTTCTTCAGATAGGAAGCGTTGCCCTTCAATGCGAAGTGTACATCCGAGACGTTCCAACGGTATCCGAGCTCAAACTCAACACCGCTGTTCTCCATGTCACCGACGTTGGCCAGCGGACGAGCCTCACCCACGTAGCTGGGGATAGGCATCTCGATGATCATGCCGTTGGTCTTCTTGATATAGTAGTCAAAGCTGAAGGTCAGCTTATTGTTCCAGAAACCAAGGTCGATACCGAGGTCGGTCTGTTCGCTCTCCTCCCACTTGAGGTCTTCGTTGGCGAGACGGTTAGCCTTAGAACCATAGACCATGGCTGCAGTCTGTCCGAAGTAGTAGTTACTGGTGTTACCGATTGTTGTCAGCGTGGTGTAAGCAAAGTCACCGATGTTGTCGTTACCATTCTTACCCCAGCTGAAGCGCAGCTTCAAGTTGTTCAGCCAGTCGCGGCTGCTCTCCATGAAGGCCTCGTTCATGATATTCCAACCCACAGAGAATGAGGGGAAGATACCGTACTTGTGATTGGAACCGAAGCGGCTCGAACCGTCGCGACGGACGGTAGCCTGGAACATGTAGCGCTCGTCGTAGTTGTAGCTCAGACGGGCGAACATCGAAGACAGGCGATGCTCGGTGTAGGGACCACCCCAAGCACCCACGAGGCTCGTGGCACCGGTCATCTTGCCGTCGGCATCGGTGGAAATCTCCAGGTCGCCGCCGGTGGTGTAGTTGATACTGGGCTTATCGGGATTCACGAGATACCAGTGTGAACCGCCCAGCTCGTCACCCTTGAACTTAAGGGCACTCTGGCCGAGCACGACGCCGATGGTGTGCTTGCCGAAGGTCTTGTCGTAGGTTACCGTGTTCTCCACCTGCCAGGTGTTGTTATTACCCTTGAAGGCGACTGCCGAGGTGTGGTCGGCATTGTTGTTACCCGAGAGGTAATATTGCTGCAGGGTAGCACCGTTGTAGCCCCAGAAGGAGAGCTCGGCGCTGTAAGTGAAGTGGTACTTCAGGGCATCCCACAATTGCAGGTCAATCGAGAACTTGGGCATGAACTTGTGGCTCCAGTTCTTGTTGGGGTTGCCTTGCATCATGGCGATGGGGTTGTTCTGTTCCTGATAACTGCCGATGAAACCGGGAATCGTATAAGGATTGTTGTTCTCATCGTAGTAGAGGTCAAAGGCGCTGTAGCGGTCAATCATTTCTTGAGCTTTGTCACCCCTCAAGGTCACGGGCAAGGTAGGAGCCAGATAGAGGGCCGAACCCAGGGGAGAACCCCAAGTTGAGTTGGCCTCGATGCCGGTGCTGTGCACGCGCATATAAGAAAGGTTAGCACCCAGATCCAATTTGTTCAAGAAGTTGCGCTCCTTGGTGGCGTCGATGAGGTTGAACATATTGTTGGCGCGAATGGTCAGACGGTCATAATTGGACTGACCATAGTTACCGCCAACGATACCGTCTTGGGTAAAGTAACCCAGGGAGAGGTAGTAGTTCACCTTCTCGCTGGCGCCGCTCACGCTCACGTCATGCTGCATGATGGGAGCGTTGTCGTTGAAGAGCAGCTTCTGCCAATCGGTACCGAAGCCTACAATCTTGTCGCCGTTGGCATCCGTCAGGTTGTAGGGGTCGGCATAAAGCGGAGACAGACCGTTCTGAATGCGACGCTCATTCTGCAGGATGGCATAGTCGGTAGCGTTGGTCACACTACGCTTTCTCCAGGGGCTCTGCCAACCATAGGAGAAGTCGTAGTTGATGCTGGCCCTGCCCATCTTGCCCTTCTTGGTGGTCACGAGGATAACACCGTTGGCGGCACGAGCACCATAGATGGCACCCGAGGCAGCATCCTTCAGCACCTCAATACTCTCAATATCATTGGGGTTGACGCTCTCCATACCATACTGGTCGGTGGGCATGCCATCAATGATGTAAAGAGGATTGGAGTTGTTGATGGTGCCGATACCGCGAATGCGGATCATCGACTGCGAACCGGGCTGACCCGACGAAGAGGTGACGTTGACACCGGCGGCCATACCCTTCAGGGCGTCCTCGGCACGCAGGCGGGTCTTACCGGCCAAGTCCTCGGACGAGACCTTGGCGATAGAGGCCGTCACTACGCTCTTCTTCTGCACACCATAACCGATCACGACAACCTCGTTAAGCAACTCGGAGTCCTCGACAATGGTGATTTGCATGTCGTCACCGGCAAGCACGGTCTGCTTGCCATAACCCACGTAAGTAATTTCCAACTCGGCACCCTTGGGCGCGTTGATGGAGAAATTGCCGTCGAAGTCCGTAACGGTTGTGTTCGACGTGCCCTTTTGCACAATCGTGGCACCGATCACAGGCTCGCCGTTGGGATCAACGACTCTTCCTGTGAAGGTCTGCGTCTGTGCAAATGCCGCTATGGACAGCATGACTGTCAACAGCAGTGAAAGTAATCTTTTCTCTTTCATGTCACATTTGTTATTGGTTGATAAAAAATATTTGGTTATAAATTGTTGTCAATAGGATGACATATTGATTTCGGTTTATGTGGATGCCTGCATCGGGGCGGTGGCTCTAGCGCAAAATTACTTTATTAATGAATGTGTTGGCTGGCTCAAAAACAAAAAAGTGGATGAAGTGGACGGCTATTTTTATATAGTTTACTGATTGTTAATTATTTGTGGATTTCTCCAAATCGTTAAAAAGTGGTTAAAATGTAGTGCCATTTTTGACGAAAACCGTCATTTTTTGGCAACATCTTGCCATTTTTGTTGCTTGAATAGGATAATACCACTACATTTGCAAGGTGAAGATTTATTATGTGTTTTGAAGTATTAGACATTTAGTTTCGTCCTCCTTCTAGACTATTGACATAAAATTTTTAATTGAATGATGAAAAACTACATAGTTGTTATCCTGTCGCTGATGTCATGCTTGTGTATGATGGCAGCTGGGACCATTGACTTGGAACAGGAGTACAGCAAACTCGATAAAGCCATTGAGAAGACTGACCATTATGTGCAGGAACGGGAGAGCCGCATCCACAAGTACAAGACGGCGCTTGGCGTTACCGATGACAATAAGGTGCAATATGAGATGTGCCGCAATCTGTACGATGAGTACCATCCCTATATGAGTGATTCGGCGATTCACTACATCAGCAAGTGTATCGTGCTGGCCGAGCGGTTGGGTGACCACGATCGTGCCGACGAGTGCCGTCTCTTACTGGCATATCAGTGTACCGAATCGGGTATGTACCACGAGGCGATGGAAGTTCTTAATAGTATTGATGAACAACGGATTAACAAAGCCAATAACCGCCATCGGTATTATATCACACTCGTCCATCTGTACCGCGAACTTGGCTATTATTGCAAGGTGCCGCATCTGCAGGCTGAGTATTATGCCAAGCAAGATTACTATAGCAGCCTAGTTGATACCGCTCGTGTCTCAATGAACGATGATGAGGCGCTGCAGATGAAGGAAATAGAGCGCTTTGGAGCTGGTGATGCCGAGGGAGCTTTGCGCTATAACGACTTGAGGCTCAAGCAGGTCAAGGATGGGTCGCACGAGTATGCCATCGTGGCTTTTTACCGATATCTGGATTACAGAGCGCTTGGTGACTCGGTACAGGCTCGCTACTGGGTGACGCAGTCGGCGTTGAGCGACGTTGAGAATGCTGTCATGGATCAGGGCGCGATGTGGGAGTTGGCTAACATGCTCATGGCCGATGGTGACATGGATCGGGCTTATCGGTATATTCACTTCGCATGGCAATGTGCCAGCAAGTTCAATACGGTCAAGCGCAATAGCCAGATCTCGCCCGTACTGACTGTTATCAGCGACAATTATGAGGCATCTCTCAAGCGTGCCAACCGTCTGCTGGCAGTGCTGGCGGTGGTGTTGAGTTTGCTGACAGCCCTCATCCTGGGCATCTTGTTCTATAGCAATAGCCAGCGCAAGAAATTGGCAAAGGCTCGTAATGACCTAAGTGATAGGAATATACAATTGGCTCAATTGAATAGTCAGTTGTCGGACTTGAATAGCAAGTTACACGAGACTAACACCCAACTTAACGAGTCCAACCGCGTGAAGGATGAATATGTGGGGCGTTTCATCCACCTGTGCTCCTTCTATATCGACCGTCTCGATGAGATGCGCAAACGTGTCAACAAGATGGTCAAGAGCAGAGATCTGGACGAACTGCATAAGTTCACGGGGGACAGTGAGTTGCGCGACAAGAACTTGACGGAACTGTATGAGATGTTTGATAGTACCTTCCTGCATCTGTTCCCCAACTTTGTCAACGACTTCAATGCCTTGTTGCGGCCTGAATGTCGTGTCACACTGCAGGATCCTACTACCTTGAATACCGATATCCGTATCTTTGCCCTCATCCGTCTGGGAATTGAGGACAGTAGCCGCATTGCAGAATTCCTGCACTACTCGGTCAATACCATCTATAATTACCGTGCTAAGATAAAGAATGGAGCCATCGGTGACCGCGATACCTTTGAGGCCAGTGTCAAGTCTATAGGTATGTAATATACTCCCTAACGCCATATTGACTACGGCTAGTGTCAAAAAGAAGTGCTTCCGAAAGCCATTCCAAGCTTTCGGAAGCACTTTTAAGTCGATTCTTCAACCCGCTGTGCCGTGGGTTGAAACGCAGATTACTTCAGGGTGAAAGTCTTGCGCTGGACGTTGCGGCTGTCGGTGCCGACCATGACCTCAAAGTCGCCAGGTTCGCAGACGTAGTTCAGGTCCTTGTTGTAGAACTTGAGCAGGTCAGTGTTGATGGTGAAGTTGACGTTGCGGCTCTCGCCAGGCTTGAGGTTGATGCGCTCAAAGCCCTTGAGTTCCTGGACGGGGCGGGCGATGCTGCCCACCATGTCACGGATGTAGAGTTGAACCACTTCGGTACCCTCAACAGCTCCGGTGTTGGTAACGGTGACCGATGCGGTGATGTTGCCGCTCGTGGTCATCGTGTTGCTGCTCAGCGTCAGCGGGCTATACTCAAAGGTGGTATAGCTCAGTCCGTAGCCGAAGGGGAACAACGGGTCGTTGGGCACGTCCAGGTAGTTGCTGGTGTACTTGGAGAACCACCTGGGGTTGGGACGGCCCGTGTTCAGGTGGTTATAGTAGATGGGAATCTGGCCCTCGTTGCGGGGCATGGTGACGGTGAGTTTGCCGCTGGGGGCTACGTCGCCGAACACGACGTCACAGATGGCATCGGCGGCTTCACTGCCACCGAACCACACATTAAGGATGGTGGGGATGTTCTCGACCTCCCAGTCCATCACTGTGGCGCGGCCCGAGAAGTTGAGCAACACGATGGGTTTGCCCGTGGCTTTGAGGGCGGTGAGCAGGTCCTTCTGGGCATCGAGGATAGAAAGTTCACTGCGTGAACTGCTCTCGCCAGACATCTCGCTAGGCTCGCCCATGGCAGCGACAATCACGTCACACTCCTTGGCAATCCTCACGGCTTCGTCGCGCATGACGTCAATGGGGCGCTCGTCGCGCATCTCACGGCCGAACATCGTCGAATTTTTCTCTAGCTCTGCATCATAGCACACATTACAGCCCTTGGCATACATCACCTCGGCGTTGTTGCCCACGGCACGACGCATCGCCTCGAGCAGCGTGCTGTAGCGTTCGCTAGAAGCGGCAACGCTCCAGGTGCCGGGCATGTTGGCGCGGGTGTTGGCCAGGGGACCCACAAGGGCAATTTTTCCTGTGCGCTTGAGGGGCAGCACGTTATCCTTGTTCTGCAGCAGCACGAAAGTCTCCGTTGCCAGCTTGCGAGCAGCGGCGCGATGCTCGTCGGTATAGATATCCTTTTTGGCGCGTTTGGGGTCAAGATAGCGATAGGGTTCATCAAACAGCCCTAGTTTGTACTTGGCTTCGAGGATGCGGCGGCAGGCCTTGTCGATGTCGTCCATGGTCACCTTGCCCTCGTTGAGCGACTTCTCCAATGTGCCCAGGAAGCCGTCGGCCACCATGTCCATGTCGGTGCCCGCATTGAGTGCCAGCGCCGATACGGTCTGCAGGTCACCCATGCCGTGGTTGATCATCTCGCTGATGGCGGTGTAGTCGGTCACCACAAAGCCGTCAAAGCCCCATCGGTCGCGCAGCACCTCGGTCAGCAGCCAGCGGTTGCCCGTAGCGGGAATGTAGTCAATGACATTAAACGAGGTCATGTAGCTGCCTGCACCTGCATCCACGCCTGCCTGATAGGGTGGGAAATACTCGTTGAACATGCGCACACGGCTCATGTCCACCGTGTTGTAGTCACGGCCTGCCTCGGGGGCACCGTAGAGCGCAAAATGCTTGACACAGGCCATCATAGAGGTCTTGTCGGCCAAGTCGGCGCCCTGGTAACCCTCGATCATCGCGCGACAGATAGCGGAGCCCAGGAAGGGATCCTCGCCGCTGCCTTCGCTCATGCGGCCCCAGCGTGGCTCACGGCAGATGTCCACCATGGGGCTGAACGTCCAGCAGATGCCGTCGGCTGTCGCCTCTACCGAGGCGATGCGCGCCGAATTGCGGATGGCGTCCATGTCCCAACTCATCGACATGGCGAAGGGGATGGGAAATACCGTCTCATAGCCGTGGATCACGTCCATGCCAAAGATCAGCGGAATGCCCAGGCGGCTTTGCTTGACAGCGACTTCTTGCAGGGCACGGATGCTCTGCACCCCCTTCATGTTGAACAGACCGCCCACTTGGCCAGCCTTGATCTTGCTGACGACGTCGCCACTGACCGTCGAGCCCGTGATTATGTCACCGGTGACAGGCAGGTTGAGCTGTCCGATTTTCTCCTGGAGGGTCATTTTGCCCATCAGTTCGTCAATGAACTGGTTCATCTTGGCTTGGTCAGTGGCTTGTATTGACACAGCGGTCACTGCCACAGCCATCACCATAAAAATTTTTCTAAATCTCATCATATTATTATTGTTTGGTCTTTTGGTTACTTGATGGGTGAAACCTAATTTGTCCAGCACTTGTTGCAGTACCTCATGCCGTCCAGGACGATAGGGTAGAGGCCAATGTGGCGCTCGAATATGTACTTGAGGGATAAGATGCAGGTACCCACGTGCCAGTTATTGCTTAAGTTTTTCTTTAGTGGATTTAGTTAAAGAATACGATTGATGTTACAAAATAACGTAATATATCTGAATTGTGCAAATCTTCAGATTCCTTTTCCCCAATCAACTTTCTGATAACATTTGCTTTTTTCAGAAAATAATGTTATATTTGTTTACGGAAAAAATATGGAGAATATGGAAAAATATCACATTGGACACGAGATTGAGAAAGAGATGCGGGCAAAGGGTATGACCGCAAGAGAGTTGGCCGGGGAGATTAATCTCTCGCCGCATGCCGTGTATGACATCTTCAAGAAGAACTATATCGCCACCGACCGTCTGGCTATGGTGCAGCGTGTGCTGGGGCGAGACTTCTTCAAGGAGTTGTCTGAGGCGCTCAAGAATGGAGGTATCCTCGACAAGAAGGAGGATGAGAGTGTGGTGAGGGAGCGCTTTGAGATGCTGATGCCCGAGGACAAGCTCCGCGTGATTGACCGTGAGCTGTTCTATCAACTGGCCGAGGAGTTTGTCAACACCGAGCACCACAAGCCTCTGGTGATTTTTTACAATGACTGGCGACAGGTTCAGACAGATCTCGTCGAATTATACGCTGACCGGGACTTGCGGCCCGGCCAAGTTAAGTATATTGATCTGAAAGATCTGCGCAAGAAAGGGAAATCGGATGACGAGATCATCCGTGATTACAAGGTCATGCCACAGCCCATCGTGCAAGTGAATTGCGGGAATTATGATGAGTCATTTCTTTTCATGAAAAGATTGGCCGATGAGACGGGCAAGAAAGTGTATGCCTATTGCTCTGAAGAAAACGCGCTGAAGGATGACTATAATAGTGGCATAAAGTATTGGGATCGTGCCATTGAGGCCTTTGGTGCCTGGAGTGAGCAGATCCATTTTGCCTATTTTGACGACGAAAGGCAAAGCTACAGACGCAACCGTCAATTGTATCTGGCCTATAAGTGGAAGGATATAATCCGGTTTGTTTGGAGAAAACTTAGCGTGCTGCCAAGCCTCAGATTGGGAGAAGATCCAAATCATGCTTTGGTTTGGAATTGGCTGAACAACCCAAATATCCTCATGGAAGACTATCGGAATTGGATTGAAGAAGTGGCTGAGAAGAACTGCCAATTGTCTGTCTATAGCCTTATGTATATGGACGATGAAGTAATCATCAAGAAGGAAGACGATTCCAGATGGAGAATCATCCTGCCTGCTTGTGAAAACTATGAGTGGTATGTTTCTAATATGGTGCCCGAACGGCTCAAGAAAGCCTATGCCCTCACTTCGCTTTGGATTGAAGCCGATGAAAACGGAGTCTACGATTATGAAGGCTCGATTATGCAAAATTGTTTAGAAAGGTCAGGCCAAGACACCAAAACGGAGGCATAAACACATATTCAAGCAAGAGAGCTTGAATGCTTGAAACCAATTATTTTACCATAAATCAATAATTTATATCACCCTATAATGACTACTTACAATTTCAACGGAAGGCCTTTTTGCCTGAAAAACGAGCATTTGATGCAGCGCGAACAGCGCATCTATGAAGGGCTTGTCAAGGATTTTGACGAGCGCATTGTGTACCCCTATGAGCTGGAAAACACCGATGGAAGGCGGGTGACTCGCTGGCGCCATCTCACCGCCGATGAGGTGACGGCATTGCTGGACAGCAACGATGAGCGTCCGCTGATCGAGCGCGTGGACTGGAGCGACCAAATTGGCAGCGCAGCCATGACCGTGAAGCGTATTGCTCCTGCGGCACACTTCAAGTTAACGTGTACACTGCTGGACAAGGGGCTGCAAGTGATTCCGTTCGACGTTTATTTGCCGATGGAGGACTTTGTGGCGTTGATGTTACGCATCAAGGATAGCTCCACCTATGGCATGAACAACCTGGAGAGTATGCACCCCGTGACCTATCAGCGCATCATGGACAAGTGCCCTCAGGCCGTGAGCACTACAGGCATTATCGTCTTCTCGACCGTTCAGGAAATTCTCGCCCAATCAAAAGGATTTGGCACGGCTGGCGACGAGGTGTCGGTTTGGGATAACGGCAAGGGCTATATCTGTCATGTGGTGGCCACTATCAGCGAAAAGTGCGTTGAGTTCTACCAAGAATCGACCGAGGATTTTGACATCAATCCTATTGCAGAGATTACTGTTGACGATGTGGCGGCCCTGTGCCACCTCGTGGGCGCTTATAACGCCGATGGGTTGTTTGATGCCCTCGAAGCAATGCTGAAAGGCAGCGACGGCACCCTGGCACCGATCAAGGCCTTTTTGACCGAACACGGTATCACGTTCAGTCTCAAGGAATACGAGTAATCAGTGAGTATCTATTGATTGTTTTACAGAGAATGCCTATATTTGCATTCAAATTAATGATCACAATAGGTTAGGCAATGAGCGAAAAAAAGATAAAAGTGAATGCCCAAGTTGGAGAGTTGGAATTTGATGTCTATGTGTCTGTCCCTCAGGAAGCTTGGGATAAAGAAATAGATTATCTTGAAGAAGAAGTGAGGTGTGAACTCTCGAATAGTGAATGGGATCCTGAATTTGACGTGAATGAATATGACTCGATCCAAGAACTTATGTCAGGCCAATTGGTTTGGAGCAATCCTTACTGCCTGATACTTGACCATCTTGGTGCGCTTGAGCAGCTGCGTGATTCCATCATTGAGGACTTGGTCGAGGGTGACACCGAGCACCGGTTTGAGCATGAATTGCAGATGTTGAAGGGTATCAAGGATTGTGAAAGGGCGATGATTGCGCCCTGGGACGAACCCGATGATGCGGCCGATGATGAAGAGTTCGTTACTGTCTGGAACAATTATCCTCAAGACCTGTTGGACGAATTGGCAAAGCGGTTTGAAGGAATTCAAAAAAAGTAATACAATCGTTGGAAACCAAAGCCTCAATCAACTGAATCATCTGAACTATCTGAATTGCTACACCGTGCGGTAAATATAAGATAACTCAGGTGATTCAGCTGTTTTTAACCGGCTAAGAGCTGTCTAGCTTTTCCGACACCGGGTGTCAAGACATACCGACGTGAAATGCTTTTTGGGGCAGTGGGATGGCTGTAACTTTGCACCATGAAAAATATGAAAGGAAAAAATATGATTAAATTGATTATTGCATCGCTTTTATTGCTGGCAGGCATCGCTATTATCTGCCTCCCGCTGTTCGTGCTATGGATAGGTATTTTTGCCCATCTGTCCCTTTGGGGGCACGTTGCTGTGACTTCTTTCGGCTTGATCCTGTGCTATCTTGTCAAGCCCGTTTCAATCCTTACCGGTAAAGATTTTCAGCTGTTCTAAACAGATTACTATGAGCAAGATTAATTAAAACAAGGAGGCAGCCTTTATTGTGCTTTCTCTTGTATGTTCAAATATTTTTAGCTAAATTTGCAAGTAATATTTTTACGTCTAAACGTTTGCGTAAAGTCAGATCGGTTAAAATCAATCATTCGTTATGCCAGGATTATCTAAATCGAAGTACACGAAATTTTGTCAGTGCGACAAAGCGCTGTGGTTGAAAATGAATAAGCCCGAATTGGAGGAGGTGGATGAGGCTACCGAGGCTCGGTTTGAGCAAGGCAATGAAGTGGGAGACCTGGCCATGGGCCTCTTCGGTGACTACAAGGAGGCGCATGCCGAGAAACCAGACGGAAGCCTCGATCTTGCCGCCATGACTGAGCAGACGCGCCAATGGATGGTTGAGGGCGTGGAGAATATCTGCGAGGCCTCGTTCTTATATAATGGCAATTACTGCGCTGTGGATATCCTGCGCAAGACATCTGGTGGGTGGGCTATCTACGAGGTGAAAAGTGTCACCTATCCCGATGAAAAAGAGCCCAAGAAGATTGACAAATATATTCCCGATATCGCATACCAGAAATGGTTGCTCACTCAGTGTGACGTTAAAGTGACAGGCACTTATCTTGTCTGCCTCAATAAGGAATATGTTCGCGATGGCGATCTCGACATTCCTAACCTGTTCGTTAAGGTTGATATGGAAGAAAAGATTGCTGGCAATCTGTTATCTGTTCCTGTCAATGTGGAGCGTGCTTTGAATACGTTGCAACTTGCTGATGAGCCAACCACCGGCCTGAATATGGGCTGCCACAAGCCCTATCCATGTGGATTTTGGAAGTACTGCACCCGCCACTTGCCACAGCCGTCAGTGTTTGATGTCTATAGTGGATCGCGTTGGGGATTCACGTTTGATAAAAAGCTGAAGTGCTATCACGAGGGGAATGTCACTATTGACAGCTTACGCGACATGTCTTTAGGCAAGATACAGGACCTGCAGGTGGCATGTACGCTCGAAAAGCGAGAACACATTGACCGTGACGAGATTCGTCGCTTCCTTGCCGATTTGACTTATCAGCTCTATTTCTTGGATTTCGAGTCCATGCAGTATGCCATACCCCAATATGACAACTCAAGTCCCTATACCCAACTTTGTTTCCAGTACTCATTGCACATCAAGCAGAGTGCTGATGCCCCCTATGAGCACCGCGAATATCTCGCCCCGAGCAACGGTAGCGATCCTCGCCGCGGACTAGCAGAGCAGCTTTGCCGTGACATCCCCATGGGCGTCTGCACGCTGGTATATAATAAGACATTCGAGTGTGGACGTCTCAAGGAGATGGCGGCCATCTATCCCGACCTGGCTGGGCATCTGCTGGATATTGAATCCAACATCAAGGACCTGCTTGTACCTTTCCGCAAGGGCTACTACTACATGCCCGCGATGGGAGGCTCGTTTAGCATCAAGAGCGTGCTGCCGGCCCTCTTCCCCGATGAGCCCTCACTCAACTACCATAACCTTGACGAGCGTGTCCAAAATGGAGGTGATGCCATGACCATCTTCCCCCAGATTCAAAACATGGATCCCGACGAAGCCGAAGCCACCCGCGAAGCCCTCCTTCGCTATTGCGAACTCGACACCTGGGCCATGGTAAAAGTCTGGGAGAAACTCCAAGCCGTCACCCAATAGCAAGAAGAAGTAAAGAGTGGGTCATGGGTGAGATTGAATATAACGAGGGAATTACTGTGGCCGTGTTGGATCGTCAGGAGAGGCTGGATCCGAAGGCACTGAGGCTGTTGACGTATGGATATCCCGATGACGTGTGCCGGATTGATGGCCAAGACTTCCCCTCAGGACGGTTGGGGAATATGTCAGGGGGATTTCACTTCACGCTATTTGATCAGAAATGGTATTCTTCTGAACATTTGTACTTGTGTGGCGAGTGGAGTCTTGACACCGACAAGAGCATCGAGGTGCAAGAGTATATCCGCAAGATGAAATCCGGGGCATGGGCTTGGCGATACTCTAAGGCAAAGTACAAGAAAGACATCCGATCTAATTTCCCTTCTTTCAGGCATCAATGGATGCTATGGTGCGTCTGGCAGAAGTGTAGGCTGAATGAGAAATATGCGAAGCTACTGAAGAGTGTTCCCGATGATGTCGTGATAGTCGAGCTTGTCAAGAAGAATGACCTCGTGTGGGCTACGAACTTGGACGAGACGGGCATTCTCTGCGGCGGCAACGCCATGGGCAAGATCCTCACCATCTGCCGCCGTCACCTTTTGGCAGGCACCACCCCCATCATTGACACCGACCTCCTCAACGCTGTCAACATCTACATACTCGAACAAAAAATCCTTTTTTAGAATTTGCTTTTTTGAGATTATTGTTGTATCTTTGTGTAAGAACAAACAACCATTATATAATTTGAGGGGCCATGACGAAGGAGTTGTATCGAGTGAAGTATCGGATCGAGGGACCAGCGTCGGCGACGAATGCGTCGGCGACTGTGATGCTCTATTCTGCGAGTGAGAGCGAAGCCATCTATGAGCTGAAGAAGCGTGGTACCATTGGCCGAGATAAGACGGTGATAGTTCTGTCAATTGAGCGCTGCTGATTTGGGAGCACGCAAGAAATTGTGCTCTGGTTTTGAGTTATGGGCTGTGCTTTACTCATCTGGCAAAGGATTGGTGTTCTCCTCCATATAAATAATGTGGAAGCGATAGGATGAAAAAAAGTGATTTCTGTTAACAATGATTAACTGCAAAAATTTGCATATCTCAAAGTAATCTTGTAACTTTGCGCAAGAAATTAAAAATGGTATGTGCGGAATAATCAAGAATAAAAGTTAATTCAGTTGGAGACGGGGCAAAAGCCGTCTCATTCGTGCTTTCATAGACACTTGCTTTAGAAAGATATATTTATTATCTTGTTGATAAATAAGTGTTTACGGATATACTCTAAGACATTTTGATCTGATAAAGCTTGTGGCAGTGCAAAAACTTGTCGCAGTGGCATCAGCACCTCTTCTCGACCGCACTCGGCGATCGCACGAAGGTGCCCTAGGAAATCGGCTGTCAGGCTCGTGTGAATTAATATTAGTAATTTGTAAATAAATATTTAAAAATCACAGTAATCCCATCAACTAGCAGTTATAAATCATAAACAATAATAGACTATGAAGACGAAGAAGAACAACACGATTACCGAAGAAGAGGGTCAGGCAGTAGTTGACAACAAATCAAAGGGTATCAGCCTTGCTACTCGCAGGAAGCCCAAAACGTTGCTTGAGGCGATTGACAATATCAACACCAAGCTCTCTAAATATGTCCGTGAGCATCGGGATGAGGACGTGGACTTGTCAAAGGCTAAAGGCAACAATCTCGACTATCTGGCTGCGCGCTTGCACATTACTCCGCTCCAAGCTGTCGTGCTGAGCGTCTGCATCGAGGTGGGACCGAACAACATCGACTTCAAGGCCTTTGCAAGAGCTTTGAATCTTCCCAACGCTTTAGCATTGTCCTTGGTCGGCACCCTCAACGAATTGGTGCGCTGCCGCATTATGACATTCTCAAACAGTTTCAACAAGACGTCGTCCTATTCTATTTCTTGTAGAGCCCTCAGTGCTTTAATGAATAATGAAGACTATGAGGCGCCTCAACGCAAATTTGAGGACACCGAGAGCCTACTGGCCTATTACCATGACTTCGTTGATGAACTTGAGGATGAGGGCATCAAGCGGGGATTACTGCTCAATGAGGTCGAGGATATGCTCCGTGACAACGCCGATTTGGATTTTGTCAAGGGTGTCAATCGTTATCAATTGTCCCCCAACAGCAATCTGCTCTTGTTCCAATTCTGTGACAAGCTCGTGAACGAGGATGACGCGGATCTCAACTTTTTCCAACTTGATGACGTGTTCACAAACAGCGATTTTGCGCGAATCAGATCAATGCTTCGCAATGGCCAACACGAATTGATGCGGCTTGGCTTAGTAGAGTTTTCTTGTCACAATGGAGTTGCCGACACGGGTTGCTTCACGCTCACTCAGAAGGCTCGCAACGAGTTGCTGGCCTCTGTCAACCTCACCGTGAAGGAGGAAAAGCTGAGCGGCCTCATCCAGTCCGATAGCATTGCAGCCAAGGAGCTGTACTACACAGATAAGGTGGGCAGGCAAGTGAGCAAGTTCCACAGCTTTCTTGAGCAAGAGAATTATAAACTCCTTGTTGGGCGAATGAAGGAGCGTTACAACCGCTGTGGCCTCACGTGCTTGATGTACGGCGGACCCGGCACTGGCAAGACCGAGACCGTCTATCAGCTCGCTCGACAGACTGGCCGCGACGTGATGGCCATCGAGGTGCCGCAAATCAAGAGCAAGTGGGTGGGCGACAGTGAGAAGAACATCAAGGCCGTCTTTGACAAGTACCGCGCCATAGTTGCCAAGGCCAAGGTGGCCCCCATTCTGCTGTTTAACGAAGCAGACGCTATCATTGGCATCCGCAAGAGTGGGGCGCAAAATGCCGTTGACAAAATGGAGAACTCCATCCAAAACATCATCTTGCAAGAGATGGAGACCCTCGATGGCATTATGATTGCCACCACCAACTTGAGCGAGAACCTCGACAGTGCCTTCGAGCGCCGCTTCCTTTTCAAGATTGAGTTTGAGCGACCCGACGCAAGTGTGAGGGAGCACATCTGGCACGCAATGCTTCCCGAACTGGACGAAACCGAATGCAAGACGCTGGCCGAGGGATTTGATTTCAGCGGCGGTCAGATTGAGAATGTGGCTCGCAAGTTCGCCATCGACGGCATCTTGGGCGGCCATGAGCAGAGTGACCGCTTGACCGAGTTGACCACCCTCTGTAGCGAAGAGTGCATCAACGACACCGTGGCTGAGCACCGCCGTGTGGGCTTCGTGGCGTGAATCGCTAAATTAACAAATTGGCTTCTACTCATATGTTAAACCATAAATACAAATTCTCGATGACCATCACTATCAAGAACAGCAACCCGTGTCTGGTGCACCGTTTCCGTAACTATTTCTACAACAAGGGTGTACAGTGCATGCTCTGCAATGACGATACCGAAGTGTCGCTTGTTGACCTCAAGCGCGATGAAGCCGAGCTCTTGCTTGGCGCTTTCACCAAGCACTTCCACTTGAAGCCGGCCTCTACACTCGCTATGGCCTCATAAGCCAAGGTGGCATAGCCACCTTGCTTATCGGCGTACTTTATTTCAGTTCTAACCTATTTCACGCGTGGCAAAACGGTTCAATGATTTATTAAAAACTTATTCTAAAAGGGAAACGATATGATGATGAATGAAAGCAATGAATTGTTCGGAGGAAGTACTCAATGCCTTTCTGCAAAGTCCTCCGAAAAGAAACGTCAAGACGAGAAGGAGACTTTTCCTGATGGCAAAATAGTCTTGCTCAACGGAACCCAACTGGATTGTTATCCACTTGCAGATGAAGACATTGAAACGGAATTCCAAGACAAATTGGAACTTGATACCACTGGGCAATATCTCTCGGTGCGAAAATGCAAGCCGAAAACAACGCACGTTTCGGACGAATGGATGCAAAAGCAGCAACTATTCGTTGACAATGCCTTTTATCTGCTTGCTCATATGGATCGCATCATGAATGACAGCCGAATGTTTCTCGCTCCCGTTGCAGTACAAAGCGGACTGGCCTACACGGGCACCAGTGGTTTCAAGCGCCCCACACTGGGGGTATATCTCGAATGGTGGCAAACCAGCGATGACGCTATGTGCATCGATAATGAAGGGTGCCGAAGCCTCATTTTTCGCCTCGCGGGATCTCCGTTGAGCGGCATGAATCGCTGTAGTACGGTGCGTGAAGACGGAAATATAGATACCGTGACATTGTCATCGTTCGGCAGACACTGTGGCTCATTTATCAAAATCAACACACGCTATACCGAAGCCAAGGTTCATTACCAGGCTTATACCTTGCAAGAGGTGTTGGACATCCTCCATCGCGAGGATAACGGCAAGTTGGATTATGACCACGTCATCACAACTCATTTCATGCAGCATGAGATTGACCGACTAAACTGGTGCCTTGAGAGGTTGACTGAAGAATCGTCCCACTGGCGCGAAAAGTATCTCTTCGCCCTCATCTCATTCAAAGAAGATGAAGCTAGGGCGTTTCTCGCTGAATATGTCAAACTTGAAACAAGTGCTAGCCAAGAGATTGAGCACCTCAAGATGCAGAAGAAGGCGTTGAAAGCCCAATTGAAACGAGGACAGATCGACAACGTTTCCTACCAGCGTTCTATCACGCCCATGAATAAGCGAATCGAAGAACTTAAATTCCAATTGTTTCGGTTCAGGCACGACAAACCGCGTGAGATTTTCCCGACATGGGAAATTAATTCAGAAACTATCGAGCGATATTTCCGCGAGAAGGACAAACAATAAAACGTTAAAAAGAACAACAAGATAACGAACGATATTGATGATGAAGATAGTTGTATTAGGAGACATACATGGTCTCACTGTGTGGAAGGATATCATAGATAAAGAGCAGCCCGACCAAGTGATTTTCTTAGGGGATTATGTGTCGTCCCATGAGGGTATTTCCGAGTCGGATCAGGTGTCAAACCTCTTGGAAATCATGCGATTCAAGGACCACCATCCCGAGACCATCTTGCTGCGCGGCAACCATGATATGCAACATCTGGGCTACTATTGGGCGGAATGTAGTGGGTACTTTCCATGGGTTGCTGAGTTAATGACGGATCTCAAAGAGGAATTCCTTGCCAACACCCAATGGATTCATATCATGGAAAACACGGTATTTAGCCATGCTGGGATTTCGATGAAGTGGCTTGAGTCAAATCATCTCACTTTAGACAGGATCAATTCACTCGACCCAAGCGAGCGATTTGGATTCTGCTCTAGCGATCCGCGGGACATTTATGGAACCTCCCCCGAACAGCCGCCCACATGGATTCGACCGGAGACATTGGTCAATGTAATGATTCCGGGCTATGACCAAGTGGTCGGCCATACACCAGTGGAGCAATGCTTCAACGTGAAGGACTCAAGCGACATCCCAAACAACCTCTGGTTGTGTGACGCGCTGGACAATAAGTCCTATTTGGTGATAGAGAATAATAACTTTTACGAAAACAAACTTATAAAACAATAAAGCCATAGCACTATGAACGACAAAGAAAATAAACCGAAAGCAACAGCAGTACAAGCCGACAGACTGGATTTCCTCAAGGACGAAATTGAACGCGTTGGACAAGAAGCCGACAATTATTTAAGCCTCTTGCAGGAGCAACATGAGCTGATGTTTGGATATGACTGGCTAGACGAGGTCTTTGAAGAGAATGGCAAAAAAGGCCTGCGCAATGTACGGGGCGAAGTGGTCGTGCCGGCCATCTATGACAGTTTCTGCATGCCACGCCCCTATTATCTGCCCATGTTGCTTGTGGGGGCAAAGAAAGGCGACAAGGTCGCACTGGTGGAGCGTGACGGCAAGGGCACACCGCGTACAGATTTTGAATTCCATTATGTGGAACCCATCCCGTTTACCCCATTCAATATCGCCTTCAAGTCCGAAGACTTGAATCATTTTGCCCTCATCATATTGGGCAAAGTCTTCACCCCTTACGAGTTGGTTGACTATTATTTGCCTTGCGATGATCACATCATTTTGAAAGGCGATAACAATAAATACGGCATCATCGGGATGAGGACACTGATTTATATCTCACCTGAATATGACGACATCATCGACAATGGCATCGGGGATGATTTCACCTTCATCAAGGACGGCGTTAAAGGCCGCGTCACCATGGACAAGCGCTTCATCAGCGATGAAGAATACGACAACTTGTCCGATGAGGAGCTGGACGACTTGTACGAGATTGGTTTCATCAGCGCTCCCGATGATTTCTAACAATAGCAAGAACACTTCAACAGAACGCAAAACGATAATGTCATGAATGATTCGATGGTAGACAGAACAAAAGTTAATGACGGCAATACATGCTTTGATGGCTATGATAATGAAATTGTGAATTTCAATCGTGTTATAGACAAATCAAACAAGAGAGTAAATGAAAGCAGCATTCGACGAATGTTACGATGGTTAATAGATTGTGATTGTGCATTTATTAGTGCATCCAGGAGTGAGTTAAAGGATATTAGAGATGACAAATCAACATATCTTGGACCTAACAAGGATTGGAAAGAAGGTAAGCGTTTTACTCCTGAAGAAAACCGCCAAAAAAACAAATTAATGGTGGCAGAACTATTATTATTAGGTTATGGCGTGACAAAGATAAAGTGTGTCAATTCGGATGGAATGACTGATGAAACTTCACGAGAAAGTTATTTGGTTGTGAACCGTTGTAATGATGAAAACTTCTTGAATCAATTATTACGTATTGCTGAGTATTATAATCAAGATTCAATTTACTACAAAGAAAAAGGAAAAATGGAAGGGGGTTTAATTGGGACAAATAACTGTGGTTGGCCTGAATATCATCAAAAGGGAGAAGATCGTGAGTTAAAAACTGGTACATCTTCAAACGATATGTCAAGATTAGGTAACAGAGCCTTTTCATTTGTAGAAGATGCTAAAGAAGAAATACGAGAGAAGAAAATGATGGAAGCCCTCGATTTCTGGAGAAATATGACAGTGGGCAAAATGCTCATAAAGGAAGAACTTCACCCATTGACAAAGAAGACAATGGGAGAAGAATTACGAAAAATGAGAAAAACGAATAAAAACAATTTTAAGGAGATATAGTATGGAAGACATGAACAATGACATGAGTATGCAGGAGCGTGAGGGTCAGGTTGTGGTGAAGGTTACCTTTATGTTTCACGACTTGGAATTAATTGGTGACGGTGAGGATTCGATATTCTTTTGGGCCACCGAGGAAGAGTACCGCAAATTCGAGGAGTACAATGCAAATCCTTGGGCCCACTATATCGGGTTAATGATAAGAATGCGCATGCCTGAGTCTCAGAAACGGGTCGAAAAGGCGGTTGAAGACTATGCGATGGACGTTTTCATCTCTGATATCAGATTATACGACCCCGATGTGGACGGTGATATAGTATACGAAGACGGGGATTTGCTGTATAGCGAGTACGATATAATGAATGACTACTACGATGGCGATTTTGAGGAAGATGAAGTTAATGCTTAAGAGTTAATCAGAATGGTAATAACAGTTGAACTATTAGAGGAGAAGTTCGAAGAGTATAACAAGTTGTACTTCGGCGGCCGTTTGCTGTGGCCCTATGAGTTCTATCTGATCAGGTCATTCAGGTGTTTTGGCCGATTCAGCTGCAACCAACATTCACCAGGCAGCAGGCTTCGCAACGTCAGAATCGGAATATCGATGTACTATGACTGGACCGAGGAATATCTTCGCGATGTCCTCGTCCACGAGATGCTGCACTACAAACTGGAGCGTTCCAAGAATGTCGAGAAGAAGATGCACGGTCCTCGATTCCGCAAGGCAGCTGCCGAAATGAACGAGAAATATGGCTTGAACATCCAGGTTCATCCGAATTTGCGTGGACTGAAGGTCAGCGCTGCAGCCCCTAAGCGCTCATTGGCCCGATTCTTCTGGGCACCAGCAAGTTAACCATATGAAGATAACGAAGGAAGACTTGAAGGTGCGGTTTGACGAGTACAACCGTCTGTATTTCGAATCGGTACTGCCCCGGTGCGAGTTCTCCGTTATTAAATTGAGTTGCCTTGGCCGTTATATGTTCTCAGCTGGAAAGAACTGCAAACGCAAGTACAGGATCGGGATAACTAGTGACGTTAACTGGACAGAGGAGTCTCTTAGGGACGTGCTCATTCATGAAATGATACATCACTATGTAGTTGCTATCGACGGCTGCAAGGGAATTGACGGGTTCAGCTGGTATGGTTTATTCGGCCATGGGAAACGATTCCGCAAACAAGTTAGGAGGATTAACCGCGAACATGGCTTGAAGATACACATTCATGGTGATTCCAATCTATATCACAAAAACGAAATAGTCCCGACCTCTTGGTGGGGAAAGTTCGTGAGATTTATCAACTATAATCTAACTTAAAGAAATATGGCATCTAAAGAAACAATGTCTCTTCGTGAGTTTTTTAAAGTTCATGGGACCCCAATGGAAGCGGATGAAATCCTTCCATATCCGTATATCCAAATGGATTGTACTATTGAAGAATTTGAGGAATTAACAGGCGCGATATCACTTGAGGATTTCATGAGAAAAATCAGTGATAAATATGGAATCGACCCATATGGAGAAGAAGATAAAGCATAACCTGAGCGAAGAATATCTCCAGTCCCTGACTGAAGAAGAACGTATTCGTCAGATGAGTGAGTGGACACCAAGTGAATGTTTACAATACCTATGTCCAAACGGAACAATGACCGTTGAAGAATTTCGGGTATTAGGCCACAAAATAATTGATGAAGAATATGACAGATTGGGATGGACGTAAATATATGACGCCTGAAGAAGCACGTAAGCAGCTTCATGCGTTTGTCGAAAAACTAAGAGAGAAATATGGCAAAAAAACGAGAGATCAAAGAGGTGAACATAGACGGCAGCCGCGTCTACGTTGAGAATGGCGAGGTAAAAACCGTGTTCAACGATAAAATACAAAGGACTGGATATATGTCAGTTGACGAGTGTTATCAGCTAATCCATGCCGCAATCAAAATGGTTTATGAGCTAAATGAGGATCTTTAGCTCTTTTCGACAGCTATTGGTTTAATCATTTATCAAAAGATTTTGTATTTTTGCGAACTATAACTATAAAATGAACGATTATGTTTGGAGTTGACGACAAGAAATTTAGTGACATGGAGGTAGCACAAGCCTACTGGGAGAGCATGAAAGATAGGATGGCTTGGTGCCGAGATGCAGCCACCGATTATCTCAAGGAGAACGAGCGGCGCAGATTCTATAAACTCACCTACTCGGTTGATCCAGGTGAGAAGGTTGCCTATGTTTCCATCAGCAACGGTGTTCTGCAGGAAGTGGAAGAGGCTCTTAAGAAAGAATTTGCCGAGAATGGCCCGTTCAACAACGATGACGAGAAGTACGAATTCTATAGTGAGGTAATCACCGACATCCTCTGTGACTATGTGCCCGAGAGAGACCAGCATTGGGCTGGAGGAGCCCCTATCGTCACCGACTTTGACCGCAATGAGTTCATCTATTGCACCAGTTTTAAGGTGATGCACACCGATTTTCTCAAAGACGACCCAGAGGAGTTTGTGTATGATGTCTGCAATATCGATTTGTCTAATGATGAGTATATCGACCTGGTCGCGGCAAGGTTGTTTGATCCGCACCTGGCCTTCTATGATTTGAAATACCTCTATGAGGATATCTATCATCGTGTGGATGATCTTTGTCAACTACCGCATTGCCATCACATCATCTTCATGCAGGAAATCAATGAGACAGCCCAGGCTATCCTCAACAGCAAGAGCAAGGATGAGTTACCCAAGCCCATAGGCGGTGATAATCCTTTCATGCCTGTTATCTGGAACATTGTTTTCAAGAATGCTGACCAGTTTGATGAACCTCAACTGATGAAGGCTCTTAAGATTGCCGTAACTAATTGAAACGATGAGTCGGAGTAAATTGAAAAGTCGCTGGATGCGACATTGCATACAAGAGATATTCGGCCCTCGCGATCAGCGTCAGCGCAACCCTCACAAATTTGATGAGATGCCAAAGAACACGCCGTCACGTCACATTTCGATGCGATGTACTGAGGTTTCCTGGATGCAGGAGAGCGGATCCTTTGGTGGCCACAAAGTCAAGCACCAGGGCCACCGCATGGTGAGCGGCATCGTCCGCCAAAAGGTCAAGGAAGAATTACGCCAACAAATCGGCAACGAGTTGTCCGAGTTAGAGCCCAATAATTCAAATACGATTATGAATAATATTTACACATTTTGGACAGTAGGCTATCTTGAGATAGATGGAAAAGATGTCAATACACTTGATGTCGCATTGACCCCGGCTGAAGTTCAGTCAATTTACGACTGGTTTGCATTACGCCAAAATAAATGGATAAGTTTCATTCCACAGGCGTTTCGGAATCATAATCAAGAATTGTACGACAAGCTTTATACATCGCTTGTTGAACTTATGAATCAAGCGAATCCTGAAACATATGAATGCGATGATGATTGGGATGAGGAAGAGTTTCCTGAAATTGAATATGATCCAAGTATTGACCCTACATCTTATGACTCTCCATTTGGTTTACTTCATTGGCCTCATCGTATATTTAAGGAATTGAATATCAACGAGCCGAATGTCACAATTTGGGTACATGAGAAAGGCAAAGACCCCAATATGGAAGGTTTGGGATATCCAATCTACCTTGACGAGATCCATTCTGCTGAATTGCATGAGATCATGCAAGATCGCTTCGGCAATAATAATCAAACCCCATATATCAATATTGAAATACTTAGGCAAAATAACAATGATCTTTACTTAGAAATAAAGAACCAAGTGGATGATATTTTGCCTGACTATGGTATCAACACCACAGAATCTCACGAACTAGTGTACTCCTTGTATCAACATACCATTAAGTCAATGAGTGGTTTATAGTGATAACAATGCCAACAGTTTTTTCATTTCATTGTCAAATTAAATGGAGATAACAAAGGAGGATTTACAACGGAGGTTTGACGAATACAACCAGTTGTATTTTGATGGGAAACTTAAGCGTGCCAAGATGGGCTTTCTTGGCAAAAGTTTTAAAACCCTTGTTGGCATATTTGAATTTGAAATAGATAAAAACCGACGTGTTAAAAATCCATCCATTAAGATAAGCAAAAGAATCGATTGGGATGAAGAAAAACTGAGACGAACGCTATTGCATGAAATGGCGCACTTTTCAGTAACACAAAAATACAGAAAAGGCAAAAAACATGGTATAGCTTTTATTAAAGAGTGCAAACGCATTGAAAGTCAGCATAACGTAAAAGTGTGGCATAGTTGGATGAGAAAAGGATATATAAATAAACGGGAAAGCATCTTTTCCCTCCCATTTATATTATGCTACCATATCGCGTCGATAGTCAAATTCAGGTTAATTCAAAAAATCATTTAATAGCAAATGCTTTGAACATGATTTTGACATTGACAGTTGCTGTTTAACGGCATCATTAACATCACGATCACTAAGATAATATGGCAAGAATCACATCATTATTACAACAATTCAATGAGAGTACCTGGCACATGCGTGAGGTTGAGTTTCTGATCAGTTTCCTTGACGACCATGCTCCCGAATGGCGCGAAATCATCAAGGAACGCGACGAATGGTTGCCGCTGTTCAGGCAGGATGTGCATGTGTTTCAGAGTAGAAGGGCTCGCCTCGCTGCGATATTTTTTGATATTATTGATCAGCAGGATGCCCTCATCGCTGTGTGGAACGACGAAAAGTGTTATGATTACTATAGGTTTACGGCCATCAGGAAATTACGAGAGATTGATGAATCGACCTATCTGCCTCAGTACCTCGATTGGTTCAAGGATGTGCAGTTAGGTATATATGTGGAGACGAAAGAACTATTTGATTTTGATGGGGCAATGGAAGTGGCCATAGATATGGTTACCTCGCCTCGTCTCAACAGTAATGATGAAGAATTAGGTAAGACTTATCTTGCTAAAATCGCAAACCTGTGGTGGGACAAATATCCGGCAATTGTGCGTGAAAAAGTCCTCCATCGCAACTATTATTCTATGGTCGAGATTTGTGACGAGAATTTGTGGTCAATGATGTCACAGGAAGAACGGGCGTTTATCACGACAGACATCCGTATCGCATCAGTGAATAAAGTAACCATCCATCCTTTCTTGAAAAGCATCTTAAAGTCGCGGCGAAGGAAAAGGAGCTGAATAATCACAGGATTAATCCGAACACAATAGACCATAATATTATGAAATATCTGAAACTTACCGACAATGAGTATGAAGAGGCTTTTGAGGCTGTTGACAAACTTGTGAATCAAGGCATTGGAGAACTGATAGAGGAACCCGACGAGCCTCAAGAAGATAACATCTTGGATCCAATGATATTGAAATGCAGAGGAAAAGATTTCGAAGTCGTGGCACTCGAGAATAATGGCGTTTCAACCCTTTTCTTTGTCCACGAATTAGTCGCCTCAACTTGGGTCCCCAATCCACAGAATCTACCTTATATCAGGCACAAGAATGGAAACACCCTGGATAACAGGGCCGACAATCTCGAGTGGTCCAGCGACCCTGAAGCAGTCTGATTTGGTGCTTGATTCAATAATTACTAAATTTGTCAACCAATAATTAATAATGCCTATGAATAGCTACAGAAACATCAATCGCAACGTGATGCTGGACACGCAGCATCAGTATGAGACTGTGCCAGAATTGGTAACAGCAGTTGAGAACTCAATCTCCCGCCAATATATGGTGGCTCAAGAGGATGTCGTTGACGTCACTCCCGCAGAAAACTCTAGCACGAAATATGTCATGTCGGGAAAGCGAAGCTTTGAAGCGGCAAAGGGTTATCATGGCAAAAAGGTGGCTGTCCTCAACTTTGCTAATAACCACAGCATCGGTGGGGCTCCTTTCTCAGCCGGCGCACAGGAAGAATCGCTGTGCCGCTGCTCAACGTTGTTACCCTGCTTGCAGGCAATGCGAGAGACCTTCTACGAGCGGCACATTCGGCTCTATGCGGCAGGAGAA
Organism: Sodaliphilus sp.; assembly: GCA_045114065.1. GTDB lineage: Bacteria > Bacteroidota > Bacteroidia > Bacteroidales > Muribaculaceae > Sodaliphilus. Next base: position 81,217 of record JBGUJU010000088.1, read on the forward strand.
ATGGACCACATGGGCAACGATGATATCATCTATACTCCCGACGTCGTCGTCTTTAAGACCGACGAACGCACCGATCCGATTTGGCCCCAGATGATGCCTCGCGAAGACTGGTACAAGGTGGATGTTATCACCTGTGCAGCTCCAGAATTATGGTATGGCCACAAAAAGCCCGATGATTACGAAGCACTGATAGCACGGCGCATCAAGAGAATCCTCGACGTGGCCGCAAACGCAGGAGCCGAAGTCCTCATCCTGGGCAAGTGGGGCTGTGGCGCCTTCAAAAATCCTATCGAAGTAGTAGCCAGGTCATTCAGAACTCTCCTGAGAAACTATAACTTCGAAATCGTCGAGTTCGCCTTAGCCACCCACGCCAACATCAACAACGACATCTTTGCCCAAGAATTTGGAAGCGAAAGCGGAAATCATGAGTGAGTTATGTCCGTTCCTGAATGGGTGACTTTCAGGTCCCCAATCTGCCCGCCCTCTGCTCTGACATATCTCAAGCCGATAACATATCCTCCCATATGTGACGAGTTATTGCCTGTTGGCTTGAGAGAAATCAATGTCCGATTTATGGAATTCATCGAGAAACGCCATACTGAAGATAAGAGATAGATGTCAGATTTAGCATAGGTAATGTGCTATGAGATTTTTCCTTTGAATCCCGAAGCCAATACAGTCACTTTGATTTGATTCTCAAGCGTGTGGTCATGTGACATGCCCCAGATGACATCCACTTCCTCGTCGAAGTTTTTCATGAACTCCTGAATCTCGATCATCTCCTCCATGAGCAGCGGAAACTCGCTGTCGGAATTATAGTAGAAATTCATCAGAATCTTCTGGGAGCTGAATACATCGCAGTCCTTGAGCAATGGCGATTCCAGAGCATTCTGAAGAGCCTTGGTCACACGGCTTTCACCCCAACCAAATCCTGAGACGATAAATGCGTTACCTCCTTTACGCAAAGTATAGTTCACATCATTGAAGTCAAGGCAGATTTTGTTCTTGACGGTAATCAAGTCGCAGAGAGAGCGGGCGGCTGTAGACAGCGTTTCATCGGATTTTGCAAATGCATTGCTTTGGTCTAGATCGTTGTATATTTCGGTCAGGCACTGGTTGTCGATGATGAACAAGGCATCGACATGCTTGCGCATCTCTTCTATACCATCCAAAGCCTTAAGGATCTTATTGGTTCCCTCAAACTGGAATGGAATAGTCACAACACCAACGGTGAGTGTTACCTCTTTCTCGCGAGCAATACGAGCCACGACAGGAGCCACATCGGTTCCGGTCTCCCCACCCAAGCCTGCAACAATGATGACCATCTTAGCATCATCGTCAAATAGAGCAGCAATCTCGGATTCACTCTCCTCAGCTGCACTACGACGTGTCGTGTCTGGTCTCAGAAGCACACGGTTGCGCACTGGTGAGTCAATGAGCTGCTGACGGTCAGAGTCTAATACGGCGAAAGTGACACCATCGATGTTCTGATACATGAGATTGACAGCATTGATGCCACCTGCGCCAATGCCAATTGCCCTAATAATGTAACGCTGCTGGTTCTTGTCCAAAGTTGACATGATGCCAAGTTCGAACTCGTTTGTCGCGTAATTATCTTTCTTTTTCATAATGATTCTTTTTTTGATTTATGAATAACGAGTGCTGTGGCACGAATGATTGGCTCAGCACATCTCTTATCAGGAGCCAGGCCCCAATGGATATCAAATTCATATGGGAATGAATCATAGAGAATCGGTATCGCCTTAAATTCTTCCATTTTTAGATTACTGGAATCAGTCTTATAAAAATTGATTAATACAGCAGTAAGGGAACCATATGAGTCTAACTTGGACTTCATCTGTTCTGTCAGTTGAACCATTCGGTTTTCCTCTTTCTCATTGACAGATACCTCAAACGAGCTAAGGTTGCCCTCATAACGCAGTAATGCGATGACATCATTAGTATCAAAGCCCAAATAGTTATATGAGCATACCATTTCTGCACAATGACGCATTGCCTGATGCAATTCTTCACTGATCTCACATAGTTGTGTGACCTTAAGCATGATATCTGCAAAGAAAGTAAATGTGCCATTAACCTCGGCACAATGACACATTGCAGGATACCAATCCTCTCGGTCACAGCACTGCCGCGTTATCTCAAACATGGCATCGGCAATCTCACATCCCTCTCGATTCAGCATCTTGTCCTGTTCTTGGTTGTCTTTATCTCTAATCTCCATAAGGTTTATATTGTTTTTTCAATTTCAATGTTTATTTCGGTCTCGAATTGGCGCACATAGATGAAGTCGGTGATTGCGAACTTCATGTGGTCAAACAGATGATGGAATGGCTGGATAAGATGCAAGTCCCTGGTCAGTTCGGGATCCAGTCCCTCATTCCAGTTGGGCGGTGGGCATTCCATGCCTGTGAGATAATCGAAGGACTCGTCCACGTTCGATGGAAATGTCAGCGTTGGCAGCGTCACACCATCTTCATAGAGCGGGTTCCATCCGCTGTCGCAGATGGCGCACCACAGATCTGCCCTGTCATTATCCTGAATGGGATGTAATGCGGGGTAGTCGCAGCTGAGGAAACATTTTGCTTTCAGTTCGAGGTAATCTCCAAAGGATTTGTTGTCTCTGATGCTGTTCCACACAAGATGTGCACGGTCATACATTTCCCGCAAAGCAGCAGTGAGCGCATCATTGAAGGCGATGATGTCGGGTAGCATCTCCTCCTGATGCGCCAATACCCGCTCATTAATCATCATCTTACGCAAGGACAACAGGCAATCACAATCCGAATAGTCGCATGGTGCATGCTCATATTTCAAGAGAATCTCCCTCTCAATGAGCTTGATATCGTGGTCTTGTAATTCAATCATAATTCACACATTATTTCGATTTTGCTGCAAAGTAAAATCACACCTCCGCCAATCTGTGGCAGAGGTGCAATCAAATGTTGTTTTTCTTGATGAAAAAGTGCTCAGTCGAGTGCCTGGTAGGTGAAGTCGGCAGCGCTCATGCAGGCCTTCTTGTAGTCGAACTGGTACATCCTCATGTACTGCTCCTGAACCTCGACAGCCCCGTTGTAGAACGGGTTGAGACAATGCTGGCGGGTCGTTACCGTAATCACCATTTCGGGCGTGATGACTTGCCCATTGACGCGCTTTGTGCGCTTCGGCGTAATTCTAAAAACTTTGCTCATAATGCTAGCGATTAAATGTGAAACAAAAAAATATAATAGTTTTAATTAGCACCGTTCAGTATGCAGACGATTTCATTTGCATTTAATCTTGTTAAACCCTGTTCTTTGTCAAATTCAACGAGGTAGTCTTGCTGGTATATAAAGAAGTCTGTGCCTCGGCCAAGAATGGCATAGCGATAATCTTTCTTTGCTCTTTTCTCAAGCCAAGTGGCAATTTCTAAAGCTCTCCTATGTCTGGTTGATTCTATTCTTTTGTGACTCCGTTTAATCGGATCTATATAATGCGCGCTTTCCAAAACGGGTGTCATAGAGTAAAAATCCATTGGCATCTCCGCGTTCTTCCACATTTCTTTAACTTTTTTGGGGCTGAATTTGGTTCCGAAGATTATTTTGCAATGAGTTTGCTCCACGATGAATTGCAGGTTCTCTACTAAATCTTGATGACATTGATGGGATAATAGAAAAACATCTGCAAAGTCCAAAAACAAAAACTTATCGATTAATGTATTGTCTGGTGCGGGATTCAGCTTGGCTTTCAAGTTATCAAGCGCTTCTTGTGGCGTATCACCCTTGCCGATTATATATTTCTGGGCATTATGAAGCCAAAAATAGCAATAGTCTATTCCGTCATTAGTGATTGCTTTCGGCACATCCCATAACTCAAGATTAAACGCCAGAAACCCGTTGACATAGCGATCCGAAATAATCGTCAAGGGAGTGATTTCATTGTCTGTTGATTGTTCCATATTTCAAATATTATTAGTTGTTTTGTCACCACAAAAGTAAAAGGCACCTATGCCATTCTGCGGCAGATGTTCAAATATTTCTCAGCCGTTGAGTAATGCTATGGCTCGGTCAGCTAGTAATTCGGTTAATCCATCAAATGGATTGGTCAAGATGAAACGAGGTAACTGTGAATCCCGTATCACATATTCATCATCAATGATGACGTAACGAGCGTCCTGGGTGACATTCTCGAAAAGCCAAAAGTCTATTTCAATGCCTTTGCTTTGTCTCGCATCCAGGCCGTTATCGTCAAGTGACCAGCTGGCACTGACAATCGATGGTGTGATGTCAATCACGCGACCCGGCAACTGCCGATCCGACCACATGTCCTGCATCGCCTCCAGCCCAAGGTACTTCCACGATGATTCAATGACGATGTCAGCATGAGTTGAATCAACGACCCGCTTCAACTGTTCAACAGCCACCGGATCAAAGAAAGGCCCATGTTTGTCTCAAAATGGTTTTCCCTGAGACATCAGCAAATCCTGATAAAACTCAGTATTCAGCACACCATCAAAGTCAAGAAACAGGTACTTGTCCATGGAATCTGTGGCAGATGAGCCGTTAGAACTATGACATGATTTCTGATTCTATTTGCTCAGCGGTTTGCTCAATAATTCGTTGCCACAACACCGTATCTTGAAGTTTTGACATTTGAATGCGCTCCTTGTACTTGTTGAAGAAACTGATAGCATTATCAAAGTCTTTAAAATAATGACTTCCATCAATGAGGGCATCCCAATCCCAATAGTCGATAAATTTATCAATGGTGTTCTCCGTAATAAGAGAAATGTTATTTGATAACAGAGTCCAATCCCATTTATCTTTGAATTCTTCAAGATGCGCTTCGGTGAACCATTCCACGCTTCCATATACTTGTCCAGACAATCTTTTCCAATCCACTTTTTTTGAGAATTTTTGAAGCATCGGTATTGTCCATATAATATTTGTGTTTGCTGATATCTCTTCCCAATCAACTTTATCACAGTATTTCTCTAAAAGTGTTTCTGTCCAAGCAAAATTCTCTGATAGCTCTTTCCAAGCCTGTTCAGTAGCAATTTGCTGCATAAACTCGTCATTAATTGTCGTAGCCATATTGTTGTTCTTTTAAAAGTTAATAATCACGATGCAAAGAAAAAGACCACCTCGGCCAATCTGTGGCAGAGGTGCGTCCTGATGATTATTTTTCTCGAAAAAACTTATACGATGGGGTCTGGGCAGTAGTCCTTGCGCTTACAGGTTTTGCAGTGCTTGCCGATCCAAACGTCGTCAAACTGCTTCATGGCCAGCTCGACGATTTGAGGATCATCGGTCAGGATGCCCGCCTCAAAGTTACGTTTATCACTACTTTTCATACCAATACCAGCACCCGTGAGGTTGGCGCTGCCAATATACACCTCCTCGCAGTCAAACACCAGCATCTTGAAGTGAACCCGGGGACACAGCACTCGCTCCAACCTGTCATACAGCACGGGATACCTGTCAAAGTCCTCCCTGAAGTTCGGTCCAGGCTCCTTCGCATGAATCAGCCTCATCTCAACACCACGCCTAATCAGCAACGCGATAACGGCAAGAAACGGCTTTTTCTCCTTGCCCACCTCCACATACAGGTCCTTGATGTCAGCCGTCCCTATCCACAATGAGCGCTTCACCGACTGCACCCGACCAAGCACTTCCCCATAATGGTCACTATTAGAAATGAACTGCAGCATCAAACCTTATATGAACTTATCAATCATTCATAAGCGTATTCCCCATTTTGGTTAACAAAGGCTCTTGCAATATTATAGGCAGTCTGAAACTCCTTATTTCCGTGATAAAAAGCCCATACGTTTGATATCAGCTTATGGACACCTCTTCCTCCACTTTCGGAATAAGCAGAGCCATACTGTGTCTTTATTTGATTCCTGTTTAACAGAAGCTGAAGCTCTTTTCCACTCATAACTAATCTGTTTTCTACAAGAACCCTAGCCAGATCAGCAATAAATTTACGTTTATACTCGATTGAGGATTTATTAATGTCGATAACTTCCCCTTTCCAGTCATTTGCAGTTGCAGGAAGTGAGGTCCATATTTGATATTGGTTAATTAGTTCAATCACCTTGTCAACATATTTGTCAATCGAGAAGTGACTATAAACACCCATCCATGTCGGATGAGGCAAAGCAATAATATGAACATTATCATCACGCAAATAGTGATATCTAATCTTCATGTCCTCATTAACATTTAGTGATAGTATCTCTTTTTTATTTTCTACAGGGACACCAAACGCCCTCACAGCATCATCATTGAGAATATATTCTTTATCCACATTACGGTTAAGAATAAAAATAAGCTTAGGAGCAACAGATTTAATTAAGTTGTTGACAGAATCAAAACAAATGCTGTTTCTTTTGACCACTTCCCAAATCTCCGGATTAACATTGTTTGGGCCAGCCGACACGTGGTATCTTTCTATTGAGTTGGTTTCTCCCCAAACAAAAGAAGTTAGAATGTCTTTATATACCTGTATCTTTTTATTACCAATGAAGCTATTGAAGTCAAGGATGTTGTAGAATTTTGCCAGAAACTTCAAGACGAATCCCCAAAACGTTGAGATATAATTTGAAGCCCAGTTAAGATACTCCAAAGAATTAATGGTGTTTTCATCATAGGTGACTGCTTCGTTCAAGTCCTTTCTTGCAATCTCACAGAACTCATTAATGTCTGTCCATCCATAAGTTTCCATGCCAAGAAAAGCAATTTTGTATTTGGCAGCCTCATAACTTTGCCCCATTATTGGGATATGAGGAGCAGGTATTCCAGTTACATCTAAACCAGAAATGCCATTTATAAACTGTTCGATTAAAGGAGCGTATTGCTCAATAAGACGTTGTTTCATAGTTGTAAGAGTTAGAAGAATTTGTTAATACTTGCTTGCAAATTTAGTGTAAAACTGCCATATTTCCAAATAAAAATTGCTGAAAATCAGCAGAAAAATGATTGGCGGACTTTTGGGCGGTTGAATGCCTTATATGCTTTTTATCTACCCTTCTCGACTAGGTCTGTGATGATGCGAAGGACTGTTGGTTGGACTGCACCTTCTTCCACAATGACGCGGATTTCATCATCACCGCTTTTGTACGGCAGGTTAAGAGCTTCTGCAAGTTCATAGAGCTGGTGCCTGTGAGAATCATTGGCAATGAAATCCATTAGTCTGATATTTAGTGACCATTTATTATTGTCCCAGCGAACATTTAGTATGGCTTTATTGGATTCGTAATTGACAACGATGTTCCGAAAACGATCAATTGAAATTTTTTCGTCCCATTTCTTATTCTCGACTATGGATTTAACTGTAGCCAGATCATACACTGATGCCTTATATTCATCAACGAACTTGTTTCGAATGGCCATCACCTCATCTATTGCATCCTCAAGATTTTGTATTTCATCCTCAAGATCCGCAATAAGACTATCAAGTTTCTCCAACTTCTCTTGAATATTCGATCCTTCAAGTTGCTTCTTTGTTTCTTCAATGTCAAAATCAGCCATAGCACATTTAGTTTTAAGTGATTATTGCTTGCAAAGTTATTAAATCCGTTTCTCTTATCCAAAATCAAAACGATTGAAATTATAGCAATTCCATTGCTATCCAGGCGCAGGCCTCGGCATCGGCGAGGGCGTGGTGGTGGTTCTCCATTTGGAAGCCGCAGGCGGCAGCTACGGTCTGGAGTTGATGGTTTTCCAAGTCGGGTTGCAGGCGGCGGGATGCGGCAAGAGTATCGAGGAACTCGTACTCGGGGTAATCCATCTGATAGGTGCGGAAGACGGCGCGAAGGCAGCCTTCGTCAAAGGGACGATTGTGGGCAACCAGTGGGAGCCCTTCAATCAAAGGCTCAATTTGGGCCCATACATCTGGGAAGACTGGGGCATCATCGGTATCTGTACGGCACAAGCCATGCACCTGAGTACACCAGTAATTATAATAGTTGGGCTCGGGCTGGATGAGCGAGTAGAACTTATCCACAATCTCCCCGTCCCGGACAATGACCACTCCAACCGAACATACCGAAGAACGGTCATAGTTAGCCGTCTCAAAATCTATAGCTGCAAAATTGGTCATGAGTTTTGGTTTTTTGATTGTGATTGTGCAAGGCGTGCCTTGAAATACTGAACATCGCGGTCGTGGCTATGGATGATATAAGTTCAACATGTCATTGATTCTCTCTGCCATCTCGTCACGGAGCCACTTGGGTTCAAGCACTGCCACTTTGTCGGCATTCCACAACAGTTCCTGCTGGAAATCAAATGTGGGGCGCAGAAAGTAGGTGAAAATGCTGTACTCGTCGTTGCGTTCCTCCTCCTGCTGCGACCGGTGAATCTTGAGGTCGCGGAGGTAGTTGGCTTGCTTGGCATTCACTTTCAGCCTCACTGTCTCCTTGTCATAATCCTCGTCTCGGATTACACCGATAAATCCATCAAAATAGGCCTGAACGTCCCAATCCTTAGGCATGGTGAAGGTCATTTCTGTTTTCTCCAGCGACAGGATGCGATCAAGGGCGCAGATCCAAATCTTGGCGTTTTCGTCATCGACATTTTTGCGAACAATCACGTACCATCGCTGGCGGAATAGTTTCAGGCAAAGTGGCTGCACATCATAGTTTTTCTCGTGGTCTTCCCAATAACTCTTGTAGGTGATGTTGAGCACCCGGTTCTCCTTCATCGCGTCAATGATGGGCTGCAGATACAGTTCTCCCGAGGGCACATACTCCAGCTGGATTCTGTCCTTGATGCCCATGCAACCCGTCAAGGCGTTACTCACTGTGAACGTGTTGAATAACCACGATTGTAGTCCGCCCTCGTTGATGTCCTCCATGTTCTCGATGTAGTAGCGATAGCCCGCACAACGCTCGTTCTCGATAAAGACCCCGAACAAGTCCCCGATGTTATTGACCCACCGCTTGAAGGTGCGGATGGACATATCTTCACCTCGGCTGATGTCAACGTCACGGCGCCACCGCTCATTAATCTCCTTGAACGAAATCCTCCCTGCCCGGTAAATCGTATCAATCAACCAGACGTACTTCCTCATTAGGCTCGGCCCTCTGCCATTATTTGCCATAACACATCCGTTTTTTAGTTTGATGTTGCAAAGATAAAGCTAACCTCTGCCAAATTGTGTCCTATGTTTGGCTTTTTCTCAGGAATGTTGTTTTTCCCTCATTTTTTTTGCTGTCAAAAGAATTCTAACGGAGTGATTAACCATTCAGCGATTGCGGTGTTGTCTTCTGCTGATGTTATGGCTCATATTGCTGGCACCAGTAGTGGAACCGCACCAAGAAAATGATTGCCACGGTACAGAATAGTTTGTTCCAGACCGAGATGTTACCAACAATCGCAGGCGACCAGCACACGGCGATCATCAGAACGCCTGCTACAACATGAATCGTTACCATAAAAATCTTGTCTTTATCCATGATCTTAATAATTTTAGTTCCTTATCTTTTTGCTAGAAAAATGTAAATAAGCCCCCAAAAATTAAAATGAAAACCGATAAAAATGTCTGGGATTGCTTTAAGGGGTTGCCGTTTTTGTAGCCATGAGAATGAAAAAGCTCCCTATGTGTTAATATAATGTTAAAGACTGTATTCTGATTGAATTTTTTCCTCAATGTTTCAATGTTATTCATATAAAAGCATGTTGAACAATTTAAAAGCATTTCTGTTATGACCATCACCATTAAAATCAACAATCCTTATCTGATGAATCGTGCCCACAACTATTTCTACAACAAAAATGTCCAGACCATGTTGTGCAACAATGAAACTGAATTGACCCTCTTCAATCTTGACCGGACTGAAGCTGAACTCTTGCTCATTGCTTTCACCAAACACTTCCATTTGAAACCAATCATGAAGCACCCCTTTGCTGCATGAGCAAAATTCATCGGCTACAATAAAAATTTGGTCAAGATTTTGAATTCTTCACTGGTCGTTTCCATATTATATAGGACCTGGTCGTTGTGAATAGTTATTCGTTAAATTGTATTAAATTATTCATTGTTTTTTGGCGACATAAAAATAAATCAGTAAATTTCACCTCTGAAAAAAAATCTGTCAGTATGTTGACGCAAACATCATTATAAATAAAAAGAGAGGAATCCGAAACGCTCATTTGAAGGGAGTAGGACAACAATAAAATCTGAATTGATTATGGCAAAAGTTACTCTCACCAGTGACGGTCTTAAGTGTTATGTGAATGATGTGGAGATTACTCATGGTATTAAGATCAATCGGCATGGAACTGCAGTGGGGACCAGCCTTACTGATCCGACATGTCTTATCATCCCTCCTTATGTAGAGGCAATAGAAGATGGGGCTTTTCAGAATATTGAGTCGCTTGAAGCCATCTATATTCCCGAGAGCGTGAAAAGAATTGGACTCAATGCATTTGTGGGCTGCACCAAACTGAGCAGGATCATTGTGCAAGATTCCATCCAGACCATCGTGTTCAAGCAACCCCAGGGCAAGTGGGACACCTCCAAAGACAGACCATTTGATGATCTTGCCGAAATGCTGCAGAAAGGTGGCTATCAGGTCTATCTCTACAAGAGCGGTGAAGACTTCTCATGGGACTAAACTTTGACTTATCATAAAAACTCCAAATCGTATGGAAGAAAACAACGAAAAGAAAATCGTGTATGTTGACATGGACAATGTCCTTGTTGATTTCAAAAGCGGTCTTGACCGAGTGCCTGAAGAGGTCAAAGCCGAGTATGCCAATGATGGCAAGGACAAGCCTCATTATGACGATATACCAGGGATTTTTTCCCTGATGGACCCGATGCCTGGTGCCATTGAGGCCATGCAGGAACTGAACAAGTGTTTTGACCTCTACATCCTCTCAACTGCGCCATGGCTCAATCCGTCGGCGTGGAGCGACAAACTGGAGTGGGTGCAGCGTTACTTCGGCAAGGGAGAAAAAACGATCTTCTATAAACGCCTTATCATCTCACACAACAAGGACCTCAACCGCGGCGACTTCCTCATCGATGATCGAAAGAAAAACGGAGCCGAAGAGTTTCATGGCGAACTGATAGAATTTGGTTCAGCAAAGTACCCTGACTGGCCCACGGTAGTGGCGTATCTTATTGATAAACAAGGCAAGCAGTAGGTTTTGAAGACAGGATATGACAAATGAACAATTAGATGAATTACTGGCTGAAATTGGCCGAGCCCCTTTGATAACTTGTGAGGAAGAACACGAGCTGCTTAATGCCGTGAAGGCGAAAGGCGCGGGCTGCGATGAGATGAAACGATTGGAAGCAGCCAATATGCGCTTTGTGGTGAGCCTGGTCAGTCAATACCAGCATCGCGGACTGACACTTGAAGAACTGATTGAAGCCGGAAAGGCCAGCTTGAGAAATGCTGCAGAAAATTTTGAAATAGACTCCGACTGCAAGTTCATTGCCTATGCCGTTCCCCAGATGCGCCAAAGCCTAGAAGAATTGATCACTCGAAATAATACCAAAGTATGAGTACAAGGGGATACAAAGGGGGAATAAACTGCTAGCAAAAAAACGAGGGTGTGTCAAAATTCTGGCACGCCCTCTTGCTGTAACATGTTGTAAAACATATAACAAAGCCTCTACTTTCCCAAGCGG
>JBGUJU010000089.1:0-1714 GCA_045114065.1 Sodaliphilus sp.
TCTAATCTCTCTACTTGCGCTATTGACCAGTTGTGAGAAGGAAATAGACTTCAGCGGACAATACGACAGCGGCATAGCGGTCTATGCCATCGCGGTGCCTGGAGAACCGTTCTCGATGAGACTTTCACGGTCTTTCACAGTCAACGACAATCCGACCGTCGTTTTCTCACATTATAGTAGCTATTACAGTGAACTGGACACGCTCTACAGGACAGAAATCGTGATCAATAATGCCCAAGTCGAGGTAACGGTCAATGGCGCGGACAAATACGCAATGACATATAATCCGGTTAGTCCTTATGCCTATAATTGCGATTATGTCCCTAAAGAGGGCGACAATATCTCTGTCAAAGTGAGTGCTCCGGGGTATCATGACATCAGTGCCAGCACAAAAATTGAGAAGATACAAATGGCACAGATCACCAAAACAGAAGTTGTCTATAAAGATAATGGAGATGACGGCTCAATAACAGTTGGAAACCCGCTTGATCGTTTCGGAGTTGATTCAGTGATGTCAATCACATTGAAGATCAACGACCCAGCAGGTGAGCACAATTTCTACCGATTGAGAGTGTGCGGGGTTGCTGAAAAAGAACTACCACTGGGAACAATCACATATAAACAATCCAATCTTTCAGATGTTTTCACATCCGATGACATCATCTTCTCTGACAATATGCTCACTAAGCCATTCGGTGACTGGCAGGCGGGGTTCAGCAATGTGTTTGATGACCATCTTTTTGATGGCCAGGAATATACTTTTACAGTAGAGTCCCGTAAACGCAATGGTGATAATCCCCATGTAATCTTGGAATTACAGACTATCAGCCAAGACCTATATTACTTCCTAAAGTCCTATCAGGTATTCCGCATCTCCACCAATGATGTTTATATGACACCGATAGGACTCTACAGCAATATCAAGGATGGATGGGGCATCCTGGGCTCACTCAGCTACGACCGCCACATCATCTACTACTGACAAAAGAATCCGTAAAATAATTTGAGCCTCGGAAACGCCAAGCGTTCCGGGGCTTTTTCTAAGGTAAAGAAGCGAAATGTCTGGGGTGATTCCACTACTGCTATTTTTATGTAATATCATGTCGCCCTCGGCTGACTATTCACCCATTTGGGGGTTGTGGGTGTCGGGATTGATGGGTAATTTTGTCGCGTGATCGAAAAAAATTCCGCCTGGGGTTTAAAAAATCGGTTTCTGTGTGTATAATAGGTGGAGTCTATAAATTGCTTGAGTCAGATTGTGATTGATGGCTGAGCAGATTTTGAGTCAAATGTAAGAAATAGTAGCCAGCTACATTTCGAGCATTTGAAACAAAAGATGCCAGTCAGCAACTCAAGATGACCAAAACTAAAAAACAATTAATCCGGAATTTATAGATTCCACCTATGAGAGTGTATGGCAGACAGAGAAAGACATATCGAGGGGCTGTTCAGGCAACATTACTGTGCGATGCATCGGCTGGCTTACCTGCTGTTGCACGACGATGACGACAGCAAGGACGTTGTGCACGACGTCTTTGCCAAGTTGCTTGTGGAACAAACGGAACTGCGTGAAACGACCGTCCTGCCTTATCTGTTGTCATGCGTGCGCAACCAGTGCCTGAACGTGATGCGTGACCGCAAGTTGCATGCCCAGTTGCAGCAGTACCTCATTCCCGACACTGTAGCGGAACAGACATCGCCCGAGGAGCTTGAG
>JBGUJU010000090.1:0-59973 GCA_045114065.1 Sodaliphilus sp.
TTTAATCAAGTTCCTCAGTATCAATCGGTTTGTGATTTCAAATCCGTTCGGTCTAAATGCGAATATAAACCAGTGATTTTCAGCAAACTACAACAAAAATCGCCAATTTTTAGTGGACGCTTATGTCAACAAATATAAAAAAGTCATTTTTTAACGAGTTTAGCTTAATTGGGAATTAATGCCCGCTAGCACTATGTGGGTCAAGCGGGCACCAATGAGATGTGTTCGGTGGTTATTTCTGGGGAGCCCCGGCAGCAGGGGCTTCGGCAGATGCCTCAGCCTTGGCGGTGGGGGCTTCGGTTGCTTCATCGGGAGCGACCTCTGTAGCTTCCATTTGGGTGGAATCACTGCCTTCGACCACTACGGTTGTGGTGTCCTGCTTGTCGCCTTGATTGGCGGGCTTGTTACCCTCGCAAGATGCGAGACCCAGAGCAAACAATGCTGCGAAAATAAAAACTAACTGTTACATTTCAAATTAAAAAATTGAACAATAAAACTATCTAAAACAAGCATGTTTACTACTTAATGCAAATTCGGGGCAAAAGGTAAACAGCTATATTTGAAAAGTACAAAAAGAATGGTTTGCAATCTATTATATCATGGTCAAATTCGTCAATACAACTAGATTCTATACTCATTCTCCTTCATAAATATCTTCTGGATCGCAAAAAAGAGCCCATTCTGGAATATTGTCATTGACAAGACGCTCATCACAGCCAGCAAACGCCAATTCTTCAATATCTTGTATTTGCCCTTGGACTTTGAAGGAACTTAAGCTAGAACAACCAGCGAATGCATACTCTTCAATCTTAGAAAGTGAGCCAAAGACTCGCACGCTTGTCAAATTTGAACAGCCTTCAAAAGCTGAACTCTTTATGTACGTTACCGATTCAGGAAGGGCGAGCTGTACCATTAGTTGGCAACCAGAGAAAGCGCCTTCTCCTATTCGGGTTACAGTATCTGGAACTGAAGTATTATGGCTTCCCAATAATCGCCAGTTCACTGTGCTTCTGCAGCCCAATATAAGCGTGTTTGTCGCTGTATGTATGATAGCATTGCAATCGTCTCGCGAGTCATAAACTTTGTTGCCTTTCCCCACACAGATACGTGAAATAAAATCAATTCCACTGAAAGCTCCGTCGCTTATGCAGGTAACCGAGTCTGGAATAAAAACGTTGAACATACCTTTGCAACCGTAAAATGCCTTTTCACCGATGTTGACAACAGAATCGGGTATTATGGTATTTATGCAACCCTGAATAAGCGTGTTTGTGGCTGTGTGAATGATGGCATTGCAATTATCTCGCGAGTCATAAACCTTGTTCCCTTTCCCCACTTGAATACTCAATAAATTCTCAGTCTCACAAAATGCGTGTTCCCCAATATGAGTAACTGAATTGGGAATATAAATGTTTTTCAAACTCTTACAGCTAATTGCCCAATCTCCAATGTGTGTGACGGATTTTGGGATATTGAAATTTTCCAAGGCATCACAAGTCCTAAATGCTCCGGCCCCTATATGTGTTACAGAATTGGGCAAGATAACATTCTTTAAACGTCTACATCCACCGAATGCCCATTCGCCAATATGTGTGACAGAATCAGGGATAGTAACAGTGGTTAAATTAATGCAGTTCTTAAAAGCTCCATTGCCTATGTATACGACAGAATCAGGAATTATAACACTAGTCAGATTTATGCAATCAGAGAATGCCTTGTCACTGATTTCTTCAGTGCCTGGCTTGATGTGAAATTTAGTGACATAACCAGGGACTCTAATAAGTTTTTTCCAGTCGTGACTGTATTTTGTGTATTGGTCTGTGTTCTTTTCCATTTGTTCTTCGTTTTAGAGATATATTGATATTACTTTTTGAATTAAGATTATAGTGCTCAAATCTCTTAGTCATCAATGTTGTTAATCTTCCACGTATTGCTTCAAGGTGTCCCACTGAGTCTTCCAATCCTTGAGTAGGAAAAAACTAAGGTCGTGTCCGGAATAGACTTTGATGTCATCATCTAAGGGCAACACCTTTTCGTTGATGGATCTGATAAAATCCTCTTTGTTGCTGAGGGGGAAGTCGGTGCGACCGATATTGCCATCAAAGATGGTGTCTCCAGACATCACGCTATTGCATGAAGGGATGTACAACATGATGCATCCAGGGGAATGCCCGGGGGTATGAATGACTTCGATGGTGTCGCTGCCTATGGTCTGCACATCCCCGTCTTCAACATATTGATCAATACTCAACGGGTTTGTGGACATCTTAGGGCCGTTACTGCCATAGATGAATTGATACTGAACAGGCAGTGACGTGGCCAGTACCTTGTCTCCCTTATGGGCAATGACGGGGATATTGTATTTTTTCTTAATCTCGTGGATATTAGTCAAGTGATCAGCATGGCAATGGGTCAAGATAATCCCTCTGAGCTGTATGTCAGTAAACCGAATGAAACTATCCAGATCGCCCAAAACAGGGCAATCCACCAAATATCCCTCGTCGTCATTGCCGACAAAGTACGAAGAACAAGGACTGTAGCCAATTATTTGAATCTTAATCATATTATATCAAATTGTGTACGTATTATTAGCTGAAAAACAGATTGCCGAGGCGGAAGACAAGGTGCTTGTTCATATAGCTATTGCGATAGCGGGATTTGGCGTACTGTCGAGCGGTGTCGATGTCCCAACGTGGGTCGGTGTCGACGGGTTGAACATTCTGCAGTACCTGTGGCATCTCAACATCGGGGGCAATCGAGCGGATCACATCCATCACTGTCCTCGCAACTCTAGCTGGAGAATCTATACACTGTTTCTCGCTGAAGCGCAGCACAATCCACCCAGCGGCAGTAATGTTCTCGTTGCGCTGATCATCTTTGCCCAGGTAGTGGGTTGGGGTGCGTTTCCCTAACGTGTAAGGCTCATCGTTTTCAATGTCGATGTATATTCCTCGTTGCTCATCAATATAGGCTAAGTCGGGCTCATAGCGGTGCCCCCTGGATGTAAGCGTCAGATTATCGTAGAAACCTTTGAGCCTGTGGCTCCAAATCCACAAAGCTAACCACTGCTCGCCCGGTCCTTTCTTGCAGTTCTTCCCCTGCTGGGGCATAATGATGGCAGTACCCTGTTGAGGTGCAAGCATCAACGGATAGAGTTGCGGGACATTACCATCGGGGAGGACATAACTGACCTCCTTTGGCCCATTACCCTGCAGGTGCAGCTTGCTCCCCAGGAGACTGAGGTCGAGCCGACAGATAGCATTATATATCCTCTTCAGCATAGGCAATGGGATTAATAGGTTTATCTTTATACGATGCAATGACAAAGGTAAACAAATTTCGTCAACCCACGTAGGTGTAGTACTTGTAATCGATGAAATTCTTACTGGCTTTCATATACAACTTGATGGGTAAGTGCTTTTGGTAGTTGTGGGGCTTTCTACCACCATCAGAGTGATTCATGAGGGGGCCGAATAGTGACTTGCCCACGTATAGCCCTGTGTGATGGGCCTCATGATTTCTATCGAAGAAAACGACTAGGTCACCAGGTTTGGGATTGGCGGTCTCCTTGAAGCCCAATTTCTTGTGGTGGTTCACAAAATAGATGCACTGAGCCCAATTAGCCTCAGGGCTGTAGAAAGCCGAGACAGTGTTCATGCATGTTTGTGGATACTTGCCGACAGTGCCTGTGTAATCCTTCTTCCACGCCTTTGGGAAATGGATGACGTGAGTGAAATCGTTGTTGGGATGGGTGCAAGCCTCAGATCTCTCAACAGCAATCCTCGCCTTCTCTGAAATGCCCTTGGTCGACGGAGTCCAGGTAAAGTAATAAACGGCAACCATCACCAAGGCAAATAATAAAATCTTCAACGCTTTTTTCATGACCTTATCATTGTTTGTTAAACAAATTGTTTATCCCTTTATGTCAATTCAGGGCAGAAGGTAAACACTCATCATAATGTTTTTTAGATTCAAGACGAATTAGAAGAAGCATTCAAAATGTAACAGTGTGAACCGTTTTTTATAAAAAACGAGGAGCAAAAGTCAAACTCTCGCTCCTTTCATTCTATTGATTTATCTTATTTCATTTTCAAGACAGCAATGGTATAGTCATCATGGGCAATAAGTCCTTTACGGATGAGAGACTCGATGTGTTTCTTGACGTTCCCCGGATGATTAGCACAATTAACAAGCTTTGTAATAACTTTCTTGAAATTGGTCTGCTTGGAAGCCAACGCTTTCTTAACTAGATTACTGTTCTTGTTATGAGCCTCAATGGCGCCCTCCAATTCTTGTTTGAAATCATCACGGTGAACCGTCATATACATCATCATGATGTAATGAGACAGGGTATCGCTTGCAACAAAGTAGATGCAATCTTTATCAAACGGGAATGTGCCGGTTGTAAAGCCCTCTGGCGCTAAAGGATCCTTACAGTTAATGAGGAATGGTGGTTTTGCAAAATCAGACAGATGAGGAAATGAATAATCGAGTTTGTCTGTCTTGGTATTATACATGAACACAACGCTGTCTCCGTATGTCATCCAACGCATCTCATCATCACATGGCCATAGTGCAGCCAAAGTCGCAAAAGAGCCTTCATCGTAAAACTTCTTTAGGAATAATCCATCTTGTTGCTCTTTTGCCTTGGATTCGCAATCATTATAGAATTGTTCCCAAATGCTGTCAATCCAAGAGTCCAACTCTTCAAAAGATGTGATGGGTAATGGAGGCAATTTGTCCACCAGGTATTGAGACCATTTTTCTGCGAATACGCCTCCACCACCGGCACCATCAGAAACGGCTATAAGACTGGGCGAGTAAAAGACGGCATCCTCATTGAATACACCTTCTTCAAATTTTGCTATACTTACTCCTTTGGCTTTCATTTGTTCTGACTGATATTGGTGGGCGTTCCGATGTCCATTAGCTGGATAAGAGTAGACATGTCAGCATTCACAGCCATAGCAGTGTGACGGACGTTTGGATCATTATCATCACGAACACGGGCAATATCCTGATTGTAACGTAAAGGTAGCAGACTGGATAGGTCATAAAGAATTCCTCCATATTGGTTGCCTCTTAACTCGCTTTTTGCCATCGGGAATACAACCCTGTTATCTTTTCCAGGAACGATATGGATATTAAATAGCAGCACATTTCCATCATTGGTGAACATGGACTTGAGCTCGTTGGCTTCTTGCTGCATATGTTCAACTGTTGTGTGGTTGAATTGCCCGTCGGTAATGTTGATGATTGTAGGCGGGTAGCAATCTTTCTCATGATGATCTATCATCCAATCAGAGAGCAGATCCTTGGCTTTTTCAAATGCTTGATGCATGTGTGTCCAATGACCATCACATCTGGCTTCAATCCATTGGACCTTTTCTACTTCCTTCACCGAAGTGCCTTTGCGGGTGCGTACCTCTTCACGTGTCACAATTCTTTTAAAAGGATTGTTTTTGATTTCCTCGGGTGAAACAAAGAAACGTCCGCTAAGCGCTCCATTCCAGCCACTATAGACTTCATGACCATAACCGATAACTGCTATATCATAATAATGACGTACTTCGTTGGTCTTGATGCACCTTAATACCAATTCATTAATCTGATTGTTTACGATACGGGCCACGGCCTCGGCAAGAGTCATTTCCTCGCCCATCAACGTGGTAATTCGTTTCATAGATACAGATTGATCAATCAAGAATATGAACGCCGTTGGAGTGTTTCTAGTAATCTGTGCCGTGTATGCGTCCTTCGCCTGCAGGTTAACGGGCTGAACAGATATTGGAGCGGATTGGGCTGTAGTCCTGGGTGCCGGCTGAATAGCCTGTCGTTGTGCTGGGATAGGAATACCGAAGTGATCAATATTGGTAATATACTTGAGCGGAATGAAATTCTTGACAAGTACCTCAGCCTGGAAGTAAGGACGTTCATCATCGTCGAGGTCAAAATGACGGCGGGCTTTTACTGCATCAAAATGGATACGTTTGAAGTCTGCGAGTGTGCCTCCCACATGTGCCCCATTCCGAGTGGCGTTCATGTTGGAGAACTTTGTGCCTTCTTCATAGAGTATGGCTGGGTCAATCTCAAGTATCACAGGGTTGCTGATGCGGCCCTCATTCATCGCTACGTACATCATGGGATGCTGCTCAGTAAAACTAACGCGAACATAACGCTGGAGGCCACCCCGGGTATCCAGACTGCGGGAAAGATCTCCACCACCGGGCTTGGGTATCTTAATGCCCTTTTCCTTGCAATCTGCCCAGGAATACAACCCACCGTTCTGGATAATACTCTCCAGATTGTCACGGTCAGTAAAGTGGTACAACGTATCTATGCCATTGTCGTCCAATATGTCTTGGAACTCCTGCCAATTACTTCTTCTGCTCATAATATCGTGTTCTTTTAGTTGTTGTTAGAATATTGTTAATTGTATCGGCTCTCGAGGTTTCTGATCATCGTCATTGTAAGGATAGATACCCTCAACATAAGCCTTAATTAGTGAGGCATGAGACAACGGCTTGCGAGGATTCTCCACATCCGCATTGGTGTCGTAATCTAGCAGCACGATAGTCTTGGTTTTACTGGCTTCACGCAGTCGCTCGATAATATCTTGCACCTTGTTTTCTAGCATCCACTTGTAGGTGGGGATATAAATCTGCTTGCGAGCTTCAATATAGCCTAGCAATTCAGTCCCATGAACACCTTTCCGGTGACCCAGTGGTGCTCCATACTTACGAACGGTACGTTTCAATCCCTTCATCGTGTTATTGCAGAACAACGAAATGTCAACGTCACAATGCTCAAACACCTTCAACCCCTGCCAAATCGCCTCAACACAAGTCGCTGTATAACCCTCGCTAAAAGGCACCGGGATGTCCCCATGAGGATAGAACGGGCTCAACTTGACAAGCCCATCAGTCGCTTTACTAGTCACGTCTGCCAATATCGCTCCAGGATATCGCTTGAGAATATTCTCTGGCTTTTTCCGTTTTGTTTCTATAATTATCATATTCAATTGTATCAAAAAGGCGGTTCAACTAATATGTCTTTGAAATTAGGTAAAAGCTCTTTATATTTGTCATAGCTGCCTGCTGGTATGTGGATTTCAGCAAGAGTATTGCAACCGAAAAACGTATGAACACCGATATGAGTCACTGAGCCATGGATAGTTACTTTATTCAATTTCCAACACGAAAAAAAAGCGCTATTTCCAATATGCGTTACAGAATCGGGGATAGTGATGTTTGTCAAGCCACTACATTCGGAAAATGCTCCGTCTCCAATATGAATAGCAGAACCAGGAATAACGATATTAGTCAAATGCTTACAATAAGAAAAAGCTTCATTTCCAATATTTATTACCCCGTAAGGAATAACAATAGAGGTCAAGCGTTCGCAGTGTTTGAATGTTCTATTTCCGATACTTGTTATTGAGCAGGGTATTGTGATGTTAGTCAAACCGTTGCACCAATAAAATGCTGCATCTCCGATATGTATTACCGAGTCTGGTATAGTAATACTTGTCATGCGATAGCAATAAGAAAATGCCCAATCACCAATATATGTCACCGAGTTAGGAATAGTTATTTTCATCAATCTCTTGCACTTCAAAAATGCATGGTCTCCGATATGTGTGACAGAGTTGGGGATAGTGATATTGGCCAAACCACTACATTCAGAAAAAGCACCGTTTCCGATAGTTATAACCGAATCAGGTATGACAGTTTTAGAACAACCCAATATAAGTGTATTGTTTACTGTGTGAATAATTGCATTACAATTCTCTCGAGAATCATATACTTTGTTGTTATTGCTTACTTGAATACGATTTAAACCACTACAACCATAGAATGCTTTGTCTCCAATATTGGTTACTGCATTGGGAATAGTAATGTGTGACAGATTATAGCAGCCTCGGAATGCCCCTTTTCCTATGTAAGTAACTGAGTCCGGAAGGATTATGCTTTTCAAATTTGTGCAGTTTAAAAACGCCTCGTCTCCAATATGCGTTAATGAATCAGGAATGCTGATGTTTGTCAAAGAACAATAATCATCTTCTCTATTAGAAGCATCTCCAATGCTGAATGAATCATCACATATTATCTGAGTACCAGGCTTGATATTATAAGTCGTTAGGCTTTGTTTCGGTCCACATAATAACTTTTTCCCGTCAGCACTATAAATCGCACCAAATTCATCCTTAACACCAGTGGCAATTTCATCATTTGATGCTTTTGTCGATAAAAGCTCGTCAAATATATTTAGAACGATGCCGTCTTCGAATAATGACTGTATTTTCTCGTTAATTGATTTTCTTTTTCTAAGTTTAACTATCGTTCTGCTAGCGTTATCTTTGCGGGATTCTTCAGTTGAAAGTTGCTTAGCGGTAGTTTGTTTTGAAGGCTTATTGATATTGAAGGCTCGGAATGAGATATTCGAGAGTGTGTTTTCTGAAAAGGCCATAAAGAAGAGACCGAGTAGCTTTGCAAATTCAGTATCGCTGACCAAAGTGAGCAGATTAGACATGACCTGGCACTTGCTTAGGGCGCGATAATCGGCCTCGGTTAGTAGAAGGGTATCGCCATAGGTCGCGGTAAATAGGTCTGGTTTAAGCGCTATAGCATAGAGCTGCATGGCAATGGTAGCTAACGAAAAGTCATCAATATGCTCATTGAAGTCATCTGAGGTGCGAAGAGGGTGCCGATAGTCTGAAGATCCTATTTCTCGAGCTTTCTGCCCCTTCATGGCAGGAACAAACAATCCATCGTAGTCTACCAATACAAGTGATCCGTCCTCCTTTACCAAGATGTTGTCCGGCTTGAGATCTCCGTGAGCGAAAGGTTGCGCCATGAGCCATGAAGCAAGGCGGCAAAACTGGAATGTGATGAGATGCAGAGCATATTGGTCATGCAGATGCTCACGGATATACTTGTCAAGAGTTACGCCTTCCACCCAATCCATCAACAACACAGGAAAATCGCTAACATCACTATTGTTCGTGTCAACGAACAATTCCTTTTCAAGATACTTGATAGGTGTGATGAAATCCGAAGAAACATACTCTAGTTCATCAGCTATGAGTTTATAAGCCTCATCACGACCTTCTTGGTCTTTGATAAAGCACTTCAGGGCATGGAACTTTCCGTTTCGCTCATCCTTCATCTTAAAGACCACAGCAAAGTTACCGCTGCTCATAACGGGCCGCCCTTCATCATTAAGCACCGGACGAAGATATGATAGCTGATCTAGATTTTCCTCTGCCAACTTGATAGCCTCAACGTATTCGGATATTAAAGGATAGTTCATAAGTGATTCCTCCAAAACTAAATGCAAAGATAAAACATATATCTCAAACTATAAAGAGGCATAATCTATTCTACTTTTCAACAAGTAACCTATGGATGCTTTCATTAGTTATTAATTGTTTAAATCTATTTGTGCTGCCTTTGGGAATCGTGATGCTCATCAAACTATCGCAGTCAGCGAATGCACCATCACCAATGTGTGTTACTGAATTTGGAATAGTGATGTCTGTCAAATTACTACACTCAGCGAATGCACAATCGCCTATATATGTGACCGAACAGGGAATGGAGATATTTGTCAAGCCATCATTTCCACATAATGCAAAGTCTCCTATCTGTGTTATTGAATCAGGAATAGTTGTGTTTGAACACCCCGTAATAAGAGTATTTGTTTTTGTGTGAATAATGGCATTACAATTATCTCGGGAATCGTATATTGGATTATTTTTACTCACTTTAATACTTATCAAACCATCACAGCCTAAAAATGCATTATGACCAATATGAATAACACACTCAGGTATGAATAAACTCTTTATTTTGATACAAAATTGAAATGCTTCATTGCCAATGTGGGAGACAGATTCGGGCAGTGCAATACTAGTTATTCCACTACAGCCCTGAAATGCCCCATCACCAATCGATTTCACTGAATCTGGGATTGTTATACTGGTTAAGTTGTCAAATCCGTAAAAAGCATTATTTCCGATATATGTAATATTATGGGGTATATTTGTGTTAACACACCCCAATAAAAGAGTGTTTGTATGTGTGTCAATAATAGCATTGCAATTATCTCGAGAATCGTATATTGGATTGTTTTTACTCACGACAATACTCCTCAAACCTCCACATCCATAATAAGCATCATTCTCTATTAGTGTTAACGAGTCTGGGATGAAAATGCTAGACAACCCTTTACATCCTTCGTATTTGCAACTTATTGTTTGTCAGTTAGTTCTGATTAAAACGATAGAAAAGTGATTACACAGATTCTAAAGACGGGGAAGATAATGAAGATTTAACATTTTTAATTTTCTTTAAACCCCCGCGAATTCAACTGGCAACTGCAGTCGTTTTATGATACTATCTAGTCATCTTCCAAAACTTTGGCTTATAACTTTTTCAAAAGTTCTCTTCCTTTGTTGGTCAGATAGTATGATTGCATTGGGTGGTTAGGTACCTCTGGATAGAGCATCGCAATGTAACCTTCGGCCAAATTCGGTGTTATGTAGGTGTTTACAAAGCTTGGTATATTACGAAGATTCATGCCTTTCATCAATGATTTTAGATTCGCACCATTCTCGCCTATGGCCAGTAAGAATTTTTTCAAACGCTTATTTTTCGCTTGTTCTTTTGTGGTTGTATGGTGAACTTGCGTGGTTGTATGGTTGCTCGCTTAAATGTGACCCATACGAATGTGGCGTTTTGATTGAACTCTGGTTCAGCGAGGTTTGCTTCACGGCATGCATCTATCATACGACCTACACCACTGCCCCAATTCTCTAAAAACGTGGTTTTGAACAGCACATCCGCAATGATGGGGTTTGGCGGGTATGAATGGTGAGAAAGCTTAATAGTTTCAACGGGCAGTTCATCGGGCAGATGGCCAGTATTCTCTATCTCCACGCGATCGTCATATATGGCGATTCCAACAGAACTACTCGTATTGTGGAAAAGGCGATGACAAAGAGCGTTTGTTAATGCCTCGCGGAGTGCTTCCGCTGGAATTTCCAGTATTTCTTCTTCAGTAGGTTTTACATCTTTATCATCACCGTCTTTCAGTTCGTCCGTGGTCTTCTTCAGTTTCAGCGTACGAGTTTCATCGCCTTTAATCAGAGCTTTAACTTCGTCTATTGTCATAATGGCTATTAATCTATGCTAATACACTTATAAGGGTACACATTTTTTTAGACAGTTGGCGTATCGACCGCAGAATAATTTGCTTGGCACGTTAGAAATTCTCAGAATCAGCTGCAAGGAAATCGACGTTGAAATGTACATGAAACAGTTTGAAACATGGCAATAATTGGAAAGTATGCTCTATGCAGTAATCAAATATTTCGACATCCTGCTTGAATTCACAAGCGGTATGCTACTCGATGCCTGCTATCTTTACAGTAAAAAAAAGCTAAATACTAGCGAAACCAAGTGACAAAATTCGAGGAGTTAAAAGCAAGGGTGGACTTGTTTTCCATTGCCGAACGAAAGCATAGTCGCCAAAGCAATCTCACAAATATAAAACACAATGGCAGTAGCCTACCTCAATTCCTCTCCCGACAAGTATAGCAGATAAATCAAAGAAGAACAGAATAGACATCTACCTTGCAGTAATATTAATGAACAATGAGAGCTGCACATTATTTTTACATGACTATATAGTACAAACAAATCAATCAAGTCATGACATCAATTAAAATCAAATTAAAACAAGCGTCTGATATCTCAAAGAAGGGGCGCATTATTTACAGAATCAATCATCGGGGTCTTTCAAAAACCATCATGTCATCAGTTGAAATCTTCCCTAATGAGTGGAATGATCGGTCATCAGCTATCATCAAAGCTAACTGTAGTCCTGATCGCAAGGAGGAGCTGGAACAAGCAGAAGAGAGCATTCAGTGGGACATACGAAGCATTTACCAGATCATCAGCAGATTAGTGATGGAGTCAGGGACTTTTACAGCAGATGATATTGTTCGTCTATTTGAGATACAAAACCCAAATAGATCGTTCATTGCATTCATGCGTGAACGGATAAAGAGACTCGAGAACCATGGGAAGTATGGTACTGCAGCGACCTATTCGACGACATTGAATAGTTTCATGAGATTCTTGCGTGTTCATGATGTCTCGCTTAATCGTTTGGATTCCAGTCTAATCAAGAGTTATGAAGAACATTTAAGAAGCACTGGTTTAACAAAGAACACAACTTCGTTTTATATGCGAGTATTACGTTCTGTTTACAATCAAGCAGTTGAAAATGGTCTTGTTGAGCAAGCAAGGCCTTTTTGTAATGTTTATACAGGAATCGCTGAAACAAAGAAACGGGCAGTGAGTGCCAAAGATATTCGGAAAATCATAGCTATTGATCTAGCACAATATCCGGCACTCGATTTTGCTAGAGATGTATTCATGTTTAGTTTCTACACTCGTGGGATGGCGTTTATAGACATAGCCTATCTCAGACGAGAAAACCTGAAGGATGGGTATCTGATTTACAAACGGCGCAAAACAGGATGTGAACTACGAATAAAATGGGAAGACTGTATGAAATCAATAGTGAAAAAATATCAGGCACAATGCAATCATTATCTTCTTCCAATTATCAAGGGGGAAGAAGATAATCGAAAGCAGTATCAAAATTTCTCACATTGGATTAACAAACAGTTGAAAAGGCTATCGTCATTATTGGACATCAAGCCTGCGTTGACCATGTACGTCGCACGTCATAGTTGGGCAAGCATTGCGAAGAATAACAATATACCGATAACTGTCATAAGTGAAGGCATGGGACATTCTTCGATTAAGACTACCCAAATTTATTTAGCGTCATTGAATGATTCGATTATTGACGGAGCAAATAAGAGAATCATTAAAATTGTGAAGGGGGCTGAATAGTATAATACTTCTCTCTGTAAGAGATGTACCGATACGGCAAAGATAACTAAATTATTGCAATTGTCAACTCTTTTACGTTAAAAATAATAACGTATAATATCTTTTTACATCGAATTAATATACTCAAGTTATTTTTGACTCTGTACCTTTTAGCTTAGAAATCAAGGGAAAAAACAGCATTCGAAAAAGTGATACATCTCTTACAGAGAGATTGCAATAAACTATTCATCTATGTCGCTGGAAATCAGCACAGAAAAATGGAGAGTTTGTGTGGTTATAGATCATTATGCGGCGCTATGCTAATTTAGCATGGTGTCCCTCTCTATTGTCATGGAATCATGATGCAAGTCTCATCAACGCAATTTTTTAGAAACGAAATTCATTGGTTCCCGATGCGCGTTACATATAATCGGGAGCTGAAGATTAAAGGGCTGCTTGATGATCTGAACATAGAGAATTTCGTTCCCATGAGAAATGATTATGTTAACACTAGGAATGGGAAAAAGAGGAAATTAGTACCTGCTATACGCAACTTGATCTTTGTAAGAAGTTCACAAGAAACACTTACAGGTTTAAAAATGAGCATGGCGGGATTTGAACCGATGAGATATATCACAAAAAAATCATTGATCAATGGCCAACATGAGATCATCCATGTTCCTGATAAACAGATGAGTGATTTCATAAAAGTGGCCTCTTCTCCAGACGATCAATATTTTGTTCTTGATAATAGTGATTTCATTAATAAGATTGGTAAACGCGTTGAAATCACCGAGGGCTATTTTGCTGGAGTCGAGGGTGTCATTAAAAGGATCAAGAGGAACAAACACGTGGTTGTTCAGATTGAAGGTATAGCAGCTGTTGCTATCACATTTGTACCAGCAAACTGTCTCTCGCTTATAGAGAATTGAAACTAAAACAAGATAACCGAGATGGATAAGTACACGCAATTATTAATGTCTCTGCCTTTTGACTATCTTCATCTTGCAGAATCTTTTGCGAATGACAATCATTCGCCGAAAATTGAACCGGCACATTTATTCCGAGCATTGCTTCACAAGAATGCTGGTCTGGTTAATTATATCGAAGATACTCTCGATGAAGATTACTACTATTTTGTAGATTGGGCGGATATGCGAATGATGCAATGCGAGAAGTCTCCATATCCAATGAAGGGTGTTCAACTCTCTCATGCATCGCAGATGGTCGTAAAAGAAGCTCAAAATATCAGTGAGAAACTTGGTTTACCAGAGCTGAATACCATTTGCCTTTTAGCTTCTCTTGTAACTCCGGGAATTGGTTTCTCTTTTGAAGAATTGAAGACTTTACCGTTAAAAGCCGACAAGGTCATCAGCACGATAAAGACAACGTCTTCAAAATCTCTCAATAAGATTGTTGCCAATGGCATAGATGCATCAAAATCGGGTGTTGGCGTCAATAGCGAGTATTGTGTCCCAATGCTTGACCAAGCAGACAATAATCAAGTAGTTGGATTTGACAATGAGATTCTGTCAATAGTGGAAGTGCTTGCTCGCAAGGATCGAGCAAACGTTTTGATTATTGGTGAAACGGGGGTGGGTAAAACAAGTCTGATAGATGCTATCATACAGCGCCTGAATAATAAGGAAGTTCCAGAGTCTCTCATTTCACTTCAGCCGTTTGAATTAGATTTGATTGCTCTTAGTCAAGGTGTCACGTACAAGGGAGAGATTGAAGACCGTTTCAAGAAAGTTGCAGAGAACCTCTTGGATTTGGCGCAACCACTTCTTGTCATTGAGAATTTCCATCGCGTTGAAGATCAACAATCAACGCTTAATGGCATTCTTCCTGGTTTGAAAAAGCTCTTGTCTAAGAACCAACTCCAGGTAATATGTACGGCTACAATTGACGGTTATACAAAGAACATTGAAAAGGATAAGGAATTGACAGCTTTCTTTGAGAAAATCTCATTAGAAGAGCCGACAGAGGATCAGGCGGTTGAGATTCTTCAAACAAAGAGAGGTGGTTATGAGGAGTTCCATCATCTTCCAATTGAAGACGATGTTTGTACTGAGATTGTACGACTGGCCAAGCGTTATCTTCCCGATCGACATCTGCCATCTTCGGCTCTTGATCTTCTTGACCGTGCCATGTCATCAGTAAAAATAGCAAATGAGATGGCAAAGTTGACCAATGATGGGACAGGTCAACAGAATAAGCTTTACAAAGATGCTGTACGAGATGTGGTATCTAAGATGACAGGTATCCCAATGGGCAATATTCAGTCAGAGGAGCGTGAGAAATTATCCAATGCCGAGGAAATTCTCCATAAACGCGTTGTTGGACAGAATCACGCCATCAAAAGTATTCTGGATGCTATCTATGAGTCCCGTTCTGGATTGAACAAAAAGGGTCAGCCGATGGGCTCCTTCTTCTTCCTGGGCCCGACGGGTACAGGAAAGACCGAGTTGGCAAAGTCTCTTGCAGAATTCCTGTTCAATGATGAAACATCTATTCTGCGTTTTGATATGTCAGAATATAAGGAGGAGCATTCTGTAGCTCTGTTGTATGGTGCACCTCCGGGATATGTGGGATATGAAGAAGGCGGTCTGCTTGTTAACCAGATCCGTCAGCACCCATACTCTGTAGTTCTATTTGACGAAATCGAGAAAGCCCACCGCTCGGTATTTGATTTGTTCTTGCAAATCCTTGATGAGGGTAAACTCCACGATCGACTCGGACGTGTCGGCGATTTCTCTAATTCACTAATCATTTTCACATCAAATATCGGTAGCGACTACATCTTCAAGTCATTTGGTGAGAACAAGGTGCCTACACACGACCAATTGCTGGAAGTCATGCAAGGTCAATTCCGGCCTGAGTTCTTAGCTCGCCTCACCGAGATTGTTCCATTCTCGCCCATTACGACTGAAATGATTGATAGAATTTTTGATATTCATATCAAGAATCTATTAAAGACATTGCATGAGCAGAATATTGAGCTTGTGATCGATGAGACGGCAAGAAAGTATGTGACCCAGGTCGGTTTCAATGCCCACTACGGCGCCCGTCCGATTCTTGGCATTATTCGAAAAGAAATCAGGCGCCCATTATCAAAGCTTATCATATCAGGGGATATTGAACCCGGTGATATCGTTACCATGAAATATGATGACGAAAACAAGCAAATCATGTGGGACATTGATACTCCAGATGATTCTGATAAGGAAGAAAACAAATAAATCAACATATTATTAATCAATGTAATAGCTAAAATTATGGCAAGAAAAACTGTTATCACCAAGGTTTTGGATGCTAACGCTGAGGATGGCATTATCGAGTTCCCGCAGAACAAGACGTTATATGCCGACCAGTTTACAGATGAAGCGCCAAACACGGATGAAGATCGAGAGGGCTTTAAGCCCAAGAACATGAACGAAGTATTTGAGCACTACCAGCCGAGTAAAAACGGTGTTGCTCTTGAAACAGAAGAAGGTGGTGCTGTGTATGAGAGCTTTGATTTCAAATCCATCAAGGACTTTGAGGATGAGAGCTTGATTGAGCAGAGTGAACTTTTGAGTGAAGCAAAAGGCAAGATAGATGCTCTAAATTCTGTGATTCGCCAGCTTGAAAAGAATAAAACCTTGCGCAATACGCTCAAGGACGAGGCTGCAAGAGGAAACCTTGCAAATGCCTTAAAGGCGCTGCTGGCGGAAATTGAAGACGCTGAATAATCATTATTAACCAAAATCATTGAATGATATGGCTGACGAAGAAATGAAAAAAGCTCCCATCGCCGATGGACCGCAGCTCAAGGAGAGAGAAAAAATCGAGAATCCATCCGAGTTGCTGCAAGATAGCCTTGGCGGTTTGAATAAGTTTGGTGGATTCCAGTTGCTCAAAGGCTTGATTAAAGGCGTTGAGAACATGGATCCACGTCGTAAGGCGGTAAAGAATATTTTTCTGAGTGACGCTGCTTATGCAGAGTCTCGCAAAAAGCTGAAAAATGAGTTGGAATTATGGGTTTCCATCCTTGAAGGTGGAAGCAGTGATCCGATGCAGATTATTGAGGCTTGCAGTGCAAGACGAGATAAAACTGAGCGCAATCTGAAAGATAATCTATTTAACATCCACGAAGACATCAAGAAGCTTGAAATTACTTATCGTGCATTGGATTCATTCTTTGCCAATGCAGGACAAGGTAAGATTGACTGCTTGACCTTGATGAATGTCAATAAGGACGAATTGGAATACCATGACTCCGATGACACCAAGGCTATACGTGAAGAGCTTGAGAGATATTACGATCGTTTGAGTCTCAAGAACAATTATAGCTTGCTGGTTGTTCCCGGTTATCTTGGAGATGCCACGACAGTCAGGATGTGGGCAGATACGGCTTATCGCAATAAGGTTATCATGCTAACTGACTTCAAGGACAGCCTGAACTTTACCATGCTCAAAGATGAGCTGGATGATGCTAATTTGCAAGGTCAGGACGCACAGTTGGCAAACATTGTCATGGCTTGCAACTACATCTTGGGACGTAAGAAATCTGAGTTGGCAGGTGAGGATGATGATATCTATTTGCCAGCATCAGCTGCGCTTGCGGGCCGTATGACCAACACCGAGGAGACGGTTATTGCTCAAGGTTCAGCAGGTAAAAAGTATGGTACATTGAGTAACGTAAAGGGCGCTCGACTTGACCTTCGCAAGAGTGAGATTGCAGCACTCATTGACCAAGGTGTTATTCCTATGGTTGAAGAAGATGGCCGCACAATGGCTTTCTCCAACCGTTCTCTATATAATGGTGCCACTATCGGATTGCAGGAATATCCCATAGTTCGCACATTTGACTGGATTGGCAAGGTTTTCCAGAATTTCTTTAATGATGAGGCTTTCATCAATTGGAATTCACAGGTTAAAGCAGAGTTGCAACAGGCCATCCATGATTTCCTGAGTGATTACAAGGGTCCCGGTAAGCTTATTGAGAACTACAATCTCAAGGGCATCAACCAAGATCCCAAGACTAAGGATATCTCAATTCAAGTGGAACTGAAACCCTTCTTTGCCGCAAAGAATTTCTTCATTGAACTCACTGGCCACAATGGCACTGCAGGAGTTGAATGGGATCAGAATGTGACGTAATCAATTGTGTTAATCAATATAATTTTTTTCATTTAATTAATTCGTTTTATTTATGGCTACAAGAACAGCTACAATCAATGCCGATGGCATTCAGGAACGCGAAGTGTTATTCGTAAGGTATGAACTCAATCAGCAGACCGACGTTGAAGGTCAGCCCACCGGCACGACCCGTGGTGGCAAGATCTACATCAAGGTGAAATCCAATGATGATGGCAACACTGAGCTGCTTGAGTGGATGATCGACACCTACATGAGCAAGAGCGGCACCATTTCTTTCCCCAACCGTCAGGGTGGTGAGATGAAGCACCTCTCGTTCAAGGAGGGCTATGTAGTAGAGTATGCTGAGACCTATGACTCGACAAACTCTCTGCTCCAGTATGAGGAGTTTACTATTTCTGCAAAGGAGATCCAGGTTGGTAACGCTCGCCACAACAATCGCTGGACGATTGACAATTAATGTTAACCCAGAACCATTCCAAGGCTTAATGCAGGGGTATCACCTCTTTATTGCAGGTGGTACCCAGGCATTCAAGCATAATCATTTTATCAACTATGGCAATTCAAGGAAGCCTCAGCATCGGTGGGCGAAATTATAATGTGGTTGAATGTGCCTATGAGTTCAACCAATCAATAGATGATACGGGCAAACCTGTATCTCGTCCCAAGGGCGGTACCATTACATTTGTGATGCCTTCGTCGAGTGACGATGACTTGTTCTTCTACAAATGGATGTTCAACAAGACTGAGGTGAAAAACGGTACATTCAAATTCGTTGTATTTACGAACCAGAACAACCGTAGTATCAAGACCGTCTCTTTTGAGAATGCTTATTGCGTTAACCTCAAGGATTATTTCAATGATAATGACAGTAAACTGATGTACACAACAGTTACTGTCAGTGCCGAAAGGATTAAGATCGGCTCTCTTGCCAAAGCTGAATTCACTAACGAATGGACCGTTTAGCCCATGTCTATTTCTGTAAAGAACATATCTATCGCTATTGAAGGCACAACCTCAAATGCGTTTGACATTGATATCGAGGGTGTCCGTTACCACATGGACAATTTTACGCTCAATCAGAGTCTGTTAACGCATAACACACTGTCATTCAGTATGCACAAAGCACTTCCCGAGGAAGGCATCAATGAGCCTCGGTTTGAAGTGTGCGGACAAATCATCGGAAAACAGATTACAGTCTCTCTCGAGACTGTGAGTATCGAGAGTGAGTCCTTGAATAGTGGCGGAGATACAATTGCTGATATTGAATTCAAAGGCTTTATAGCCTCGGCATCAGCGACACGAGATAATAGTAGTTACAGTATTCAAGTGGAGGCGTTAAGTTGGGATGCACTACTGGACGATGATGCAGCCTGTAAATCATTTGAGCAAAAGACGCTTAATGATATTGTGAATGATGTCACTGGTGAATATAGTGGCCATCTGGAAACTCATGTTGATGCCAGGTTCACAAATGCTATCCCCTATTGTGTGCAATACAATGAGACCAATTTCCAATTCTTGCAGCGGTTAGCACGCAGGTATGGAGAATGGCTGTATAATGATGGTACGCAATTAGTGTTCGGCAATCTTAACAAGAAGGATTCTGTAAGGCTTTCTTATCCCAGTATTGACATTCCTTCCTATAGTGTGGACTTAAAGACTCAGCATGTGAAGTTTAATCATCTTTCTTCGTCCTATAACGCATACGATGCGACCCAAAAAGATGGGATTGACGAAGCAAGAAAAGAATACAACGAATTGAGTGAAAAGGTGTTTGAAATGTCAGAATCGTTGTATTCCAAAGAAACATTACAGAATCTGCATTCTGGTGGCTTTGCTGATGAAGATGGACGAGAAACGGTCTTGAATGTATCCACCAAGACACAGGCTCGTGGTATCAAGGCTGGTATGTTGACCTATTCAGGCACAACTTATTGCTCAAAAATAAAAATTGGTGCGACACTCATTGTTGTTGATAATTTCATCACAAATCCGGTCTTTAACACCAAGAGCCCTGTTGATCAAGATGAGATTCTGATTACCAATCTGACCCATTATTTCACTGCCGATAAGGTTTATCAGAACTTTTTTACAGGAATTCCCTCGGAGTGTGACTATCCACCATATACCAATAGCGATATTTATCCCATCGCTCCATCGTGCCGTGCTAAGGTGATGGATAATGAGGACCCAAACAACTTGGGGCGAGTGCGTGTTCAGTTTGATTGGCAAGCACAACTTGATGCGAATATGTGGACTCCGTGGCTGCGAATTGCACAGCCTTATGCTGGAGGCGAAAAAGGGTTCAGCTTTATTCCCGAGAAAGGCGAGGAAGTGATGATTGATTTTGAAGGTGGAAACGCTGAACGTCCTTACATCAAAGGCACATTATATAATGGTGTAGGGAATCCCGATGGCCTGTGGTTGCCTGGCAACAACAGTAGCAACCAGATTAAGGCTATCCGCACTCGCAACGGCCACACCATTGAGATTCACGACGAGGGCAAAGATGGCTACATCCGCATTTATGACAACAAGAAAGAGAACTACATCCTAACGTTCTCAACCGACAAGAAACTCATCAAGCTGGAGTCAACGGGAAACATCGAGCTCTATGCCAAGAACGACATCATCATGCAAGCAGGGCACGATATCACTGCAACGGCAGGTCACGACATTAGTGAGACAGCAGGAAATGATATGTACCTTGAGGCGGGTCATGATCAGCAACGCACCGCCGACAACAACATTCGCGAGCATGCGGGCAACGACCGCGATGCCAATATCGACCGAAACGATTCTCTCAACGTCAGCGAAAACCAATTTATCAATATTGGCGACAATAAGGATGAGCAAATCGCCCATAAGCTGCAATTGAACGCTGAAAACATCCGCACCGAGGCTGATAAAGACCTGCTTGAGTATTCCACTACTCATCACATCAAGGCAGGTGATGCGTTAGCCATCAACTCTGGCTCTCGTATAGACATCAAGTCCGGCATAGTCAAGGTACAATAGTCTAAGAACACAATGGCTGATTCTTACGTTTGCTCGGGAGCAACGATGAAGTGCACGATGGGCACCAGCACCGCAAGGTTAACGGTGCTCCCCATACGAACGGTGTTTCTCACTGGTCAGCCAATGGCCAACATCAGTGACCACTTGTCAATGGTCAACCTGGCACCATTTGGCCGCTGCCGCTCATTAGGTTTTCCTGCGACTGCATCAGCTACAGCAGCACATCATGGTCATCTCACTCCGATGCCATGCATGCATAATACGCCATTCCCATGGATGAATGGCAAGAATGACTACATTGTCAAGGGCGACCCAGCTTTGCTCAAAACCAGCACCTGCCAATGTATGTGGGGCGGCACCATCAGCCTTGTTACCGACGGCCAAATTCCGACGGGCCCAGCAGACACCACCAAGAAATCTAAAGACAGCTATTCCCAAAGTCAATCAAGCAACGACAAAGATGATTCAACTCTTGATGCTAATTCAGTACTTGATGGTATCCAACTAACTCTTGATGCAGCAGGTTTTGCTCCTGGCGTTGGCGCCGTTCCTGACTTACTTAATGCAGCAATCTCTGCACTCAGGGGGAACTGGTCAGATGCTGGCTTGTCTGTTGTTGCAGCTGTTCCCATCATAGGGGATGTAGCTGCTGGAGTAAAGATTGCAAAAAAAGGGAAGAATATTGCGAAGATGGCAAAGAGATATATCGGCAAAAACGTTGATGTATCTATTAAAGGCTTGGTTAAGCGTGGAATGTCAGTCGATGACGCTAAAGCATTTAGACGTGCTGTTCGCAATGAGAGAAGAAATTTTGCCAGGGAATTCTACGAAAAGAATTCAACAATAAAGCCTAATAGAATTGACTCCCATCTGGCCGGTATTGATTTTAAGAAGCCTGTGACAATAGAAACATTACCACCTCCTGGACAGAAGCAGGTGACCGTGTATCAATATCGGAATGGTAATACGGATGTTATAGGAAACTATTACACGCTTGATCCAAAAGCGAAGCCTAGCGACTTGGGAATTGCAAATGTCTATGGGCCTGAGATGAGTCCAAAAGTCAAGTATTCGGGACCTTTGACAGAAGAAACAATTAGTTTGAAATCAACGTCTAAAGGCATTAATGATACTTGGAGCGTTCCAGGTCAATCCATAAAAACTAATGGAGGAGCTACACAATATTTTATACCTAAGAATGATGCCGTACCAAATATGACTATTAGTAAATAATTAGAAATTATGTATATCTCATTATCAAATAATAGAACAAAATCTTACTATCTCGAGATTCTTGATAGCACTCTGGAAATTGCCGAGAAGCAATTAACCATGATTGAGAGTCCGCTATGGATAAGTATTGTAAACCAAATAAAAGATATCAAAGAGAATGTTGTTAATACTCAATCCATTACCGATTGGGAAGATATTTATGACAGATATTCTTTAGGACGTATCGCGTTAGAGTATTTTGATGACAATGATGAAATGCAAGATCGGCTGTGTGATATCTTTAGTGGTGCTGTCCATTATACAGAATTACCTGAAGAGTAAGTATTATTCTCTAATATTCGTTTCAGTTGGCAGTCTGACATCTGGTGAAGTAAGAAAAACGTTTAACATTAAGAATCTATTCGAGATTATTCCTATACCTTTTTCATAGCTAATTACAGTACTTATTATAATATGTCAAGTGATGGTAAATCATATGATCAATCCGAGGGTGTTGACATTCAAGAGAAGTCTATCATTCCAACAATAGAGCACGTGCATTTTGGCATCTTTTTTGATGGGACTAATAATAACATGGTTCAACAAGCCTATTTTCACACATTTAAAGGCGACGGGAATCAAGTTAATATGATGTTAGATAAAAGGAATCTAAAAAACGCTAAGGCTAGTATCAAGAAACAGGAAAAGGCTTATAAAGATGCGATCTCTAAAATTGAAAAACGAAAAGAACTTCAAGGGGAATATGATTCGCTTTTATTAACCGTGACTGGAACTCATGGACCAGGATCTGCTAATCCCGATATGGCAAGAATAGCACAATTGCATAGTGAGATGGAATCCCTGGATGAAGAGATTGAAATGATACAAGCTACACAATCCCACATCGATATTGGAGCTTTGCATAGTGATAAAGAGAATGGGTATTCGAATATCGCAATTCTTCACAGCCTATTGAAAGAACAGATTAATACGAGTAGTGAATTGTACTATAATATCTATGTTGAAGGTAGTGGAGCAAATGACATAGCTGTTACTAAGGGAGATATTGGACTCACAGATGAGGGTAACATAAACGGTCTTGGATTTGGCTTAGGATTGACAGGTGTTACAGCATTAGTTAGTAAAGCAGTAAAGTATGTATTTAATTACTTGACAACTATTTGTAGTAAATGTGACGAGAACACAAAATACCATTTTTATGTATTCGGTTTTAGCCGAGGTGCCACTTGTGCGCGTTTATTTGCAGAATTGGCCACACGTGATGAGGGAAAACATCTTGACAGAGAAAAGGAGTTTAGCCAAGATACCTCAAAAGTAAAGCATCTTTATGATAAAAAGGGAGGTAGGCTTCCCTTTATGGAAAAAGACTTCTTGAAGGGTACACCCATTATCAAAAGGGAAAATGTTACTGTTGATTTTCTTGGAATATATGATACAGTTGCATCAATAGGATTCCTAAAACAAAAAGATGGTTGGACAAATTCATTGAGTTGGTCTTATAGAGGGTTCTGGTGGAATAATTATCATGGTAATTTCCATTATATGAATGCTCATGATTATGGATTATTTTCACCACATAACAACAGGGTCTTGCACACATGTCATATTTGTGCAGCGGATGAGTTTAGAGAGAACTTTGCTTTGGTCAATCTGGGTTCGGAGATGCCTAATAATGCAATGGAAATCATAATGCCCGGTTGCCATTCTGATGTAGGTGGGGGATATGTCACAGAAACCAGCATCGATTATGTTCTTTATAAATTTGTACCGCGAAAACTGGAACATTTTATTAAACAAAACAAAATAATTGAGTTCCTTGGTTACCCATACCTGAAATCCAAAAAGAGGGCAACCATGTTTGTAAATAATCCA
The DNA here is from genome assembly GCA_045114065.1 of Sodaliphilus sp. Lineage (GTDB taxonomy): Bacteria > Bacteroidota > Bacteroidia > Bacteroidales > Muribaculaceae > Sodaliphilus. The sequence goes on from JBGUJU010000090.1 coordinate 24,177, forward strand.
TTATCTCATCCCTATAATGATAGGAGCGTTAGGGAACTTAATCCAGATACATTGGGAATTCTTGGCTGGATTGGACGAGAGTGGATTACAGGGTCAAAGATTATCGATATTAGCAAATCTGACAAAAAACCATTTACATTGAGAGTTGCAGATTGGACTAACGAGATTAAATTCAAACGCTTTTCTATCGGTGGTTATGGAAACATTCCTCTGCAAATGATGAAAAAATGCTTTGAAGAATGTGGATGTATAAATTTGTTTATTAAGTCCACTACACCATATGATATACCACCTGATTTAACTGGTTTCGGCGATAATTTGAAGAACTTAATAACCATACCTGCAGGGCAAAGGATTTGGGCCGTTCCTGAAGGTGGGTATTCTGGAGAATTTTATCGAAAGTTGCGTTTGAAGTATCTTCATTTCACATCATCATGTGAAATTGCACATCATAGGACCAAAGTCAAAAAAGAGAATGTTCACCACAGCAAGAAGTCTGATAAAGAGGAACCGTGGTATAAACTTGGAAAGCTAGAATTTAATGGTGCCAATTTTGGAAACAATTGTAACTATGACAATGATGCTCATATCTGCCGTATTGTTTATTATGGAGATGAAAAGTTAGTAGGAGATCACCAATCAAATGTACATTATATGTATGAACTATCGAACACTACGAGCAAGGTTGATGTCAGCTATTGGAATACGGATTTGATAATTGACAACCTAGACAACGGGAAAAAGGGATTATAAAAGATAAATTGAAATGGAATTCGAGATACATGCATCTGGTAACGCTCCTTGGCTATATCCTACAGACACAATATTTGGTTTGTTATGGTATAGTGATGATGAGGCGTTGGAGGTACCAAAGAAGATTCCTTTCTGTGGCGAATGGGGTGAAGCGTTATCCACTGTTTTGACATTAAGAGAGACATTTCCAATCCCTAATAAGTTGAATCTGCTTTGGCTCTCGATAATTGAAGAACAATTCTATGAGGTAGAAAGTGTTATTCCTACAAATACTTTGGAAAGTCTATTTGAAATCAAAGACGAGGATGGAGAACAATTGTATAGCCATATAGTTGTAGGTATGGCTCCGTATGGCCAAACTGTAATTTGGGTGTACGGGATAGCAAAATCGTCAATTATTAGTTGGCATCAAGGAAATATCGTTGAAGTTGACTTCAAGAAATATCTTCCAACCTGCAACTTGGATAGTGTTCATGAGTATTGTGAACATTTCATCAACAATGATGAACGGGTTAGGACTAACCTAGTAGAAAATGGGTTGCCGGCGAGGGATTTGTTTGACCGGTATATGCGGCAGTTCTGTTATCGGTATCTGGTGATGTTTGAACGGTGGGACGAAGATGAGGAGCGATGGGTGAAACCTGAACTTGACGAGGAGGGACAACCTGTTGACGGAAAGCCGATACCAGTATTTGACTTCATTGAGGAAGCTCTGTGGGACGGGACGCATGACAAGTTGCATGATGGCGGCTTGATGAGTTACCATCAGGCAGGGAAACCCAAGAAACTTGCACTTGAGTGGCATATCAAGAAGTCACAATATTCGGCTTATATGTGGTTTGAGGATGAACTTATCCGTGATGTATTTGAGAAATTTTATGGTGCCCATCGTGATACCAAGGTTGATTTCATCATCCGTATTGATGCCGAGAAGAACAAATATGAACTTGCTTTGTACCGCTATGGCCTGCAAGAACCCGTGGTCATTAGCGAAGACGCTTATCAGATGATTGTGTTCAAGAGCAAGTTTGAATACTATCGCAGCGAGAATTACGACCAGCCTAGGGGATCCTGGATTTGGTAGCGAAAAGCATAATAGAACATTAACAACATAAAAAACAGAAAAGATTATGAACGACGAAGAAATGTACTATGATGAGGAGTTTATCATTAACTTGTCAATCGAGGGTTCCTCATTTGAGGAGGTGGAAGTAAAGGTTAGTGACCCTTACAAGACAATCCGTGACCAGATAAGCAGCATCGTCCAGGTGTTTGAGTTGCCCAAGATGGATAATGGCGGCAATCCCATCCAGTATCTGTTGGGCCAGATCATTGATGACGATGAAGAGCCCAGGATTCTGGATTTCGAGGACGAGGACGGTCGCGAGCAGACTTTGATGGACTACAACATCCAGCCTGGTGACAGCCTTCAGTTGATTTCAGTTCCCATTGCCGGTTAAACCTGTTCACTGGACACAAGATGAACGAACTGATTACAAAATTCAATCAGAAGGAACTGACGGGTCGTGATGCCCGACTATTGCAGGAATGGCAGCAGCTCGACTCGTTATGCAACAAGCGCCGTGCTGAGAGCAAGAACCCTCGCAAGCCGTCGATTTCTTACATCATCCGCAAAAAGAACATCATCGGCCTGCCCACTGAGTATGAGATTTGGTACCGCGTCAAGTCGATTGTCGGGGTTAAGGACACCGCTGTTCCCCGTGAGCCTATTTTCGGCTACCTGCACAAGATGAGCATCGTCCTGCCGAACAACTACCCCTCGGCAGATGGCAACCCCATCTTCACATTCCGTAGCGACATTTGGCACCCCAATATTCGCCATAGCGGCAGTTTTAAGGGTCATGTGTGCCTTACTATCAAGGAAATGGGCGTGTTGGCCTCCCTTAAGGACTTGGTACTGCGTGTAGAGCGCTACCTGATGTATCAACTCTACCATGCCCAGAACACCTATCCCTATCCCGAGGACCAGAACGTCGCCGAATGGGTACGCGAGGAAGCCGAGCCCAACGGCTGGACCCGCTTCGGCCAGGACGTTGACACCGTCAATGCCCACCAACAAAAAACAAAGGTGGATGCAAACGCTTCTGATTCACCTCAAAAAGATTCTGAATCCGCATCTAATAAAGACACAAAACCGACAAAAAAATCATTGAAAATATGACACGACGATTCATCTCACTTTTTTCTTTTGTCTGCCTGTTGGCGATGGCCGCCCATGCCGACCGCCAGGCAATTGAAATCAATCTTAACCAACAGAACGAATACAGTGATACTACAGCATTAAAAGAGGCGGACCTATATGTCACAGCCATTCCTGATAACGGTAATGATCAAGCTCAAATCAAGTTGGAGATAAAGAATCAATCGGAGGGGTTCGGTTTATTGCTGTTCGACAGGGGGTATACCGAAAAAGATACCAAGTCAAAGGACTGGAAGAATCAGTACTTTGAGATTAATTGGGATGACGAGCTTAAGAACAACGGCCCGGTTGAAGCTACTACCAGCCTGAATCAGCCTGTGTTCTTCATTGACCTTTCTGAAACTCGTGTTCTGCCTGTCCAAATGATAATTGGCAACGGTGGCACTGAATTTAACTTGGCCATCTACTTGTGTAAGATTGAAAAACGAAATAAAAAGAATCAAAGTCAACCGCAAAAGGTCAAGATGAAATTTAGTGAGATCCATCCTATCAAGATTAATCTTGAACTTGGCCCAGACTCCGAGTTTGAGCAGTTAAAGGTGGAATGTGAAGAATTTATTAAAACCATCAATAACTGGTCATTCTGTCCTTGTGAGGGTGGAAGTGGCTGCAAGATGAAGAAGCACCACCCCAATCTTGATGAACAAGTGGAAGTGTTAAAAGCTAAAGTGAAAGAAAAGAGTGAACACATCCGTGACATTGCCCGCAAACACGGAACTCAGGTGATTGAGGAAATTAAAAAGACGAAGTATCAGCCCTTGATTGACGACATCAATCAGGCATTCAACGCAAAAGTTGAAGACATTACTAATCATCCCGAGAAATTGAAAAAGTGTAAAGACTGTAAGCACAAAGAATGTAATACTTGCAGCAAGCCACTAGGGAACGGGAAAAAGAGGACATGTACAGGATATCACTGTAAAAGATGCAGGAGGATGATTAGTAAGGGCGAAACGTATTGTCAGAAACATAAACCAGTGCCACCAATACTTGACATCACATGGAAACAGGCCGGAGAGAAATGGGAAGCCATTTTAATAGATCTGAAATATAACAGAATCACTTGCAAGAATGCCAAAAAGACAGCTAACACTATCTATATTCAAGTAAAAGACAAACCGGATGACGGCAAAAAAGCTACAGCCATGAGGTCGTACAAACGCATTATGAATTGCAAATAATCAACGAAGCCAATGTTACCTTTTTCCTGTCGAAGGTGCTGGTTGGCACTCATCATGTGTGCCGTGTGGTTCGCATGCGCTTCCCAATCAGTTGAGCGAGTCATGAAAAATCCTGACGGCGATAGGTTTACCATTCAATATACCGTCAGCCATCAAGACGGCAAGACTGTTGTTTCTTTTGATCATGTGACTGATATCCTACTTGGAGACAAGAACAAGAGAAATTATGCACAAAAGCAAGATAAAGGACTTGTTCGTGCAGTCTTCATGGATGGCAACAACTTTAATGAGGAAGAGATTGAGATCAAGATTGAGAACAATGTATCCAAGTGGTCAGAGTTCACGACCCCGGCAAGCTGGAAATACGATAATCAGGATAAGAGTAATGTCTACTGCCTGAATAACAGGAATAGCCATCCAGAATTCTCGTTCACTGGCAACCAAAACCAAGCGATCTTGAAAATCCCAATCTATCTGGCTTATATCACATCTGATACTAAACGCAACTGGGTAGGCAAGAAAAAGGGTGTTGTCACATCCTACCATATTTTCAGCGAGTTTGAACCCTTGGAGATAAAGTTGACAATGCCTAAAGCAGCACCAAGCGCCTCCAACCCAACGCCGAATCCAAGCAAGACTGTGGAAGTGAAAGTTGTAGATGACTCGGTGGTTATAGATCCTGAATCCGGTCTGAGTCCGGATTTAAACCAGCCGGATCTTGATGCCAAGAGTTTGATACGTGAAATCCAGCGTGAACTGGATAAAGGTTTAGATCTGACCGATTATGAAGCATTGGCTTCTTGTGACCAGTTGAAACCCAAAATAGAGCATCTCGAGAAACTCAAGAACGATGCCTCGAAGGAAGTTCAACAAGAAATTGATGATCTTGTGGGGGCTTACAATGACAAAAGAAATAAAGCAATAGAACAGATTGATGCTATCAGTAAACACGATGGCTATGTGCTGGGTGAACTTGATAAATTAGATCATCAACTCGATTCCTGCTCATGGAGAAGGCTAGGATTGATCGATGACATTGAAAAGGTTTATCAAACTATCTGCCAAGAGTACAAGGACAAAGTGTCTCCCACGATACAACATGACCTCACTGATTTTAATCAGAAGATCATAGAGGTGAAAAAAAGACTTAAACCTTACCTGATCATAAGGAAAATATTGCTCGGGCTGTTAGCATTCCTCACCATGGTTGTGAGCTTCCTGGGGTATAGCAGATGGAAAAATAACCTTGAGCAAAAGAAGATGAAGAGTTTTGAGACCATGCAGCAGCAGATGGTGAGACGGGCCGAAAAAGAGGCCGAGCGCCGTGCTCGCAGCTACACCCAAAACAAGACCCGTCAAGTCATTGGTCAAGCGAGGAATAAAGGACGGCAGGCAGCACAATCCAAAGCCCAGGAAGTGGCAAACCGCGTTCGGGTGCAGAAGCCAAGCTCCGCCGATAATCCTGCCACTGGCGGCAGTCGTACAAATGACGGAAACGGCCGTCCGCCGATTGGCAGATTCTCGGGTAAGAAGAATCTGCCCAATCGTCGTCCAAAACCTGGTGATCATGGCGAAATCTCCATTTAACTGAGATCTTAAAAACTTCAAACATTGAATGATTAAATAACAAACGATATGAGACTAATCATGCGCTTATTCCGATTCATGTGCTTGACATTGGTGATGTGTATAGGTTTGACGGTATTTGCCCAGGAACCTGAAATCAAAGTCACAAAAAGTGGCGAGCAGGCAACATCTGTCAAGAACAACAAGAATCATGATGTCACAATCTATTTGCATTATGATAACAACAAACCACAAAGGTCTGTCAAATTAGCAAGCGGCGAATCGTATGATATCGAAGCCGATTGTTATAAAATTATGGGCGATGGGAAAAAACTATATTCCCGAAATAAAAGGAACGAGTCCGCTAATGAACCTTCGCCTAATATGATTGCCGAAGAAGAACATACAGCAGAAGAGTCTAAGCAAACCCCCTCCACACAAACCGGGCAGGGTAAGGGTGACACGGATCAACAAAAAGAGAATACAAAACCAGATAACAAAGTTATCGAGATTATTCCAGACGATAATGAGGATTTCAAGCAAAAAGGTTGGCAAAAAAAGAGCACAATCTTGACTCATTTCAAGGAATATCTTGAAGGTCATAGTTATTATGGCTCATCACGCATCGAGGATGAACGGTCGCTGTTAGAATCTTACCTCGATGAGTTAGCACAAGGCGTTGCCGATACCGCTCAGATCCATCAGAGTATCGCCGCCATGACAGAGAACTATGACCGCTTTAACGGTAAGAAAGATAAACTCATTGGAGATTTTCTGGATCAATACAACAATAATAGCTCCGACAAGATTGAGTTGCGTGACACAATCAGTAAGCTGATAGATGAAAGACTGGAGCAGCGCTCAGAGATCTTAAACAGTTTGAAAACCGGACTGGCGGAATGGGAAGCACAACAACCCAAACACAACTGGCCATTAATTGGTCTCATCGCCGGCATGGTTGCTTTAGGAGCCGGTTTGGTCATCTGGCTTGCAGTAAAGTCCAAGAGAAAAGGTCCTAATCGCAAATCTGAACCGAGCAACTATCTCAGAGAATCAGCTGGCCATAATCCTAATGACATTGTCGTTCGCCGCAAGACCACATCCATCCTGAAGAAACAGAGCTTGGAAAATGTGATTGATAATCCTTGTTATTTGGCCATTGACTGCGCCGACTTTTGCCCAGCATCGGCCGTACGGCGCATCTATATCAAGAACTCATGCATCAAGGATATCTATAATATGTATGCCGAGGACTTGCGCAATCCCGAGAATCCCAAGGAGGATGGCTGTATGGTTCTGGGACGCTGGGTGCATGACAAGGAGAATAATGAGTATTACGTCTCTCTCGAGGAAGTGGTCAAGCCCGGAGATGATGCTGTGTTCTCAGAGTACGAGCTTAACTTTGGAGGAAAGATCAAGCTAAAAGTAAGTGAAAAACTGCGTAAGTTGCGCCGCGAGACCGACCTGCAGTATGACATGACTTGCTGGGTTCACTCTCATCCTGGACTGGGTGTGTTCTTCTCCAACCAGGACAATACAGTCCACATGCAGCTCAAGCATCCAACACATCCTCATTTTTTAACCGCATTGGTGATTGATATACTCACTCCAGAACAAGAAATGGGTATCTTCACATTCAAGCCCGACGGTACCCTCAATTCTAAGGCAGACTTGACTAAAATGTATTCACTCGAGGACATGTACAAATGGGCGATTGAGAGCGATCGTAACACATTTAAACGAGAAGACCATTTTGATGTCCTGTCGCACGCCAAGCAGCACGAGAACACGTGTCATGGTGTTCATTTGAGCAATAGTGCCATTATCGACATCGACAAGTTGACCGTAGAACATGAGAATGGCATGGCTGGCATGGTGCATGGCTTTATCCAGCAAGAGGGGCATTACAGCGAAATTGCGGTCTCGGCGGTTTGCCATGAAGAGAAGATTCCTGACAATGAGCTGGTGGGTTGCTTTATTATTACCAAGTATTGCAGCATACCCACTGTGCGCAGGGCCATCGAGCCACATGCCGATAAGATCAGGTTTGCACTCGTATATTCCACAGCCGATGGTTTGCTGACCACTATTCCAGTCAAGGGCAGGGAATTGCTGGCCGATGAGACTTATTATGGAGAACAAAAACTAGAGGAATTAAAGATATGGACAAGAAGAAAAAGATGAACATCTTGAAAGCACTGCTGATGGCATGGATGACCGTCATGGCTATCCTGCCGGTAGAGGCACAGAGTGTGAAGACCGTAAAGTTCTGTGGTAATAGTGTTAACGATTCAACCGGCGAGATTTCATTGTTCCTTAAGCTGCTTGACAGTTCAGGTAATCCCGTCACTACCCTTGACGAGTTGAGCGTCCAGGATTGCTTGAATGTCTTTGAGGACGGGAAGCTCATCAATTGGGATGATGCACACGTTGAGAGAATACAGTCAGGCAAGCGGATTCCAGACAATTTCACCTTCTCGGTGCTGATTGACTTGAACATTCGAGATGAAGGTAAAGAACAAATATACAGGGAACTGAAAAAGCTGATTGACAGTGCACCCGACAGTTGCGTGTATATTTCGTTCTATAGCAATCATGTCACTTCAAGCGAAATGATTACCAGTAAAAACTATGCTGGATTCAAAGAAAAATTCATGCAAATAGGCGGTAGCAATTTTTTCTATGACGCTTTGTATTCCAAGATGGCTGAATTCTCGACTGAAACACAGGAACTTGAAAATGTGGCAAGTCGTGTCGAAGGTTACCAAAAGAATCCGCTCATCGCAAAGAGAGCGTCAGAGAACAAAGGGAAAAATATCCTGATTGTCATTACCGCAAGCGGTTCTCAGCTGACAATGAACAATATCACGTTCTCTGATGTTGATCAGTATCAGCTAAATGCAAAAGCTGCAGATTTGCCTAAGGTGTTCGCTTTTTATTATACTCAAAACGGTGAAAAAGATACCGATGTGGAACAAGTGTTATTTGCGTACACCGAACATGAAGATCTGACCGAAGACCGCAAAGGCAAATTGTTGTCAACAGACAATTTTGATCAAATCATCAATACCCTCGGTGAGACCATCAGCAAGCAAATGTATGACTACGTGTTTACCTATAAGGCGCAGAAAGAGTATTATGATGGTGAAACCCCGTTTTTAGCCAAATGGAATGACAAGGTAGCAGGAGAAGGGAACTTTTCCATTGGATCTCCAGAGAAACACTGGCCTTCGAAGAAAATAATCACGGTAAAAGATATATTGATTATGTCGCTCGTTGCCTTATTGGTGACTTTGCTGACCATTGCCTTTTTCATCTTAATCATGAAAGCTCTGATACCGTGGATAAAGTCCAAAATGTTTGAATCCAAATATTATAAAAAATATGTTCCCGAGGCCAATGTACAGCGCCGCGTGTGCCACTATTGCAAACAGGACCTGCAGCCAGGGCAGATGATTGTCACCAAGTGCAGCCACTACATGCACATCCATTGCTGGAAAATCAACAATTACAAGTGCTCGGAGTATGGCCAAAATTGCAATTCAGGCATTCAGGAGCATGTGGAATGGAACACATTGTTTACCAAGCACACGTTGCGAGATTGCAAACAGACGATCTCGGGAATACTTGCTGGACTGGTCAGCTGGATTGTGTATGCGATCAGCGGGAATGGTGGTTTTTTGACTGCGCTAGCAAAGCCCATCGTTGCCACGTTCTATAAACCACAAGGACAGATGATGCTCAACCTTATTAATTTAGAGGACAAGGTTTCGGCTTTTCTTGCGATTGGTCTATTGTTGGGATTCTTCCTCTCACTAGTGTTCAGATATAATGATGAGTATCGCAAGAAGGATTGGAAAGTTCTGCTCAAGATATTTGGTTTGTCTCTGCTTTCGGGAATCATCGGTATGGCAGCATTTGCGCTTGGGGGAAGCATCCTGTGCGCTTGGCAACCCTTTACGCACGCAACTTATATTCCATGGTATTGCGCCTTACCGGCATATCTGTTGTTCTCAATTTGTACGGCACTGAGCTTAACCATTAAGTCATCGGTTCCATTAAAGAGTGCATTGCTGGGTGGATTATGCTCAGCTGTCATAGGCTTCATCGTGTTATATTTTGGCGATTTTGTCAAGGGCTGGGGCATGCTGCTCAACTTCATCATCTATGGAGGCGGTTTGGGAGCATCATTGGTTACTGTGCGTGCTCTTGCCGAGAAATACTTCCTCGTTATTCAAAATGGTGTCAAGGCCGGTCAGCGTATCCCCATCCACAAGTGGATGAATGCCACAGGTGGTGGCAATAAGGTAACCATAGGCATGACAGGTGACTGTGAAATACAGATGAACTGGGAAAAGAGTAACAAGGTGGCGAAAGAGCACGCCCAACTCTATATTGATCAGACACGCTCTATTCCAGTAATCAAGCCTCTGGCCAACGGTGTCGTATATAACACTCGGGCAGAGTTGCCTGTGGGCAAGGCTTCTGTCCTTACTAATGGTGACACCTTCAAAATTGGAGACACCATTTTCAAATATGAAGAAACGGATTAACAAAACATAAAAATCAATGATTATGATTAAGAAAACATTATTATTCGCGTTATGTGCAGTAGCATCGCTTACTGGTATTGCACAGTCTTCTGAACCTGATTCGTTTGAAGTGGGTCCTTATAATGTGGATTATTATGGCGTGGGCGAATTCTATTATCAACTGAACAAAGGCATTGACCTGTACAACTATTTTGGACTGAAAAAGGACACGGTGATTAATGTCGTTAAACCTGCGACTGATCCTTTCAAGAGCGCCTTCCAGATTGGTGTATTCATGGCATTGCCCCGTTATGTTGTTTTGGGAGCCTCCAATGTGTTTGGCCTTGAAGGGAGCTGGAAATTGGGCTTGAGTGAGAAGGTTTATTTTAACGCAGGGTTATCTTTTGGCCTGAGAATGGGTAAATTCCATCGTCACTCCTATGATGTAAACAAGAACTCGATGATTTATGACAACGAATTCAAAGAAACCGTTATGGAGATAGGTGTTCCCATCTCTATTGAGTTCACGAAGTTGGATCGCAAGAAAGCATCATTATTCGGAAGTTTTGGTGTAGTGCCAACTTTTTATTCTGGAGCTCAAGGAGAAAACGGAAGCGATTATAACACCGAAGACAACGATTCTAAATCAGGTTTCTATGTGGCACCTCGTATAGAGATCGGCGGTTACATTCCCGTAGGCGGAAAGTTGGTTAGAATTGGTGGTTTCTACCAGAACAATCTCAACTGCACCCCTGGTGATTATGACATTTACAAGAACCGTATCGGTCGTGGTCATGTAGGAGCTAAAGCTGCACTTGTATTTTAATCCGAATGTCCAATAAAGCAAACTATGAATGGGGAGAGGGAGTTTATAATCTGCTCTCCTGGTTCAAGAAAGACAAGGTAAAGAACGCCCGAGTACTCGTTGCGGGTGCTGGAGCCTTGGGCAATGAGGTTGTGAAAAACCTCGCCCTTTTCGGTGTCGGCCACATCTATGTTGTCGATTTTGACCAGATTGAGTTGTCCAACTTGACTCGTTCGGTACTGTTTCGTGAAGATGATGCCTACAACCATGCTTATAAAGCAGAGGTGGTCGCCAAGAGAGCCATGGAGATCAATCCGCAGATTAAGGTGACACCGATTGTCGGCAACCTGTTCTCGGAAGTCGGTTTTGGCATTTACCGAATGGTGGATGTCGTCATCGGGTGCCTTGACAGCCGTATTGCACGTTACCAGCTGAATCGGTTGTGCATGCGTGCCGGAAAGACATGGATTGACGGTAGCATCGAGAACTTGACTGGAGCGCTACGGGTGTTCACGCCTGGCATCAGCTGCTATGAGTGCAGCTTATCAAGAGAAGAGTTCAACATCATCATGCTTAGGACAGGTTGTGCCGATGTGGTCAGGTCACAGGCTTCGGCCGGTCGTGTCGCGACTACGCCTATCAGCGCATCCATCATCGGTGCGATGCAGGTTCAAGAAGCCATGAAGGTTATCCATTTGGACCCTGACGGCGACAATAGCCACTTCAAGACCCTGCAAGGCAAGATGCTGAGATATGAGGGTATGACCAACCGCACGAGCATCTATAGCTTTGCATCATGGAAAAAGAATTGTCCAGCCCATGAGCAGTGGCAAAATGTAGTAAAAGGAGAGGGCTTATCGGCTCAACTCACAGTCAAACAAACGCTCAATAGGTTAAAAAGTCTGCTTGCCGTTAACGCACTGGAGATCAATATGCGCAATAATAAGTTCGTCGACAAGATTATCTCAGACAAACCCGAGAAAGAATTCCAAGTGATGATTCCTGAATCACAGCTTGATAAGTACATCAGCCAAGATAAAGAATTGACTAAACTCAGTTATCGCACGTTGTTCCATAAATCTTTTTTTGAGAATATCGATCAAGATTTCCCCTATCAGGACTTGACATTGCAGCAAATAGGTATTCCCCTGTTTGATGTCATGCAGGTCTCAACTGATAAAGGGCAGTTTTTTGTCGAGTTGAGCGATGATGCATCATTATTCCTGTAATCATGCAGCAACCTGTTAATTTGCCTGATGACCTAAACGTAGAATTACTTTTTACATTCTACCCGAAAGGTCATTGCAAAGCATCCTTCAAGGGTTTGCACAAGCGCAATGCCTACTCTGATATCATCGATATTGAGCAAGGCGACAAGGACACGTTGCTCGTGGACATTGCTCGCAACAGTCTTTACGATGCATTGCCTGAATATATATTCCATCCCATTGACCGTTTCAATGAATTACCCAAGTTAGAGGAAAAGGAACGGTTTGCTGAGGAGTATGAAAAGCAGGAAAAAGAAAAGGAGAATGCCCGCAGGTTCTTTGCGCCCATTGACACCATGCTCTTCAAATTAAGGATGGATGTGCGTGAACGTCTATTGCCTTATTGTGAGTCCAATAAGGCTCTTATTGACATCATTGCAGATGAAATGACGCAGGAGCAAAAGGATAACAGGTTCATACAACGGGTCGTGCCGTTTCTTCCTTCTTGTAAAATCATCAGGGGAAACAAGACTCTTATGACATTAATGTTGAGAAAGGTTTTTATTGAAGAGGGACTGAAAATTGATGCTCATCGAACCAGCCTTGAGTTCACAGATAGCTCTCCAAGATATGATTACACACTTGGTTCCAATCTCGGGGATTGCTATGTAGGCAACACATATAATGTGCCCACCAATGTCTATGACATCCATTATTGGAGCGAAGACGAATGTAACGAGACGTTCCTAGCATTTGTGAATGAAGTGGATAGGTTGCGACTGTTCATCCAAGATTATTTCATGTCTGTTGACGAAGTGCTGATATTCAATATCAGTCATGATGGTGCGCCATTGCGGTTGAATGATGAAATCGTTTTCAATTATTTGAATTATAATACCAACATATAAATTTAGAACTATTATGCCGAAAAAAATACGTTGGACAAAAGGTATGAGGCTAACAGACGAAGTGATGAAATCCTCAGATCAATGTTTTATTGATTTTACCAAGAATGCGTTTATTTTGGCCACATCTGGTCGTTTTGGCCTATTGCCTACATCAAAACCATTTGAACTGTCATTAGACATATCAAATGGCATGGTTGATGTTGTATCACTTAACTGTACGGCAATTACAAGTGGTGGCGACTTGATAGAAGCGCACTATGACACAAAGTATAACAATTCCTTTGACACTCGCATCCAGATACCAGCAGAGAATGACATCACAGAATACATTCTGACCATCAATGCCGAAAGTGACAAATGGTCTGACACCAACAACGGATATGAAGAACAGGCATACTCTTTTAAGCTCATCCCTGTTAATTCTCCAATTGGCGAAAATGCGATGCCAATTGCACATATTGTTGATAGTGAATATGGTGGTTGGCGTATTAATGACGTAGAGTTTGTTCCTCCATGTCTTTTTGTCTCGGCTCATCCAAGATTCCGTGAATTGCTTGACGAGTTCCATTCAACACTCACAGCTATCGACCAAAAAGTTGCCAGTTTGATAAAGGCTGGCAACAAGAACGTATTCATGGTTTTCTGGCCTATTATTCAACAATTGCTGATAGATGTTGATAAAGAGCACGACAGCATGAGCCCCGTCACCTTGATGGCAAAGGTACAAAAGTGTATTAGCGCTTTCTTGTGTGGCTGTGATCTTGATGAGAATCTGAACATCGAGAATGCCGAGACGCTGCGAGGTTACATAGTTAGACCCTTCAATTATAAAGATGCTTATACTACTATCAAGGAGGGCATTGGGATATGTTTCCGCATCAACGAGAACATTGAGAATTTGCAAACGACGCCTGCACCGCAGCCTTCGGAGCCAGGATTGCCCGAAGCACCAACAATTGATCCGACCCAGATGACCATTAGATGCTCTAACAGGACAGCCAAGGTTCAACTTACAAACAATGCTCCTGGAGCAACCGTTTATTATACTACTGATGGAAGTGAGCCTAATGAGGCCTCAAAGAAAGGCTTGTCTGTCATTCTACAGAATGGATTCAAGAAAGAGCGCGTCAATGAGCCCGACATGGCAGCAACCATCAAAGCAAAAGCCATATTGAATGGTATCAGCAGTCGAACAAGTACGTTCCAAATCACATTGATTAAAGATATCACCGTTTGGAATGGTTATGAAATCTGATTGTGTATAATTTTATCAACACACCACTAAATTTCATTGAACGGGATTCAGGCAATGCCGTTCATCTTGGACGTGACATAGATGATCGAATCGAGATGCTTGACAATCTGATCGAACTTATCGTTTTTACACCTCGGGGAAGTTTTGACGCCGACCCGGATTTCGGCTTTGAATACTGGAACCATGAGTACTCTAACATCCATTATATGGATTTTAACAATGATAATAGCGGGACGGCCATCAGTTATAATGAAGTAACCAAGAGAGAATGCCAAGAGAGTGTTCGCTGCAGTTTACAGGCATACTATCCACAACTGAAGAATGTAACGGTACTGATTGACCTCGCCATTGCGGATGCCGAGAAACAGCGTCGAAAAAAAGTTATGTCCAAGTACTCTGTCAAGGTTACAGTTAAAGGTGTGGTCAGTGATGGTTTAGGAACAAACCGCGACTACTCCAAAGATGTCATTTTCCTTGTGGAGCCTACAGCCAAACAATTAAGATATTGACGTACTTATTATGGATATCGATCTTGAAAAAAGAGTCAATCAAGCAATTGAAGAACTGAAACTAATATCTCCTGAACAGTTTGACTTCAATGACATGGATCCAGTTGCCCGGATGTTGTTCATTTCGATGCTAAACGAGGTGCAGAAGATCCAGGATCATGTTGATGAAATGAGTCAGCAGATTGTGGAAAAGTATTGTTCAGACTTTATACCTCATTATAAGGTTGGAGCTATTCCGTCTATTGCTATTTTAGTGCCAAATTTCAAGCAAAAAAAGGATACAGGTTCAATCCAAGTCGGCAATGGCGCAGTTTTTTCATACAAGGTTGAGGGGGTAAAGAATCATCTTAATTATGTGCCATTATTTGCGACAACTATAATTCCACATAACGACTTGTTTGTATTGTCACATTCATTGCTAACACATCAAGGCGAATCAACCACTATTTGCATGAATGCAGCAAACAAGATGTGGGTTGGCATCGCTTTACCAGTTGAGGTAGAATCTTTAATGGGAGTGTCGGTGCTCATCAAGGGTACTCATGGCATCGCACCTAAAAGAATAATTGTCGGGGATAATACAGACCTGGAATTTGCTACAATGAGGGAGATGGAGAATGTTGAGATGGCAGAGCCATTTGACGCTCAGCAGTCTTCAAGACAATTCTTCTCATGTGTCGAAGCCTGGAAAGAGTGGCTGCTCAATATGGAGAACGCCACCCTGATATACATTACTGACAAACTCAATGACCGAGATGTATTCAAGCCTCGCACTTTCCCCAATAGCTTCAAGCAAGAACTCGAGGATAATGTTTTGAACTGTTTTACGCCAAACATCGTCTGGTTACAAATGGAGTTCCCTGACGGTTTTGCCATTCCCAATACTCGTGAGTTGATCATCAATGCAATACCCGTTGTTAATGTTGATCAGAACACATTAACGCTCACACAGGCAACGCCGATTGCCAAGTTGCAAAAGCAGGAAGATGCCTTCTTCTTGAGCGTTACAGAAACAAGTGCTGCGGGCATCAAGCAAGGATTTGGCACATTAAATCAAGATATCATCATTAGGGATTTTGATGCTAACCGCTATCATAACGGTGACTTGTACCGAGACGTGCGTAACCTCTATAATCGATTTATCGATGACTATTATGCCTTTATTGAGTATAATGGAATCAAGGATGGTGAGGCACTCAAGCAATTGCGTCAAACGATCAATCAGATCGGGAAAGGAGTCGGGGAACGTAATGCCAAATTTAAGTTCGACAGCGGCACCTACGTGATGAAAAATATGAATCAAGAGCAGAGTTCTTCTGCTATCAAGGTTTCCTACCTGACAACCCAGGGAAAAATCGGTGATACACCCCAAGCGGGTGAACAGATGGAGAATAAAAAACTACCAGCCTTGGAGCAGAAAGTGGATGTTGTCATCGGTGCTATGGGCGGCTGCGACAAAGCGACCCCCGATGAGCGATATGAGCTGCTCCGTTACTATTCGTTGACCAATGACAGGCTATTCACCCGAATGGACATTGATGCTTTCCTCAGAAAAGAGATCATGGCCGAATTTGGCAAGGATGAATTCCGCCGGATATTCATTAAAATGAATATCGAAGGGACTGACGGAGTCTCTTCTCTGCAACGAGGCCTTTACATTGATATCGAATTCAAGGACACAAAGAACTATGACAAAGCAGTGAGCGAATCTCTCGATCTAAAACTGCTGCAGAAGATTGAGAACAAGTCCTGCATTTCCATGCCCATCATCATCAACCTCATTAACTTGGAACAATAACTATGGCTGTAATAATTAAAATAAACCTTATTCCAGCTATTAGAGATTTGAAAAATTTCAATTTGCGCTCCTTGTTTAAGAACGTTGGGAAGGACTCTGTACTTTTGCGTAAGATTGAAACGATTGAAAGGGAGTGGTCATTAACCCTGAAAGAGATTGAAAACATTGCTCAAAGAATTGCTTCCGAGGGAATTAATCCATCATTGCTCGAAAATGCCCGGTCGGTTGCAATGCATTGTGAGAAAATCGCCAAGATGGCAGGTCCGTTACTTGTGGAGGGTGGAAGTTTCATACCTGGACCTGTTGGTATCGTTTGTTCCTTGGCATTGGCTATTGCAGATTTTGCCGTAGGCAATTTCTTTGGTGGTTTCATGAATATCTTGTGTTGTGTTCCTTTTGCTAAAGCAGGTTGTAAGGTCTTGCTTCCAACCTTGAAGAAGATTGTGGCGGATCTGTTGAAGAATCCATATGTCAAGAATGCTGTTCGGACAGGGAATGCATATTTTGTTAAAGGTGTTAAAGACACTAGCTGGATAACAGCAAAGGTGAAGCCAGAAGCAAAGCATATTTATGAAAACATGATGATAAAGAAAAGCCCGACAACAAAAGTTCCTGAGGCAGCTTTTTTGGAAATAACGAGAAAAGGGCATATTTCTCCACAGAAGTATTCGGTTACCAATTACGGAATAAGCTCTCACTCCTTATTGGAAATCACAAGCAGAGGCCTTATTAAATAACTATAGAATATGATTTCAGAAGACTTACTCAATCAGAATGGATTGTTTGATAATCGATATAGATTAGTCAAGCGATTGAGTGATGAGGGCGCAACTGCCGATGTGTGGCTGGCTATTGACACGTTTACGCTCGAAAAAAAGATAGATGATGAAGATGATACGGGGGGCGTTGTCGTTGAGGACTCAGGCACCCGTGTCGCCATCAAAATATACCGTCCAAAGAACGCATTGGATGTGGAGGGAGAGTCCCTTTTCGTCAAAGAGTTCAAAACTGCATACAATTGCCAACACGAGAACCTATTGACCCCAACTGGATATGGCATTGCAAATGACATACCTTATCTTGTTATGCCGTATTGCAGTAAAGGCTCTGTCGAGAATCTTGTTGGGAAGTTGACAGACGAGAAGGAGATATGGAAGTTCCTGCGACAAACGGCTTCTGGATTGGCCTATCTGCATTCTTGCAAACCTCCAATCATCCATCAAGACATTAAGCCAGGGAACATTCTCATTGACGACAATGGCAATTACAGGATCTCTGATTTCGGCATCAGCGTCAAGAGAGATTACAGTAATGACAGCTATCTTGATGACAAGGACAGTGGAACAACCGATTATATGCCCCCAGAGCGTTTTGAAGATAACCTAGTACCAAGGCCAGCAAGCGATATTTGGTCATTAGGAGCAACTCTATTTGAATTGATTACTGGGAAAGCTCCATTCGGTGAAGACGGAGGCAGTGCGCAGTTGTCGGGTTCAGGTTTGCCTCAAATAGATGTTCCAATCTCTAAAGAACTTAAGCAGATTATCTATTCGTGCCTCGATGCTAAGATAACAGAGCGTCCCACTGCATCGATTCTAGCCGATGCTGTAGTGGAACAGAAACCAAAGAATCGCACCAAAACACCCATTCTAGCAGTCATTACACTTATTATTGCTATAATTGGCACTTTCATCTGGTGGAACTTAAAGACTGATTCTGGCCACAACAATAAGGATTATATGAAAGTTTTTGCAGGTACGTGGGTATATGATAATCCTGAAATCCAGACTTCAGAAAAAATTGAATATGATACATCTGGAATCTTCCATGCAGTTTATTATCAAGGAATAACAGATATTAACGAGAATGTTACTGGTATTTACCACATTGATGATATCTCAGGAGTGCCTCATCTTGTAGGTCATTATCGCATCAAAGATGGAAGAAGCATGACCCTGGACTGGACAATAACTGCTTTCAACCAACTTCAGGTTTCATACATCATCAACAAGACTCCTGACAATAATGCAGGGGGACAGAGGTTTACTTATTCCAAGCTTCTTAAAGAAATCTCTTTACAGGCAGGAGAGAGCGTTTCCCTGGTCCCCAATGAAATCTTATCGGACTCCTTTCTAGCTTGCGACGACCAGTGGGAGACGCTGGTGTTAAAGCCCATGCTTTTAAGCTATCACTCACATGACAGCATTATTGCACAAATAGACTCTATTGGCATAATTACAGGTTTAAAACATGGTCGCACCTATATCGATGTTGTGACGACTGAGGGCACGGCTGTTGTTGAGGTGAATGTGACAGAAGGTCCCACGAATTAAAATGACATAATTGACAATGAAAAAGTTATTTGTTTATATCATAACTGTAATGCTTGCTGTGGTAGTGAATGCCCAGTCCCACGATGCTGCGGTGATTGCCTATATTAACAAGTATAAGGCCATCGCATTGGAACAACAAGAAAAGTATGGCATCCCCGCTCCGATCACATTGGCACAAGGCATTGTTGAGTCGGGCTCTGGCAAAAGTTCTTTGACAAGAAATTCTCACAACCACTTTGGTGTCAAGGCCCACAAAGCATGGAAAGGGGCAGTGCATCATGCCAAGGACGACGAGCCGGGTTTGAGCCGTTTTAGAGTCTATAGCTCAGACAGGGAATCGTTTGAAGATCACTCCAGATTCTTGGCTATTGAAAACCGATCCAGATATGCCGAACTTTTTACTTACAATATTCTGGATTACCGTAGCTGGGCGCATGGCTTGAAGAAAAAAGGATACGCGACGGCCTCCAATTATGCCCAGTCACTCATTCAGTATATTGAGCGTTTCCAACTCTATAAGCTGAATGGTGGAGTAAAGTTGCGTCCTAGTTCACGACAAAAAGAGCGCCACATAAAGGTCGTCAAAACTATTTATATCACAATTCCCAATATGGACGTTATCGCAGATAATGACACAACCGAGGAAGAGGTGGCCTATGAAAAAGTGGCAAGATTACCCTATGTTCGAGAAATCAACGGTGTGAGTTGCCAGAGAATCTATCCTGGTGAAACACTTGCTTTAATAGCTTTGGAGAATGATCTTTCCAAGTATGATCTGCTTGAATATAACGAGGCCACCAATGAGGACGATTTCCAAGAGGGTGACATCGTTTATCTTGCGCAAAAGAAGAATAAATACAATGATCCAGAGGCGACTTATGTTGTTCAAAGTGGTGACACTTGGCATAGCATATCTCAAAAGTTTGGTGTCAAGGTTTCCTATCTGTTGAAGAAAAACAAAAAGAGTTATACCGACAAACCTGAAGAGGGTGAACGCCTGTGGCTCAAATAATCCCAGTCTCATGATCGCAATGAAGCATATTATGAACTTGTTGAATGAGAGCTGAACAAGTGTTTAAAACACTAAACAAGCAACTATAGTAATCTATCTAAAGATATATCATGCTTGACATTGAGAAGTTTGCCGACACTGGGCAACTGTTTGATAACCATTATAAACTTATACGACCCCTTAATACCGAGGGGGGCACGGCCGATGTGTGGTTGGCACTCGATACAACGACCGTAAGTGACAAGGATGCGCTTGATAAGGCTCCATTTCTTGATGATGTGAAGCTTTCCGAGATAGGATTACTTGTCGCCATCAAGATTTATAGGCCAAAGAACGCCCTAGACATAGAGGGAGAGCGTAGATTCCGGGAGGAGTTTGTCATCGTGTTCAACTGCAACCACGCCAACCTTATTCACCCAGCATACTTCTCAATTTTTGAGGAAACCCCCTACCTCGTACTTCCTTATTGCCCTCGTGGCTCATCCGAGTTATTGATAGGTAGCTTCGTTAACGACAATGATATTTGGCGCTATATTCGTGATGTGGCGGCAGGTTTGAACTATCTGCATCACTGTAATCCGCCTATCATCCATCAGGATATCAAGCCAGCCAATGTCTTGATTGACGACAGTGGCAATTATGCCATTACGGACTTCGGCATTAGTGCAAAGCGGCTAAAACAGTTTACAGGTGAATCAGATAATGGCGATTATGAGGAACAAAGCGGTACGTTTGCCTATATGGCTCCAGAACGCTTCGTTGAAGGCAATATCCCGTCAGCCGAAAGCGACATCTGGGCCTTTGGTGCAACTTTATATGAGTTATTGACGGGTCGCGTGCCGTTCGGTGAAGACGGCGGCCTAGTCCAACCAGACGGCAAAGTGTCTTTACCATTTAAAGACGTTAGGATTTCAGATGACATCAAGCGTCTGATCTGCGCTTGCTTGAACAAGAACCCATCCGAACGCCCGCCCGCCGAGCAACTCCTAAATGCCGCAAACCAAAAAAGATTCAAGTTCGCCAAGAAATCAACATCTGCTAGCATGCTTCTCGCTATTTTTTGTTTTATTGTCCTTGCAGGAATAGCGGTGTGGAAACTGAGTCCCAATCCAGAGCCAATTCCTCCGAGTCAGCCAGAAAAAAAGCTGACTATTGAAGAGCAGTATAAAAAAGCGATGGTTTATGTAGATGCCAG
Source organism: Sodaliphilus sp. (assembly GCA_045114065.1). Taxonomy (GTDB): domain Bacteria; phylum Bacteroidota; class Bacteroidia; order Bacteroidales; family Muribaculaceae; genus Sodaliphilus. Next base: position 45,453 of record JBGUJU010000090.1, read on the forward strand.
CACGACTGACAGCGTGCAAGAAGGCATTAAGAAACTGGAAGCGCTTGCTGATAGCGACTATGTGCCTGCTCTATATGAACTAGCCGTCACTTATGGTGGCATGACAAAAAGTGAGCTTCATAAAGATAGAAAGAAACTTCTGGGAATTGAATTGGGCAATAGTCAAGTAAACGACGCCCCTGTTGCTAAAATTACACCCAAATCTGATCAATACAACAATAAAGCTATTCGGTATTACACACGAATAGTTGATCTTTCAATACCTGAGTATTCTGAATTGACTATGAAATCAGGATACCAGCTCGGTTTTTACTACTTTCACTTGAAAAATGACAAACAAACTGCATTAAAGTACTTTAAGAAGACCAGAGAGTCGGCCATCGAGCAAAATGATAGCATAATGAAAGAAGATGCGGACTTTTTTATTAATCTTTGTCAACACGAGTAATAATTATGATTCCTATAAGGCTTTTCGCATTGTTCATGACATGTGTTTTTGCCATAAATGGCATGGCACAATCGGTTGAATGGAATTTGTCGCCAGAGGATTATACCGATATCCAATGCATTGGCAAGCATATCTATAAAGCAACGAATAAAGAAGGGGAAAAGACCATTATGGCAAATCTTGTAGATGGCAAATTCATGTCTAAAGCCAAATGTGATGATATCACTCCCTTTTACAAGAACTGGGCTTTAATGCTCAAGTATGAAGAGAAAAAGAAACGGGTCATAGGATGCATAGCTGCTGATGGCATCTGTAACTTGTTTGAAAAACCGTTTTATACACTTACAGGTCAAGAATTTTACTCTGAAGGTCTCCTCACTGTCGAGAATAGCCATGGCGAAAAAGTCTATATTGATTATATGGGCAATGAAAAGATTGGTACTGGAAAGAATTATTCAAGAATAAAGCCTTTTTCCGAGGGGTTTGCTGTCGTGTTCGTGAACAATAATAAAGAATCCTATTATATCAACAAAGACGGGCAGAGTCCGCAAATTCGCTCATCACTACTCAACAATGTAACATTAGGCCAGGTGACTAATTTTTATCAAGGAAAAGCCTTGATGATGGGCAAGAGTAAAGATTATTTCATCTGTGACATTAACGGGGAAGGAGAAAAACTATCCCAAAAACCAGATGATATAGCAAAATCCTTTGATTACTTATATCGCTATGTTTTTAATGGGGAGGATGTTCTGAAGACTCCACCTTATGACCATGATTACAAAGGAGAAGAGAACACAATAGTCAAACCGATAGTTGAAGGAAAAGGAAATAAATCACGCTATGGCTATGTGTTGGCGAATGGAAATACAACTGTGATCCCTTGTCAATTCCTTTTCGCTGGTCCGTTTGTTGATGGATTTGCTATTGTCAAGATGATAGACGGTAAATGTGGCATTCTTCAATACTCGTCTGAATCTGTCACCCAGTTTAGCGTCATGCCTGTTCAAAAGACAATTCAATACGATAAACCGTTTGAGGTTGTCTCTTGCTCGTTCATGGTATCGCCAGTGCAGTGGCATGGTCATTCGATTCAAGCAGAATTAGCTAATTCAAAAGACATGCTGGTAACGACAGATGGGAATGGCCGTTTTTCGTTTTCTTTCTCCCCTGATGGAAAGCATTCAAAGGAGACATTTAATATTAATCTATTGTCAGATGGCATTATACTGGGTTCATGCCCGATTATCATTGAATTCCAAAAGAAAGAACCGCCCAAGTGCCCAACATGTGGTCTTGAAATCAGCAAGTGTGCTGACAATGGGAAACATAAACCATGCGGCAATAAGAACTGTAAACGCATAATCGATCATAATCACAGAGTAACTAATCGTTGTCCTGTTGACGGCATTCACAAATCTGATCCGAAACCCAAGCATACTTGTTCCGATTGCGGGAAGCCTATAGACGATTGTATTTATAAGGGCGATCACAGGATCCATTAGTCGAATTAATAACTAAATAAAATAATCATCTATGAAGCAGAACATTTTTTTAGCAATCATGGTCCTCTGCGGACTAAGTGGATTTGCCCAAAGCGGCGAAGATATCAATGAATTGTTTTCCGAAAAGGAGTACAACCATGTGCTTTATGTGGGGCCAGTTGTCGGAGCAAACATGACCATGACATCAGGTCAACCAAAGTATGACCTGTTTGAGGGGACTGGCGTTGGTTTCACCGGCGGTGTAGCTGCCAAGGTGCGTTTTGGACGCGGAACCGACAACTCAATGGAGGGTACTGGTAAATTTGCAGCTGGTCTTGAATTGAAGTATACACTCAACAGCGTCAAGAGCAATGCTGAGGACAACCTCACGTTAGGCTATCTTGATGTCCCCGTCTTGGTACAGTTCTTCCCGTTAGCCGGTACAACGACAGCCAGTGGCCTGTTTATTGAAGCAGGACCTGACTTCGCTCTGTTGATGAGTAAAAGCCCCAAAAATCTTCGTCTTAACTTGAACGAGCCATACCCAGGGTTGCAAGCCATTGAGTATGCAACTGGTGACCTCAAGGGCGGCGACATTCGTGTCGCAATGGGTTTGGGTTACAACTACAGCATGCCCAAGATGGATTTGGGAATCCATGCCCGATACTACTTGGGATTATCTGATCTGTCAAAGAACGTGCTGCCAACCAAACTTAACACCATTGAGCTATCTTTGTCACTCATGTTCAAGATAGCTAAATTCTAATTAACCATCATAAGTCACCTATTAATCGAACCAAAACAATGAAAAAGATATTTATTCTTTCACTGGCCGCAATCTTGTCCATCGCCTTCACTTCCTGCGATAACGACCCGATAGATGAAATCCCTATTGAGTATTCTAAATTAATCTTCCCAGAGCCATATACCATGTGGGGTGGAACCGTAGAAGATGTTATCACTTTTATGAATTCATTTGACCTCACAACGCTTGATACCACGCCTGGTAATGTGACTCTTATTGATGGAACTGTTGTGCAAAAATTTTTTAAATTCTATAGCGGTAGCAATCCTTATGATGAAAACAAGTCAAAGATTGTTTACAAATATTGTTTTGATAACCGAGATAGCGGTCTCAAGGCTGTTCGGGTTCAACTGCTCGAATACACACAGTTTAAACTGGATGAGGTTACAATTCAATTTAAGAATTCGGGCTATCATTATGATGGCCTAGTTAATTCACAGTATTATCTGTTTTCCAATGACAATACCACTATAAAATGCTATCTTGCTGAGCACGCATTTGTTTTTTCAAAAAAGAATGACACTAATGAATTAGTGAATTTCTAGGAAGCCAATACGACCTGTTATTTTACGAATAATTAAAAAGTTATGAAATATCTTTTGCTGATAACAACTGTTCTATGCTCTTTATGCCTTAGAGCACAGAATGCCCCTCAAGGTTTGTGGGTAGGTGAAGAATACGAATGCGTCCTTCGGAATCTGATTGGAGATCTTCAGCCAGTGGACATTTCATGGGGTATTGACAATCAACATAAGGATTATTTCTTTGTCGAAGAAAATGATAATGTTTACATTATCAAACCATCCCGATATTTCTATGGTATTGCTACAATCACATGTAACTACTCAGTCATTATGGATGGCATCTCGATACAATATCCGCCAGTTCAGTGGTCTTTCACTTGTATAGATAACCCCATATCATTAATGCCAACCACATTATCACTCGAGGTGGGTAAGACAGTGCGCCCCTTCCAGTATTCTCACGAAAATGAACTATATGCCAATGAGGCTATGGTTTCATTTGAGAGCGAAGGCTCAGCCATAGAAGTAACACCTGACGGTGAAGTCCATGCTATACAACCAGGAACAGCCAAGGTCTATGCCCGTTCTAACTTGTCAAAAGAGAAAAGTAATCCCTGTATTATCACGGTAACCGATTCACAAGTTCCGGAGTTCGCGATATCATTTGACCAGGGAAACATGACAATTGAAAGAGGTGAGTCCAGGGATTTGTATGTAACGGTTACCCCATCAGACGCTGAATACACGATTAATTGGAAAACAAGCGATCCTGGCGTAGCTACCGTAAAAAAAGATCCAAATAACAAAAACAAAGCGTCGGTCACCGCCAAAGGGAAAGGCCAGGCAACAATTTCTGCAACGATCGATGGCACCGATGTAAAAGCGACTTGCGACATTACTGTCACGATAACTCCAACAAGCATCCAGATGCCACAAAGGAATTATGCCTTGTATGTCGGCGAGAAAATGACCGTCCAGCCAATAGTTAAGCCTGAGGATGCAGATTACTCGCTCTCCTGGAGATCCAATGATTCAGAAATAGCGGTGGTTGATACATCGACTGGCGAGGTGACCGCAAAAACAGTAGGAACTGCAAGAATAACGGCAACTATTGTCGGTACAAATTTATCTGATTATTATAATATAAATGTAGATAAACCAACATTAACACTCAGTGCGTCGCCTTCAGGTGGTGTCGTGAATTTTGGTAGCAGCGTAACACTCAAAGCAAATATTGATGATGCATTTATATGGTACACTACAGATGGCTCTACTCCAAGTGAGACCAATGGTAAATTGTATCAAAAACCGATATTAATTAATCAGGCTTGCAAAATCAAAGCTATTGCTGTTCATCCAAATTATTATAGTAGTGATATTCTTACTGCGAATTTTAGAATTCGAACAATACCGGGTGATGTTAATGAGGATAATGAAACAAATATTGCAGATATCAATGCAATAATAAATATAGTTTTATCGGGAGCTGATGATTTATTAAGATTTCAGCTTGCAGATATTAATAACGATGGGGAGGTGAATATTGCAGATATTAATGCCGTTATTGATATTATTTTAAACCCAGAAAAATATCTAACGAATGTTGAGACTTTTACGGTTAACGGAGTTTCATTTAGGATGGTTAGTGTTGAGGGCGGAACTTTTACGATGGGACGGTCTGGTAATGGTTCCTACGATAGAGAAACGCCTGCTCATCAAGTGACTTTGTCGGGATATAGTATTGCTCAAACCGAAGTCACTCAAGCATTATGGTTAGCTGTTATGGGTGAAAATCCAAGCTCCTTTACTGGGAATCTACAACTTCCAGTTGAAAGAGTATCATGGTATGAGTGTCAACAATTCATTTCTAAGCTCAATGAGTTAACTGGACGGGCGTTTCGTCTTCCAACAGAAGCAGAATGGGAATTTGCTGCTCGTGGTGGAAACAAAAGCCAAGATTATACATATGCAGGTAGCAATAATATTAAAGATGTGGCGTGGTATTTAGGGAATAGTGAATCTCAGACTCATCCAGTTGCAATGATGATACCAAATGAACTTGGGATTTACGACATGAATGGGAATGTTGACGAATGGTGCTCTGATTGGGGTGGTTATTATACGAGTGAACCACAATTTAATCCTACTGGTCCAACGACAAGCCCTTCATCAGGCCCAGCAAGAGTATTTCGTGGTGGTCACTGGAATACATCTGAGAATAATTGTAGGGTATATTCTCGACTTTGGGGCTTGGAAACTGCTAAAGCAAATTACATTGGTTTCCGTCTTGCTTTAGGCGAAGAGACATTCTCTGTAAAAGGCGTATCATTTAAAATGGTTCATGTTGATGGTGGAACATTTATTATGGGCGACAGTATCCAACATGATGGTCTTGGTGCTGATGTTATACCAGCACACGAAGTTACACTATCAGATTTCAGTATTGGTCAAACAGAAGTTACTCAAGATCTGTGGGAAGCCGTCATGGGTAGCAATCCAAGCAAAAAAACTGGTGACAAAAAACGTCCTGTTGAGAATGTTTGTTGGTCAGAATGTCAAACTTTTATTGAGAAATTAAACGAATTGACAGGAATGTCTTTTAGACTTCCAACAGAAGCCGAATGGGAATTTGCCGCCTGTGGGGGTAATAAAAGTAAACATTATCTTTATTCAGGAAGTAATATTATTAATGATGTAGCATGGTATGACCAAAATAGCATGAACACTACTCATCCTGTCAAACGGCTCTCTCCAAACGAATTAGGGCTATATGACATGAGTGGGAACGTGGAAGAATGGTGCCTTGATTGGTATGATGGTTACAATAGCCAATCACAGACGAATCCAACAGGACCATCTGGCGGATCCGAACGAGTTGTTCGAGGTGGAAGTTGGTGGGGAAGTTCCAAATGGTGTTGTAATAAATATAGATACAGTAATTCCTTATCATATAATTCGTCATATATTGGTTTACGCTTGGCTATGGGGTATTCCCTAATGCTGGAACAGACTAAAGCATCATTGATGAATGGCAGGACCGTCAAGATTCGAATATTCAATGGAACGAAAAACTATACTTGCTGCAACGATGATTCAGAAATCGCAAGTTATAAAATTGAAGACGACTATTTGATAATTAAAGGTGAAAAGGTTGGAACTGCATCAATTACAGTTATTGATAATTCAACAAAGGCGAAAGCATCAATCATCGTAAATGTCAGGCCGGCCCCAATCAGTATTACTATCAATGACTTGTCATTCAAGATGATTCTTGTAGATGGTGGCACGTTCTTGATGGGAGCAACAGAGGAACAAATAAATGGATACGATGATGAAATACCTGTTCATGAGGTTACTCTATCTGATTATTGTATTGGTGAGACAGAAGTTACTCAAGAGTTATGGCATACCATTATGGGTAATAACCCTAGTGAATATACGGGGACTCTTCAGCTACCCGTTGAAAACGTTTCCTGGGATGATTGCCAAATGTTTATCTCCAAGCTTAACGAAATGGCGGGCTTGTCTTTTAGATTGCCAACAGAAGCGGAATGGGAATTTGCTGCCCGTGGTGGAAAAGGGAGCAAAGGCTACGTTTATGCTGGTTCTAACGAACTTGAAAATGTTGCATGGTATAGGGGAAAATCTGGAAATAAAACTCATCCTATTGCGTGTAAATTACCAAACGAGTTGGGACTATATGATATGAGTGGAAATGTAAGCGAATGGTGTCAGGATTGGTATGGACTATATAGCGATTATTCACAAACAAATCCAATAGGTTCACCTAGTGGAGATGAACGAGTTTTTCGTGGCGGAAGTTGGCATAATGGGGCTTCAGATTGTCGCGTAACTACTCGACAACCAGAATTGACATATTCAATAGGTTTGCGTTTGGCAACAAGCAACACATTCATGTTGGAAAGATCATTTGCAACTGTAGGTGTGGGGAAATCTACAACTATAGGGATACAGAATGGCAAAGGGAACTATACCTATAATATTGATGATGCGACAAAAGTTGATTGTAGAATAGAAAATGAAAATATCATTATTACAGGCAAAAACCCTGGATCAACAACTATTAAAATAATCGACACAAAAACCAATAATCATGTTTGTATAAAGGTTCTATCTCAGAACAACAAAAGAATTGAAGTGAACAATGTGTCCTTTGATATGGTATATGTAGAAGGTGGAAACTTTAAAATGGGTGCAGATAGTGTTGATGTCCAGGATGTTTACCAAAATGGGGCGGATTGGAACGAGATTCCTAACCACGAAGTATATCTTTCACAATACTATATTGGTAAAACTGAGGTAACGCAACAGTTATGGGAAACAGTTATGGGTAGTAACCCCAGTATTTTCAAGGGAGACAAACAATTGCCGGTTGATAATGTATCATGGGATGATTGCCAAATGTTTATCTCCAAGCTCAGCGAAATGACGGGCTTGTCTTTTAGATTGCCAACAGAGGCTGAATGGGAGTATGCGGCTAGAGGCGGAAGTTTGAGCCAAAGTTATATGTACTCTGGCAGCAATAATCTTGATGATGTATCATGGTATGCCGACAATTCATTCTATTGTGGAAGTATTAATAAAGATTACGGCACACACAATGTAGCGACTAAAGACCCCAATGAACTTGGCATTTTTGATATGACGGGAAATGTCAAAGAATGGTGTCTTGATTGGTATGGATCATACCCTGAAGGATCACAATATAATCCTTTGGGACCCGAAGATGGGGAATATCATGTTATGAGAGGTGGTTGCTGGAAAGATAGTAAGCTTTCACTTCGTGTTTCAAAACGTGATGATGGTTTCTTTCCCACTAGTAGCAGGGGAGACAGGTATGGTTTACGTCTTGTTTTGACTTTATAATGTATTTCCTCAACCACTTTGAATCACAAATTTGTCTCCTGAATTGGAACTAAGTTTTCTGATTTAGTACCAGAATTCATATGAAGAGAAGAATAAAAATTCTTATTTCATTCTTCTGTTTTGGTATGCACTGCATAGCTCAGAATGACCCTCAACCATTGTGGGTTGGGCAGTCTTTTACTTGCGATTTGAGCATTGTATCACCGATTGAGCACAGTAATCTTGATTGGATTATTGCTGATGAATGCAAAGGCTATCTGTCAATCAGTCCCGATGGGGAGAGATGTACAGTAAAAATAGAGAAGTATTTTTCGGGCACACTCTCAGTGTTGAGCTCATGGGTTATTTTCCCATTTCCAGAGGTTCTGCCATCATATTATGAGCCAATGGAACTATCATGGTATTTCTCATGCATTGAAAATCCTGTGTCAATTTCCCCTGCCAATATGACACTTGCCATGGGTACGACAGGGCAGGTCAATTATAGTCATCAGTTTAGCAATAGTTACTCAACTGCGGCTAATGCGGGAATCTATTATACCTGTAAGCCTGCTGGAGTGGTGAGTGTGTCTTCCTCTGGCAAAGTGACACCACAGAAGGCAGGTACTGCCAAGGTTTATGTCCACTCTAACCTTGCAAATGACGAGAATGCACCTTATTGTACCGTCACGGTAACAGGTTCATCAAGCGTAATGCTTGGTGACGTCAACAGTGATGGTGCAGTGAATATCGCTGATATAACCGCATTGATAGATTTGTTGCTAAACGGAACATCTTACTATAATGCGGCTGCAGATATGAATCAAGATGGCAGCGTCAATATCGCAGACGTTACTGCTTTAATTGACTATTTACTGAATGGAGGTGGCAAAAAAGGCGATGTGAACAATGATGGCCAAGTCAACATTGCTGATGTAACTGCTCTCATTGACTTTCTATTGAATGGTATAGCATCTATCAATAGGCAAAATGCTGATGTGAATAGTGACGGACATATTAACATTGCAGACGTAACAGCACTCATTGATTACCTATTGAATGGTAATATATCAAACAACAAACTGAGCGTCGAGAAAGACGACAGTATCAGACAGGATGCAATCATTGACTCAATAACACAATTTATCTCCAAGACCATGTTGATTTGAATTGTCATATATCTTCAATGTTTTCATGATTGACATTAACGATTATACTGACGAGAAAGGACGATTTGATGGGCGATATCTGCTCATCAGACCGTTGAGCACCGATGGTGCCACTGCAGATGTGTGGCTTTCCTTGGATCTGAATACCGTCGCAATGACCGATGGTGACAAGATCGATCAGATTGCCCGCATGAGTGATGACGAAATCGAAAAACTGGGCTTGATGGTGGCTATCAAAATCTACCGTCCGCAGAATGCGCTCGACATTGAGGGCGAACAGCGGTTCCGCGACGAGTACATGATCGTTTTCAACTGCCATCACACCAACTTGATTCACCCAACAAACTTCTCAATCTGCAAAGATGCGCCCTATCTTGTCTTGCCATACTGCAAGCAAGGCTCATCAGAGTTGCTTATCGGAAACAAGTTTAATGATGATGATATCTGGAAGTATATCCAGGACGTTGCATCAGGTTTATCTTATCTTCATGCACTGGAACCTCCGATTGTCCATCAAGACGTAAAACCTGCCAATGTCCTGCTTGACGATACAGGTCACTATGCGTTGACAGATTTTGGCATTAGTGCGCAGCGAGGCGGAGTACACGGCTATTATTTTGATGATGAAAACAGCGGCACGATGGCTTATATGGCGCCTGAGCGTTTTCAGAAAGATGCTGAGCCGATGGCTCAAAGTGACATCTGGGGATTTGGTGCCACATTGTGCGAGATTATAACTGGAAAGGTTCCTTTTGGTGAAGATGGAGGCCAAGCTCAAGCAGAAGGGAAACACCCCTTGCCTTCAATCCCGGGCGTAAGTGCTGACATTCAGCGTCTCATCCACGATTGCCTGGCTCAACAACCAGGTGACCGTCCTTCAGCACAACAAATTGCGGACGCAGCCCGCGCTCGCCAGTATCCTCTCAAGACCCGCAAAGCCTTATGGCTTGCCCTGCTCGCTCTCGCTGTTCTCACTGTTGGAAGTATCGTGTATTATTTGTCACATCAAGAAAGTAATCCAATAGTAGTAGCTCAAGTTAGTCATGAGCAGCAGTTCAATTATGCGTATCGACTGATTGACAACTATGAGCCAGATTCCGTACTTAAAGGGAAGGCGATACTCGATAGTCTTTCTCAACTAAACTATGTGCCAGCCCAACTTGAGTTGGCAAGAACCATCGGACCAGAACTCATTGAGAAGTCGACAATGAGATACGATACGAGAAAGGTAAAGCTTCATATTGATACTATCCACCTAAAGAATCAGGTTTGGCCCAAGGATCATAAGTTGATTGACAAGGCTGTTAAGCAATACCAACAGATCCTCAATCAATCAGATTCTGTCTTTCCTACCGAAAACATGAAAGCCGCATTTGCTTTAGCGAGAATCTATGGCACAAAACATTATAACCCCAGAGGAGATTTTAATCATCTGATTATCCCATACTACGATAAAGCTATTGACTGGGCAAGATGCACGGGAGACTCAGTGATAGTCTCTAAACTTATTCAGCTGAGGCAAATGGCTAAGAATGACATTAATAACGATAAAAAATAAGTTTCACAAATATGGCACGAAAATCACTTTTTTTCAGGTTATTACTTATAGCTGTTTTGGGTCAAGCGACATGTATGGCTGAAGGACAGATTGCCAAATGGTTGATTCCCCCGAAATATGACAACATTTTCATTGCGCCAGGTGATGAAGATCTTCTCATTACAGAATTGCGTGGGGAAAAGCTTTTGTGGGACTTCAACGGCGATTCTGTGACAAGAAAAAGCACGGGTGAGAAGATTCATCCGTTCTACAGGGGTTATGCTGTGGTCACTACGGCTGATGAAAGTAAAATCGTTGGATTCTATGACCGTAACGGCACCTATACATTCATAAACAATCTCTTGGTTGCCCATTCATCAACAAGGTTTAACAATGGTTATCTATTGGTGAACGATGGGCAATACTATAGGTTTATCACATGTTTGACCACAAATGGCAAGCCATTCGCCAACGTCTATACCGAGGCTCTTCCTTTTTCTAATCATTATGCGACTTGTAAGACGTATAAGGATGTGGCAAAACAGAAGAATGAAATACCGCAATTGATTTATTATGAGGACTTAAAACCTATTGATTTTACTCTGGAGGGGAAAGCAGTTTCTCCAGAGGATATCAACTATATCTCATCGGTTAATGACGAAGATATTGCTGTCATTATTATAAAAGAAAAGGTCTTTCTGTTCAATGGAAACGATCGAAGGCTGACACCTGTTTTTTCAACTAGTAATGGCTCGTTCCAAAACAAAGACAAGCAGGTCAAGATAGACAAGAATCAGATATTACTGGTATCTAATGCTGATGGTTATCATATAATTGCTACTGATCCCAAAAAGCACACTAGTATTACAATTAAACTTGATGAATTAGAGAGACCTGTCAGTATAGAATATGCTGATTCTAAACACGAATATAATCAAAAAGTTACACAGCAGAAAGAGCACAAACAGCTATTGAGCGTCACTGAGAGCCAGGGGAAAAAGGGGCTTAACTGGGGTGCAGATACGATCCTTCCTCCACAATTTAAAAGCGTTGGAAGGCTTTTTGATGATAAGGCAATAGTTTACCTAAATGGTAAATGGGGGTTGATCCAAGCTCAAAAAGGAGAGTCTTTCGACCTAAAACTGAATCGAGGGCGCAAATTGGGATTGCGACACAGTGTAAATGAAACCGATATCCAATTGACTTTGCCTAAAGGCATATCTCCGCAGGAATCTGGGCTTGAAATAGTCGATGGGGATCCTGGTTGCTCGATAGACCCGTTACGTGCGGAGCGTCATGGAGATGGGAGTCAGGTTGGTTATATCACATATCCTTGCTTGCTTGATTTCCCCAGTAATGGGCTTCCCGACACCTACATGGAACACGACATTGATTGTCATTTAAGTTACAACGCAAGAGTTGTATATAATGGATTGCGATCACCTGTTCTGTCCTTTACGGCAGATGTTTGGCATGACAAATATATCACACCGGATATTCCAGAAACTGATAGTTATTTCCAAGACGGGAAATACCACTTTACGTTACTGCTGAATTCCAAGGAGCAAGGGCAATCTTATTCTACTCATGTGGAAATCACCCTCAGCAACAATGATACAACTGCAACTTATGTCAGCCTCTATGATACCGATGAAATCAGAAAGGTCGCTGAAGATAAATATGACATTACATTGCCCAATATTGCTGCTGGCACTAACAATATTACTGTCGTCATTGTTGAAGATGGCGGTTTAGAAACTGATGATCCCTTTGATGTGGTATACGAAAGACCTGCTAAGAAAACTATAGAAAAAATCACAGTGAAACCGCGCTACAATAGCAATCGGGCACGTAAAGCGCACAAGAGGTCGACAACAACAACTTCAACAAAGAAACCTGACTCAAAGGATATTGGGTCTGGATATTTATATGACTAATATCGCCGCATATGAAAATCAAGATTTCATCCAGGCTTGATATTGGCAAGCGAAGGGACAATAACGAAGACGCGCTGGCTTATTGTGCTGATTTGTCTCAGTCAGACTGGCGAGAGGATGACATGATGACTTATCTGCATCTCGGTGAGAATGGTGCCCTTGCCGTTGTCGCTGATGGCATGGGTGGCGCAAACGCTGGAGAAGTAGCCTCGTCAATATCTATTGAGACCATAAGAGGTTCGTTCACAACAGATCGAGTTTCGGCTGCTGTAAAAGGTGGAGAGGATACTATCAAGTCACTTTTATTGGAGGCCATAAGACAAGCCGACGCAGCCATCCTTCAGCATATTGCGACAGATGATGGAACTCAAGGAATGGGCACAACCATTGTGGCCTGCTGGGTTTTATGTGATAAGGCATATATCGTCTGGTGTGGAGATAGTCGCTGCTATAGTTACAATCCAACAAAAGGATTAAAGCCCTTGACCCACGACCATTCCTTGGTACAAGAAATGGTGGACAATGGAGAAATCACCCCTGAAGAGGCTTTCTCTCATCCTGATGGTAACATCATCACTCGGGGTTTGGGTGACTTCGGCAGTGAAGTGAATCCCGACTTTGTTGTCCATCCAGTTAAGGGAAATGAGACGCTGATGCTTTGCAGCGACGGTCTATGCGGTTACTGTATAGATAGGGCTATGGAGGCTTGCATGGATCAGAATCATACAGACACATCCATGTGTTGCCAAAGCCTTCTACAACAAGCACTTGATGCAGGAGGTTATGACAATATCAGCATAATAACCATATCACTGATTTCGGATAATCAAGAACAGCCATCTCCCATTACGCTTATGCAGTCAATGAAACGACGCGTATTTCGTTTCATGAATGCATAGAATACACTAACTTTTGAGCCTGTTTTTGACAGGCAATAAAACAGTCCTCATATTAACACCCCATCAACTTGGGGGTTATTATGCGGATTGCTTTTTTACGTAAACTATCGGCTTAAGGGTCAAATATACACCCTCTGTGATTTCTGAGTTTCGTTTTGATGACAGAGTTGAGCGACTCCAATGCGTTATTGGTGTTTGGTACGGTACCGACGGGGAAATCCAGATAGGTGAATAGCATGTTGAGGATCCTAAATTTCATTTTTTTCCGATACACGTTATGTCACTAATTGGCATCAGCTTATTCCCCAACCATTGCGTTTCTTCGTACCGTCCCAGTTGGTGAGGGCATTGTCGGTGCTTCCGCCACCGTAACTGATGGTGCCTCTGCCTCCTGCTGCCAGTAGGAGACCTTGCATCAGTTCTTTGGTGACGCTCATTTCCTCGCAGAGTTGTCTGGTGCGCTTTATTGCAAGGTCGCTCATGAAATCGGTGGTACCAGTCCAGGAAATATTGTCAAGCAACAGACCCGTAGCCTTCATCCGCTGCTCTGCATTCGCCGCATCAAGGTTGTTTCGTAGAGCCTCGGCTATGATGCCCCAGCTGATGATGTTTATGTCCTCCGTTATGAAATCATGTTGATTATGGCTCTTGGCAAAATTGTAGATGGCTTTCTTCGCATCGCCAATCCACCTGTCAACCTGTTGCCAGAAGACTTTCCTGTTCTGTTGTATGCTGTCCCAAAGTCCCTTGATTTCTGGGATGGATAGCATTTCATAGAGTTGGCCTTCGGCATTGTCCGCCCTTTGGCGTTCCCTGGATGCCATATTGTTGGAATGGATTTCATTGGAGAAG
>JBGUJU010000091.1:0-3409 GCA_045114065.1 Sodaliphilus sp.
GCAGTTGTTGTTGTGACCGCGGAAGATGTCCTCATAGTTCTCCATGAGCGTGCGGCCGCTGTTGTCAATCACTTCCTTGGCATACTGGGCAGCCATGGCCATGTCGTCACCATTGATGGTGCCGCTGATACCAGCCTTCATCCAGTAAACCTTGGCCAACAGACCAGTTGCTGAATAATAGTCTACACGGCCGTTGGTGGGCGTCTTAATACCTGCAAGGAGTTCACGGGCTTTTTCGAGCGTCATGATGATGTACTCATAGACGTCAGAACGCCAAACTTTCTCCTTAGTATTATAGGCACCGGTAAGTTCCTCGGTGTTGTTATGCACGATGGGCACCTCACCGAATGAGCGAACCAGATAGAAATAGGCCATTGCCTTCCAGACTAGGCATTCGCCCATCGTCTGGTTCTTAACAGCCTGCGAAGGACCGCTACTGCCGTTAATGTAGTTATAGACGGTGCTTGCGTGACCGATAACGGCCCACAGCGAGTAAGCCATGTTCACCAAGTCCTGGTCGGTACCGTTCAGGGTGAACTCACAGTAAGGCGAATTGCCCATGTAGAGGTTGCCCGAAAGGCCCTCACCCACTTTAAAGAAACCACGCTGGTAGTCATACCAGGGAGAGTTGTACAGGTAGTTGACGCCTGCAATGCACTGCTCGTCGGTCTTGTAGTAGTTCCCTGCGTTGTAGCTGTCCTCATTGGGTCGGTCGAGGAAGTCCTCGCACGAAGTCATGGTCAGCGCAACCAGTGCCAGAGCAATGATATATTTAATCTTGAATAGTTTCATATCTTTAAATCCTTTGAATAATTAAAACCGTTAACCATGAATGTTAGAAAGTAACATTAACGCCAAAGCTATAGGTCGTGGGCGACGGATAGCGGCCGTTGTCAAGGCCCATCACATGGTTAGATGCCGTGCTGGCACCGATTTCGGGATCGTAGCCTTTATAACCAGTAATGGTGAGCAGGTTCTGGATGTTCACCTGCAGGCGCAGGGTCTCAAGACCGATCTTGCCCATGAGGCGCTTGGGGAACGTGTAACCCAGGGTGATGTTCTTCAGACGGATGTAGCTTCCGTCCTCGATGTAACGGTCGCTGATGCGGTCGTTGTCGTTCGGGTCCATAATCGAAGCGCGAGGCAGTTTGCCTTCCTTGTCGATGCGCACGTTGGTGATGTCATCATACCAGTTCCAGACGAGCTGGCCATCGCCACGGTCAACGCCTGCCGAGTAATCCTTATTGGGATCGATGGGAGCCAGCGTGGTGCAGTCGAGCACGTCAACAAGCTGGTTGGTCCAGGTCGAGTTCATGTGCGTGAGCTTCATCTTCATGTAGTTGAACACCTTGTTGCCATAAGAGCCGTTGATGAAGATGCTCAGGTCGAAGTTCTTGTAACGGAAGGTGTTGGTCCAACCGAAGGTGAACTTGGGCAGCGGCGAACCGATGTTGGTGCGGTCGTTCTCGTCGATGATACCGTCACCGTTGATGTCCTTATACTTCACGTCGCCAACCCAAACGGTGGTATTCTTCGAGAACACACCGTTGCTGGGATACTTCTCGGCCTTAGGCGAGGTCTGGATATCCTCGAGCGAGGTGTAAACACCATCGGTCTTATAGCCGTAGAAGTTGAACAGGCTCTGGCCCACGTTGGTCACGCTGACCACGTCGGTCCACTGACCGTAGCCCACGATCTGGGCATTGTCGGTACCGTCAAGAGCGATCAATTTATTCTTGTTGAACGAAATCTGAGCCTCGGAATCCCACTCAAACGCCCCAACGATGGGGTGAGTGGTCAAGGTGATCTCGACACCAGTGTTGCGGATGTGGCCATAGTTGCCCATGGGAGCGGTCAAGGCCGAAGATGCATTACCCGAGGTGCCCATGTAAGACGGCAACTGCAGGTTCATCAGCATGTCCTTAGACTCCTTGCGATACCAGTCAACAACCAGGGCGATGCGGTCGTACAGGAAGCCCAGGTCGAGACCGACGTTGAACTGCTCCTGCTTCTCCCACTTCACACTCTCGTTGGGAAGGTTCTGGGGCTTGTAGCCCGTGCCCAGCGACGACTTGATCATAGCGATGGTGGTGCCCCAAAGGTAACCACCGATGTTGGAGTTACCAGTCTGACCCCAACCCAGACGCAGCTTACCGTTGGTGAGCCAATTCACGTTCTCCATGAACTTCTCGTTGGTAAAGCGCCAAGAACCGGCGAGCGAGTGGAAACCGGCCCAGCGGTTTGAGGGACCGAAGTTGGAGCTACCGTCATAGCGGTAGGTGTAGGTCGCATTGTAACGGTTATCGTAGCTGTAGGTCCAACGGGTGAAGAACGAAGCCATCGACGAGCTGCCAAAGCCGTAGTTGATTTGGGGCGAGCCCTGACCCAACTTGGGATTGTGAACCTCGTCAGAGGGCAGGTTGGTGTTGGTTATACTCGAGTAGTCATATTTCGACTCCCAGCACTCTTGACCAAGCATGGCGGTCAGGTTGTGACGGTCGGCGATGGTCTTGGTGTAGGTCAAGTAGTTCTTCAACTGCCAGAAGGTGCTTGAGTTCTTCTGAACAGAGCTTCTGTTGGTGGTACGGTGCCAGGTACCCAGGTTTACGGTGGGTTCCCACTGTTCACCCTTCGACGACGAGATGTCGTAACCCAGCTCAGCGTGCCAAACGATGTCCTTCAAGAAACCGGGGTTAACCTCAAAGAAGATATTACCGGTCAGTTTCTTACGGTTCAGCAGGATCTCGTCCATCAATGCCAGAGCAACAGGGTTAGGGTTGGTGTAACCTTCCTGCGAGATGCTGCTGTAGCTGCCGTCGACATTATAGATAGGAATTGAGGGAATGGTGGTCAACGAATAGTTGATGATACCCTCGTCACTGTCGGCGAGCTTCAGGTTATCGTTAGTATTAGAGAACGTGGCGTTCAGGCCTAACTTCAACCAGCTGTTGAGCTGAGCGTCAAGATTGGAACGAACCGAGAAACGGTCAAACTTTGAACCGATGATAGTACCCTCCTGGCTCATGTAAGAACCCGAAACGTAGTACTGAACCTTCTCGGTACCGCCCTGAGCACTGATCTGGTGGCTATGCTGGATAGCAGTACGGAAGACTGCATCTTGCCAGTTGGTACCCTTACCCAGTATCGAAGGATCGCTGTAGTTGGCGTTGGCCTGAGTCTCACCCTGTTGTACCAGGTTGTTGTAGAACGTACCAAACTCACGCAGGTTCATCATGTCAAGACGCTTGGTCTGGCGGTTCATGGCCACCATACCGTTGTAAGAGAACTTAGCCTCACCAGCCTTACCGTGCTTGGTGGTAATCAGGACAACACCGTTAGCACCCTGCGCACCATAGATGGCGGTTGCCGAGGCGTCCTTCAAGATTTCCATCGAAACGATGTCGGCGGG
>JBGUJU010000092.1:0-95783 GCA_045114065.1 Sodaliphilus sp.
GTCACCGTCAACACCGTGACCGGCGACAAGGGCATAAAGCAGGCGCAGGACGAGTACCAGCGCCTCATGAATAATAAATCACCGAAATCTAAAAGAAAATAGTGTTTAGAGCGATAAAATCGCTACCTTTGCCTACGTTTACTGAACGATAAATCGGAATTTAGCAAAGCCTCATGAACATAGAAGATTATCGCGAGTATTGCCTGTCGTTGGGCACAGATGTGGAAGAGAAAATGCCTTTCACGGCATTCAAGTATGCCAGTGGCGTGTTGGTGTTTTATGTGCACGGGCACATGTTTTCGTTCTTTGATTGTGATAACTTTTGTGTCATCACGCTCAAATGCCAGCCAGAGCGCATCGAAGACTTGAAAGTGCAGTTTGACTGCATCGGTAATCCTTATAACGAATCGCCCAAGCACTGGATTGGCATTAATCCTGCCGCGGCCCCCGATGACCTGCTGAAGGAACTTACCAAGAACTCCTACGAGATAGTAAAGGCGAAATACAAAAAGCGATGAGCAAGATGTGGAACTTGTGGCATGGTTGCCACAAGAAGAGCGAGGGATGCCAGCACTGTTATGTGTACCGCCGCGACGCTGAGTTCGGTAAGGACTCCAATGTCGTGACCAAGACGGCCTCATTCAATCTCCCTATCCGTCGTGACCGTAGCGGAAACTGGAAGGTGCCGTCGGGTACGCTGATGTGGACTTGTTTTACATCTGACTTCTTTATCGAGGAAGCCGACGCATGGCGTGAAGAGGCTTGGCTGATGATAAGCAGGCGGACCGACCTGCATTTCTATATGGTCACTAAACGTCCTGAACGTATTCTGCAATGCCTGCCAGAGGATTGGGGAAACGGCTATGAGAACGTCACCATCTGCTGTACAATGGAGAATCAGCGACGCACTGGCGAGCGTCTGCCGATTTTCCGTGAACTGCCCATAAGTCACAAAGCCATCATTTGTGAGCCGTTATTAGAAGCCATAGACTTTCATGATGAGCTTGGCCCCTGGTGTGAGCAGTTGACAGTCGGGGGCGAGTCTGGTCGTGATGCCCGCGTCTGTGATTACCAATGGGTGCTCAATATTCGAGAGCAATGCATGTCAGCTGGTGTCCCATTCTACTTCAAGCAGACGGGAGCCAATTTCCGCAAGGACGCACGCCTTTATAGTATTCCGCGCAATCAGCAGATGGCGCAAGCCCGCAAAGCAGCCATCAATTTCCGGACAACCTCAATTTCCGACCAGCCGTAATGAGAGACTAGCTATCGTAAATTCCAATTTATCGGTACGTCTTTTCACAGCATACGCGGTTGATTTACCTTTGCATTAAGTAAATTAACCGCTATTTTATGATTCTGACGATAAACGGAAAGCAGGCAGCGCTGAAGAAGGGGTCTTCGATAGAATATGTTTGGATAAATTTGGCGGCGCCTCAGCAAAGTTAAAGTATGCTTTACTTTGCATTCGGCTTGCACAAATTTTCGGAGAACCGCATCTTCACCGATGCCGATGACTACTCGATGGAGATTGAGCTGCCCCTCGCGGACTGTCCGCAGAACCTCGACATCTTCGGGATGATCACCCGAAAAGACGTCGACACGGGCGACATCTTCTTTGATGCCGCGCTCCAGGACACTAACTTCTTCAAGCGCGGTGCCGTCGTGATCACCGGCATCACCCATGAGGCCGTCAAGGTGCAGTTCCTCGAGAAACGATCCTACCAGAACTTCTTCCCCCGCTTCGATGAAAATTTGTGCAAGCCGAATGCAATGCCAAGTTTACTTGAGCATTGCTAAGGCGCAGCCAAATTTATGCAGACCTACATCGACGAGCTCGACCTGGGCAAATGGCCCAGCATCTATCCCGACAATTCGCCTACCGGCGGCGGGGCCCAGCCACGACCCGGGGAAGAAGTGTCCTACGCTTCACCTGCGCAACTCTGGGGCAGGACGGAGGATTACACCGCCTTGCCGTGGGTGAACAACTCCAGCGGCAACCTGCAGAACTGCGATAAGTGAATTTGTGAAGCTATTTGGTGGCGAGGTTGCGGGCGTAGTCTTCCCACTTGGTGATGAGGGCAGCCATGTCGGCGGGAAGATTGCTGTCAAAGTCCATCTGCTCGCCGGTCTCGGGGTGGACAAAGCCGAGGGTCTTGGCGTGCAGGGCTTGGCGGGGACACAGTTCGAAGCAATGATGGATGAACTGGGCGTAGCTTGACGAGCGGTTGCCGCGCAGGATTTGGTCGCCGCCATAGCGGGCATCGTTGAACAAGGGGTGCCCGATGTGCTTCATGTGGACGCGTATCTGGTGGGTGCGTCCTGTCTCCAGCTGGCAGCGGACGACTGCCACATGGGCAAGGTTCTCCACGGTGTGCCAGTGGGTGACGGCGTGCTTGCCCTGGTCGCCGTCGGGGAAGACCTTCATCAACACACGGTCGCGCGGGTCGCGCCCGATGTTGCCCGTGACCGTGCCGTCCTCCTGTTTCATCTCGCCCCACACTACGGCGATGTACTGCCGCTTGGTGCTCTTCTTGAAGAACTGGGCGCCGAGTGAGGTTTTGGCGTTAGGAGTCTTGGCGATGACGAGCAGTCCGCTGGTGTCCTTATCGATGCGGTGGACGAGGCCCAGGCGCGGGTCGGTCACGTCATAGTCGGGGTTGTCCTTGAAGTGCCAGGCAAGGGCATTGACCAGCGTGCCGTCGAAGTTGCCATGCCCTGGATGTACCACCATGCCGGCGGGCTTGTTGACCACCATCAGGCTGGCGTCCTCATAGACGATATTCAAGGGGATGTCCTGGGCGACGATTTCGCACTCATAGCGGGGGCGGTCCATGACCACGCTGATGACGTCGCCGGGATGAACGCGATAGTTGCTCTTGACGGGTCGTCCGTTCACGCGGATGCATTGTGCCTCGGCAGCGTTCTGGACACGGTTGCGGCTAGTGCCCTTGATGCGCTCTACCAGGTACTTGTCGATGCGCAGCAAGACCTGACCGGGTTCTACCACATAGTGGTAGTGCTCCCAGTAGTCACGCCCGTCCTCGGTGAAGTCGGGCTCACTGTAGTCGTATTGAATCTCGTGGCCGCCTTCAGCGTCCAGTTCGGCATCGAGCAGCTCGTCGTCCAGTGCCATGAGGGATTAATTCTTCTTCTTGTCTTTGTCCGACTTTTTGTCCTGGTCTTTTTTCTTGTCCTTATCAGACTTCTTGTCTTTATCCTTGTCTTTCTTTTCCTCGGTATTCTGCTGTGCCTTGCGCTCTTGTTCGGCGCGAGCCTGAGCAGCCTTCAGTTCCTCCTCATAGTTCTTCTGGGCATCCTGATAGTTGGCCTCATCAATGGAGTCAAGCAATTCGGGATCAAGGATTTCCTCGGGATTGATGTCCACGATGGAACCGTCACCCACAGTGATTTTAATTTGGCTGTTCACGCTGACGGGCGTGCCGGGAGCCACTTTGTGACCATCGACCGTGACTTCGAGGATCATTCCGGCAAATTGGCTCTTGATGCTATCCATTGTCACATGCTTGAATCCCATGGCCTTGAGTGTAGCCATTCCCTGGCGACCAGGAAGTTCCACCAATTTTGGTAACTGAATGATGGGCGCATGCATCGCGTTCACACTCAGATAGATGATACGTATTTTCTTGATATAGGACTTTGCCTTAGGATCCTGGTCGATAACCGTTCCTGGCTTGTAGTTCTCATAGAATGTGGTCGAGTCGCTGATTTCCCAGCGCAGGCCGGCATCCTCAAGAATGTTAATAGCCTTCTCTAATGGCATGTTGCGCACATCGGGCACCTGCACCTGCTGGCCATGGGAGGTGAAGACGTCGATAAACAGAAGGGCGATATAGCCCAAAACTACAAGTGCTACAGCCATCAATGCTGAGTTGACCAGAATTGGGTGGCGGTCACGGAAGCTATCAAAACCTCCCTTATTATTGCTATTGTTATTACTCACGGTCGTTCTTAATTAGAATGGTTACAACCTGCAAAATTAGTGCAAGTGTAGCGAATAAACAAAACTTGCTTTGTTTTTTTGGAAGAGGTGGGCATTTTTTAATAGGGTAGGAGGGTGCGAGCCACAGGCTCGCAATACACTGACAGGGGCATGGTGGAATGTGGAAGGCTGACGAGCATGGGCAATAGTTTTTCTTGTTATTGAAAAATTAATAGTACCTTTGCCATTAAGATGGAAAAGGACTATGATACAATTGTTGAGCGGTTGCTGGAAGCGCCCTATTGGGTGATTGACTTCCTGCCGATGCAGGTGCCGCAGGATAGCGCAGGGCAGTTTTTTGCTGTGGAGCAGTATTACCTGCAGGAGCCGCAGCACGAGCGCTTGTGTCGCCAGTTTGCCGATGTGTTGTTGAAACTGAACTGCTATCACGACCTGCTGGTGAGCCGCAATGGAGGCGATGAATGGCTCTATCCTGATCCCAGGATGCTGGACAAGTGGCTGACTGAGAGTCTGCAGAACGGTCACCTGTGCGTCCTGATTGACGATGGCGAGGCTCTGATTACTGCCAGCGGAGGCGACACCAATCTTACTCTCTACAACCCGTCGCCGGCTCTGTTAGAATTGGTTCGCCAACTAGCAACTGCCGCCGGCCTTTTCCTTTGGCAACCTGATGCTAACCAATGAATTGTGTGTTGCGAATTTATTCGCAATGCCTCAATTAGAAATTAGGGACTTGAAACTAAAAAACTAAGATATGGATCGTTCTTCACAGATTATCAGGACAAGTTGGATCGGCATCATTGTCAATGTGTTGCTGGCTGCATTTAAGGCAGGAGTAGGCGTTCTGGCCAGTTCGGTCGCCATTGTGATGGATGCGGTGAACAACCTGAGCGACGCGCTCTCGAGTGTCATCACCATCATCGGCACCAAACTGTCGCAACGGCCCGCCGATAGGAAACACCCCTTCGGGTTCGGTCGCATTGAGTACTTCAGTGCCATCATCATCGCCGTAATTGTGCTCACAGCTGGCGTGACATCACTCATCGAGTCGGTCAAGAAGATATTCAATCCCACCGAACCGTCTTACACTACCACGACGCTCATCGTCATCATCGTGGCCATTGTCGTAAAACTGGTGCTCGGCAGGTATGTAAAGTCTCAAGGTGAGAAACTCAAGAGTGACGCGCTCATTGCTTCGGGTTCGGATGCCTTGTTCGATGCCATCATCACGCTGGCAACGCTCATTTCGGCAGGCGTGATGCTGTTGTGGGGCGTGTCGCTCGACGGCATCTTGGGTGCCCTCATTTCGCTGGTCATCATCAAGGCCGGTATCGAGATGCTCGCTTCTCCCGTCAACGAATTGCTCGGCGCCAAGATTTCGCCCGAGCTGCTGTCACAGATCAAGAAAGAGGTCAACGATTTTGACGGGGTGTGCGGCGTGTTTGACATCATCGTCCACAACTACGGCCCCGACGTGCAGATCGGCTCCCTGCACATCAATGTCAAGGACACGATGAATGCTCACCAGATTCATGGTTTGACACGTCGCATCAGCGAGGAAATGTTTGAGCGTCATGGCATCATCATGACCGTGGGCATTTATGCCGTTGCCACGGGCGAGAACAAGCGCGCCCAGTTGCAGCACACCGTCATGCAGGCCGCTGCCGCTCACGAGCATGTTGAGCAAGTTCATGGCTTCTATTACTTTGAAGATGAAAACCGCGTTTCCATCGATGTGGTGCCCGACATCACCATCCACGACGATGCCGCGTTTATCGAGGAACTAGTCAAGGAGTTGCAGCCCCTCGTCCCCGATGACAAGGTGTCAATCGTCATCGATCACAACTACAGCGAGTGATGATGCTCGCTGTGCTCGCAGTTTAGAGGTTAGAGTTGAAAGGTTAGAGAAGCATCCGCGCTCCTTTGAATTACAACAACTGATTATTCTGAATTTTCTGAGGGCATCCGCATCCCTATACGAAAACAACTGAACCATCTGATTGCACTGAGAATTAAACTCAGACTTATCAGATGGTTCGGTTGTTTTAAAACAGTTCCAGTCGTCAGTTGGCTGCAATCGGTGTGATGGTGAAGGAGCAGGTGCGGTCGATGGCGGGGAGTCGGTATTGCTCCAGTGGGCGGGCGCCCCAACTGTCGATGCCGCCCACGCCGCAGTGCTCACTGTCGAGTGTGAGGACGGTGTAGGCTGACTTGCTCAACTCTGACGGATGGCGCTGGTGCTTTTGATCGCCCTCGTCGAGCATGGAGATGTCGTAGTGCAGTGCACTGGCATAGAAAGGCTTGTCGGCAGTTACTTTGATGCCGATGCCCTGACTGTCGGCCTGCTTCCACCAGCGGATGTCACCCTTGGTGCCCGTCTCCTGGGGACGGATGTAGGGATAGAACTGCTCGTCGGCACTCTGGCGGTAGATGCCCAGGCGCTGGCTGTAGCGGCGGTCGGCGTAGTTTTCGACAGGACCGCGACCATAGAACTCGCTGTTGTCCACTTGATAGGGCATTTCCATCACCATGCCGAAGCGCAACATCTCGGGAATTTCGGTGAAACTGTCATCAAATGCGATGCCCTGTGTGACGCACATGGCTCCACCAGCATGGATTTCGTAGGTTAGCGTGAGCGTTGCATGTACCTCGGGCATGTCGTAGCGGGCGACGACGGTCACCTGTGACTTGCTAGACGCTTTCTTGTCCACGCCGAGTGAGGTCAAATTCATTACGGGGTTGCGCCAAACCTTGAGCCTCTGCTGCAACCCGGCCCCCATGTCATTATCGGTCACCGCACGCCAGAAGTTGGGTTTCAGCGTGCCGCCTTCTCCCAGGATAGATGTGCCGTTTACGACATAACTGGTCATGAATCCGGTCTTGCCATCAAAAGCGATTTCTACACCGTCTCCGGCAATGGTCAGCGGGCCTTGTTTGGCTTGCTTGATGCTGAATTTTACCTTATCATGAGGCAGAGGTGCGGTTTGGGCTGCTACCTCGTGAACGGGAAGTTGGGCATAGGCTATGCGTTGGCCAGCCTCTATCAACGGCTCTTTATTCTTGAGAAGAAAATTGACGTTGAGCAAGACCTCGCTGTTCGGATCAAGTGTGGCGAGGGTGTTTGCAATGGGCAGATGCAGCATCTGGCGGCCTTGGGGGGAGACGTTGAGGTTCAGTTCCTCACCGTTGAGGACCGACTGGCCGTCAACAAGCAGTTGCCACCTCATCTTCACGTTGCTCAGGTCACGGAAGAAGAACTCGTTCCTCACTGCGATGTCTCCTTGTTGCACGTTCACGTCCTCGGCCCAGACGTTCTGGTAGTAATAGGCGGTCTCATAGGCGTGCGGATTCCACTTGCGGTCGGGACTCACGAGGCCGTTGCAGTTGAAGTTGTTGTCGCTGGGGTCGTGGGTGTTGTAGTCTCCGCCATAGGAGAAGTACTCCTTGCCGTCGGCGGTCTTCACGCGCAGACCTTGGTCCACGAAATCCCACACGAAGCCGCCCTGGAACTTGGGCAAGCGACGCACGATATCCCAGTATTCCATCAAGCCGCCACCCGAGTTGCCCATCGTGTGATTGTACTCGCACTGGATGAGGGGCTTGGTGCTGGCGGGGTTGCTCGCATAGCGTTCGCACCATTCGGGCGAGGCATACATCGGGCACATCAGGTCGGTGTTCTCGCCGCCCTGAGCGCGCTCCCAATGGATGGGGCGCGAGGGGTCAACAGAGCGTATCCAGTCGCGTGCGGCGGTGAAGTTAGGGCCGTCGCAGGTCTCGTTGCCCAGCGACCAGATGATGACGCTGGGGTGGTTGAACTGCACGCTCACGTTGTGCTGGTTGCGCTCCAGGATGGGCTTGGCAAACATCGGCAGGTAGGTCGGTGCCGTGTTGGGGTCGTAATGGAAACCATGTCCCTCCTGGTTGGCCTCGGCGATGACATACAGGCCGTACTCGTCGCACAGGTCATACCATTGAGGATCGTCAGCATAGTGGCAGGTGCGAACGGCGTTGATGTTCATGCGCTTCATCTCCTTGATGTCGGCAATCATGCGCTCACGCGACACGACGTAGCCGCCGTCGGGGTCCAACTCATGGCGGTTGGCACCCTTGATGTAGATGGCCTTGCCGTTGA
Source organism: Sodaliphilus sp. (assembly GCA_045114065.1). Classification (GTDB taxonomy): domain Bacteria; phylum Bacteroidota; class Bacteroidia; order Bacteroidales; family Muribaculaceae; genus Sodaliphilus. Next base: position 8,097 of record JBGUJU010000092.1, read on the forward strand.
CCAGCAGCTGGCCATTTTTGATTTCCACACGGCGGAAGCCGACTTTGATGGTTACTGTTTCACCTTTGGTTTTCTTGTCGGCGGGGGAGAGTGTGGCGACCAGGTTGTAGAGGTGGGGTGTCTCGGCCGTCCATGGATTGACGTTGGAAATCGTCCAGCAGTTTTCGCCAGCGGGCACCATGTTCACCTCGTTGCCTTGGGCATCTAATAACTTGTAGCTCATTTTCCCTTTGCCAGTGATGAAAGGGGCAATCATCAAGGTGCCGTCATGCATGTCATCGGTGAGGCTGGCAGTCACGCGCAGGTCATCGATGTGGTTGCCCTTGTCACGGCAGTAGAGGTAACTTGACCGCGCTACACCCGTCAAGCGCCAGAAGTCCTGGTCCTCGCTGTAGGTGCCGTCACACCAGCGCATCACTTGGAACGCCAGCAGGTTGTCACCATCTTTGAGATAGGGTGTGATGTCAAACTCGGCAGCCAATTTGCTGTCCTCGGCATAACCCACAAACTGGCCGTTGACCCACAGGTTGATGTTGCTGGTCACACTGCCGAAGTGGGCGATGACCTGTTTGCCCTTCCAGTCGGCGGGCAGGATGATGTGGCGACGATAGGTGCCCACATGATTGTCCTGCACGGGGACGCGGGGCGGGTCATTCTTCCAATTGTCGCGCCATGGGAAACCGATGTTGACATACACCGGGTCGCCGTAGCCGTTCAGCTCCCACATGCCGGGCACGGGCATCGTCGCCCAGGCGCTATCATCAAGGTCGGTGCGGTAGAAGTCGGTGGAGCGTTGATCGAGGTTTGCCACCCAATGGAATTTCCAGTCGCCGTCGAGCGACAGGTAACGGTTGGCCTGTGGAGCGTCGATATCATGGGCCAAGAATGAGGTGTGCACCGGCAAGCGGTTGATTTCGTTCACTTGCAGGTCCATCCACGGTTCCCCTGCGGGCTGGGCATTGGCCCACGCTGCCAACAGCAGGCATGTTATTGTGATAATTGAAGACTTCATGTTAGTTAGGAGTTAGAAGTTAGGGGTTAGGAGTTACGTAGGTATTCTTCGGCTCGGGCGAGGTCCTCGGGCGTGTCGATGCCGATGGTGGCCGTGGTGGTGATGCCCGCCTTGATGGTGTAGCCATTCTCGAGCCAACGCAATTGTTCCAACGACTCGGCGAGTTCCAGCGGTGACTGCGGCAGGCGCGTGATCTCTGCCAGTACGTTAGCACGGTAGGCATACATGCCCACGTGGGTATAGTATTGGGTCAATTTGGGCCATTCCTCCCGTTCACGTCCGCGGATATAAGGGATGACCGAACGCGAGAAATAGCGGGCGCGCATCTGGGTGTCCAGCACCACCTTGGGCGAATTGGGATTCTCCAGTTCGCTATAGGGACGACTGGAGTCAAACGGACGTACCAGCGTGGCGATGTCGGTCGTCGGATCGTCAAAGCAGGCCATGATGGCTTGCAACTGGTCGGGTTGGATAAAGGGCTCATCTCCCTGGATGTTGATAATGACATCCTCATGGCCTCCGTTCTTCAGGTAAGCCTCCTGGCAACGGTCGGTGCCGCTGCGGTGTTCGGTGCTCGTCATCACCGCCTTGCCGCCGAAGGCCACTACAGCCGCCATGATTCGGTCATCGTCGGTAGCGACCACCACATGGTCAAGCACCTTGCAAACTTGGGTATAGACCCGCTCTATCATCGTCTTGCCGCCCAGCATCGCCAACGGTTTGCCAGGAAACCTCGTCGATGCATACCTCGCCGGGATTATCCCGATAAAAGTCAAATTATTATCCATGTTCTTAGTCAATTATTTTTTCGTTCAGTTTTGCTTCAATCTCCTTGATTGTGGGTATTGTGCCTTCTACCTTCTCGGGATAGAATTTCTCCAAATCATATTCCGAGATGCTGATGGGTTGGTTGCTTGATTCCAAAGCATATTGTGCCTGTATGCGGTCTTTTTCTTTACAGATGAGCAAACCAATCGTAGGATTGTCACGACCCTCTTTGCGTAGTTGATGGTTACATGCAACAACATAGCCACCCAATAGCCCCACATCGGCAAACTCAAATTTACCGATTTTTACTTCAATAACCACATAGCACGACAGATTCAGGTTATAGAATAGCAGGTCAATAAAATTCTCGGTATCTCCCACTTGCAGGCGATATTCCTTACCTACATAGGCGAAACCGGTTCCTAATTCAACTAGGAATTGCGTAATGTTATTCAAGAGGCTGTCTTTCAACAGCCGCTCATTATAACGCCCGGTAATCCCTGTGAATGCAAAGTCATAAGGATCCTTGGTCAGCTCTTGAGCCAAGTCACTTGTTTCTTCGGGTAAGGTTCTTGTGAAATTAGTCAGTGCCTTGCCCTGTCGCTCATAGAGGTCAGTACCGATGAAATTCAAGAGCATATTACGGCTCCAGCCGTTATCCACCGATTCACAGACATAAAACCATAACTTTTCTGGCTGATTGGGGAATCTGTCCATGAGCAACAAATGATGGCCCCAAGGTAAGGTGAACAATTTTGCAGCAACCTGTTGCAAAGAGTGTGCGTCAGAATCTGCAGCAACTTGCTGCATATTCTTAATCATTTGGTTGTAAGCTAGATAAAACTTCTTAGTGTATCGTAAATTACGCTCAGATAAACCGCTTGTGTTTTGAATTTCGGTTTTTAGGTCACGGCTTAACGTCGCATAGAACTTGCTGCCATACTTGTTTTCCGCGTCTCGCTCAACGATGTCCCGGCCCAATTCCCAATAGAAACGGAGAACTTCCTCGTTCACCTTTACAGCGGCCTTGATTTGGCTCCTGCGATAGCGGCTGCTAAGCTCTTTAATCCACTGTGTGTAATCCTTATCCAATATGGAAATATCTTTGCTCATATAGTCAACTTAAAAAACAATAATACTGTCATTCAAGTTATTCTTAATTTGTAGCAACTTGTATTTCTTGATTATCAGTAGCCCCAGGTCTCGCCGAGGAGGATGACGGTGTGGCGGTGGGCAGGGAAACTGTTGCGGGTGAAGTGGATGTAGTTGCAGATGCACTGCGGGCTGTTGCAGTTGTGGCAAACGCCGTCGAGGCGGCATGGTGTGTCGCAGCCCAGGCGAGCGGTGTTAATGGGAGCGGCGACGTTGCGGGCGCGGGCAAGGGCAGCCTCGATAGTGGGAGCGACCTTGTTCATGCCGATGACGTGAATCACGTTGTGCGGGCCCCAGGTAATGGCGGCGACACGGTTGCCACGTCCGTCGATGTTGACAATGACGCCGTCCTGGGTGATGGCGTTGGCGCTGGTGAGGAAGAAGTCCACATTCATCGCATCGAGGTAGCATTGACGCTTCTCCTCGTCGGTGACAGCCTTGTCACGGTCGATGACCTTGTAGACGCCACTATTGATAAGTTCGTTTGTCATGCCTATCTCGCGGATGGTCTGTGAGCCGCCCCAGGTGACGCTGCAGCCCTTGGGCATGAGTGACTTGACGAGTGCGATGGCCTCGGCTGTGGTTGCACAGTAGTGGGCATTGAAGTTGCGACGTTGCAGGTGCTTAATGATGCGCCCTGCCAGCAGTTCGTTATGGATTTCGATAGGTGTCATTGTTTTGATTAGTGATTAGTGGTTAATGATTATTGGTTGAGTAGATGATCGACTTTGGCCGCGATATCTTGGCTGGTAGGTAGCATATCCTTGTAATCGTCAGGTAATTCGCTGGATACGCTGTAAGTGGCGACGCCGATAGGTGATGCGCTGTGTCGAAGTGCATATTCCACTATCGTGCGATTCTTAGATTTGCAGATAATAATGCCGATTGAAGGATTCTCATGAGGCAACTTCACCGTATCATCAAGCACATTGAGGTAAAATTCCATCTTGCCTTTGTACTCGGGTTTAAAGTCGCCCACCTTCAATTCGATTGCCACCATGGCTTGCATCCTTCTGCTATAGAGCAACAGGTCAATAAAGTATTCTTGTCCCCCCACTTCGAGGCGGTATTGGTTTCCAACAAATGAGAAATCATGCCCAAACTCCATCAAGAAAGCGCGAATGTTACGCACAATGGCCGTTTCCAAATCGTGTTCGGAATGCTCATCAGCAATGTCTAGAAAAGACAACGAATAATCATCGCGCAATGCCAATACAGCTTGCTGCTTGATGGTATCTGGTAATGTCTGGTCATAATTGCTTTGGCCGAGTAAATAGTTCTCGAATGCTTTAGCTTCAATCTGATGTATCAGTACATTTTTGGTCCATCCAAAACGCTTGGTGGCAAGGATATAGAAGCGTCGTTCCTGGGTATCTTTGCACCTTTCCATAATGCAAATGTGCTTCGTCCAACTAATTTCTGCAACCAATGGATGCAGAATTTCATTTGACTGGTATTCAGCATAAAAGCGTGCCATATTCCAAATGTTCCGCGCTCCGAACCCTTGTATCCCAGGGAACTCCTCCTGGATGTCTTTAGAGAGGTTTTCCACTACGGATTTTCCCCATCCTAAGTGCTTTTGTCGTTCTGTGATTTGCCGTCCGATGTCCCAATAAAGGGAAATCATTTCTTTATTGACAGCCCGCATGGCTTCATACTGCGCACTGCGAATGCGCTGCATGATACCGTCACGAAAGTTCAGGTATTCGCCATTGTTGTTGATTATTTGGTGCTCAGACTCCATGATTTCTGTTCAATTAGATTCTAGAAGAGGTTGATGAGTTTCAGGGAGCCCCAGATGATGGCGGCGTAGCGGAGGAACTTGCCGATGGTCATGGTGAGGAGTACGATCCAGACGTTGGAGCGCACGTAGCCTAGGGCAACGCTGATGGCTGTGCCCAGCATAGGCACGAAGGCAAAGAATCCCATCCATGCGCCACGGTTATGCATGAAATGCAGGGCACGGTTGAGTTTCTCTTCGCTCACATGGGCATATTTCTCGATCCATTCAATCTTTCCCAGATGGCCAATGTAGTAGCACGTCATGCCGCCACTGACGTTGCCCGCTAGAGCCACAAATAGGCTAGTGACGGGATCCATGTGCAACGGCCCCACGCAGGCGATGACGAGCGCCTCGCTGCTGAACGGGACGATACTGCCGGCCAGGAATGCCCCGAGGAATAACCCGAAGAATCCCCATTGGGTAAAGAATTGAATGAGTGTGTCGAGCATTTTAGCAGTTGCCAGTTTTTAGTTTTTAGTTATCAGTTGACGGGTACTGCTGAGAACTTATTTGAAAATCAGTTGGGTGAAGATGACAAGGTAGTCGCGCCAGTTGGCCCACTCGTGGCCGGCGCCGCTCTCGTGGTAGGTGTAGCGCAGGCGGTTCTTGTCGAGCATCTGCCGGAATTCGGTATTGTCCTTATAGAGGAAATCGTCCTTGCCGATGCCTATCCAGTAGACGCGTGGGCGTTGCTTGAACTGGGTAACGAGCTTGGCCTCAAGGTCGTCATAGATTTTGCTCTTGCCCTGGTCCATACGTTTGATGGCTGCCGAGAACAGGCCGACATAGGCGAAGTCCTCGGGCTGGTTGGCGCTGATGTAGAGCGAGTGGTAGCCACCCATCGACAAGCCAGCGATAGCGCGGTAACGCTTGGTGTCGCGTGTGCGGTAATTCTGGTCTACCCAGTTCATGATGTCGATGAAACTTTCTTCAAATTTACCGTCCATCCAGTTCTTGTGGGCAAAGGTGGGCTGCACATTGCCTTTCTCGCTCATATTGGACGCTGCACGCTCATCGACGTTGCCGTTAGGCATGACGACGATCATCGGCTCGGCTTGCCCGCTCGCGATGAGGTTGTCAAGCACCTGTGCAGCACGTCCCTGCTCTAGCCACACAGTCTCATCGCCACCTGACCCGTGCAGCAGATAAAATACGGGGTACTTTTGGCGGTTTTGGTCATATCCGGGTGGCAGGTAGATCATCATGCGGCGGTTCATGTTCAGGGTGGGGGAGTCATACCACACGGCTTGCACGGTGCCGTGAGGCACGTCATGGACCGCCATGGGGCAGTCGCCTTGCGGGTCAAGGACAAACGTGTTCATCACGTTCTTGACGTCGCGCAGGGTGTGGGCATTCTCGTTATCGAGCACCTTCATGCCATCAACGATGTAGTGGTACATATACAGGTCGGGTTCCAGGTCTCGTAGGGTGATGCTCCATGTCTCGTTGCCAGTGTGCTTCATCAGCGTGTCCAGTCGCGAGTCGATGATCAGACGAACGGTGTCGGCATCGGCGGCCTTTACCCTAAAGGTCACTGACCCATCCTTGGCGATTTCGGGACTGTCGGCAGGTGGTGCAAAGTATCCCTGAGCACTTGCCGTCAGTGTCATCACTGTGAGTGCAATAAGAAAAATAAATTGACGTTTCATATCAAATATTGCTTAAAAGTTTGTGCAAAAATACACTAATTGCCCCATAATTCAAAATGATTATGGGGCAATTTACATTCTATAACATGGCTTACAGGCGTTCCTTGACGCGTTGCCAGGCGTGGGAATCGAAGAGGAAGCACTCCCGCATCGTGTCCATCATCACCATGAAGCGGCTCATGGGGATGGTAAAACTCAATTCGTCCTTGCCTACCCACGGCCGTACCGACGGGTCAAACAGCCCGAGGAAACAGCGGTGCCCGCCGCGGGCGTTCTCGGCGACGGTCATCGAGACCACCGTGCTGCAGCCCGAGCCGAACTGGGCAACAACGGCATCAGGCTCGTTGGTGTCAAAGAATGCCCAGCCGCATAGGCCCGCCAGCATGTCGGGAGTGGCATAGAACATTACTCCCTCAAAGCCGTCCAGCGACTCTGCCTGGTCAATTCTTACAAAATTCAAGTAGGGCTTGGTAGCGCGAGGCATCTCTAGGCTCCTGACATAGTCGGCGACCATCTCGGGCGTGCGTTTGTATTTCTCGGTGAGTGAGACAAATTTGGGCACCCGCTCGGGCATGTCGCTAAAGCCCGTGTATAGTTTACCGCCCCCGCAGCCGATGACCTCGGCGCTCAACGCCACTGGTGTGCCCTCGCGTGCCGCTTGCAGTCCCTTGAAAAAACAACCGCCGATCTTGGCTGTCTGTGCCACTGGGGTGTCACTGTATCCGAATAGTAAGGGTAACTGTGCCCCCTGGCCGAAGGCTTCCCGATAACTCTGTATAAATTCCTTCAATTTCATATCACATCCTAGTTTAGCAATTAATCACTACAAAAGTAACGATTCTTTGGCAAAAATGCTTATCTTTGCCGTATCAAGTGAAAAAAACAATGGAATATGAGCAAGGACGAGAATAGATTTGTTTGGCTTAAGTCAGAAGGTTTTTTTAAGGAGGCCAGAGTCATTGTGGACACCGAAACTGGTGTGAACTACCTTTTCGTGCAAGCAGGTTATGCCGGAGGACTGACCCCTCTGCTTGACGCGAACGGTAAACCCATCGTGACCCGGTAATCGTCGAGGACCAGCCTCGGGGAACGTTTATTCAGAAAAAGAGACGGCTCGCTTGATGTGGTTTTTCACACATCAGGCAAGCCGTCTTCTATATAACATCGTCTTGTTACTTGTTCATGTGCTTGAGCATCTCGGCTTTATCGACGACGACCCAGACGGTGTCAACGACACGACCTTGGTTGCCGCCGAGGTTGCGCAGGGGATTGGCAAAGTCCTTGTCGAGCACTTCAACGTCGTCAACGAAATAGTCGGTCTCGCCGCGGTTGCTGAAGACGTTCTTGAATCCCCACACCTCGTGGTATTTGAGTTTGACTTTCCAGCCCTCGATCTGAGCCTGGTAGAGCAGCTGCACGAGCGAGTCCTGGTCGTTGCGGTCGTTGTCAAACGAGAACTGGAACGGAGCGCCACTGGTGTTCATGCCCGTCTGGGTGAGGTTCATGCGGCCCTCCCAGGAATCCCAGATGACACCTTTCTTGGTAAACTCAATCAGGTTGCCCACTTTCTCGCCCACCGAGTAATTTTCCTTACAACCAGTGAACATCATCATCACAACAGCCATGAGGCATAAATACAATAATCGTTTCATCGTAAATAAGTAATTAAAAGGGTTCCAATACTCCAGAAAAACACAGCAAGAACTATGCCATCTCTCCCCTCAATCCCCCAAAAAAGAATCAACCCAATAAGGTTCGAGTCCTATCAGGCGCACCACCTATGTTAATTATCTTGCTGAAATTCAGTGAGATAATTTTTATTAAACCTCTCACGCTCCCCCGTACGCTCCCCATCGGTGATATTTGTCATGAATAAATCACATTTCATTGAACGTGGTTTGCTAGCATATTTTCGATGATACATAAAGGACAGCTCTTTTATATTTAATAAAAAATTACGAACTTTGCCAAAAAATCTTTAGTTCATGGTTAGAGCAGTTGATATAATTCATTTCCAATCGGTTCTTTCTCTCATTAATGGTAGCTATATTGGGAAAAGGAAAGAGTGGTCCGACTTTTTTACTCAGCTAAATAAATTGTCATTTATAATAGGCGATGTTCTATATGACTACAGATACAGGACTAGAGTTGGTCCTTTTATAACTGATAAAGATCTTGCAGTTAAAGTAACTCAAGCGTATAAAACCATAGGAAGCTTAAACAATAGAACAATAAACGCCATCAGTGAGCATTGCCTAAAGAGTGTTCCGAATGGAGAGTTTGCTAATAATGCATGCCAATTATACCAAGATTTCACCAATCAATTACTTCCTTTAAGAGAAGGAGACTGGAAGCTGTGCCGTCACATTGACAAAATTGAGAGTGCTTTTGTGGAATTTACAGAAAGCTTTGACAGGCTGCATTTAGACCAATCGCAATTATCTGTAATAGATAGAAAAGGAGAGAGAGAAGTTAAAGCAGATAAACTCATATCTGAATCTTTGGCCTTTTTTCTTTTTGCCTCTTTTTCATATTGTGATGATATGGACATTATATGTCAGTCATTAATGCGGATTTCTAAAAGATTGGATCGTGTATTGAAGTCCCATGATGGCGTACTGCCAGAGGATATTCTCGAAGTAATGTCTAGATTTCCACAACCAGTTTATCAAGGTTTTATTTATTATATTTCGAAAAAGGAGGATGTGGACGATAGGGCGTATACAGATCTTGTTAAAGCAGTAAAGAACTCTAATTTGGATGTTTTTTCTCACACCATTTTTGAACAAAAGCTATATAAGGAGTTCTTGAAATATTATGACCTTCTTAAACTGGCAAGTTCATTGATAATAAATGAAGCAAGAATCAGTCCATCTGCACGTGGTATATATCAGAATTCGATATTTCTCAAACCTCATATTTGCCTGCTAAATGTTAGCGATTTTTATGCAAATTACAATCAAGCTACTGATACAAGGAGAATTGCAGCATTTACGGTAGCTATATTTAATGAAGTAAAAAGTATGTTTGCTGACGAGCACATACAATTAATCTCTAATCTGATCAATTCAGATGAAGTTGTAAAAGAACGATTCTCACTCTATGAACGTGTAAGTCAGTGGCATTCTACTCATCCATCAGCTTCGGATAATTCAACTTCTCAAACGACTGAGAATTCTTCTGTAGAATTGCGGTCAGACCATAACGGTGACATTTTAACAAAAGAACCACCTCATTCAAATGAAGAATTCAATTGTATTTTGCCTGAAAAAGACATTGATGCATTTCTTGATTATTTAGTATGGATGGACTACATCAAAGAAGGAGACCAATCTTCGTTTAAATATGATGTCTTTGGTGGTTGCAAACCAACCGACTATAATACAATATCATTTAATTTTCGTAAAAAGTCCGCTAGTACAATGCTCGGGATTATCATATGGCAATTACGAAAAGAAAAAAATGACCCAGAAAATCTATATGGTAAAAAGACAACCCAATCCAATAGCCATATTGGCATAGGAGAGGAGTCAATGAGAATCTTTGTTGATTTTGGTTTATTTTTCCCGTCCTTGATTAATAGCCTAATAGTAAAAGAAGTTAATAAAAAAGAGATCAATGCACTTATAAATGAGAGGCTCAAGGAACGAGTCCGGGAATTATATGATAGTGATGATTATAAAAATTGCTCATCTATTCTGGAGTTCATTCAACAGCGAGAGATAAAGGATAGAAAATACTGGGTCGTTAGCAAGAAACCAGACAACTAATCCCTCACCCTCATCTCTCAGATATCTCCAATATCACTTCTGATACTTAATGTGGAAGTAGTCAAGAAGGGTCTTGAAATTGTCTTGGGCAGTTAGGCAGGTGTCGAGCAGAAAACCTTTAATGTGGGGCCATTCTCTCAAGCCTCGGTAATAGAACATCTTCAGGTCGTCGGTTATGATGAAGGGGACGATACCTGCCGATAGACACTCTTTGAACATGAGCAGGCGCCCCACTCGTCCATTACCGTCCTGGAATGGATGAATGGCCTCGAAGCGCTGATGGAAGTCGATGATGTCCTCAAGGGTATGCTTCTTGATGGGATTATACTCTCGCAGCAGCTCTCTTACTTGTCGATGAACCTCGGATGGGGTTGCTGTCTCCATGCCTCCCACCTCATTGGGCAGTCGCTTGTAGTCACCCACAGCGAACCATGGCTTGCGGGAATCGGATGTCCCTGACTTGAGCATCAGGTGAAGCTGCTTGATGAAGGTCTCGGTCAACTTTGCTCCGGCCTGCTCAATGATGAGGTCGATGCAGCGGAAGTGGTTAGCCGTCTCTATGATATCATCCACCTTTACTGCCTCGTCTGTAATGCCGATAGTGTTAGTCTCGAAGATATATCGCGTCTGATTGTGGGTCAGCCGGCTACCTTCAATATGGTTGGAGTTATAGGTGAGGTCGATCTGGACACGGTGATAGATGCCTCCCTTGATCTTACCGGCCTGTTGCTCCTGAAGTGCTGCTAGCAGAGGTGATGTCCTAGCCTTCTTTTTACGACCGGGCAACTCGGCATCGGCAGGGATATTCCATGATTTCCCAACGAGATATGCACCATCAATCTTCCCGCTAGCACAGTAGTTGCGGGCTGTGCGTTCCGAGATATTGAACTTCTCGGCATATTGCTTTACTGAGATATACTCCATCGTTTATCGGCAAGAAAAATCCATTATTCCGCTGCAAATATACCCATTTTTGCCGACATCGGCAAGAAAACGAGCGGATTTCTCCCGTAGTGCTGTAATGGTACCGGGCTATTCTTCGTGGACTTCAATTGAGACGCATCTGATTCCTTCTAGGCCGAGGCGATCTTTAGCGACAAGTTTTATGGCTTCCTCTCTTGCGTCATGCTTGTTAACGGCGGTAATTCTCAGTCGCTCCTTCTCTCCAAGTTCAGTCTCGATATCAACTTTGTAGTGATGAAGGGCTTCTTGGTTGTGGTTGGTCACTGCCTGGGACGCAAGTGAGGTGGTCCAATTGATTAGTTCTGCCGGGGCCTTTCGGATATTCTTCAGCATTTTCACTTTTACTGGAGCGTCAGTGCCATCGGGGTTGACCTTGCGAAAGCGTTTACATCCACAGACACATTCCCAAATAGGCGGACGGCGAGGAATGTTATCACCACCCATCATACCTTCCCTGCGATATTTCAGAAAGAACTCCACCTCGGTCATATCACCAGTGCCGTATATGATATTGACAACACGACTCTTGCAAACAGGACATTTAACCGGCTTGCGTTCTACATCAATGATTCTTGGACGTCTATCAAACATAAGCTTTTCTGTTTATGATCTCCACATTATTTTTGCATTCTCGGGACTCACATTCTCGTCTTCCAACAGATATAGACCTCGACGGAAGGGTTCACTCTCGGTTATGGACACTAATTCAATGGTAAAGCATTTTATGACGATCTGTGTATCCTCGATTCTAAATTTGAAGAGGTTTTTGTACTTAGCATCTTTCTCTACATCAACACCCCATGCATAGTCGTCTCCTATTTCACAATCCATCTCAATACTTACGAGGTGGGTGAACTTGAAAGTGATGTCGTAAACGCTCTTATCGTCTATCTCATAAACAGTATTGATCACCACGGTCAGCTCGTCTTCGTTCAGGTCGAAACGCTTTACAACGGCATCATCCATAATGTAATTCTCACCGAACTTATCAACGAAGAGCTGCCAATTTTTTATTTCTTTCATGATTGAACGATGCTATCTAATTGTTTTTTTATGTGGTCAAAATCTTGGTTTAGGTCCAAAGACTTAACGTATAACTTGTTCCCGTCCTTATGTGGGTACATGTAATCCATTTTGCCCTCAGATAATGTCTGAGCATAAAGGAGCATACCATCAACCAACCCAGTATGATCTGTGTCATAATTCATAACATAAGAGTTAATCTGATAGAAGTTCAGTGACTTGAGTATGTTTTTTCCCATGTGCTCAAGTAGTGAATGGGAATGGTATTTAGCGTCTATTATCAACGTCCGCTCACCGATTTTAAGGAAAATATCCGTCTGCATGATGGGTAGCGCTGACTTAGATTCGGCTGAAATCTTCTCCATCTCAAAGTTCCATTCGATACGTGCTGCCCTGGGTTTGCATTCTGGATAATGACGTCGGTAATACTCCAAAATGAATTTTTCATAAAGACGGCTCATATGTTCGTCGGAGAATGTATGCATGCTATACTCTCCACTTTCGGTTGACAAGATTAAATTATCAAGAACGAAATAGCATATATAAATCAACATTCTATATCGTCTGCTATTACGATCAAATCTAATGGCTGACCACCTGATACAAGCCGGGTCGATAGTAGATACTTCAGAGAGATAAAGTGACATTTTCTTGAGGGCGTCTTTTCTCTCCTTCTTAACATTCCCGTGCTTTATCAAAAGGACAGTGGTTGTCTTGATAATCTGATTGAAGATATTATCTACAGAAAGCTCATCGTAATCACAGTCTAACAATCTTTTTCTAGCTGCAAGATTTCTCATGCTGCCATCCAGATCCAGCTTGCCTTTCAACGAAGACATTGTTTCGTGTTTTAAGACATATTCTTTACGGAGGCCTTGTTTGAGCTGGACAGAAAAGCCTCTTACAAGAATCTCGGCAAACAGATCATGAATGTTGTCGAAATCCTCGGTAGCAATCTTCTCATAGTAATTCTGGCGTAGCTCTTGGAAGGCATAGGCCAGCATATAGAAGATATTCTTAATTAGTATTCCATTGTTATTAGTCATTAAACAGCCCCATCAGTTTACCAACCTGCTGCTCGTATAGGTCGTTATTATCAAACCAGTACTCTCTCAACATAGGTAGCACGTCAAACTCAATGGTGTTCTTAAGCCACTCTTCAGTAATGTGCTCTTGGTTACAAAAATAGCTGTGACCAATACAGAATCCATCACCTAATGAATCATCATCAGCAATAATTTGATTCAAAGATTTAATCGCTTCAATGACCTGATCAAATAACGGGCTGTTCTGGTCTTTCTGGTATTTAATGAAACCACCAGAATCAAATCCTGGTCTCATATCAAAGAAACTGAAACGCCGACGTAAAGCATAGTCAATCATCGCTAAACTTCGATCGGCAGTGTTCATCATACCGATAATATATAAGTTAGACGGGACATCGAACGGCTCATCGCTATATGCTAACTTTACAGTTTCTCCACGATAGTCATTCTCAATCAGCATTAATAGTTCTCCAAAGATCTTACTCATATTTCCTCGGTTAATCTCATCAATGATAAAGAAATATGGTCTATCTGGATCGGCTTTTACCTTTTTGCAGAAGTTATAAAAAACGCCTTTTTTCAAGTAAAATCCCCCTTCTTCATTAGGCTTATATCCCATGATGAAATCCTCATAGGCATAGCTTTGGTGGAACTGAATGAACTCCACTCTCGATGGATCCTTCTCACCCATTATTGAATAAGCTAAGCGTTTAGCCGAATATGTTTTTCCAACGCCGGGAGCTCCTTGAAGAATGATGTTTTTCTTCGATAACAAGAGAGCCTTCATGCGTCGGTACGATTCTTTCGGGAGATATACTTCATTCAAGAAATCGTCTTCGGTGTATTTAGCATTATTCTTCTCTTCAACTTTGGGGTTATATTCCCTTATTACGTCCATCAACGTATTGAACTCGTCTTCAGTCAGCTTATAGAATGATCCTTGGGAGTTTTTAAGGTACTCCATCTCCGACAAGTCTGGGATTGGGCGAAAAGTCGAGAAGTCAATAGGTGAAGGAAGCGACTCCGTTTTCTTAAAGATTATTCTTTTGCCGTCATTAGCTTTAGCCACTTCAGCCAGGGCAACAATCTGTTTAGTGGGGGTGGATTCATATCCAATAACTATATCTCCCTCTCTTGCATCAAGGAAATTCTGGAAGATACGACGTTTGTTGCCATTGCTGTTGTATAAAGTGTAATCTTGGATGTCTCCCACTTTCATGTCGCTAAAACTCCATATCTTGGGGTTTGCAACAAGCCACCAATATCTGTTGGTAGTCGATGATACAGGGTTCTTACTATCGAACAGATTCTCGAGATCCGTCACATAATCTGGGTATTTTGTGATATCCGTCAAAGTTTTCATGACGGTTTGATGAGGTGCATTCCACTCACCGATATGGGTCCATTCAACAGAACGAATATTGCAGAAATCATAAGAAGTATCATACTGATAATCTCCTGTGACAATGCCCCTTCCAAGGATTTTTGATTTGCCTTGTTTAACGATAATGACATCTCCTGGCTTCATTACTTTAGTGAATTCCCATACTGCTAGCCTATCGTTTGTAAAGGAGTTGCTCTTGTCGTTATAGACTTCTTGCATTTTTGCCCCCACTTCTTCTATGCTATTGTATTGCGATAGATCACCCATGGCTGACCAACCAATACAAATGAGTTTCTTTTCTTGACATAAAGGCCACATCGAAGCATTTTCACCAGGAGCATACATCCAATATCTGATATCAGAAACAAGATTAGACTCTATATTCTCAACTGTTACCCCAACAAGGTCATCTAGTTGATGTAACTCCTCAATAAGAATGTCTGCAAGATCTTCTGTCGAATCTGATGAAATGTCCCACCCGTCGTTGTTTATTCTAAATCCCAAGTTGCCGGAGCCCCACGGGAACTCAGATAGCCCTTCAATATCTCTTAATGACTCGAACTGTTTTACTGTACTCTTTTTCTCGCAATGAAGTTCTACGAAAACTTTCTTCCCATCATGACTGGCCTTTACATACTTGTCCCAACATAATTCATAATGACAGTCAGATGAGTTCAGTTTATTATCAGTTGTTCCAATCCATAGGTACTCGGTTCCGCTTTTGTTTGCCTTCAACCTGCTGTCATATTTGAGTTTTTCTCTTACAGCACTCTTTAACTGCTTGAATGCCTCTTTCGTGTTGTCAGGCAATAATGATAATAACTCATCATGATACTCATATATATCTTTGCCGTTTCTCTGATCTATCAAATAATATTGAATATCCGATATACCCTTTTCCTCTGGCTTGTCCATTCCTAATTCTCGAGCTATGGAGTCAAGCCATTCCCGTTTATAAATGGGAATCAGTGTTTCATCAGAGTACAAGAAAGCGATTTTCCATTTAAACACATCACCAAGCTCGTCAATCGCATCTATTTCCTCAAATTCACCTTTGGATGCATGTTCAGCTATTCTTACTACAGCGTTTCTAACAATAACATAAGCTTCTTGTGCCGTCTCTTTATCGTACTTCCTATACCAAGCATATTGGTCATCTGATTGCATATAAGAGACATTTGGTCGTTCGAGATACTTATAAATGCCGAATTTGAATGAAGACCCGCCTTTCATTGAGCCAATCGAACGAGTTTTGTTTTCAATCCAATAGCAGAAAGTATCGTCTAAATCGACTTCATGGAGGTTGGTATACTTCTCCAAAGGCATTTTTCCTAGAGACTCAATAGGAAATGCCTCTTGAAACTGTTTGTATAACTCTCGCCGTTCTTTAATTGTGTCTGCCATTACTGTTCAATTATATTGTTTTTTATTGTAGTTGTCTGTTCTTCCCAAGTTGGTTTTAATCAATGAACTGGGCTTCAATAACATATACTGTTCTACACTCTAGCTGATGAAAGCTGACTCACTGCCGCCTGGAACACCCTTGCATTTACGAAGTTTTGGAAGTCTTGGTTTGCAAAGTAGGTCTGGACGAATTCCGTCTTTTCCTCCAACATGGCCGCCACGATGTTAACGATAGTGTCATTGAAGGTAATTTGAGCAACTTGCTTGTCTCCATTACGGACAGCATTTACAAAATCAAGGCTATCAGCAATTCTAGCTGGCAGTTCCTCGATTTGTCGCTGCACTTCGTCACTGTTCTTCCATTCGATGTTACCATACATGTCGTTAAAGTCTTTTACGATGTTGGAAAGAACATCCATGTCCGGTGAAGGGATACCACCACCTTGACCTACAGGTATTGGTGAAACAGCAGAATCTATGTTCTCCAGTTCGATAGCCCGTTCCTCTTCCTTAACTATACGATACTTATCAAAGTCGATATCGTCAAGAAGCCCGTCGGTATTGTCGTCAATTTTCAGTCGCGGCAGTTTCTTCAGTAACAACGAGTAGAATATGTATTGCTTCTCCCATTCGGTGCTTTCAAACGGCAGAATAGCAGAGAAGTAAGGATAGCAGCGACAGAAGTTTTTGATAGCGCTCTTGCATTTGATCTGGTCTTCTTCTTGCAGTTCTTCATTAAAACGCTTGTTCACTGCATCAAGAATTCCATCAATCTTCGGTCTGTCCTCATCAGTGCCTGTGAGTTTGAGTTCGACGACCTTATCCACATCACTTTGTTCGTAGAAATTGAATCCCTCAATAATCTCGGTGAGGTCGTTGAGCTTGTTGATGTCAGATTCACCGACGAGTACAGTTGTCTTATAGTACCTCTGGAATGATGCTCTTATCTGTTCAGGGTCATTAGCAAAGTCAAGAACAAAAGTATCTTGTTTCTTGGGATGACATCTATTCAGTCGTGAAAGGGTCTGAACAGCCTTAAGATCGCTGATTTGCTTATCCACATACATCGTGTGAAGCAACGGCTGGTCATAGCCAGTCTGGTACTTATCTGCAACAATCAAGAAGCGGTATGGTTCCTCTTCAATTCTTGTCTCAATCTCAGCTGAAGGGAAGCCGTTGAGCATGCTCTCAGTAGTCAGTTTGCCGTTAATTACCTTGTCAGTAAATGCGACTATCGCTTTATAATGACTACCTCGCTCAGCAAGCATCTTAGTGATCGCTTTATAAAACTCTATAGCTCGCTCAATACTGCTTGTGACCACCATTGCTCGGGCGTGACCACCAATCTTCATGTACACTTTTTTACAGAAGTGTTCTACTATGATTTCGGCTTTCTTCTCGATGGTTTCTGGCTGTCGTTCCACATAATTGCGGATCTTGCCCAGTGCTTTTTTCTTGTCATATTCAGGGTCGGTTTCTACAGCTTTCAATATCTTATAATATGAGCTATAGGGCGTGTAGTACTTCAGCACATTGAGAATAAATCCCTCTTCAATGGCTTGTTTCATCGTGTACTCATGGAATGGAATGAACTCAGGATCCCCACCGATATGTTCAATGCGATCGCCGAACATTTCCAAAGTCTTGTTTTTGGGCGTAGCTGTGAATGCGTAGTAATTAGCGTTCTTTGCGAGTTTCCTTCCCTTAATGATTCTGTAGATTTTGTCCTCGGTATCTTCTTCCTCATATTGAACATCAGATTCCGCAGCCATCATCGGATCATGTTCTTCTACTATTGGTACAATAGGTGTGGCATTGCCCGATATTCCTGTAGCAAGATTGGCTGACAGCGATCCATTTTGACTGCTATGGGCCTCATCTATGATAATAGCGAAACGCCTATTCGCTAATGAGTTGCCTATCTCATCGAGAATAAAGCTGAACTTAAAGATTGTGGAGATGATAATCTTCTTTCCGCCTTGCAGAAGCTCACGAAGTGAAGCAGATTTATCAGCCCAGCCTACAAGGTTGCTCAACCGCTTAAACGCATTAATGTTATCCCGAATCTGTTTGTCGAGGTTCACTCGATCGGTAACTACAATAATGCTGTCAAAGAATGGTTGCTGATTGGGTTGCAATAGGGTTACAAGTTGATAGGCGAGCCAAGTGATGGAATTAGATTTACCACTACCTGCGCTATGCTGGATGAGGAAACGACGGCTAATGGGTGATATCTTGGTTACATGAAGTAATGTACGAACAGCGTCTAATTGATGGTACCGAGGCCAGATCACACTTTCCTTGGTCTTGTGAGTCTTATTGTCTTCGGTCACAATCACCTGGGCAAAGTTCTCTATAATGTTACTTAGCGTTTGTTTGGTAAAGATGTCCTTCCACAAGTAGGAGGTCATCGTGTCGTTCTCTACAGGAGGATTTCCAGCGCCACCGTTCAAACCACGGTTGAAAGGTAGGAACCAGGAATCCTTACCACAAAGTTCGGTACACATCCACACTTGCTGGTCATCCAATGCAAAATGAACAGCACAGCGCTTTTTCTGGAAAATCAGTTCTTTCGGATCCCTATCCTGGCGATATTGCTCAATAGCGTTTTCGTATTTTTGCCCTGTAAAATTGTTCTTCAACTCAAAGGTGGCGAGAGGCAGACCATTGATAAAGACTACGAAATCAAGCTCATTAGTGTTCTGCTTGGAATACATCACCTGACGAATAACACCAAAGATATTGTGTTCGTATGCGACTTTAGCACTCGGGTTGAGTTCTGAGGGCAATGGGTAATATAAATCAAAGGTTTGTCCATTGAACTTATATCCTTTACGAAGCACATCCGTAACACCTCGCTTAGTTATTTCCTTTACAAGACGAGTAAAGAACTTCAGTCGCTCGCTGGGTGACTTAAAGCACATGGAGTTTGCAACCTTTTGGGGCTGTGTCTCCGTCACGAATCGTTCCACCCACCCATCTACTAGAGCAAAGTCCTTATTATAGGCATGTGGCGTTTCCTGCTCATAACCATTGTGGTCACGAAGCCAGTCAACTATTATTTTCTCAAGTCCTGTTTCTGAGGTGTCCATAATTATCGTTTTACTTTTTTACGACATGTTAGCTTTGAGGATGTATATACACTTCCAGTATGTTTGTCATTTGGATAATATGCTATCACATCTGGGATTCTACTATAAAGAGATCCACGAGGATAGGTTTCTATTTCATCTATGTTCGTATCCCACCACTCATTTATGATATAAACTCCTGAATTGGGGGCAAGAAAACTGGTTTCATTAGCGATTTCTTCGTTTTTGCCTATCATGCATTGAGCCATATATGATATGAACATATTCTCAACGATGTTTACATCTGCATTTTTTGGCGTTTTGTTCTTAAACTTGGCAACCCAAATCTTCAACTCATCTGGTCGCAACTCTAGTTCTTTGATATGGTGACCACTGTTGCTTTGACGCTTACCTGCAGATTGTTTAATAGCTTTACCACAATAGTATGTTACTAGCTTTCGCTTGCTCCTCTTCATTCCACGGATGATATAGAGATAGGTGTCATTACCTTTCTGATCTTCCCATTCTTTCAGTTCATGAACATTTTGGAATGGTCCATACCAACTTAGAACATACATATGATTGCTAGCCATACTCAACACACTTTTATCTGTCCGGTAACTACGTCGCTGATGAGACGTTGCTTGTATTCTTTGATAGATTCGATCTCTTGTTGGAGTTTGGAAGAGAGAACGTCAATCTTAGCAATTTTTTCGTTGATAAAAGAAACTATTGCACGCTGTTCCTCTATCGGAGGTACAGGCATATACATGGACTTCATCATTTGGTAATTGGTTGTCCATAAGTCCGCTACAATACCACGTCCATTACGATAAAACTCTTCGATCCAAGGATTGCTTCTGAATAGATGATGGACATAATCACCATCAATATTGAATGGCTCAAGCACAATCGTTATTAACGATACAGAACCTTCATACTTAGAAATACCACATGAACCTTTTCTGTCAGAACGTGAGTTTACAGCATAATCTCCAACCTTAACGAGTTTGCGAGAACAACCTTCAGCATTAGACAATGCCACATTTGACAATTGTGGTGTAACTCCAAGTTTTGATACAGAGAGAGCCGGATAGTCTTTGTCTGAAACCTTTTCATTACGTTGTTTGAAATGTGAGCTTACTTTTGACATTTCCCAATGCTCAGGAATCTCGGGCAGCCACAGTATATTAGTAGCTTTCATCTTGACATTCGGATAAAGTCCACGAGTGACGGCATCAGCTATGATACGTTGCTTCATCTCAGCCAGAAGTTCTATCTGCTTCTGCTTTCCTTCAAGCATCTTGTCTATCTTCGTGCATTTGTCATCAAGGTAAGAGACAATAGCGTGTTGTTCTTCGATAGGAGGAAGGGGCAAACAAAACTTATTTAATTGAACAG
The DNA here is from genome assembly GCA_045114065.1 of Sodaliphilus sp. Classification (GTDB taxonomy): domain Bacteria; phylum Bacteroidota; class Bacteroidia; order Bacteroidales; family Muribaculaceae; genus Sodaliphilus. Next base: position 28,523 of record JBGUJU010000092.1, read on the forward strand.
CAGGTAATCTCCACCTACCTTTGTTCGCAACACCTTGCCCTAGTCCGAAAAAGATTTTGAGTTTGTAACATAACTGAAAAATATACAAATAGTACTTACTATCAGCCTCTTTTGAAATATTCGTAAAAACCCGATAATCAGGACTGGTAACTCCATGGAATTTGGAAATATCAATGTAGCCTGTGATTAAATCCATATGATTCATTGCGAAATCAGAAGGATTTACTATTTGATATCCTGAATAATTAGCAGCAATTTGCCCTTCGTTGCGTGTTATATCTTTGATTTTAATTCCTTGTTGAGTTATTGCGAGTACATCGAAACCTTCTTTACCTGCAATATCTTTTTTGATTTTAAAGAATTTACGGAATTGGAATTGCGTCCAATGCTCAGGTATTTCACCAAGCCATTGAACTCCACTATCTTTATAATGGCTATATCTCTCCATATTTATTTCAAGATTTCAGCCCAGAGGCCATCGGTTTCGGCTTCGAGTACATTCACATCCGCCATGATTTCTTCAAGGGTTCGCAACTGTACCGGTTTGTAGAAATATTTAGTGAAGGACAGTTCATAGCCAATGATGGGTTCGCCAAATACGGCCTCTTCATCATAAGGTTTGACCTCGTTCTCATAAAAGGCTTCGATGCCCCCAGGGTACAGAAGAGGTACCTGCTCTGACTCCTTCTTCACGCAGACCATTTGTGGCTTGCCTTTTTTCAAAATGATATTACCATTATCATCTCGTTTTGGACGCATCACAGGAACCTGCCAATAACCAAATTCCTCATTCTTAAAGATTTTACTTTCTGGAGTTTCTTTGAAGTCCATCAGCAACTGAAGGATGCGCTGTCGATCTTCTTCTGTAGTCTCGCAGTTCTTCTCGCCCAAGTTTTTGCGGAGCGGAGAGCAAATTTTGCTGGCATCGATAAGCTGGACCTTTCCCTTACGTCGTTCTTCCTTGCGGTTAGTCACAATCCAGATGTAGGTTGAGATGCCAGTATTGTAGAAATCCTTCTCGGGCATAGCGATAATGGCTTCCAAGAGATCATTTTCAATGATATACTTACGAAGGTTACTTTCTCCACCACCTGCATTTCCCGTGAACAGCGACGAACCATTGTGAACTTCCACAATGCGGGTACCGAGCGGAGTCTCCTTCATTCGGCTCACATTGTTGGCTAGAAAAAGCATCTGGCAGTCTCCAATGTCGGGGATGAAACTAGTTGCTCCGTCAAAGAAACGTGGGTCAGATACTTCTTTCTTGTCACCAAAGCCCCAATTTTTGATATCCTCCTTCCAAGGGGTCCCAAATGGTGGATTTGAAATACAGAAATCGAACTTTTCTCCGGCATGTCCATCTTGACTGATAGTAGATCCAAAAGCTATATACTGATGGTCAACGGTTCCCAATCGGTATGAGAACTTGCTAATGTTGCCGCTAATCATCAGGTCAGCCTTGCATGTCGCATAGGTATCAGGTTGCAACTCTTGCCCAAAAATACTGGTTTTTACTCGTTTGCCCTCTTGCTTAGCTATTCGCTCTATCTCTTCTTGGGCGATAGTTAATATACCACCGGTACCACAAGCTCCATCATAAATAGTGTAAGTATTATCTGTAATCTTGTCTTTAATGGGTTCTATGGCTAACTGTGCGAGTAAACGAACATAGTCACGAGGCGTAAAATGTTCACCAGCTTCGGTCACATTGTTTTCCTCATTGAACTTGCGGAGCAATTCCTCAAAGATGGTACCCATCGTGTGGTTATCGAGTCCTGGGAGCCGTTCAATCATTTTCTTAGCACCATTCTCGTCAGTGATTTCCATCATGACGGGTTTCACCGAAAGGTTGATGTTCTCGTCAGTAAATTTCTCCAACAGAGAACCCAAACGGCCCGCTTCAGTGAGGTTATCCACCTGCTGACGAAGTTTGAACTTATCGATAATATCTTGAACGTCTTGTGAGAATCCGTTGAAATACTCAATCATATTCATCTTTAGACGCTGCGGATCTATCTCGTTCTTGAGTGTCCTCATAGTAAAAGCACTGGTATTGTAGAATGGAAAGCCAGTTACCTGAGTAAGGAACGGAGTATAATCGGTGAGTTTATGGGCATCGCAAAACTCCTTCTTTGCGAGCACAGCGTCCTTAGTCGGTTCAAGAAGCACATCTATTCGACGTAATACCATGAACGGCAAGATGATTTTCTTATAATCGCCTTTTTCGAAAACATGTACAAGAACATCGTTAGCAATGTTCCAGATAAATGAGAACAACTGATTATATTGCGTTTTTTTCATCTAATCAAAACAATTATCTAAAAACAAACTCCAATGCAGTCCCTGCAGGCCGACCAAAGCCTATATAACCGCAAAGGAGTTTGCTATATATCGTTATCGATTGGTCATTTTTCAGGCGTTAAGAATACAAGTATTCTTAATCGTGACCGCAAATATAATAAATTATCTGATATTTCCTGCTATGATCAAAGGAAAACCTACTCATACCATCCCTAAATAGAAAAAACGCACTCCTTAACCTATAGAACCCCTATCTCTGAAATCGAAAAAACGCGGATTCCTGGACCTAGATACCTTATCCATGTACTGAAACATGAAAAACGCTCTTTTGGTGACCTAGGAGCCTTATCTCTGAAATTGAAAAAAGGTGGGTTAGGACGACCTGGGAGCCTTATCCATGAGGGAGATAGCCGCCTTACCAATCTGAAATGAAGAAAACGGGGCTGAGAGGCCCCATTACTCTTATCTCTGAAATAACAAAAATGGGGATTATATAGCCTAGTCCCCTTAACAATATACGATTATGCTATATCAATTATTACAGTCTATGTTCTCGACGGTTTTTCCGGGAACATTGACCGAGCCGAAGAAGGATGATCTTAGCGCACCTAATCCGGAGGCTCATGAAAAAAGTGAATGTGCGCCTGTAGTGGAGGTTAAACAAGACTCTATTACAGCTGATATCAAGAGACTAGAGGAAGTCTTTTCAAACGGACAAACTTTAGAGAGTGGACAGGAGATAAATGTGACTCTCCAGGAACTACTCAGAATCGTGCCCAGAAATAGAGCCCGAAAAGATGCATACAAACATTTACAGAGGGTTTTGAAGGATGAGATGGGTGTGATCTTAACCATTAAAAGCAGAAAAGATGGCAAGAAAAAAGATTAAAAAGATTTGGCTGATGGGAAAGCTGCGGGAACTATTGTATGATGCCCCAGAGAATTTTGAATGGAGCGTAAACCATGAACTCAAGAAAATCGCCAATGGAAAGGATCTCAGTGGTTTTAAGGTGACTGTTGATGAGCCGAACAATAAAGTAAAATTCTGGTGGCCGATAATCCTTAAAGAATTCGAGGATGATAGTGAAAACCTTCCCCAACCTTTAATGTGGCTGATCTTGGGACAGGGAAGGCCTTCATTGGGGTTGAATGTACCAAACTTCCCCGGCTTCTTATTCTACTTCTATATCCCGGACATTATTCAGGATTACAAGAGACTAGCCAGACAGAACCATGCTTCGAGAATAAAGGGCGTGGAACTTAAACACTCCAACACAAGAGGGATGGAGATGGAACTACAATTTTAATTTTTTACGGATGAATACCAAAAGAAAGTATCAACATAATCCCATAGTAGAAGAAAGAATGTTTGCTATGGATGTTGAGTCGCTAAAGCAGTATGATAATCAATTCAAGAAAGCTTATGAAACAGGAGAAAAGTATGAATTCACCATCAAGCTTAGCGATATCATAGAAATCTGCCCTCGTCATAAACAGGAAAGAGAGCAGTACAGAAGATTTACCAGTTTTTTAAAATCAAAAAATATAACAATGAACCTGGTAAGCAGAAAGAAGGGTCATAAGGACCTTTCTGAAAACAAATTAAAGGATGAAAGTTATGGCAAAAAAGAATTTAAAGAAACACACAATTAAGCAAGATGTGTTGGATAAGATAAGCAATTACACCCCTTCAATGTCTGGAGCGTGTATCGGCTATATTTACGTCAGAATCCTCATCAAGAACGGAATGATGTATATCGGAGAGACAATAGACATGGTCGTTCGTCAATATCACTGGCTTTGTTTGAATGTGGAATATGGCGGGAAAGAAATAGAAGATATCAGACATACCACTGTCCCTTCAGATTGGATCTGGGGTATTCTAACGCCGGTAGTAGCTGATACTCCTGAAGAATTGAAGAAGAAACTTAAAGAGGAAGAAGCAAAGTGGATTCTCTATTATGAAACCTACAAGGACGATAAAGGATTCAACAGTACTTATGGCCTATCAAAGTATCTTAACGGAAAGGCTGCTTAAGAAATGAAAAACAGATGGGAGGGGTCTGAAGCGAAAGTTTTGGGCCCTCCTATTCTATACTAACAAATTGATAAAGGAAATGAAAAAGATAGACATTAATGTGCCCGTTCGATACAGACACTTATCGGAATGGACGGAATTTGGTGACATTTTGCCGGAAGGACACATAATACTGAATAAGAACATTACCGGCTGTGGATGTACTGTGTTTTTCCTGACTAACGATAAGCCCGTCATTCTTGCAAGTCCGAGAATAAGCCTCATCAAAAGTAAGCTCAAAGACAAAAACATCAAGAGAAAGCTGTTCTATTTCGATAGGAGTGACGGGAACAAGGATTTGAGCGAAACAATAGCTGAAATGGACAAGTATCTTCAGAGTTGTGGCCCTAGTCCTTTCAATAATCAGCCTAAAGTGCCGAAAATCTTGTCCACATTCGATTCCCTCTTCAACGTCCTGAGTGCTTTGAGGGCCAGGAATATGTTAGATCGGTTCACTATTGTCGTGGATGAGTGGACATGTATCTTCACTGACGTAAGGATGAAGGGGTCCACTGTGATCAACTTCCTTCATACCCTTAACAGCCTTCCCAACCAGATTGTAAACATATCCGCTACTCCCCTTAATATGGCCTATCTTGATCTTATGAACGAGTTCAGGGGTATGGAATATGTTACTTTGCAATGGGATCCGTCGATGAAAGAAGATATAGATATAGTGCCCAGAAAGATGAGGAGTACAGTTTCGGCCATTGGTTCTATCATTCAAGATTACCGGCGTTGTGGATTCTTCAAAACTCTCGATGACAATTCGGTTTACTCGACTGAAGGGGTATTCTTTCTCAATAACGTTAGAGATATATGTACCGTCATCAAGCAGAATCAACTCAAACCTTCCGAGACCCTGGTTATCTGTGCTCAAGACAAGAAGAACAGAAAAGCACTGAGGGATGTCGGTCATTCTATTGGTGAGGTCCCAAGTGAAGATGATTACAAGAAGATGAACAAACCCTTCACCTTCGTTACCAAGTGCAGTTTTGAAGGGACAGACTTTTATTCTGACTGTTCCACGGCATTTGTATTTGGTGATAGCAATAAAATAAATCTTCAACTCGATATCAGCATCGATCTTCCCCAGATAGCAGGAAGATGCAGGACCAAAACCAATCCATTCCGGAGAGAGATATTCTATTACTACAAGAACACTAATCTTGAGAATGGTTTGGATGAAAAGCAGATGATCCAGGAAATCAATGACAAGAGAGAAGCGACCATGAAACAAGTGGAGCAGCTATCGGATATCACTGACCTTAGCATCCTGGACAATTTTGTGGTTGCTCAGGACAGGTTGAGATATACTAAAAGCTATCTTGACGTTGAGAGAATTGGTCAGGGTTCGGGTAAGGCTATCTGTAATGATCTTGCCTATATCGCTGACCTTAGAGCCGTAGAGATCAAGATGGAACAGTATAAAAGTAAATTACACGTTCTCAATTCTCTGGAAAACAATGGCTTCAATCCAGTCGATATGGCTAAACAGGAATATCAGCGGTTCAGGGAGGATTTCTTTAAGGACGATAACTTTGAGCACAGGATGAAAGCGATGGTCGATGCCGTAGAGAGATGTTCCGAAGTCCTGCCTATGATAGAATCCTCACCTTCTGTTCCCACCGAGTTTAAGAAGTATTACCGTGAACTTGGGCCGGAGAAGATAAAAAAGGCAGCATATATCGAAACAAATCTGAAACGGCTGCTCTCCAATGCATCCAAGATCAGCGGTATGAGCCTTAATCTTAAAACCGGCGATGTATATACCAATGCCGAACTTAAAACGATGATCCAGGCTGAATATGACCGTCTTTCTATTATCAGGACAGGAAAAGCCACGGACATCACCCAGTACGCCCATGTCCAGAAAGTAAAACTCACGAGAGATGGGAAGAGAATAAACTGTTATAAAATAATTGAACTAAAATGAGTGATATTGAAGTTACGTATTTCAACAATATTTGGGATGTCAATAATTTCGATTACCAGAAGTGCTGCCGGATTTCAACGATTATCTCCAGAATGAAAGATCCGACCAGCAAGATAGCCCAAAAGATCAGTGTTGTCCGGCCAATAACGGATGATAAACTGAGAAAAGAAGCTAAGAAATCATTACCGGTCATCATGTGGCAGGGTATATTCCATCACAGGGGCAATAATGGCTGTGCTTTTCTTACCGGTCTCATGTGTATCGATGTTGACCATAAGACTGACAAGGAACTGAAGATGATTAAACAGACGGTAATGGGATGGGGCTGTACCTATTGTTGTTTCAAGAGTCCAAGCGGTGATGGATTGAAGGTAGTTATTAAAACAGACAACATTAGCCTCATCCATTACGGCAACTTTTATCGTCAGGTGGAGCAGATATTCATTAATCAGTTCGGGATAGAGCCGGATGATGACTGTGAAGATGTCGGGAGAGCATGTTATTGTAGTTTTGACCCAGATCTCTATTATAATCCCAATGCTATTCCCCTCCATCTCGAGTATGACCCGAAATACGATAAACAAGAACCCGAACATGATAACACACCGGCTTCTTACTCACTGCCTCAGATAACTCCCACCGATAGATTCATTGCCCGCCTTAATAGTATGCGTAATCCAATGACAGACGAACAGATCATTAAGATTCTCGACATCAGGTATCAGAAGTTCCCAGACAATTATATCGATGGAAACAGAACTCACAGCATCTTTATCCAGGCTAAGACGATGTGTGAAGCTGGTATCGATATTGAGACAGCTATAGACTACCTCAAGACCCGTTATCTCCCCACAGGTTATGGTGAGGAGAAATTAAAGTACGAGGTGAATCGATCTTACAGTAAAAACGCTGAGATGTTTGGGATGAAAAGAGGTGAATATAAGCCCTACAGCGAATATAAAAAGTCAAAATCAAATTCCAATTAAACGAAAAGACCAACTCTATGTAAAAGTAGGGTTGGTCTTGTTTTCTTTTTCGGTTCCTTAACTAGAAGCGGTTTTACTTAGCGTGGTACATCATTGTTTGAATTATCCTGCTGCTTACTCCATTATCCTTCAAATGTTTTATGGCCTCTGCACTCATATCAAACTTCACACCAGTCGCTAATAACACTTTGCTGTGAATGATCTCTTCCGATATACCTGCCTTTACCAAATCGATCACACCTTGATTATTAAGCGACCGATCAAATTCACTATGGTACATCATTGTCTGAATTATCCTCTCACTCACACCATTTTCTTGCAGATCCAAAATGGCGGGTAAACTGGTATCATATTTAATACCGGTAGATAGAAGGACTTTTTGGTGAATGGTCTCTTCATCTATTCCGCTGTTCACCATATCGATAACGCCCTGGTTCGCCTTATGTCGTATATAATTGGTGGATATCGGTTTAGAGATCGATTTTGCATTCTGGGGCTTATCTTGAACTTGGTTACCACTTTTAGCATAAACCATCTCTTCAATAATTGCATTGCTCACGTTATTATCCACAAGAACACGTAATGCAGACACACTAGTATCAAACGTATTCCTGTCAGTCGAGATCTTTGCAATAATGACGTCATCAGATAAGCCCATCTTTACCATATCAATGATGGCTTGATTATCTAATACTTCCTCTTGGGCATATGAGCAGAAGAAGAGTAAGCCAGAAATTAAAACCAAGATTATCTTTTTCATTGCTTTAACTATTATAGAGCGTTTGTTGGTATAGTATCAGTCATCCAGAAAACTACCTATACCATCATCATCGTCATTAAAATCCTCATCTCTGTCAAACATCATATCGAGAGCATCTTCAAAGGAGTTTCTTGATATTTGCTCGAACAACTCTGGATTCTCTTGATAAGCCTCATATTCCTCATCAGTAAGGTCGAATATGGTTCTATTGTCTTTTTTAGCCATAAGAAATAATATTTTAGACGACACAAAGATAGAGATATTTTTTCTATTTTCCTCTTTTTTTATTGATTCATTAGCCTATAGTAAACTGATAATGATAAAACTGGACATTTCAACAAGCGGGAGGTAGTGTTGTTGTCCTTATGTTAGAGGTGTCCATTTTTTTTTGTTTGTTTAAGACCTATGCAAATTTTCTAAAAAAAAGAGGACAGTTTTGGGTGAAATAAGGGTAAAAGGGATAAGAAAGAAAGGAAGAAAGGAAAGGAACAGTGCTCCCAAAGGTCGCACTCCATCCGTAAAGAGAGAAGAGACAGGGCCAGGCGAGGGAGGGAGCGGAGCGACAGCACGTACTCTCTCCTTACGGGTTGGGTGAGCGAAGCGAGCCTGTTCCTCTCTTCTTTCTAACAAGTGCGAAGCCTTTTAGCCGACATTCACAGACCCTCGAAGCCCAAAGCGAGAGAGGGTCGTCAGTGAATGAGGGTAAAAGTATAGTGAAAAGGTTCTGAAGAGATTCCGAATATGATGAGGAATCGATCAGGTTCTTGAACGGATTGTAGTTAGTGAAGAGAAAACCTTTAGGTAAAAGTCATTCTTCTAAAGCCTGTTGAAAATATTTCGACAGTTTATCAAGATCACCATACCAATACCCAATTGATCCAGGATGATAACCGCTTACAAGGATAATATCATGATCTACTCTTGGTATTCGCATATGACTGATGTAATGATCACTTTTTATCAATTCTTCTTTATCAAACACATATGGATTATTCGTTCTTATCTCATCTAAACACATAACACCCCAACTAATGACGATATCTGGCTTCAGTTCTGTCAGAACCTCGAAAAAAGCGTTGAAATCTCTCTTGCTTAGATAACTCTTATATGTGTTTCTTGTAGGGAGAAAAAATTGAACATAATTAGTGAATGCGAGGTGATTCCATATTTCATAATAGTCACAATCGTTCACAAATTGACTTATGAAATTGGCAAAAATCTTGTAAGTCCTGTATCCATTACCTATTTCGTGCCAAGGTTCCTCAGATAACAAAAGATTCTTAGCGACATATTCAGGGCAAATCTTATCATATTTACTAGAATCCTTTGTTACAACATCAGTACAATCCGCAAAGTACGGGCAGTCAATCTTAGTGCAGTAAAAACTAGCACCAACTACCATTATTTTCTTGCCATTAATACCAGTTTCGTACTTCTCTCCAACATATGGTCTGAAAAAACGTGATTCATTCATAATGATCCATTAATTATTACTGTCTGCAAATATAAGCGTTATTGATCACATTTACAAATAAAATCACTTAAAAATCAACGGGTTATAAAAATAAATCGTTTGGCGGACTATTGGGCGGTGAAAATCCTTACATACTTTTTTGTTCAGGTTTTGAGCGTAGTAGTTCTCAAGAAATGCAATTAAAATTGTCATTGATTCCCTTCAACTTTAGACCTAATAGCATCGAAACACAACTTCTGAATTTCCTTGTTCCAGCGTGTTCTATCGTAAATTGGACGATCACCTTCACTTTTGATGGCATTACCAGTGATTTCATCGACCAGTTTCTCCATATCTTCTTTTGGTACAGCATCAGAAACCTCAGCCATCCAGAAAATCAATTCACCACAAACAATGCTCTTCCTGAATGGTTCTTGAGGATGCCGGCTATAACAGTAAGACATCAAGTGCCAATATTGTGATGGGAGATTTCTTTTGTAGTCGATTTCCATTCCCTGTTTTTTAGCTTTCTTGATATATCCGCCATCCTTCTGCTGATATCCCGCTCCAACCAACCTTTCAGTAAGTGGGCATGGTGTTTCTTCCTTATCTACGAAGAGTTTTATTACTTGTTCTATTGTCATGTCTTCAGTATCGATTTTATAACATCCCACAAAGTTACTCATTTTGCTGAAAGAATCAAGCATTAGTTATTCAATCGGAGGCAAGAAAGTAATTAAAGAATCGATTATTGAGGATGGGCCTATATTCACAACTCTTTCGGATGTGATCGGATGAAGTTCAAGTCACACAAATGATGTCCCTTATACAACGACCGTCAGCACTATAATACAGGTGCTGGCTTTTTTTGCTTCATGATAAAAATCCCTCACACCCGCGAGAGTATGAGGGATATATCTGGATTATGCTGGAAATTTAATTCCAGGAGCCGCTCAAGAGGTAGTCGATGAGGGAGGTGACATCGCTGATATTGACGCTATTGTCCTGGTTGCAATCGGCGGCTGTCAGATTAACGCCTGATGGATTACCGCTCAGCAGGTAGTCGATCAGAGTTGTCACGTCGCTGATGTTCACACTGCCGTCGCCGTTTACGTCGCCACGCAGGCTGGCGTTCTTGTCGGTGAAGTAGCCCGGGTTGCTGGGGCCGCCGTCGATGTGGGCGTAAGCCTTATCAACATGGTTGGCATCATAGGTCGTGCCCTGGCCGCCCACCAAGCTCGTGCAGCCACTGAACATATTAGTTGAGCTCGTCACAGCCGCAGTACTCCAGCCATTGCCCACATAGACAGTCCGCAGATTGTTGGATCCACCGAACATGTAATACATGTCGATCACCTGGGACGTATTGAAACTGCTCAAGTCAATGCTTATCAAGCTGTGGCAGTTCTGGAACATGTAGCGCATATTGGTCACTTTGGCGGTGTTGAAACTGCTCAAGTCAAGGGTCGTCAATTTTATACTGCTACAAAACATATAATTCATATTGGTGACCTCGCTGGTGTTCAGGTAGCTCATGCCCGTGAAGGATTCAAGATCGGACATGGCAAAGAACCAATCGTAGGTGGAGGTCGGGCGGGCATCAGCGAACGAAGGGTCAAAGACCACCTTGGTCACATAGGATTTGGTGCCGTCAGTGTCCCAACCAGGTCTGTTGAAACCCGTGTTCAGGTCGTAGGTCGTGCCCGGACGGCTGCTGCGCTGGCTGTCGAAGTAGAACGTCAGCGTCGTGTTCGATGACGTGTAGCAGGCATAGGCCTCAATGGCGCTGGCACCGAGGGCACACATCATGGCCGTTATCAGGACGGCGAGTCTGAAAAGTAGTTTATTGCTCATAGTCGTATCAAGTTTTATTGGTTAAGTATAATATTGTTGGCGATTCGGAGAATCTTGCGAGGTGTTGACCACAAAGATAATAACTTTTTTCCAATTCTCATCATCTGTTTGCCCATTTCCCATCTCCCGTAGTCGCCTTATATATATATACTGAGATTTACTAACATTTTTATTAACAACTAATTACAATAACAACGACATTATGAGACGACTTTTGAAATTTATGAATTACGCGGCTCAGCTCATGGCACTGATCGACTTAGTAAGAGCCATTAAGCGCTGGGCAACCAAGAACGACAGCACGAGCGATGGCCAGACCAAAGACAAAACTTGAGAACTGGGTTGACCTCGTGATTCTAGCCTGCGACACCGTGGGCACCATTTTTAAGAACAGTAAGAAACTAGCGGCTGTAATCGGCAAGATGAGGAGGCCGCGTTAACAACCAAAACAACAATGAACAACGAACAACCAAACGAGATGCAGATCATTCCCACCGACGGGATTATCGCGACATCACCTTCCGTCATCCCCACCGATGACATCGAAGACGCAGTGGTACTGGATGACATCGATCCAGACAACCACCCGAACTTTATCGAGAGTAACACCTCGGCGGTAACGCTTGAGGAACTCACCGAGAAATGCATCGTACCGACCTTTGCTGATATGACCCTCACCATTAGCCACACGGCTTTCATCAAGAGCGTTATCGAGGCCGGTAAGACCATCTTCGGGGAATTAACCCCAGTAGAGATTAGGGCATCGCACCAGATTAATGGTCGCACCCCCTCTGCTTTGGACAAGAAACTTAGCGAGATTACAGATTCAGAGAGAACGATGTATTTTCAGCGGATGGCATTTGTATGCCACGTTGCTGGTCTTACGCGTTTTATCAACGGCCAGCCTGTGCACCTTTGCATCGGCGGCGTACGATCTTACAATGAAGACAAACTTTTCGGACGAGAGAGCCCCATGAAATTCAAGATTTTTGTGGGCTGGCAAGTTCGAGTTTGCAGCAACCTCTGTTTAACCTGCGACGGTTTTACAGGAAATTTTGATGCACTGACCGCTTCCGACATTAAGGAGCGTGCATTGCAGCTTTTCAGCGGGTTCGATCCACACAAGGACGAGAACCTGCGCACCTTGGAGGCCCTGGGCAACACCAGGATTACCGAAGAGCAGTTCTGTGGCATCATCGGCCGCCTGAGACTTTACCAGGCGCTACCCACCGCCACACGCAACGAACTCGGTCTGCCCAACGTTATTCTGGGCGACCAGGCAGTTAACGCTGTAGTACGTGGATATGTCGAGAATCCCAATTTCAAGAAGGAGGACGACATCGACACCATCACCTTATTCCAGCTGCTCCAACTTTTCAATGAGGCTGTTAAGCAGTCGTATATTGACCGGTGGCTGGAACGCAACCAAAACTGCACCGATTTTACCTTTGGAATCCAGCAAGCGATCGACGGGACCAATCCCGCCTACAGCTGGTTCCTTTCGTAAAACAAACCATTTTAACATAGCAACGGGGCACGACAACCCCAATGCTCCCGAAGAGGGGGTTATCACTTCACCGTGATGGCCTCCTCTTTCATTTTAGACAACAACCATTTTTACTAACATTCTAAAAATCAACGTAAAATGAAAGATTTAATTCAATCGCTGATCTACATTCAGCAACACCTGATTGTGCCGAAGGACCAATTCAACAGCTTCGGCAAGTACAATTACCGCAGCTTGGAGTCCATCCTGGCGGCGATTAAACCGTTACTCCGCAGCCAGAACTGCGGTATCCGCTTTGAAGATGAGGTCATCGAACTGGGAGGACGCACCTTCCTGAAGACCACACTCTACTTCTTCAACGACAAAGGGGAAACGATTACTACTTCATCTATCGCTGAGCATACTGCCACCAAGACCGGCATGGACGCTGCACAAATCACAGGAGCAGCAAGTTCATATGCACGCAAGTACGCCATGAATGCCTTGTTCGCCATAGATGATACAAAGGACGCTGACTCAGAAAGTTACCAACGCGAACAAACCAAGCCCCTTCCCGAGGAGCCCAAGAAGGCACCGACACGAAGGACACGTACCACATCCGCACCAGCCCAGGCTACCACGCCAGCGGCCAAGGATTCCCGCTATGCTGCCATCGAAGCGGCATTAGCCAAAGTGAACGACATCGACTCACTTATTGAGCTTTACGAGCAACATCGCATGGAGGTCGAGAACAATCCCGACATCAAGGCCATGTTTTCGCGCCGTAAGCAGGAAATTCACAAATCCACCGTAATCACATTCTAACGCTATGACAATGATTCGATTAAACGATTCAGGCGTGGTCTTCGATAAGGAGAACCACACCTATCACCTGGAGGGCAAGGAACTCTCCGGCATCACGAGCGTAATCCAACGTCAGCTCTTTCCCAACGAGTATGACGAGGTTCCTGAAGAGATGATCCAGGCCGCCGCCCGGTACGGTAAGTCTGTTCATGAATCATGTGAACTTTTTGACCGTGAATGGGTAAACGATGGCACCGCTGAGGTCGCCGACTACATCCAGCTGACCCATTCCAATCAACTTGTGCACGAGGCCAGCGAGTACCTGGTAACTGATACCAAGCATTATGCTTCAAGCATTGACAAGGTGTACCGCATCAACAAGGACACCTTCACACTGGCTGATATCAAGACCTATGGCACCTTCACCCCCGAGAAGATGGAGCGTGCTAAATGGCAGCTATCGATTTATGCCTATCTGTTCACGCTCCAGAACCCAGGGGCGAGGATTGATAGGTTACTTGTGATCCGTCTCCGCAGCAAGGGGAAGGACCACATCAGCGAGATCATCGAAGTTGAGAGAATCCCCGCCAACATCTGCAAGGCTCTGCTCGAAGCGGATCTTAACGGCGAGACATTTAACAACCCTTACTCGATTCCTGTCGACATCAAGGCACAGGAAATGACCATCCGCGAGCTCATCCAAACGAAACAGCAAGTGGATGAGGAACTGAAGCGCATCAAGGCCGACATCCTGTTACGCATGGAGGCCACTAACGCGAAGATCTGGGAGACCGAGAATATGAGGATCACCCGGAAGCTACCGACCCAACGAGAGAGTTTTGACCTGGGACGCTATAAAACAGACAACCCCGATCTTGACCTGAGCGACTACATGAAGGTCAGCAACGTATCTGGCAGTGTGCTGATCACTATCTAACAGACATCATTATTAACCAGCCAGGAGAATGAAATTGAACCATATCAACCGTTCTCCTGGCATTTTTTGAACATCTGAACAAATGAACATCAACATTGAATTATTCCGACGCTACAAGCCCGATAAGAAGGTCCAGATCATCATGGAGCTTACTGAGGACGAGCTTATAGCCATCACTCCCGCCACCGTCACGAGAATCATTAAGGAAGCGGGAACGAGACTTTACAGATCCAGGGACAAGCGGCTGTGGATACCTGACAAATTCCGCACCGGCAACCATTGGAACAGTACATTCAACGGCGTGGAACTGATCAAGGGCAAACTCTATGTAAGCCTCTATGTGCAATACTCCAACACCGATACCGACACCGATGCTACCTACAGGGAGTTTTTCTCAAGAGGTGACTTTCGCAGCCATATCTGCTACGAGGACCGATTTGGGAATCCTCATACTGACTATTACACCTATACACCGAGCGACAAGGCCAGGGCACTCAGATCCTTGCTGCTCACCTATGTTCAACGCAAATACAAGAGCTATTATGACAAGAAGAAAGCAGAACAAGAAAACGCTGGCTGAGAGGAAGCGGCAGGAACGAACCACCACTGCCGACAAACCAGCCAATTCATCATTCCACAACTTCACAGTGAGGAGGACAATCGAAATACACCTGACGACCATTAACCCACAGCTCACTCAACGAGATGCAGAATTCTATGTGGACGGCAATTTCTACGTGCGTGGGCAACTGGACGGCAAGTATCAGGACTTCTACCTCACACGTGTTAAAATGAACTATAACAACCGTAAAAATTCAACAGACAATGGCAAAGACTAAAAACAAGAAGCTCACCATCAAGTATTGGTGCAGCTTATCACGAAGTTCACGGGAGCGAGCCTTAAAGTATTGCTTCCCGATATCACCGAGTATAGTTGAAATGCTGCTTGACGAAACCCCAACGAAATTTGAGATCAAGGAGGGTTTCTGGTCGGTAGTCTTCACGAGAATCACTATTCCGAGGGACAATCGACACTACAAGACGTGTTTTATGAACCAAACCTATTTAGCGTAACGATTATGGGATACAGACTACATGTTGCTACCACCTACAAGGTAGAATGGGGCAACGCAATTGGATTTAATCACAAGGTACAGGAATTCCATAACCTGCTGGACTCCTGTTGCTGCGAATATAGCGGCGAGGAATTTGATATCGATTTTGAGGTGCTGAAGGACGACTGGAGGCACACGATCGATAAGCTGAAGAGACTCGATACACTGCCCAATGATGAGGCCGGGGAAATCGAGATGCGAGTTAAAGACCTGAACTGTACAACCGACGAGGTAATCGACAAGATGGAACGCTTATTGTCCATGAGCGAACCTGACAGCGACTACCTCCACCTAAGCTTTTTCTGATATGCTAGACAATGAAGATTACAATGTGAGGCTGGCAAAGTATATATGGACCATCCTCACGAGCCATCCTATCATCCTTATGTCGTGGGGCGTTGATCCCAAGACGGTGAAAACGATTGAGCTCGGACTGGAATTTCACGTGCAAGGCTTCAAGCATACCGGCCTAGTGCGCGTGACTTTGAACGAGACTGAGGATTTATTTGAGGTGAGGCTTATCGACGACAATGACACCACCGTCGATACCATACAATCGGTTTTTTGTGATAATCTAGTGGATGTAATAGATGATGCTGTAGAAAAAACTGACAATTATGAGAAATCAATTTGTGAGGAATACGGCATTATCACAGAAACTGAAAAATGACAGAATGGTGGGATTCTCAGGGCGATTCTTGAGGGTTCCACTATTCTTGAACAATACTAAACGTCGGTTCAGTATATTTCAAACTTATGAATAATATTGCATATGTTGCTTATCTCAGAGTATCGACACAAAGACAAGGTGTGTCAGGACTGGGATTACAGGCACAACAGGAAATTATCAGAAATTATCTTAGCGGAGAAGAACCGATAGCCGAATTTGTAGAGATTGAGAGCGGACGGAAATCTCAGCGCCCAAAACTACATGAGGCTTTAGAACTCTGCAAGAAGATGAAAGCAACGTTAATTGTAGCCAAAATGGATAGGCTCTCAAGAAACGTCACTTTTACGAGCCAACTTTTGGATTCTGAAGTGGAGATTATATTCTGCGATTTTCCAAAAGCTAACCGACTTGTTCTAACTATCATAGCGGCCATAAGCGAATATGAGGCGAGCTTGATCAGACAGAGAACGAGAGCAGCCCTACAAGTAAAGAAGGAACAAGGGTGTAAACTTGGGAAACCTGAAAACTTGACGGGTAATTTAGAGAAAGCTATCTCAAATAGCAGGCAGACAATCCAGAAGAATGCAGCCAATAACCCTAATAACAAACGGGCTGTAGCAATGCTGAAGATCCTGGTACGAGAGACTAACAACCTGAGTGAGATGGCTAGAATATTAAATAACGAGGGTTTCACGACCAGCAGAGGTGGAAAGTTTACCGCCAAGCAGGTCTCAATCCTCATAAAACGTTATCAATTAAAATGAAACATAAGATATTAGAGAAACTATTGAAATGGTGGTCAGACGTGATTTTTGTCGATCCGTGTCCCATACCGAACCTTTATGTTTGGGAAGTGAGGGTGGATAATAAGACCGTTCACATTGAGGCAAGTAACAGAATGTTCGCTTTCTTGAAGGCACGTATCAAGTACCGACATGCGAAGCACATTCGAGTCGTTAAACTATTAAAGATCAACCGCTATGCCTAACTGGTGCTATACCACATACAAATGTGTCGGTAATTCCAAGAATATCAGTCAGCTACATGGAACTCTAAAGTACATCAGCATGCGTAAGACCTCCATCGTCCCGAACGGATTTGGAAAGTTTTGGCTGGGTAATCTGGTCACTAAACTAGGCGGAAAGTGGGAGGATTATCCTTGCCGTGGAGAAATAATCGATTACTCACTACAGGACAAGAATACGCTGATGATCTACCAGAATACCGCTTGGGCAGAACAAGAGGGTGTCAGACGGATTATCGAAGAAAGATTTCCCGGCGTCAAAGTATATTATCAGGAAGAAGAACCTGGATGTGAGGTTTATGCTACGAATTCCTTTGAGCATTTCCCTGACCGATATTACTTGGACTCATTCGACGAACCCATGTATTTTGACGATATCAGGGATGCATCAAGATGTGTCTCAGAAATCGTCGGACATGAAGTGAAACCCAATGTGGAATCTATCATCTCAGCCCTCGACGATTATTTAGAGTCACACGAGGATGAAGATACCTGGTACTCATTCCACGAATTTGAAGAAATAGTGGATTGAAAAACGGCTACCATCAACACTCTATTTGAAGAAAGACGGCAATAAAAGCCGTTTTTCTTTTGGTTTCAATAGTGGATTCATTTAGCAGAGTTATCTAGGTATGATGAGCAAGATATTTGTTCTGTCCTTGACTCCATTCTCAAAATAACAAAGATGAAGTCTCTCTATCGAGAAGGAGAAAACGATTCATCTTCAATAGTCACACTACAATCCTCAACAGAATACAATACACGAACGCCATTATGAGGAAGAGCCATTATACCCTGATGACAAGAAATTGTAAGTTTTTTGTTATTCTTGGATTCTGCAAAAGCTGATTGATACCTAGAATCCCAGCCTTTTTCTTTGATATTTAGCTTATATTTTTTTGAAAACTCATTTAAAACTTCATCAAAGCTTGGAACTTTAACACTATGATTAATAATATCAGTATCGCTAACAAAATGAATAGAATAAAAACGGTTATTAAAGAAACTAACTGTCATGTAAGTCCATTCAAGATTTTCAAAAGAAAATACTTTATCATCGATTTTTTTGACTTGATATCTCTCACATCCCTCCTTATCATTTTGATATGGTTCACATTTCTCTATTTGAAAAATATGGTCAAATTTATTTGACATCTCTTGAACTGAGTCGCCAAATGACAGCCCCCAAAAAGTTCCCTGAATATCGTCATTTAGATTTCTACGCCTTTTGTTCTTCTCTTTTGTCGTTATGACGATACTCTTAATTTTATAATAAATGAATAAACCACCTAATAAGGCTACAAGTATTACTGCGATTGCAACAATAATCCAAATGAAAGTTTTCATAATGCTTCGTGCAATTTTTATCTTGAACTTAATTGTCGTATAAAACAAAAATGTAAATCAATACCATGATTCTACTCTTGAGTCTTAATAAATCCGACAGACCGAATAGAGCTCTTTTTGGATTCAAATTCGTCACGAATACTTTCGTGTTTCCGCAGAACAGATTCAGAAACAGAAGGAAACTCACCACTCTTTTCAATTGCCTCTAATAAAGCTGCCATTGTCACAACTTCATCGTTGCGTCTAGCAGAAAAAAGCGCTGCTTTATTAACCAACGAACAGATGTCTTTCGAAACATATCCGTCAGTGAGCTCTGCTAGCTTTTTATAGTTTACATCCGAAGCTGCTATCTCATTAAGAGACAAACGGAAGAGCGCTTCTCGTTCCGTTTCAGATGGTGCAGGAACATAGATCTTCATATCTAAACGACCAGACCTCAGTGCTGCAGGATCAATCATCGTTGGTTCATTTGTTGCACCAACAACGAAAACTCCACTCTCCCCACAATTATTGAGTTGTGTCAAGAACTCATTAACTTCACCAGATTCTGATACATTATTGTGAAGTGAACGATTAGCTAACATAGCATCTAACTCATCAAGAAATAGCACTGTCGGAGCATTCTCTCTGGCTTGTTCGAATAAGGCTGCAATTTTCTCTTGGCCTCCGTGTATATAAGGGGATGCCACATCTGAACAATGTACATACATGTAATTGCAATCAAGTTCTTCAGCAAATTTCTCACCGATAAAACTCTTTCCGCATCCCGGAGGGCCATATAGCAATAAGCCGTTAGGTATTTTCACTCGTAGCTTTTTATACTTTTCGGGATTACGAATGATATCAATGACCTCTTCTTGTAAGCGTTTCTTTACTGAATCCATTCCAGCAACGTCAGCAAATCCATTACCTTTTTTATGCTGAACCGATGTTGTCGGTTTCTCTTCAGATGGCTTAGGCTTTACATCGATTATTTCATAGTGTGAACACTGAATCTGATTTTCTCCGTTTAATGCCTGTAGGAATTCATCAGCGTTTTGGAATCGTTCATCTACATCTTGCATTAATGATTTTGCAATGATGTTTAATAATCCTTCATCCATTTCAAATACTTTGATATCTGGTATGGGCAAAGGATTCTTTCGGGCCTTTAAAATGGCTTGTTCTCTATCGTCATTAGAAACTTTGCTTAAATCTATCTGCCAAGGTTGCAGGCCATAAATCATCTGGTATATTAAGGCACCCACGGCATATAGGTCAGTTCGTGTAGAATATAAGCCCTTAAAGAGTTCCGGAGCCACATAAAACGGGGACAATCCTTTCGTGAAACACTTGCGGTTCTCTTTATTCAATATCAGGGCATGGCTAAAGTCTATAATTAACGATGAACATGTCTCCCCACTTAGATCTAACATGATACTTTCAGGGGAAATGCCATTATGTATAATTGGATCCGGTTGAGAATGCAGATATTTTAGGGCATTTAATATTCCAGTCGCAATTTGTTTTGTTTCATAAACTGAACAAGTCCGTTCTCTCTGAAGCTTCTCTTTGAGAGTTTCTCCAGGTGCAAAGCTAGAAACAGCAAATGCATATCGTTGGCCATCTATAATAGTTTCCCCGTTATCTATACACTTTGAGATATTAGTATGTGATACTTTACGAGCTATTTCAATTTCAGTGATTCTTTGACCATCACCTTCTAATTGTAAATCATCTAATTTGGCCAGATTAATAAGTTTGAGGAAGAATTTATTCTTCTGGTCATCCGTCACTCTGAATACTTCGTAATATGATCCTTTTCTAAGAGAAAAGACCACATGGTATTTATCTATCATTCTTCCTGAGTTCATGTTATCAAATATTGAAGTAATTGTATTTCTTTATGATTTCAATTGACGTAAGAGTCCTTCATTATTAGGCTTCTCACTCCTCGGGAGCATATCAGAAAGTTCAAATGCTATCGGTCTTAAATCATCAGCAGTTGGTTTCCCGCTTTTAATGATTTCGAGTCCTTGATTAATCAGATGCCTAGCTCGTGTTGGATTCGACCATTTCTTTTGATTGAACTGTTTGTTCCACTGTAGTATCCAGGATACATAAAACTCCACAGCTGCCATCTTGTAGTCCATTTTCCACATCTGATCATATAATTGTTCAGCAGCATCAATATCTTTTGCTTCAATTACACGATCAACATCCTCCTTCATCTTCTCAATAATCGCAGTTGTCTTTTCATTTCCATATTTGCGATTGTCATTTACTAAATCCTGATACAGTCCCAGTAGCTTATTCTCCATTCTCTGCCAATCCCCAAGAGAATACTCAGTGTCAATCTTAGCAAGAATTGCTTTGAGATCTTCTAAAGCCTGTTCTTTCTGGTCTCGACCTTTGTCATTTGCATCAGCAAATGCATCAGAGGCTATCTCAAATTGTTGATTCAAAGTAGGATTGTCCAAAGATTTGAGTTTCTTTTTTGCATCCTCAATATCGGCCATATATACTGAGATATCAGCAACTTTGGATTTAACATTAGTAAGACGGTCAGTTACATCAATTACAAGATCAAAGTATGGAATATCAACATTGAAGGAATCCACGGTTCCAGATTTATCGGCATGAATCATTACATTGATTTCACTTCCAGCAGGCAGAACTGAAGGAATATCATCACCTGTAAAATAGCAATCATACAGATGGGTGCAATAAATTTTCTTGAGTTTCTTGTGCTCTCTTCGTAACTGCTCTACATCTTGATCGGTCTGGAGTATGGGGAAAATCACTTTATCCGTGGCCATACCAGGGCGAAGTTCTCTATCCGTTATCATCTTAATACTTCCATTCTTACCATATGCAGGAAGAGGAAGATTCTTTTTAAGGCCCTCTAATGGGGTGAATACTACATCATCATCGTCGTCAACGGTTGCAATTCCAAGATTAAGAGGCAAGATAGCGTCACCTATACCATCAATTCCTTGAATAATAGTGACTGACTGTGGTTCACATTCCAACTTATTACCCTTTGAATCATAGCACCGAATCTCAAAAACGTTCGTAAAATCAGGTTTCAATCTTAATTCAATAGCATCTCCATTAGAATCAATCTTCACCCGGCCCGTGTTAAACTCCCCATCGGTACGGACTAAATCTACATAAACTTCATCTTCTTCAAATCCTGTACATTTATCTTTGAGGAAACGTATTGCAGCAAATTCAAACTCTTCAACAGAGGAACTCTTTACCGCAACATCTAATTGTATCTTGGAAAGATCTCTACGTTTTTCCATTAATGGCTCTGGAACATCTATCGTACTTCCATATAGTGCCGCACCACAAGCTACAGCAGTCATTGGGTCAATACTTGTATCCACATTTGGTGTAATCTGCTCACGAAGCATTCTACGCAAGATTGGAGAGTGAGTAGGACCACCTACAAGAATTAATGCTCCAAGATCCTTGCCTGTTAGATTATTACGTTGTATAAGCTTTATTGTGATGTCTATAGCCTTCTGGAAGATTGGTGCAGCGACTGATTCCAGGTCATCCTGTGATATAACCATATCAAGTTCAAACGCTGTGCCTGTATCATCACATCCAAAATCATCTCCAAGATCTGTTTGTACTGGTACAGTATCTTGGAACGATAAAGCAATCTTTGCCTCTTCTGCTTTAGATTTCCACATTGAACTGAATGCACTATTTTTACTACATTCTGATATCTCATATTCTCGAGATAGATATGGTATGAAAATTTGCTCAACGATTGCAGTGTCAATATCTTTTCCTCCCAGATGGTTATTGCCCGCAGTATCGATTGCTTTCATGATACCATCCTCTATCCGCATTAGAGCTGCATCAAAAGTGCCGCCGCCAAAATCGAAAACTACCCAATAAGCATTCTTCATTTTTGAGGCAAGCCCATAAGCTACGGATGCAGCTATCGGCTCTTGTATTAACTCAAAATGATCAAAACCAGCAAGTTCTGCAGCTCGCTTAGTTGCATCCTTTTGGTTATTGTTAAAGAGGGCCGGGACGGTTATAACAGCTTCCTTAACCTCATCGTCAAGTACATAACTTCGTAAGGTCTTCAATACTTCTGCGGATAGTTGCTCAGGGGTGAGATATGGATTCTGACCACTCTTTTCCAAATTATAACTGTACATTGTTTCATCTGTTCCCATAATACGTTTAAATTCCACAAAAGTATTACGCTTATATCCTTCCTTGACATAACTTAAAGCCCAGTCTCTACCTAATTGGAGGTAGGCTTTTTCTCCAACTTGTAACCGCCCTTTAGGGTTAATTGTTACGCAAGAAGGTGTTGTATCTCCTTGGGTTGGGCTTTTCTTAATTATTGCAGTCCCGTTTTCAAACCTTGCGATGGCAGAGTTGGTTGTGCCCAAATCAATGCCGTAAATAATCTTATTGTTGTTCATATGATTTTTGTTTATTCATTATATTCAATAATAACTTCTGCTGCCTGGATCAATTTCCCCTGAAACGATACTTGTGGCTTCAGAACTCGTTTTATTCGATTCGTCCCTAATGGTAAGTCCGGATTCAACTCTAAAGACCCAATCATATTATCTCCTTCATGATATGTCCGTCCAATCAAATCCGGTATTTCATATTGGTAACTATTTAGTGTTGTAAAAATTGATTTAATCCGGTTTTTCAGTTGAGAAACACCCTTTATGGTATTATCCATATAGTCGAGATTCTGCTGCATTCTAACCAAATCATCAATAATAGATAGAACGATATTATGATTATGATTAATATTTTCCATATCAATATTATTTTATTAACGTTGCTAATTTAGTTATCCATTTAATAGGATAGCCGATAACTAATACTAAGAGAGCAAGGCATTCGACCGGCCATGCAAATGGCCCAGAATAAGTCCTACTGCTGCCATTAGAACCTGCTTTTAGTATATCATTTGCAATACCCATTAAAGTATGATAAGTATTATCAACCCACGGGACCTCATAATCATATGGGTCTTCTTTAAGTTCCAAACTCCACATGGAAATCACAAAAACTGCGATAAACACCAAGACAACTACACATATACACAGCCACCATGGATAATTATCAGACAAGTATCCCCAATTGCCGTTCCAATTTAAATAGTAACAAATTAAGGAAAATACAACAGTGGCAAGTAACGATGCGATGGATTTGTATGATATTCGTTTTATTTTTTCTTCAGTATTCGAATGATCCTGATCTGAATCACTGGAATTAACTGTATCTAGAACACCACGAAATGAGCCAAAATTTCCTCTCTGCAAAAATGATTCAAAATTGCTGTTCTGCAGAGCAGCTACACTATTATTTGAAAGAATACGACTATTTTTTTGAAGCCAATTCTTAACATCATCTGAGACAGAAAAACTTTTTAATTCGTCTAGTATGTTTTTAGCTAGTGAGTACGTGATAAAATCTTTCTTCTTATTACAAACTCTAATAACTAGAGTCAATATTCGTACAACAACATCATCTGATACTTTTCTATATAAAGGCGACCCAATTCCCGCGTTGTTACCAAGGATTTCTAAATATAAAACTAAACGTTTAGGCAAATTTTTAATGTCAGATAATGACACATCCTCTTTTTCAATTTTCGATAGTTCAACATCGATTTTTTCAATCGATTTTTCAATTTGAGCATTTTGGGAATTTTTTGACAGGACATCAATATTATCTGAACATCTTTGACGAATTGTTTCATCAAAGGCTATTTTTTTCGCCGTTTTAGCCATGTATAACGATGCATAAGAAGCATTCCAATTAGTGGTATTGTTATTGTTGTAGTAGATTGAAAATTCTAATAATTTAGATGCGACATCGTCACTTAGCAACTTAAAGCGATAATCGTTTTCACCCAGTGTGCGTTTGATACAATGTAGTTGATTTGGAGCTTTCTGTACTATCTTGTCATATGCATCACGGCATCTTTCCAGATCACTTCTATCTAGTTTTTCTGCCTCAATTATGGATTGTTCAAGGGGAAACTTAAGTATCTCAAAAACTTTCTGTTGAACATAGTTTGCGTCATCTTTTGTAATGTTTTCCAGTAATCCATGACTTTCTCCCAAAGTATATGACTTATTTATAGGATCCAATGAGAAATCACTAAATGAAAATTCGGATTCTGGAAAAGTGGCTAGTGCATCCCAAAATAAATGAGAAAACTCTGTTTCAGACATTTGAAAACGTTCAGAGCATATACTACTTATCAGTTCATTTCGATAATTGTCATTATGGATAAGCTTTAATATATTTCGTAAAACAAAATAATAATTTCGATCTAACCAATACAGGACAGTTCTATTTATGATGGCTGAGAAGTTGTTTTTTTTATCCCAGATGGCGGCCGCTTCATCCCACTTATGCTCTGATAATAAACTGAGAGCTTTTTCATCTTCTGGTGTCTGTTTACAGAACCAAAACAATGAAAACATCAATCGTTCACGATCAGTTGCTATTTTTCGAAAAGCTTCCTCAATACTTTTAGAATCTCTTTTTGGATGGAAGTCAATGGCAGATAATAACTCTTTGCCCCTTTGCCATTCATGAAGATCTTCATTTAGTCGTTCTAATGAACTTCTACTGCTTATTTTTGATAAAAAAGATCCATTAATACATTCATTCTCTGCATATCTTATTCTCGCTTGACATGTTTCAACAAAATCGGATGATGTACATGGAAGGATTCTATCTGTTTCGAATACTGGAATCTTTCCTATTTTTAGCATTACATCACTTTTACTCTGATTTGCTCTTATCTCTTTATCGGTTGAATTTGTCCAGACACCAAGAACGCGGAATGGATTATTCCCAATGATATCGATAGCCCCTATTGGCTGATCTAACATAGGAGAGTAATCTTTTAATATAGATGCTAATCTTTCTTGGGCATCATCTGTTTTACAATGACGATATAAATTACAAGCTTTACGCAAATTGATCGGAGTCCCAATTCCCATCTCGTAGCACCTCGCTAAATTGTATCTTCCTAAATCTTCATGAACCCCTCTTTTGTACCAATAAAACGCCTCAACAGGGTTTGCAGAAACATAATTATTTGGGACATGTTTTGAGCTAGGCTCCGATATCAAGGGCTTATAGCCTTTTTCATATATCTCGCCTAATTTGATCGCAGCATTAGCATATCTCTGGTTTGCGGATTTCTCATACCATTCAATGGCTTTGTGGATATCTTTTTTATCTATTCCCAAACCATAATGGTAATGGCGTCCTAAGTTATATTGAGCTACGCGTTCACCTTGTTTCGCTGAAAGCTCAAACCAGTGAAAAGCCTGTTTTAGGTCTTTGATTACTCCATCACCAGAAGAGTAGGCACAGCCCAAATCATTCTGAGCAGCTGCATCACCGGCAAGGGCGTCAGACTTTAAGATTTCTATGTCTTCTTTTGTTGCCATTATTATCTTTAATTAAATACATTATCAATGCTAGCACCTTCAAGCACAAGGTTGCCATTTACTACAGGATATAGAGTGTATTCCAAATACGCAGATTCCAGTTTTACCGGTCCGTCTTTCTGCATATCTCCACCAACAACAAACCCTCCCGTGAAACTGCCAACTTGTTTATGCGGATTCCAACCATAACCAGAGTAAAAATACACATCGTAATTACCGTCAGGGACATACATTCTTGCATTATCTCCACCTTGAATATAGATATGGTTGATATATCTTCCATCTTTATGGCGTTTAACTATAACAACATAGTCATTGCCTGCAGATGTTTTAAAATCGATATAATCTTCACCAGTTCTAGCTCGACCAAAAAATGACGCATATGGTTTAGAACCAGTTTTTAGCGAGTTATCCCGATACTCATCATCGGAATTATAGTCTGAATACTCTTCGGTGGATTCATATTCGGCTGCAACAGAATCTTGGAACTCATATTCTCCATTAGCTGTTTCCTCTACAGTTGAGTCCAATATTGAATACTGAGGTTTTGATGTGGGATCACCATTGTTTGTGTTTCCTCGGTTAAAGAAAAACAGTAAAACCATAAATAGTATTATGGCCGGGCAAACAACCCATGCAGCTCTTTTGAGTCTCCTGTTCCTAATGATACTTTTAGCTTCGTCTGCAAATTTTCCTTCAGGAAATGCACTCAAATAATTCTTATAATCTTTCGTTGAATTACAATTCTTATATCGATTCTCATCTTCAATCTCCTTCAAAGCACCGACATAACGACCATGAGGATATTGAACGTAATATCGCTCATGATGGCCAGTTCGAGTTGCATCTTCATAGACCAAATCTTCAATTTTTGATTCGGCTTTTTTGCAAAGACCGCTTGTGGGATATTTGAGAATGAAACGATTATAATCAGACAAGGATGCACATTTGTTGAAAGCTTCTCTTTCAATTTCAACTCTTGCTTTCTTAATCAGATTTTCTGCTTCATCTCTATGCTGCCCATTGGGAAAATCTCGAAGATACTGTTCCCATTCTTCTACATTTCTACACAGTTTAAAAGAGGCTAAATCTATCCGACCTAAAATGATATTCTTCTTAGGGTGGTTGGGCCATAGACGCAATAATGTACGGTATTCATAAACAGTTCCTAATGAGTTCCTGTCTAAAAGAAAGCGGTCCAAGTCGCCCAAGAGTTTCTTCTCATTGTGACTATTCGGGAATCGTTCCTTATAGGACAACAAAGCTTTTCTATATGCCGGGATTGATGTACCCAACTGAGGATATGCCTTGTCCTCAATTTCCCAAAGGCGCCTCATAGCATCTTGGAAGTGAGGATTATTGGGATAGGCTCTAACAAATTCAATTAATGAGTTATAATCATTACAAGAATCATAAATCTCATCATGAGACTGAAGGGAGTATGACGCTAACGGTGCTACTATTTCAATGTCGCTATGCTGTTGAATTGTTGAAATCAGATTGTCGTGGAACTTTTTGAGTTTTCCTTCTTTAAACTCCTTCTCTAGTTCTAAATTTGAAAGATCAACATCTAACTGAAGTGCATTCTGAAGTACTTGCGAAAGATATGCTTTAGCCGATTCCCTGTCATTCTTGGGATTATTATATTTTCGTTTAGCAGACTCAACTTCAGTTTGACAGGAGTATAATGCATTATCTGCAATCTTTGTTGAGATATGTCGATAATAAAGATTATCTGAACCCAATTCTGTTTTGATCTCAGTAAGAGGATTAATACAATTTCTTAATAGTATCTGGGACCAGCGAACTTGGCTAGGCATTTTGCAGAATGTCTCTATTTCTTTACGGATAGTTGCCGACTGTGACTTAACTGTATCAGGCGCTAAATAGTATACCTCTTGTTTGAGTTTCTTTATGAAATTATCACACTCGTCTTTAATTTGATAAGAATATGAGATTTGGAGAATATTTTCCAACAACGAGATAATTCTTTCAACGGGTTTAGCATCCCAAAAACGTTGGCCATCATAATAGTTTTTAGTTGATTTTAGAACGGCATTAGCATAATCAGTAAGAGCAAGTTCAGCTTCAGCATTTGGTCTCCTCTTTTGCATATCACTTGTTTCTATAGCAACTTCTATAACTGATTTTGCTATGTTATGAGTGGCTCCTATGGTTAACAGGTTATCTGCTTTATCTTGAAGTTGTTTGCTCTTCGCTAACTCATGAAGATATGAGATTGATGCATTGTTGAAAACCTTCTGAATAAAGCTCAAGGTCTCGTTATGACTATCATCTTGAATGCAAATATTTTTAAACCTTGCCCACCAAGAGAAAGTAGGCCATTCAAATTCGCCTTTATAGCCATTCTCCAAGGCTCTTATTATGCGCTCCTTGGTAATATCACTCGGAGCATCTTCACATTCAAATAGTTTAACCAAATATTGAGCAGCTAAATCATTGTTATCAGCCAAAAGAGAACCAACAATAACATTAACACAGCTAGATTTATCATTGCCATTAATTCCGGAACGAATAATATCAACTGCGGCTTTGGCTGTTGTGTTAATACTTGATATTCGATGAATCCAAAGGCATGAGTAGTATTCTGAATCACTTTCAGACGACAGTTGGGCTATTGCTTTTTCAAGTGATTCCTCGGAACGGTCGATAGGGCCAAATACATCAACATAGTCGCTTTCGAATACACAATCCTTTCCAACTTTATTAAAAGCACGAATCTTAGCGATATTTGCCGTCTGGACCTTTATAGGGTCATTTGCAAACACGCCTAAAATGCGATAAGGATTATGTGCAAAGTTTTCCATGAGATTATCCCTTATTGAACTGTCGATTGCCCTCGGTTTTCACCAATAAGTCTGTGATGTCAACATCTAATAACCGAGCGATCTCTAAAAAAGTCTCGATGCTTGGTTGTGATGTGTTAGTACACCATTTGGAAATCGTTGCAGGATCCTTTCCCAAGGCCTCTGCCAACCATTTACTAGTTCTCTTTTTCTCTACTAGAACTACTTTGATTCTGTTTATGTCAGTACCCATAATCGTCAATAAATTGATAATGACGCAAAGATAATGATAAAAAAATTAATATGTTCGTTTTTTCAACAAAAAATCACGAACATATTATAATTATGGAGCAAAGTTAGCTTTCAACAAAAGTATTTTACTTATGCACCTATTAGCCAATCCATAAAGAAGAATATGCTAATGTGCCTTTATCTTCTTTTTTTTCTTGTACTCTTTTTGTGTGAACTGCTTTGAGGCTCATAAGTTATATAGAAATGCCATTCATATATACTGTTAGCGTATACATATTCCGTAGCTGAGAATGGGATTACACCAGGAGATGAGGCAAATATTGAGACATTACCTTCTTCCACTGTAATTGTTTTTGTCTCGTGAGGATCAAAATAATACTGATAACCATTAAGGGACACGGTTATTTCTTTATTGGTTTGGTTTTCAATCTCAAGTTGTGGATCTAAATCAGAACTATATCCACTTCTTTCAAAGACATCGCCATTCTGTGTATCTAATTCTTGAATGTACTCGATATACTTTTCTGAGATATATCCGTAGATGTTTTCGCTAACCCATACTGCATAGACAAATCCATTTTCTGAATCTTCATCATCTATCACGACATAATCCCCAGCAGGTATATTACAAATTGGAGTGTTGCCAACTGTTGTCGGTTCCTCTCTCATATTTAGATTTCTTGTTACAGTACAGATCCAATAAGTAGCATTTGCACTGAAAACAGAAATCATTATGAATAGATTTAACAATAGTATCTTTTTCATTATCATATTGTATCAACGTTTGAGATAAGTATTATTGATGTTGCAAAGATAATGAAACTTAGTTGATGTAATGCCTATTTGATTAAGAAAAGAGTATTTCATTTCACATTAAGTTGCTCAAAATTTCCTCCGTCCCGATTCACCCAGTTCCCTTATACATAACAGAGAGATATTTACGCCCCTGAAAATGGACTGCTAGCGATATTGAGGCTGGCGGGTGAGAGGGGCAATAAACAACAATATATCGATGGACAAGGACTCGCTATGTGAAGAGCAAGCGGGAGAACCACCATCAGGACGTTATTATCTTGTTGAGGAGACCAGGCCTTAAGCTGCCATAGTCAAGCCAATGAGAGAGTCCAATGAAGCAGCGATATCAGTGCGAAGAGTATTGATGTCGTTGTTTCTTTTTTTTCGGTTCGGTCGGGGTAAAAAAGAAAGGGAACAGCCATTACAACCATTCCCCTTCAGAACTTATTACACTATGATTTGCTAATCTATTGCTTTAAGCGACACGGAACCATCAGGCATGATATCTGTTTCGAATCGTTTACGTTCCCATGAGAAATGGTCTTGCGATGTGTACATCCAAATAACAGGGGCTTGCAGCGTATCATAAAAATATATCTGCTCATATCGTGACACCTGACTCTGTCCCCACATATAACCATCAACGAGAGCGTCTAACATGCCATAGTTGCTATCTAATTCATCAACAAGACGAGCGTTTTCAGCTAAAGTTGTGGAAGATGGCTTAATCTCGTTCCTTACTTCAAGGATTCGATAAGTGTCATTTTGTTGTTTTGAGTAAAAGATTACACTATCCATCAAAACGCCATAAAACATTTCTGGTTCTACGTCCAAGCCGCTTGAAGGTAACATTGACGTTAACATACAGAGCTCAGACGAAAAACACCAATAAACTGAACCAGAACAACACAAAAAGTTCTTAAAATCAGCTTCAGTAGGTTGACAAATACGGAACTTGTTACTCAATCTACTTTCAATAACAACAATATCTTTCAGAATTTCAGGACTGATACCACCATCATTACGATACAAAAGATAGTTGTTGATAATATTCTCACGAATAACCTGTCTTGCCTGGCTACGGTTCATATGCCTTGATGACATGGGACCACCTGAAGAACCAGGCTTATCAAAATGTAAATTAAATTTTTCGTTCATATTGTTTAATTTTTTTGAGTTTTATTCTTTTAAAAGACCCGCCCCGCTCTGTTACGATGACGGGCCTGATACTCGAAATGCTCAATAATCGTTTGGTTTTTACTGGTCCAGCACGCCCCCCACCTCACACATGGGGGGACATGCTATTCCAGAGCGATTTTAAAGGGACTCTAAGTCGTTAACCACATCTACCAGCTCTTCCTTGAGTTCATCGCTACAATTAGCATCACGAGTGAAGAGATAACAGCCCTCTGAGAAATAGTTGTTTACACAAGCTATAATGAATTTTTCCTCAATCCAATTGCTGAATTCGCCTACGTCATAAAATGAACCGAAGAAGGGGGGGAGATTATCCAATTTTTTTTCCAAAATTGTTTCTGGAAGTTCTGACAGATAACCAACATAAGTTCCGGCGATATCATCAATAGAGTTGTAGTTACTGAAGATGTCCGTATCCCAAGCAAGCGCGGCAATAGCATCACAGAGGCGATCCCAAGATTCATCAGAGTAGATTGGTCTATCCCAATCGGTGTAGTGGGCTAAATATCCACTACTAATCCTAGCCTGGTTCTCAGTAAGCCCCTCATCAAAGTAAAACCACTGTCTAAACGATTCGGGAATTTTGCTAAGGATGTCATCGGGGATCACCGTCTGACCCTTCACATAACCATGAACGGCATTACCATTGGTATCCAAGTACCAATCGTGCTGTTTAATACTTGTCGGTGTAGAGCCTCCGACATTAACTTCATGAGCTGCATCTGAGCCCGGAGTTTGTTTTAATTCTTTCTTTTTCATTTCTTTTTGATTTTAAAAGGCCCGCCCGAATGACGGGCCTAGAATTCAGTAATGTTTTGTTTAACTGTAACTACTGTAGATGCCAGATATCCATAGAGGGATTAACGATATACATGAATGTCATTCATCGTGAGACCAAACTGAGCCAAGGCTTTGTTAAGAAGATATTGGTATGCCTTATCAGGATCGTTACGATATCTTTTCTCAACCTGTCTCTCACACCCCTGAGCCCACATGTAACCATCCACAAGCAGGTTAACAAGGTTGTGGCTTTTGTCCAGCTCGTCCATGATTCTGATATTTTCAGACTTGGTATTAACATCGGCAGGGTTGTTCAAGAAATAAGGATCGGTAATAATGCCGTACTCACCATATGTATTACTCGGCTTCAGGATGACACTTACCGGGAGAATACATTCAGCGTAAGGCACTGAATCGGTACCGTTAAGCTTCATGCTCCTGCAACAGCGATCGAACTCACGGTCCCAATACATTGCACCACAGAGCTGCATGAACCTCTGGAAATACTGGTCATTAAACTGCATAAAGCCCAGATTATGACCCATTTTTTGACCCATCGTTTCCAGTGTATCATAAACACTTTTATCCCAATCTTGAGGGCGATCAAAATAACAGTGCTCTGATAGATTGAACCTGATAATCATTTCCGCCTCATTCCTATTCATATGCCTAGAGGATTTTGGCAAAAGAAAATTAGTACTCATTTTTTTTGATTTTTGTTATTTAATATTGAAAACTATTATAATTATCATCTTACAGGAAGATGCTGCTTATTCGATATTATCCATATCATACCGGTATTAATGATTTCTCAGCCAGCACCTTAGGTTGTTCTTCATCTCAACCTTGGTAAACTGCTCCAACTCATGGATCAAAGCCCACACATCGCAGGGTTCTGGCTCAGGAACATGAAAGTTCCAGTTGGTATTGGTTCCTATCCTTACCAGGCTGGGATGGCATTTCTTAATCATATCCACCAACGGCTGTCGATCAAAAGCCATGATCGGTTCAATGGTGACTCGGGTATTGAAGCCCAATTCATGGAACTTCTCCATCGCTTCGGCTCGATCTTGAACGGACGGAGCCAGACCCATGAAGCCCTTATAGTCTCTGTTCGTTTCAATCGTGGTAACGACAGTAGATTTCTTGAAAGTCTCGTTATCGGCAAATCTTAACAAGTTACCGGGGTTCTTGCTCTGGAGGAAAATCTTGGCCTCAGGAAACTGCTTGATGTAGTCAAGAATCCTGATAACCCACTCGTCCTTGACGTTGACCGCTCCGAGATCACAGCCGGAACACACAAATATCTCGTATGGTGAGTTCAAGTCATAATCGAATGCCGCTTCATCCAGGTGTAAATCTTGCTGTTGTTTACCATATTCATCAACAAAGCAATATGGGCACTTGTGACTGCAGCGACCTTTGATTGGGTTCCATGTGGCGGTATTTGCATACATGTTACCGCCAGTACGTTTGAGTTTCTTTTTTTCTTTCTTCTTCTTAGTCATTTTATTGTTTTTTTAAAAGGCCCGCCCTCTCACCACGGGCCTAATCAACTATTAGCGATTACTGAACATCCGGCTTCTCACCTTTGATAATGCTATTCCACTGGAAAGAAGGATTATCAAAATAGAATTTCCAGCCCACAAGAAAGAACTCCAACGGAATGAAGTCAAAATCAAACACAGTGTCCAAACCGCGACACTCATCATTATCGCATTGAGTAGCCATCCAAAACCATGCATCTGCAAGTTCCAATGATTTAGGGGCACCACCAAAGCCGCTACGATAAATCGACGACAGGACATACATATGTGCTACAATGCCTAATTCGGCACCCTTTTTAACATTGTCGAAAAACTTATCATACTCCAAGAAACTATGGTATATTAAAGACTTCACAAAAACACCGTGAGCGGGATTGATGGTCTCAAGTTTATCGTAAAGCTTTTCTGCAGAAATTTTGTCTCGTTTTTTCAAGTATGCCTGTGCTTTATTCAACAGCACCTCTTCGACTGCGTCATCACAAATAATGGTTGATTCATCGTGATGAAGAGTTGCAGGAACCTTGAGACCATACTTAATGGCACGCTTCTCGGAGTCCTCAGCAATGTAATAATGACTGTCAGGCTCGTGAAGGGCATCGATAACATCAACTACACTGATATTCTTGAAGTGATCGAGATCATATTTCAAGTTGTCCATTGGGTCTAGAATATCTGACAATCTCCGCCAGTACCGAGTATCAATAGTCCAATCGAAGCCAAGAAGTTCAAAGATCAAATTCATCGAACAAATATGTCCTCTTTGGGCAGCAAGCAGAACATGATGCTCAATTGAATTTTGATTGCGGTCAGAGTTACCGTCCAGATAAGAGAGTAAGCGGTAATAAGCTACTCTACTACGGGTATCGCCTGTTTGTTCTACAATTTCCTTCAGTTCCTGCTTAGCCATATCGAACTTACCATCCTTGAGGTGTTGCTCAATGAGGACCGACATAGAGCTGTCGATAGCCTGAATCGGTGCCTTGAGGGACAAATCAGGTATAATCTGGGGATTTTCGTTGCCCAAGATGAACTGTTCGGCAAATTCAAACATAACCTTCTGCAGTTCACCCTCAGACTCATAGAGGATTTGAAACTCCTTAATACATTCGTTGAACTTTTCCTTGAGTTCGATAATCTCATCATCGCCCAATTCAAACGGTACATCGTAACGCTCACAAGCTAACTGTAATGTTTCGAAAAATAATTTTTCCATTTTAATTCAATTTTTTTTGTTCTATTAATATCAGGCCCGCACCAAGACGGACCTTTGATTTATTGCTTATTAACAGTCTGATTCAATGTATATCATACTTGGTCGTCATTATCTGCAGTTATAGGTTATACACTTATTATTCTTCTGGTTTATAGACATTTAAGCTATATATAACATATAACCACATTAATTGTTGATGATCTTGCTGATATAAGGTTGCTTCACTCCCAATCCTTTAGCAAAGGCAGACTGGTTGGAGATGTGATGCCTTTTATTGAGTTCCCGGATGAGATCAGCCGTGGGGATGTTATCAAGCATCAATCCACTATTCTCCTGTTTCTGATTGAGGTTCAGGATCACACGTTTTCCACACGCCTGATAATAGTCCATACACCGAATAGCATAGTATATGCAGTCCATGTCAATCTTCAGGCCTAATGACGGCTGGGAAACATATCTCAACACCGCCACCACTCCAGCCAATCTGAGAATGTTGATCTGAAGTTTACCATAAAGGACATTTTCTGCAATAGTCGTGTTTTTTGAATTCCTCAGCATTGCCAGTTCATTGTAGTAACGAGTATAAGCCAGCATCGCATCAGGATCAATTTCCACGGTTGAACCACTTGGGAGGTTATAGATGAAGAAGACGATCTGCTCCCACAGGTTTGCAAGCAGTGGGTCGGCTCGTCTCATGCTGTATGACGGGTACTCCTCATCGTCAGTCCAACAGAACAAGAAGCGTGGTCCTAACCCGTTTGACCAGTTACCATGACCGAAACATTCTTGTATCCTCTCAGGTTGGATACCACCAAGAATGCTCATATATGGCCGATCGATGGTAATGCTGCAGTTCGCCCTGTCTTTGAGGATGGGCGAATGGGAATATATGCTCAACAGGTTGTCAATAATACCCTTGGTCATAAATAGACTGTGAATCTCATCGCGGCACAGAAGCAGACCATCTCTGTTCCTGTCTAGAGCATTAATAATAGCGGCCTCTGAAACGTTATCAATAATCACTCGGATGGGCTTATCGTCGAAACTCTTGTTAGCATATTCAATGTTGAGTTCTGTAAGGGGAGCCGTCACCGCCTTGATGGGTTCTGTCTTACCGCCACCACTAGGGCACAACAGCACCTGCCAGAGACAAAGTGAAGATTTGAACTTATCCTTGACCGTAACCTTGTTCCCTGCTGCTGTTGAGGCTACGCTAAAGACCGCTGCTGTGACGAAATCACGTGGACACTGATAGGTCTCAGCGATGTTCATGATATAATCCTGAAGCCGATTGTCGAGCCCCCAAATAGGAAGAGTCGTCAGCTCCGGTCTCACCACTGTATGTTCACTATTTGTCGTTTTCACTTCCTGTTCTGGTTTGAGTTGTTATCAATACTTTGCATAAACCTGATTGTGCTCTCAAGGCTGGTTCTAACTGCTTCTGCTATGCCCCTGTTGCGACTAAACAGATAATAGCAGTCATTGTAACCCGCAACCAGCACGATGCCCTCAAACCAGGAGTGGAACTCATCAAAGGGGATAAACCCGCTGAATGAAGTGGGGAAAAATGGGTTTTCCTCGTTCAAGATCTCTCTGGGAGCATTATAAAGGCAGCCCAGGTAGCGATTTTGGATTTCTTCAATTGTGGTTTTGAAGATATTCTCCTCAACGGCCAATGCTGACGCTATCTCATAGTTGATGCTGGCCCGCCAATCAGTTCTTGTAGCCCAGTAGCGGCTGATGAACTTCGCCTGGTTCTCAGTGAGGCCCATATCTGCATCCTCAAGCCATTTCAAGAAAGAATCGGGCAGTGAGTCCCATATGTGGTCTGGGATTGAAGGGATTCCATTCCCAGGCACGAAACCATTAATCGCACCACCATAGTTGTTTACAGCCCAATTGGTGGGTTCATCATTGACGGAAGGGCCAACACCGGCAACTACTTCAAAACTGTTATACATAAATCATAATATTTAAGAGTCGACCCGCCCTCTCACCACGGGCCGACGGTTGGATTTGAATTATTACTTCTCAGTGTTGAACGGGTGCTTCTCCATGTAGGCATTGAACTCAGTCTCCAGGATACCGATCCTGATAGCGTCCTTGGTGACACGAACACCGTCCTTTTTGCTGCCCTTAGCTTCCATGATCTTCTTCACCTGCTCCTGAGGGAACTGGTCGATGAAGGCGATCATGTACTCAGTGGCCTTCTCGTCACCACTCTTGCTTGACAGGGGTAACCACAGCTCTGAGACTTTAGCGGGAAACGCCTTGGTCTTGAGGGTATTGTCATCGCCTTCACTGAACTTCTTCACCAGGGCATTGTGAATTTTCACTGCCGAATCGTAGTGGAGGAAGATTGTCTGGGCGGAGCCGCTGGTTATTTCGTTTGTGGTAATACGGTCCCTTCTCAGAGTCATCAACTCACAAGCAGCTTGGTAGTTGTAACCCTTTTGAACGAGCTGGTTGATAGCCTTCCAACCTTTGTGAGACTTGACACCCTCCTCGAGGATTCTCTTTATCAAGTAGTCACTGGTCTTCCAGACTGTCACTTGGGTGTTCATTACCTCGAGGCTCTTGGGAATGTCATAGTAACCAGCACTGTTCTTCGTCGGGAAGACTGCATAGACATCGGGCCAGTTCTTGGTCCCACCCTCCAGACCCAGGAGGAAATTGCAGCGCCCGTTACCGTCCAAGATAATCAGGGTATATCCAGGAACAACAGGCTTCATTGGATCATCGTTAGCGAAACGTGTGACCTTAATACCCACGGCCTCGGCCATCTGCTCAGTGATAACGACGAAGGGGTGCTGTGGTCCATACTTCATCAAGCTCTCACCAGTGTTGGCTTCATCCTTACCGTGCTTGCGGTTCACTTCGGGGGTTTTGAAACACACACCGTCCATAGCTGCCCCCTTTAGGTTGATGATAGCGTTATTACCAAAGCGGGTGGCGTGGAAATGAGGATCTTCACATACTCGCTTGATGCCAGCATCCACAACCTTGGTTACCCTCTCCAGCTCTTTTTTCTGCTCGTCAGAGTAGTTCAAGCTGAAGTCTGGAGCGGGCTTGGTCTTCTTGGGCATGCTGCTCGTCTTCTTGCCTGCACTCTTCTTACCGCTTTCCTGTTCCTCGGGGCTTGCACCCGTGATTGCCTGGGTTGCTTGGGAGTCCTGCTCAGCGGATGTGTTCTCACCACCCTGGACAGCATTGTAGCTTTCCATAGTGTCAGCCGTAGCCTCGTTACCCTCACTGGTGACCGGCGCACCGTTACGGAGGGTAGTACCAGCCGGTACCAGCTCGTCGGCGGCATGTGCTTCCAAAGTGCGGGAAACAGTACTCTCTGGCGACTGTGCCTGGTTGGGTTCAACTACTACATTCTCTACATGGGCCTGAACTGCCAGGTCCACATCATTGCCCGAGTTATGGGCGACAGGAAAATTTTTAATCTCTTTTTCCATTACTGATATAATTTTAAGTTGTTATAAATAAAGTTTTTAACTCTCGTTATTCTTGTTGTTCATCGGTGTATTCGTGGTCGCTGGGCGGCGATTTGTAACAATCCACCTGGACTTTGGATCATCACCAATCATGGCGAGTACATCATCAAGATCAAACCAGATGACTCTGCCATTCCTCCACAACGCTGGTTCGTGAATCTGACCAGAACGAATCATCGACTTGACCTTTGTTTCGGAGCAACTGAGGGCTTTAGCTAATGATTTGATACCCCGTACGATGTTCTTCTCCTGTGGTCTGTTACTACTGGATTCGAGCAACACATTATTATATGCGCGTATAGAGGCCTCGTAAATCAGCTGAGAGAATTCCTCAGCCGTAAGGTCCAGGACACGTTTTCCTGCGATGCTTTGTATGTCAAATTGTTTTTCAGTCATAACACTCAGTATGCCTGCATTTATTGTGCCACTAAAACGCTGATTAACAAATAGTTAAGTTATAACAGTTATAACAGTTATAACTGAATAATTAACATCGATTTTAATTTACTGACAGCCTAGGTGACCTTTTGGCCGGAAAAACGTATGCTGTCATCTATCAAGTTCATCCTTGTCAGTAGTAGTGTGTCAGTAGTGTGTCAGTAGTGTGTCAGTACTAGTGTCAGCCCTCAGGCACAGTCAGGGTGTTCTTCCGTGTCATAAAAAAACGAGACACGCTTCTGCAATGTCTCGCTGTTGATGGTGTATGATGTTAACAGACTGTGGCTTCTTATGTGCTCGCAGGAGTTTCTCCCAGTAGGTCGGATAGGTATTTGTCAAGTTGCTCCATTTGGGAGGGGGATAGGCGTTCGATTTTACTTTGAATTTGCATGTTGATAGAGTTGACGTTCCACCTTTCCATATGAGCCTTAGTTGTTGATGAGGCAATCGCTATATACGGTTTCATGGCCTCGTAGGTGGAGTGACCAGTACAAGCCTTTACTACCTCAACGGGAATCCCAAGTGCTAATGAACAAACAACAAAGGTGCGTCGGGCCATGTGACATGAGATTATCTCATGAATAGGTTTAAATGTTTCGTGAGGCTCATTACCTACGTAGTACATCTCATGTACCTTGCGATCGAGTTTTGCTTCTTTGGCTGCAAGTTTTATAAAATCATTAAGCTTTTGGTTGCTGGGGGCTTTAAAAACAAATTCTCCCGGAGTACTCATTTGATTATCGAGTATCTCCTCCTGTGCAAACTTGATAATCGGTATGTCTAGTTTCGTTTTAGTTTTTCGTGTGAATACATGTATAAAACCATCACTGATATTTGACTTCTTGAGAGCTGCAACGTCTGAGTATCTTAATGAAGTATAACACATAAAGCAGAATAAATCGCGAGCATTACGCAAATATTGCTGTTTAAGTGGGAAGTTTGCGAAATGCCGTAATTCTTCATAGGTGAGATATGTGATAACCTTCTCGGACTTGGGAACGTTAGATTCAAACTGCAGAGCTTCCTTATTAACTGGATATCCATTTCGATCGAGCCAATTCAAGAATGATTTTAAGTCACGAAACCTCTTTGCTACAGTCGTGTTATGGTAGCCGTGATCAAAATACCACTTTTTCAACCCATTCAATGTCACTCTGTTCATCTTGCCTAAGGTGATTCTCGGATTATACTCGCAGAGGCATTTCCACATCTGCGAATTCTTATCCTTGGTACTCTTGCTCCAATTCTTCTCAATAGCCCGCTCGCTCATGAATTGTTTATACACTGCCTCGAATTGTTTATGAGTATCGATGTAGTCATCCAATGCACGGGCTCCCATCTTGTCCACATTACCCATGAGCTTATAAATGCTGTCTCGTAGGTCATCGGCAGAGGGCACCTTATCTTGTTTCTGAAAACCCTTAAAGGCTTTATCGATAGTCTCCAAATACAACAACTTCATTGAATTCACATCACGGGCGTAAATTGTATGTCCTGAGGTGTCAACAGTCGTAGTGTTATTTCGAGCTTTCTGTTTATTGCTATCCCATTTAGCAGGGTCCCATTGGATGCCAGTAGACAACCACAACTCCTGTTTCTTTTTATTCCATCTGATAACGAATGAAATTGTGCAGGTTGTGGGATGTTTGCGAAGGACTGTTCTTACGCTGTAATTGTAATCAATCATAATCTATCTTTTTTGTCATGCAAAGATAGTGTTTTTTTGTGATTTTGGGGGAGCGTACGCTCCCCCTTTTTGCGTCGTTCAACGCCTTTAGACGCCTTTAAACGACTTTTTGAGTTTTGTCAAACGCCTCTCAATCAGGCGTTGGGAGGTTTTTAAAGGTTTTGGGAGGCGCGAACTTGAGTCCTATCAGGCGCACAGTAACACAAAACCCGCTGAAATCCAGCGGGTTTTGTGTGTTAATATAGGCCCTGAAATGAAACTGAACCTATTGTTTTACATAAAAGGGACACCCCTTGGATGTAATCATAATTATCAGTTTTTGGCTTCAAGATGTTTCACTCTTTCAGGGCTCAATCCATAGGTTTTAGCTGCGTCATCAAGGATAAGGCGTTGCTTTTCAGTAATCTCACCCGCTTCAGCGTATTCACGATACAAATTGAGATATGCTTGTTCATCTTCTGCCGATTGGGTGGCAAGTGAAACCTCAAGTTCAGATGCACGTTGCTCACTAATACCAAGCTTGTCTCGCTTTTTATTGAGGAAATGGCGCTTAGGTTCGCTAATTTCTCCATCCTCAAGAAGCTGCTTCACATCCTTGATATATTCTTGCTCTGCTGACGAATCGGTAATTGCAACTTTATCACTATTAGTTTTCTGATTGTTCTCAAACTCGCTCAGAGGCTTAAATTCAGCCGTAATTCGCCACATGGTTTCCTCGGTGGTTTTCACATGAAATTCCTGTTTGTGATCATAATTTGCATTGATATGAAAAATAAGATTTTCGTATGCGGCATTAATGTTCTCTTGTGATTGTTTATTAAGAGAACTATCTTGTTTTGTGGAGATTGTTTGTTCAAAGTGTAATTGATTGTTGTGCAATCTAGCCTCAACAATTTCCTTCCATTCGTCGATCCTGTTATACCAATGTAATCTGTCTGGTAACGAAGGATATTCGTATGAATCAAGCCTTTCAATATAGTCAACCTTAATGCCTTGACTACTCATGCGATTATGACCGTCTTCAGAACTATAACCTCCACCGACTTTGTGGCCAAGAAGTCCTGCTTCGGCATTAACACTTGACCCCATCTTCTTGGCTTCTTCAATCTTAGTTCCTCTTAAGGACGTGAATGTGATTTCTGTTGCGCCTAAATAGCGAAGTAAGCGCTTTAGCTCACGAATCTTATCCATAAATAGCGCCAGTTCATAATTGTCATATGGCACATATTCATCTGGCTTAGCAGGGTTCGCGATATATAGACTGTTAACATTTGGCTGTCCTAATGGAAATTTGATATCCGAAGGAATGCAATCTGGAGTAAAGATATAATTGATGGCGTCAATCTTACCAATATACTCATATACATCATGAAAAGATTTAGCTACAAATATCACCTTGCGTTCATTATATTGCTTTTGTTTTGTGAATTGATATTTGCGGTTTCCGTTCTCATCTGGAGTCCACAAGTCCCGCATCTTCAGCTTAAGGTTACTTATTAGACTCTTAATATCATCGTCATTGTTGTTACCTTCTAGAAACCCTATGAATTTTGGTAGACGATCAAAGTAACGACTGAAATCTCCAGTCTGCCTCACCCTTTCGTCTATCTCATCCAGTTGGAATTTAATCGTATCAAAACGTGTACATTTGTAACCACAGTGATCACATTTGGGTTGTAAATCAGATAGAGCCTGTAAATCCAAATGTTTAAAATCATGGTAAGTCCTTTCTAAAAAATTGGACGCAAAATTTATTAATGCGTTGTAAATAGCTTCATTGCCTTGTGATTCCGCATCTTTATCACTAATTTTTTCTCCAATGGCATTTCTACCGATTTCTACAAATGTCGGGGCTGATTCAGTAGTAGCTTTCACTCCGGCCTTTCCCGCATTGCCTAATGTTTTTTTTAGCAATGTGGAACCTGTTTTCACATAACCTTTAATTTTGTCAAATGAACCAATTTCTATTTTCTGCCCACATTTGGGACAAATGCCGATTACTTTCCCCATAATTCTATTTAATTAATTCGTTCAACTTCAAGATAGTTCATATTGAGGACACCAGTCTTGCGGATGTCAATGCCGTAGATTCGCATGAAGGCGTCCACGACGGGTTGACCGCCATTTGACAAGACGGGGTTGTTCATCGATTGAGTGACCACCTCTACCGACATGCCAGGCTCGATGCGGATGCCATTTGCATTCTTCATCTGCTTGGTGGTAATGATAAATCTTGGCATAGTTTTATCTCAAGGTTAGTGGTTTACACATTCATGCTCCAAGCTATTTGCACCCCTGTCATTAAGGTGTGGGCTCCTGCCAAAGAACAACTGCAAATATACACATTATTTCGTGGTTCTTCTATATGTTGTTACTTTTTCGCCCCAAAAAGCATTTTTTCTGAATAGAGGTGAGCCCTTAATTGTGCCATCATAGAACAAAAACGTGAATTGTTACAGAAATAATCCATCGAAGATTGTTGAATGAGATTTGGGGGTGCGTGCGCTCCCCTTTTTTGCGCCGTTCAACGCCTTTAGACGCCTTTCAACGCCTCATCGGATTGCTGGAAAATGCTGTTCATCAGGTTTTTGGAGGTTTTTAAAGGTTTTGGGAGTGTTGCTTTTCAGAAGGGGTTTTAACTAAAATACTTACGTGAGTTAAGGAAAAATCATGTGATTTTCAATAGATTTTTCCTTGGTTCGGGTAATTTTTGGCCTAAATCAGTGCTGTTATCTTTAAAAAACGGTACCTTTGCGATGTCAAAAATCAATTGTTATGCTGATAGGTCGAATTAAAGAAAAAGAAATACTGTTGAGTTTGCTGGAATCAGAGCAATCAGAGTTTGTCGCGGTATATGGACGTCGGCGTGTTGGAAAGACGTACTTGGTCAGAGAGACTTTCAATTACAAGTTTGCTTTCCAGCACACTGGGCAGCTGGATACGCCGATGAGTGAACAATTATCTGAATTTAGGGAATCCTTGTATGCCGCAGGAATGAAAAAATGTGCCATGCCCAGGACATGGAGCGCCGCATTCAGGTTGTTGCAAAATCACTTGGAAACATGTCCAGAAGGCAAGAAGTTGATTTTTATTGATGAATTACCGTGGATGGACACTCCGCGTTCAAACTTTATTCGGGCTCTTGACCATTTTTGGAACGGATGGGCAACAATGCGGAAAGATATTGTTTTGATCGTGTGTGGTAGTGCCACTTCATGGATTATTGATCATATTGTGATGAACTATGGTGGCCTTCATAATCGATTGACCCGCCAGATTCATCTACAGCCGTTCAACTTGCATGAATGCGAACTATTCTGCAAGGATCGTAAACTGGGATTCACCCGTCGACAGATTCTTGAGGCATATA
This sequence comes from Sodaliphilus sp., assembly GCA_045114065.1. Taxonomy (GTDB): domain Bacteria; phylum Bacteroidota; class Bacteroidia; order Bacteroidales; family Muribaculaceae; genus Sodaliphilus. The sequence continues at coordinate 72,310 of JBGUJU010000092.1, forward strand.
TGATTATGGGAGGCATTCCCTATTATTGGAGTTTCTTGCAACGCAACTTGAGCCTTGCCTTAAACATTGACAAGATGTTTTTCGCCGAAAGTGGTGATTTGGTTCACGAATATGATGCGCTGTACGCTTCGCTTTTCCGAAATCCAAGGGTACATATTGCGATCATTAACACATTGGCCACAAAAAAAGCGGGAATGACACGAGAAGAAATCCTGTCGGGCACACAGATTGCAAACACTGGGCAATTCAACGCAGCCCTAAAGGAATTAGAACAGTGTTCATTCATCAGAAGATATACGTTCCTGGGTAAGAAAACCAAGGATTCAGTATATCAATTGATGGATAACTTTACATTGTTTTATTTCAAATTTATTAAGGAAAATGTAAATGGCGACCAGCATTTCTGGACTTCCCAACTATCCACGTCTATACATGACTCTTGGGCAGGATTGGCATTTGAAAGAGTATGCCTACAGCACTTGGAACAAATCAAGAAAGCATTAGGTTTCTCGGCTGTTATTAGCACGGCCCATTCATGGATATATAAGGCCAAAGACATGAATGACAAGGGTGTGCAGATTGATTTGCTGATTGATCGCAATGATGACGTCATCAACTTGTGTGAGATGAAGTATGCAAAGGATCAATATGTCATTGATAGTAACGAAGACATGAGGCTGCGAAGGCGAGTAGCTACATTCCAACGTCAAAGTGGTTCTAAAAAGGCTATCCATCTCACCATGATAACCACTTATGGTGTTCAACATGGAGGCTATGCAGATGACATCCAAAGCGAGGTCACTATGGATGACTTATTCACGTTCTAATGTGTGATTTTGGGGGAGCGTACGCTCCCCCATTTTGTGTCGTTCAACACCTTTCAACGCTAAATGGCATTTTCTATAGGTGTTCAAATGATTGGTTATCAGTTTTTAGAGGTTTTTTAAGGTTTTTGGAGGGCTCAAAAACAAGTCCTATTAGGCGCACAAGAAAACAAAAACCCGCTGCATCCCAGCGGGTTTTGTGTGTTAATATAGGCCTTGAAATGAAACTGAACCTATTGAAATGCGTTACATCAAAACGATTTCTTTGATGTGTTTACTATCGTTTTAATTGTTTAATCCTTCATTGCCTTTTTGAGGTAATTTGAATGTGACGGGTAGGGTATACCACACGGCGACAGCTTGACCATTCTGGCGGCCTGGAATGAACTTGGGTAGCGTCTTAACAATGCGAACGGCTTCCTTGTCAAGGTCCTTGTCAACCGAGCGGACAACCTTCACTTCACCAATTTCACCGGTTTTGTCAACAACAAACTGCAAGATGACACGTCCCTGAATATTATTTTTGACAGCTTCGGGAGGATACTGGATGTGACTGTCGATATACTTCATCAGAGCGGCCTCACCACCAACACCAACAAATTGGGGCATCTGCTCTACTGACTTGAAGATATCATCTTCATTTCGCTTAGGTTTTTCAACTACAAGATCATATCTACCAAATGTTGGTTCAGGCTCCTCAAGTGGTTCTTTTATGGTCACCGTTTCACCAGTATCGTCGAAACAATAGGTTCCCATAAAGAAGATGGCGCCAGTGCTTTTTTCCATGATGTAATATACAAATGGCCGCGTAGCGTAGAAGTACTCATAATCATGCACTCCAAGTGTAATCGTCTCGGCAATTGTGACGGCAGCGGCCTCGGTACCCTCTTCGTTGACCTCGATTTTAGCCTTCTGCTTCATCATTGACACAGACAGCCTCTCATTTTGTATCATATTGGGGAATTCAGCATTATCTCTGAAAGCACGTGGCATGCCCATCGACGAGAGTATATCCTCAAGATGTGTCTCGCTTTCGGTAGTGAAGCGAGGCATCAGGATATTGACTTCCTCAGACCTCATTTGTGACTGCCACTCCTTCAGTTTTTGTGCCGAGAGATTCCGGATGATATCGTCGGTCGTTTTACCCTCGTTGGGAAGCAACACAACCATGCTGTAGGCTTTGTTACCGTAGGGCAGGCACAGCATTTTGCACAGGTCGTTCTTGCCGTAGACGGCCATACCATGGCGCTGCATCATCGGCCGCTTGACGGTTTTGCCGTCATGCGTAACAAAGTCCAGGTCGCGAGTGCTCCTTGGGTCAAATTGATCGGTCCATGAAGCCTTGAAATAGACGGCGTTCAACAGGTACATCCTTCGATTGGGATGAAGTTCACCCTTTTTCAAGAGTTCTGGTATCATGCCGTCGGTATGTGTCTTGCACCAATTGTTGATTTTGTTCAAGATGCTGCTTGAGTTGAAGTTAATCGCTTCAACATGCGCGTTATAATAGTTTTGCATGTCGGCCTTGTACTGTGGGATGAGCCTTTTACCTGAGACGACGAAGATGCAGTTGGCGTTTTTTAATGTCACGCTTGGGTCAACTGATTGGGCTTCATCCATCATCTTTTTGAAATATTTGTTAATCTCACGCACCGAGCCGCCCAGTCCAAGCACATCGGTAATCTGCCGGCGAGTCTCGCCGCCAGCACCCTCATTGAGCATGCCCAGTACATAGCTCACGCTGATGGGCGACACGATTGTACTCCCCTTTTTCTGCTCATTGATGGTGCGGAACAGTTTGCAGGCAAAATCATTGTTGTTATCAGCCATTTTGCCTTGAGGCGCGGTCGGTGCGCTGTCCTTGGCGAAAGACAGGAAACAGTTCATCAGCACCACGGCAACCATTGCGCCAAATTTCCAAAATCGTTTCATATCAGTCATATTTTTTAGGTTGATAAAAACGGGTTAACTCTCGAATGCAAAGTTACAAAGGATAATTGAATTAACGCCAAAAAATGCTAACATTCATAGGTCATTTATTGAAATCAAATTGGTTGATTTACAGGTATTTAAACAGCAAAAAGGTCATTTATGGGAATTTCACTTGAACAAGCACTGAAAAGGTGTGATTTCCTTGCGCCGTTGGGCGCCTTTCCGCGCCATTTAACGCTTCATCGGCTAGCGGGAAAATGCTGTCAATCAGGCGTCGGGAGGTTTTTAAAGGTTTTTGGGAGGTGCAAGCCGGAGTCCTATCAAGCGCACAGTAACATAAAACCCGCTGAATTCCAGCGGGTTTTATACGTTGATATAGGCCCTGAAATGAAACTGAACCTATTGGGGTTAGTCTCTTAACAGGTCTTGAAGTGTGACAACATACTGGAATATACCGCTATATTGGTTATGTTCCAATCCAAATGTTGTTACCAACACAGGATGGATTGCATATCGTATTCCATTAGCAGTGCGGAATGCTCTAACACGTCGGTCGATATCATTATAGTCCTTCTTTTTCATCTCGTAATTCCCGTCATAGAACTTCATTTCACAAACGTTGATGACTTTGTCTGCGCGTTTGATGATCAAGTCAATCTGTGCTTTTTCCTCAGCACTGACTGGGGTGGTCCAAGAATAAACCTGTGTAATTATGCCGGCAATACCCAGCGCTTGCTCAATCTGTCGGTGATGATTCAAACAAAGAAGTTCAAATGCCAATCCTGCCCAAACGTCATGTCGATGGGTACCAATTTGGAATTGCCAGAACGCTTTGTCGTAGTGACCGTAGGTTTTAATAAACTTATAATAAAACAAGGTGAAGGGATCCACTAGTTGATAGATGCTGTCCCTAGTTTTATTGTCATATCCTCTGTAACTTCGGACAAAGTCACAGTCAATAAGGTCTTGGAGTATTGTAGTGAAATGACCATTATCTTCCATTTTGGTGGCTTTGAGCAGTTCAATTCTTGATAGTCCTTTGTTCTTTGTGCTAAGTGCCTCAACAACTTTGATGTAGTTTTCTGATTTGTTGAATAATGAAGCGAAAAGAGCATTGAACTCGTCATCTAGGCTTCCTCGCTCGGAGAAAAACATTTCATCTACATTCTGTGAAAGGCTTTTTCCTCGTTTCAAGTGTTTAAGATAATAGGGAATGCCTCCCATAATCATATAGCACTCAGCGATTTCCTTATCTTCCATGACAAGCCCTTGATTGTTGATATATTCCTTGCACTCGGCTAGAGTAAAAGGTCTTACATATATTTTCTGCGTTACTCGATTATGTAGACCACCCCTATTTTTCAGAATTTTTCGGGTAATCCAGGATGTTGCAGATCCGCAAACAATCAGCACCAAGTGATTTTGAGTAACAGCCCAATCGTTCCAAAAATGCTCAAGCGCTGAAATCAGATTGCTTCCATGTGAGTCAAGCCAAGGCAGTTCATCAATGAACACGATTTGTTTAGTGCCACGTGGTTTTGCATCAAGAAGTGTTCTTAATTTATCAAAGGCTTCGTACCAAGTTCTCGGCTTTGTGAACTTCTGTCCGTCACCATAACGATTAAGAGCAGATGTGAAATTGGACAGTTGGTCGCTTTTACTTTTCCGTGCCAATCCTGTCAGTTTAAAAGCATAATGATCATTAAAGAACGTGTTAATAAGAAACGTCTTCCCGACGCGTCTGCGTCCATAGACAACGACAAATTCTGCCTCTTTTGAGTCCATGATAGACTTCAAGTGATAGACTTCTTGTTTGCGCCCAACTAATATTTCTGATGTCTGATCCATAAAGATTCTGTAATAATTTAACACTGCAAAATTAGTGATATGTTAGAAACCAGCAAACGAAAATGCAGATTTTTGGGCGCTAAGTCATTATTTTTTACACTTACCGCCCGAAAGTCTGCGTTTTTCGACTGAAGTCAGATAGTCATATTCAGCTTGATCATAATCATTATCCGGGGAGCGTGCGCTCCCCCTTTTTGCGCCGTCGGGCGCCTTTAGACGCCCTTTAACGCCTCATCGGCTAGCGGGAAAATGCTGTCAATCAGGCGTTAGGAGGTTTTTAAAGGTTTTGGGAGGTGCGAACCTGAGTCCTATCAGGCGCACAGAAAAACAAAAAACCCGCTGAACTCCAGCGGGTTTTATGCGTGTGATTTATGCCTTGAAATAAAAATACCTCCATAATCTTGCGGTTTAAGTTTCCGCAAAAATATGGAGATACCTCTATTTGCCAAAAGACAGAAATGTGGTTTTTATTTTGGCATTATCGCCATAATGAAGAATAAGGGTCAATACCTGCATCGTTGCACATCTTCATAGCATGTTTATTTCCTGCACGTGCCATTGCTGTCGCCTCAAACAAAAAGTCTTCAGTACTCCATGCGCCTGAACGCTCTTGGCATAAGATTAGTTGATAAAGAACATAATCAATATCATCATTACGGAATGATTTTTCTTTCTTTTTTAACTGATTTTTGCTATCTCTTCGTATGTATTTCATATCAACATCATGTATATCAGAAAATATAGCTGCTGCTAATCCATAGTGTTTAGCAGCATTCTTATAATCATTCATATGGAAGTAACAATTTGCTTCGTACATCCAGTTATTAAATATTGCTTCTTGTTCAGATTTGTCTTGTATATTATTATGAAATATCTTATTTGACATTTCATAATAAGCAATGGCCTCATTATAATTCGATTCAAAGTCGTTTAAGAAGCCAAGAAATCGGTAAATATCAATTTTATTCTCTTCAAAATAAGAGTAATCTTTAACTTGATTTAATATTTCTAACGCTTTGGATTCCTCATAGTTTAAGAAACAAGCATTTGCATACATGTAAAGTCCATAATCAGACAACTCATTCATTGAATAAAGTTTTGAATATGCTTCAACGGCTTTGCCATATAGATGATTATCCAAAGCGTATTGTGCCTCGTCAAATAACTTATCAATATAGTCTTCGTTACTATCAAGGCCATTCTTTATGACAAGAGTACTACCGTTTAATTCTATTTTTCCTAGTTTCTGAATAGCTGATTGACCCATCAATAGTGGAGCATTCTGTCCATCAACAACAATCGCTTCAACATTATTTATATGCAGATTTTCAATTTGTATATCTCTTAATAATATTTTTATATGATCTACGATTCTACCATCGGCAACTGATGAAGATCCAACTCCTTTGATGTCATTATCTTCAAGATATCCATTATCATAAAGATACTCTGCCATTGTCATGGATATGCACACATTACTTGCCCCTGTATCAAAAATGAATTTCATTTTAGCACCGTTTACAACACAGGGGATGCGGTAAACACCTCCATAAGGTTCCATCTGTATAACCGTATCTGAGAAAGCGATAAACGTTATGCTTACAGAGATAATGATTAAAAGAAGCTTCTTCATATTTCTATCTTAAGTTATTAATCGTTGCAAAGATAAACAATTTTTCTTAATTTGGTATTTCTGTTTATATGCGATCTATTCTATAAACTTAGTAGCTGTTTAGCACTTTGTCTGTTGAAAACATTTGGTGTGTTTTTTCCTGAGAATGACCGTTTACCCTCTTGGCGTAATTTCTCACTTTAACTGTTATATCAAAACATTAATTCTTATCTGCAAGGTAGAGTTTCAGTTACTGTTTACAGAAGAAGTTTAAGAAGATTAAAAAACGACATTTTTGACTTCCTCAAAGCTTAGATCATACATCAACAATTTTCTATTCTCAGGAGTTTATCTTGTTGTGATAATTTGACCACATAGTACTCGTCACACTTCAACTCTACAGGAAGTTTATCTTCTAATATTGAAGCAATAAATTGGATATTCTCTCTATTAGCTATATCAGCAAGCTTCACAAGTTGATTATCATGCATAAGCTCTTTCTTATCATTCAATAAAAAATGAAGACAAGGTATTCCCTCTTGGTCTGCGAATAGTGTGTATGCTATATCAAAACAAGAAATCTCACCCTGCTTTTTGCCTGAGCTCAAGTTGGTTCCAATGATTGAAAATTTATATATGGATTGTCCTTTACGATTTAATACAACGTCTTCTTTTACTGAATAGCGTTCATTATATAGCTCGTCTGAAATATTAGAGAAAATATCATTGAATTTTGACAGTTGTTCATCAATTTTGTTTCTGAAATTAGTCGAGAACAATTCCTCATCAATAGTCTTCAGTTCATTCATGAATTTCGTTATTGTGATTTCAGAAGTCTCAATCTGAGATAAAACCGCACTGTACTCTCCTTTGCGAGCGAATTGTTCATTCAAATTACTGATTATCATTTCCAGTTCTTCAAATGTATTGGATGAAGTAATGCGTTCTGATAATTCCTTTTCCCTCTTCCTAAGATTATAGAAATCACGTTGTAAGGCAGCCAAGCGTGTTTCTAGTGAAGGAATTTCTTCCTCAATGAAGCGCACTCTGTTAGCAAGCATATTATTATGGTATACCACCATTTCTTCGAATGTTTGTTGAAGAGTAGGAATCATTGCAGATGCTTGTTGATATATCAACTTCAGTTGTTCGAGATCTGCATCAAAACGCTGATGGTTGAAATCTTCTATAGATTCAGCAATGACGTCTCTCCTAATACGCAATGAAGTAATTTCAGAAGCAACTTTATTCAATAGTTCTTTAATTTTTACCAAGTCTGTCATATCCTTTTCTAACCGAGGATTTATGTTGAGTGACGTCTTTTGAGATTCAAGTTTTGCAATCTCTCTATCAATATCCTGAATCGCTACTTTATATGAGTTCTTTGTGCCATTCTTTTCCAACCTATTTTTAAAGTTAGATTCACTTTTAATATTTGCTAACAACTCTTCTCTACGACTTCCTTCGTCATAATCACAACCAAAAAGGAAAAGATATAAGGTTTCATACTCCTCAAGTTTTGTAAACACGTTTAAAATCTCAAGAGTATTGTTTAGACGGTTTTCTTCATAACGCACATTATGTGCAATAATCTGCCTAAATGTTGGTTTTGCAACTTGTATTGTTGGAAAAATAATGTTGCCGAGATATTTTTCTAAATCTGATTTATTTACATCCTCTCCATTTACTTTACAGATTGCTTCACTACGTTTCAAGAAATTTCTACTAATCTCTACCAAACGATGTGGGCTATTTAGATTATCAACAAGAGTTAATGTTATTGTTATTTTTTTCTCTCTTAAATAATCTTTAATCAGTTGATAGACTTCCTTCTTGTTTTCTGGGTCCGTATACACAACACTTCCATCTTTGCCAAGACAGAAGTCAATTAAACGGAGAACAGTCGTCTTACCCACATTATTGCCGGTTAAAGTCTCTCCAGTTGGAGTCTCATCAACAATAAGATTCAATCCACGATGGAACTGAATATCACGGATTACTTCAGTCGGTGAGGATATAAGTAATGATTTTATGAACATAAATGTACTTCTCCTTTGTCATTAATTAAAGCAGCATGAATCAGATACAGCCAATCTAATGTCAATAGCATGAGTTTGAACGACATATTATGCTCTTGCTTCATCTGTACCAACAAATCGGCAATTGTTATCGTTCCCTTTTGCTGAATTACTTGTAAAACCATAGCTCCAGTGTAATAAATGCTATGTTTTGGATGTATTGAATCAGGCAATAACATAATTATATCCTTTAGGGTTTTCAAATACCTTACAACGAATAAACGCATCAACTACTAGCACATCAGTGCAGATGTCGATAGACTCAGAACTTAGTTCACCTCTTGTTATATGCTTGATTATTTCTTTCTTTAAAGCATTGCGAATTGCATCAAAAAGAGCATTACCTTGTTTGTTTGTTTTCTCAGCTAAATATATAGAACGAATCTTCTGAAGAACAAAGTAAGATTTATTCATGCCCTCTGCATCAAAAGTCTCATAAACACGTTTTACAGCAGTTTGCCATATGTTATACTCTTTAATGATATCAATAGAATTGGATAAAGAGTTATAATCAATCTTCTCATCTATTTGGAATTCATTGTCAACCTTAATGCCATCAAATCCTGATGTGTCAGTCTTAGATAGTATTAAGATAACCTTTGCCAAATCAGATTCAAGTGCACAAGCGAACAAATTATTCCCCAACTCGGATTTTAAGAAGTCTGCTATTATTTGAAGCCTTTCTGTAGTAAGACCTAATATTTCACGCAATATCGCGTCTATATCATAAATATCTTCGGAAGGAGTAAATAATACTCCATATTTGTTGATAAAGGGCTTGTTCTTTAAATTATTGGCAGAACGAGCAATAGATATAAATTTGAAAGACCAACCAATATAATCTTTCATGCTGGACTTTGCCAAGGCATTGTCAATCTTTTGTTTGGTATTGATTGAAGAAACTTGAATTATAATTCTATTCTTTCGATCAATCAGATCTATTGCTTCAACGTTTTGATTCTCTTCATTCAGATTTACCAACTCCCAATTAAAGAGTAAATTGAAGAAATCACGATAAAAGTTTTCGGAATGCAGATGTAAATCAAGAATATTTAGCTTTCCTCGTCTTTCTATACGGAAAGCTAATACGCTTAATAAGTCTGCTATGTAATTAAATAATTCTTCGCGTTTCATATTCAGCAATACTTTCAATTAATACCATCAGATTCGGTGTTTTTGCATCTTTTTTACAAAGGCTGTAGCAAATGCAGCTAATTCTTTTTGTACACTTCTTCAATATGCAAAGGTAATGGATTTACTTTAAAAAAGAGTACAATTGGGTAATTAATTGTAAGTTTTTATTCCTTTTGATAAATAGTTGATGGTTTACAAGTAAACCGCCACAAATGTAAAGAATAACATAAAGTATTCCAATAATCATTTTAAGGTATACCACTTCAGTATGCACTGCAATTATATAATAAGTTCTGCTCATTGTTGCCCGAAGGAGGCGTAAACTGATGTCATGATGATGGTTTTCTGTTGCTTCTGGTGGGGGAGCGTACGCTCCCCCGTTTTGTGTCGTTCAACGCCTTTCAACACCTAATTGGCATTTTCTATAGGCGTTCAAATGACTGGTTATCAGTTTTTAGAAGTTTTTTAAGGTTTTTGGAGGGTTCAAAAATAACTCCTATCAGGCGCACAGGAAAGCAAAACCCGCTGAACGTTAGCTGGTTTTATACGTTTATATGCCCTCTCACACTCTCTCTTTAGAATTAAATGCTCGCATGAACTACTAATTAATAATACCGCAATAACACTAATTCGTATGGTAAACATTTCATTCACTATTAACATTTTTTGAAAAAAATAGAATGCCAGGATGAAACATTGGCATGATTTTTGTATTTAATGAAATGTCTCATGGCGGAGACAATTCATTGTTTAATTAAAATTTCAAAGTGTCATGGTACTACATAGTTTATTTGTAACAACTTGATTATCAAATATAGTTGGATTCATTCGTATTGGCATAAAATTGATAACTTTTTCTCTAGATAGGGAGAAATATGTCCAATTGAGTCCTTGATAATTAATGTTTTAAACTATGTGTACAAAAATCTTTCACTTTGAGGGTAATCCTACCCAGTTCAGCACCCGCCAGGGTGTTGAAGGATGTTGTGACGTCTTGGCTTTTCTTTCTGATGAGTCGAGTCGTCTTTGTTTCAACCTTTTCGGTCTTGATCCGAAATCCATGAAGCGTAGTTTCCTTTCCGTAATGGAATCCATTGAACAGGAGGTCAATTACATTGGCCGCCTGATTGACAGTGTTCGGTTCACCCCGGAATGTCTTGCTGAGAGGACGAAGAATCTCCTTACGCTCCAAGGACTATGCGAGAGACTTGTCATAGAAGTTCTTAACTCTAGTCTGAGCAATCTTGAGCAGCCGTCATTCAGTCTTGATGGTGTGGAGTTCAAGGTGAATGACCTTAGCACGTTGTTCCAAGAAGGAAAAGTGGCCCTCCGTATTGCTCTGTTCGGTTCAGAAATTAACTGTAAAGCCTCAGACATCAACGGGGTGCTCTCTGCTATTGGGTCAGCACGAATTGTATCTGGGGTTAACGCCGATAACTTGAATGTTTTGGCAACAGTGTATACCCAAGCCCGGAACCAACTGGTCGCTGCTGGTATTGAAAGTCATACACCATCCTCAAGCCATGATACCGGAAACCAAGACTCGACAGGGAAATCAGGTCTCATGACTTCAGGCAAGATGGGTGAAGTATGGCATTGCGTTGTCAGTGCTTTACCCGCCATTCTTAAAGGTGCAGCAGATATCATGCTTGGAATGCTCTTTTGATTATTAATCTAACGTGAGCTCGATGAAAATATCTGCTAATTATCAGCACATTATTCTCATCGAGCTCACATTAATCAATTATTCATTATGGGAAAAACCTTAGGAATTCTTGTGACTATCCTGTCTGCCGTTATCCTTATAGGCTGCTTTATTTAGAGCTCGTTAGCGCAAGCGAAGGAGTTGTATTGATGTGGATTCTTACCATATTAATCTTCTTCATTGTGAGTTTTTGGGGGGGTATTTGAGGGTTAATGGGTAGACATATATACAAAACCCGTTGGGGGAGCAGCGGGTTATTGTTGGGTCAATGGGGTGGGGTGGATGTGAGGTCGGTTAGAACATGCCGCGGGATTTCATTTCTAGGTAGCGGTTGATGACGTTGACCGAGAGGTTTTGGGGCGAGGTGAGCAGGCTGTTGATGCCAAACTGGCGCAGGGTGTTGATGATGAGCGTTTGCTCGTGGTCGATCTTGGCGGCAATGGAATGCTCGTAATATTCCTTGATGCTGTGTGGCTGTTGGTTGATGAAGTCTCGGCGCTCTTCATCAATGAAAAAGACGACTAACAGTCGGTGGCGGCTATTCAGTTGCCGCAGATAGGGCAGCTGCCGGAGCATGCCGTTGTAGTCAAAGAAGTTGGTATAGAGAATGAGGAGGCTTCTTCGCCCGACCAAATGGTTAGTATTGACAACTAATGTCGAATAGTCACTCTCGGCAAAGTCGGTGGTCTGGTGATAGAGGCATTCAAGAATGTCGTTCATCTGTGCCGGGCCGCGATCGGGCTTGACGAAGTCGCTAAACTTATCAGCAAAGGTGATGACACCAGCTTTGTCGTCGCGATGCAGGGCGACGTAGGAGAGCACCAACGACGCATTGATGGCATAGTCGAGGATGGTCATCCCCGCGAATGCCTGCTGCATGATGCGTCCCTTGTCGATGACATTGATAATCTGCTGCGACCGTTCGTCGGTGTACACATTGACCATGAGGTGGTGGGTTCGTGCACTGGCTTTCCAGTTGATATGGCGGTAGTCGTCACCTTGCACGTAGGATTTGATCTGCTCAAACTCGGTGTTGTTGCCCACGCGGCGGATGCGCTTGATGCCCATCTCGGTCAAGTTGTTGCTGATGGCCAGGAACTCATACTGGTTGAGCATGAGGTAGCTGGGATAGACAGCCACGTCGGTTGGCTCATCGCAGGTGAAGCGTCGCTGCACGAGGCCGATTGGGGAAGAAGCAAAGGCTCGGATATGCCCGAATCCGTACACGCCACGCTTGGTGGGTCGCAGGGTGTAGTCCACCGTCCCGTTCTCTCTGGCCTTCAGGCGCAATGAGAAGTTCACGTCTCGGCGCTGGAAGATGTGCGGAATCTCATCGATGATGTTGAGCTTGACCGCGAAGGGGTAGTTGTTTTCCACCTGCAGGCTCACCGGGTTTTCATCGCCATTGGAGAAACGCGAGCTGCAGTGCCTGCTTGCCGTGATGCCGCGTCGTGTCCACAGCAGGGCGATGTCGGCGACCAGCATCAATGCAAATAACACCAGCAACGAAGCCCCCACGTAGAACAACGGCGGCCACAGCTGTCCCAACGCCAGGACAACGATCACCACTATCGCAGTGTAGTAGAAACGAACGGGCAGAAACATAGCAGCGGTTGATTAATGCATCACTTGGGCACCTCGACATTATTGACCAGCGTGGCCACAATCTTGGAAGCCGTGTAACCTTGCATCTCGGCTTCGGCCGAAATGAGGATGCGGTGATCAAGCACGGCAGGCGCTACCATCTTGATGTCATCGGGGGTGACGAAATCACGTCCATAAATGAGCGCGATGGCCTTTGATGCTTGCAACATGGCTACGGCGGCTCGTGGCGAGGCTCCTAGGAGAACAGCCTTGCTCGTGCGTGTCTGTTGCACAATCTGGGCGATATAGCTCAGCAGCGACTCGTCAATCAGCACAGCCCCCATGGTGTCTCGCAATGCCAGCAGCGAGTCTTTGGAGATGATGGGCTTGATGTCCTCAAGCTTTGCCAGGCGTGCATTGGCCTGGTGCCGTTGCAGGATGATTTTCTCTTCCTCAAGTGTGGGGTATCCCATCACGATCTTGAACATGAAGCGGTCGAGCTGTGCCTCGGGCAGCTTGTAGGTGCCTTCTTGTTCCACAGGGTTTTGTGTGGCGATGATGGTGTAGGGCTCTTCCATGTGGTGGGTGATTCCATCGATGCTTACCTGGCGCTCCTCCATCACTTCGAAGAGAGCCGACTGTGTCTTAGCCGGGGCACGATTGATCTCGTCAACGAGTACCATGTTGGCAAAAATCGGGCCCTCGTGGAAGTCAAATTCGCTGGTCTTCATGTTAAACACCGTGGTACCGAGTACGTCGCTGGGCATCAGGTCGGGGGTGAACTGAATGCGGCTGAAGCGAGCATCAATCAGGCGGGCAGTGAGTCTGGCCAGCAGTGTCTTTGCCACTCCAGGCACACCCTCGAGCAGCACGTGGCCGTCGGCAAGGATGGCCGCAATCAAGAGGTCCACAACCTGATTGTGTCCTACCACTACACGGGCAATTTCTTCTTTTATCTGCCTCACTTGGGCCGAAAACTGTGCCAGGTCGAGGCGGGGGGCTGTTGTTTGTTCCATTGTCTTATATTTTGTTTTAGATGTTGATTCTGTGCATGATATCATTCATCACGTCGATGAGTTGTTGTAGTTGTCGATCACTTATCCAGCTAGACTTGACGGCATCCTTCACATCGCCGACTTGCTGTTGCAGTTCGTTGAGGGGAATGCCCGTGCGATTGGACAGTGCCAGCAGTTCATCTTCGATGTTGTCCTCGTTGTCAATATCAATCATTGCCTTGACTCGCAAGTCGTTGCTGAATGTGACATATTTCTTGTTGAGCAGGTCCACATTGTCGTGCCGCTTGAAGTAGATGCCTCCGATTCGCTTAACGAAGTCCATCATGTGATTCACAGGTGGCTTAATGACCGGTATGATGCGTTGACGGCGCCTAGCCGAGAACGCCACAAATGCCACCAGTGTCGCCAGGGCAAGATAAAGCGCCCATCGCAGCGGGCGGTTGGCCAGCAGATAACGTAGCGGTGATTCGGATTCCTGTTCTTTGTCACCGACCTTGTCGATGAGTGTCGGATCATAGCGCACGACGGGCAAGTCGCCGCATTCGCTCAGCAGCCGCAACGCCAGCGGGCGGATGTCGTCGTCGAGAATGCCGTAATTGGTAAATAACAAAGGCATGCTCATTACGACGATCTTGCCCTTGCCGTAATCACGAATACCTGCCACAATGCTATTATTATAGTATGAATAATCATCTGAACTGCTGATCGTCGCCAGGGTGCGGAACGGAGGTTCCAGCTCAAGGTTTCCCATGAAGAACATCCTGTTGACCAGATAGCTCGCAGCAGTGAATCGGCCGCCGGTGTGCCACCTGACCATGTCATACTTAGTGCTGTCGATCAATTCATTCTTTAAATTATCCCTGTAAATATAGACAGAGTGGGCGCCACGGCTGATGAATCCCAATTCTTCCTCAAAATCTTTGTTATTATAATTGTAATAGTCATCAGTGGCAAGGATAACGTTGTTACCGTCCTTTATCAACTCGAGAAAATCAACATCAGATGAACTGATGATGTCAGAGGAATTGTTGGTGAGAAGGAACGTGTGTTTGCCCCCTTTGTATTTCTTGCCGATGTACTTCTCGATGTTATTCCCAAGCACCTCGTAGCCCTGCGGCAGTGAGGCGTGCAGCACGCTGTCCATCACATAGCAGCCGAAGGGTTGCTTGCTCTTGTAGCTTTGTGAAACGTCATCCCACCTGAAACGAGTTGGTGCGTTCACCTGAAAGAGCAGAATCACCGCCATGAGCGCAATGATCACTACAATAAATATGCGGTTGGCCTTCATGACTGCTCACCTCCTTCCTGCTGACTGTCGGTTAGCTCTTGCTGGTCATTACTATTAGCAATGCGTGCTTGCACTGCTTGCTGGAGTGAACGCATCTTCTGGGCAAGCGCTGCATCGGCTGTGTAATGACCGTAACGAATACGCAAGAAATGATTGGTCATAACGCCGAAGTCACTATCTTGCCACTCCTGGGCGTACTGTGTGGGCGTCTTGTAACGTCGCCAAC
The DNA here is from genome assembly GCA_045114065.1 of Sodaliphilus sp. Classification (GTDB taxonomy): domain Bacteria; phylum Bacteroidota; class Bacteroidia; order Bacteroidales; family Muribaculaceae; genus Sodaliphilus. The sequence continues at coordinate 87,557 of JBGUJU010000092.1, forward strand.
TCACCAGTGATGCGTCACTGGCAGCTTTCAGGGTCTGCAGATAGCGCAATCGGCACAGCGCGAGGTAGTCGCCACGGTTCTCGGCCTCGGCAATGAGCTGGTCAAAGTCCACCTCGTTGATGTCGTTCTCGGTAATCTCTTGTGCTGTGAGGTTAACATCCCGAGACCCGAATAATCCAACCCTATTTTTCCAGATGATAAAGCACACACCCATCACCGCCAACGCCCCTAGGAGCCACCAGATAATATCGGGGATATCCATCCATGCAACATCGAAGTCAAAGAAATCCTCAAGCTTGTCCCAGAAACGATCAAAATAGTTGGTTTGATGGTCGGGCACCAGTTCTCGGGCATAATCATAGTCCCTTGAGTGCTTGAAGGCATCAAGAATCGAATTATTGGCAACTATTGTGTCACTGGTCGATGTCATCATCAGATTATTTCAGTTGAGCAAAATTTTCTATATCACTCTCCAGGCCCATGTCCTCGAACTCGGTTGTCACACTGCCATAATAATAGGTCATCGCGAGGACAAACAACCCCATCTCCACAAAAATCATAAAGCATTGAGCCACACTGATCACGTAATTAAAAACATCTAACAGGAATGACCAGAATACGGAGTCGGTCGTTGAGAACTGAAGAGTTGAATCCAATATCGTGTAAATGCCCATGGGAAAAGTAATGGCATTGTTGATGAGGAATGAAACGATGCCCATGATCAGCGTGATGAGGATGAGCCGCCCCCACTTCTTGTGGCCCAGTGAAAAAGCACGCTTCGTATTGTTCACTAACGAATCTTTGGGCTCCAGCAGCATGATGGGGCATATCAGGAACACAGGCAACATCGCGAAAACTGCTACCAATCCAATAATAGGAAATAGAAATGACGCTACAATCAATGGTGTTCCTATAATGATGACAACCAGGCATTTAAGTGCTGATTGCGGCAACATGCGCCACATGGTGCCCATGTCACACCCGTCCAGGGTGCCATTGTGGGTCTCATGCCACTTGAGAAGCAGTATCTGCAACGCAGTGACCACAGCGCAGCCAACAAAGGACAAAATGCCAGAAGCCACCACGTAGGTCATGCTAAATGAAGACATTTCGATATCAAAGTTGGCGAGCATGGTGCCCAGCAACACGCTGAACGGCAGGAGGAAGTAGGCCATCATTTTGAACCACTTTCTCCAATTCTCACCTACAAAGTCAAACACCATGTTCACATTGTCGGTGAGTGTGCGATTCTTATAGAGTCGATTGTTGTTCATCGGTCGCTAATCTGTTGTGGTGTTTGCGCCCCACTAAACAAGGTAAGACAACATAATAAAAAATAATAAACGCAGCCGACAAGACAATCACCATGACCCTAAAAGCCAGAGGGAAGTCGGTGTGTCGCGTGAGATACCCCTCAATGAATGCGGCCACGATGGTCACGGGAAACACACTCAAGGCAATCTTGAGGGCTTCCTTGGCCTTGCGGCGGAAAGCCTGCATGCGGCTATAGGTGCCAGGGAATAACCATCCTGACCCCATTACAAAACCTGCTCCTCCCGAGAGCACCATTGTGGAGATCTCGAGCGTTCCGTGTTGCATAATCGCCAACAACGCTTCACCAAACACGCCATATTGAAAAAAGAAAAAAGTGAATGTCCCGACCATAATGGCATTGTACATCATGATCAGGGCTGTGACAAATGGTGTGAAAATGCCCATCGCAACGCAGATAACGTCGACCCTCAAGTTATTGAGCATGATGGCGAAGAAAGATTCGGCTTCCCCACCAGAGCTATAGACATCGGTGGGCACGCCGTTCTTGATGTTAGCTATAGTCATGTCCACATAGTGATCTCCCAAGATGAGCCTGGCAAATTCAGCATCGTTGAACAGCGAAGCAATGCCCACGCACATGAAGAACACAAACACGGCCAAGGCAGAGAGCATGGCTTTGCGGTTGTCATAGACAGCCTGTGGCACCTCTCTGGTCCAGAACGTCAACAGGCGGGACCTCTTCTCGTGATTAGCACTATAAATCTCGTTGTGCAGCTTGAGCGTCATGGCGTTAAGCATCGAGGTAATGGTGGCATCGGGAAAATGTGTGCGCGAGAAGGCCAGGTCCGTTGTCAGTTCCGTATACATCTGTGCGAGAGTGTCCGGTGCCTCTCCCGACGGATTCTCAAGACGCCTTTGATAATCTCGCCAGCGAGTGATATTTTGTTTGATAAATACGGGCTCTCTCATGACATTGGATAAACTGTTGCATTTTTTCTGTTGCAAAAATAGACTTTATTTTGTACTTTTGCAACAAAATCTATTAAAACCTAAGTTGCAAAGAGAGATGGCGCAATCGTCAATTATCACAGGACAATATGTAGAACTCACCCAAACACCTGCTAGTGTGGGTGATAGGCTGATTGCGGCTATCATAGACCTTGCCGTGATCTGCGCCTATTACGTGGCTGTTTTTTTGGCTTTCGGCAGTTATCTTGACCCATTTGGTTTCAAGACCAGCGACGTGGTCCTCATTATCATCTATGTGCTTGTCTTTTTCCCGGTCATTCTATATTTTCCTGCATGCGAAATTTTTGCCAGAGGACAAAGTTTGGGTAAAATGGCGATGAAAACGCGTGTAGTGACTCTTGATGGCAATTCGCCCTCGGTGGGCAGTTGCCTGTTGCGATGGCTTCTCTACCCGATTGATACCTATCTGACCGGTTTCTTGGGGGTTGTATTCATCACCTTCGGCAAGTATCGGCAACGTCTAGGCGACCTCGCTGCGGGCACCATTGTCATTAAAACGACGTCGACACAGTATGATTTCTTCACGGTGAACGATTATAACTATGTGCAGCAGGGCTATGAGCCCACCTATCCCGAGGCAGCCAATCTGTCCACCAAGCAGGTTGATGTCATCACACGCACGCTCTACAGCACGGACTACGATCGTCGCACCGAACTGGTGTATAAGCTGGCAGTGCAGGTGCAGCAATACCTTGGGGTGCAGTTAGCGGGCAACGTGTATGCCGATGCCTTTCTCACGACGGTGCTCAACGATTTCTATTATTATTCCTCAATCGTCGAAGTGTAACTTACTTAACGTGAGTTCGACGAAAATATAGTGCTGATACACAAGATGGTGTGTCATAATTCAATAGCTAGAATTATAACCGCCCTACGGGCGGGAAATTAAACAAATTTTTTAATTAAAATTAATATCTTATTTATATTAATAAAAATTTTATAATTAATTTGTTTAATTTGGCTTCGCCGAACTAAAGGTTCCCGTGCGATAGCACGGTTATATTACTGTGTCGCAATTATGACACAGCCTCCCCGTTAGGGCGGAGGAGTATGATTTACCCTCAAAGCACTTCCTCTTGGGGCATCAACGCCCCCCGGCCCCCTCTAAGATTAGAGGGGGAGTTGGTAACACACTGATTAATAATTGATAATTTGGCTTCGCCGAGCTAAAGGATCGTTAAACTCACATTAAATAATAGCACGGGCCGACGGGATGTCGGTCCGTGCTGTCGGATGAATTCAGATGTCTGTTGTTTCGATTAGATCCAGCCCATGGAGTGGTAGAGGAAGGCGATGAGGTAGCCGGCGATGCATGCTACCGCGGTGTGTACCAGACCGGGCATCATGAACGAGTGGTTCAACAGGTACTTGCCGATGACGGTGGTACCCGTTCGGTCGAAGTTCACGGTGGCGATATCCGAGGGATAGTTGGGGATGAAGAAGTAGCCGTAGACCGAGGGGAGCACGCCCAGCAGGATCCAGCCGTCAATACCCAAGCCATATGCCAGGGGCAACATGGAAACGACCACGGCACCCTGGGAGTTGACGAGCACCGACACGAGGAAGAAGGCAAAGGCGATCGACCACGGGTACTGTTCTACAAGGCCGGCTAGCATATCCTGTATCTCGCTCAGGTAGTTGGCGAAGTAGGTGTCGGCGAGCCATGCGATACCATAGATGGCAACCACAGCTACCATACCGCTCTGCCAAACGGGACCGGCGATGGCCTTCTTGGGAGATGCCTTGCAGCAGATGATCATCAGCGCGGCGGCGGTAATCATCACAATCTGGATGACGAGGTTCATCTTCAATGGGGTGGGGTGCGTCTTGGTCAAGCCTTCAACAGCGATGCCCAACTTTGCCAGCTGGTCGGCGGTGATGGTCACATGCGAGCCGATGAGCTCGACGGTGGCGTCACCATCGATGGCCTTGATGGTGTCATAGGCCGGCAGCAGGTCTTGGAAGATAGCGAAGAAGACGATGACCAACAGGGCACCGAAGAAAATGTAAACGGCGCGCTTGCTCTCGGGGGCAATCTGCTTGTCGAGGGTGGTGGCGCTGCTGCCGTAGATGTACTCGCGCTGGGCGGGATCGGCAATCTTCTTCTGGAACTCGGGGTCCTTGTCCAGGTCCTTGCCACGCTTATAGGAGGCGATGGAGGCCACCAGGATACCCAGCAAGCAGGCGGGGATGGTCACCATGAGCACCTGCGGGATGGTCACGTTATAGCCGTTGGCGCCGCTGATGGTGATGAATGCCACCACAGCAGCAGCGATGGGCGAGCAGGTGATACCGATCTGTGACGCGATGCTGGCGATACCGCAGGGACGCTCGGGGCGGATGCCCTTCTTGATGGCGATGTCGCAGATGATGGGCATCAACGTGTAGACCACGTGGCCCGTGCCGACGAGCACCGTCAAGAAGAATGTGCACAGCGGGGCGAGGAAGGTAATGCGGTCAGGATGCTTGCGCAGCATCTTCTCGGCCAGCTGAATCAGCCAGTCCATACCGCCCGAGGCCTGCATGATGCCGGCACAGGTGACGGCTGCAATGATGATGTAAATTACATCGGTGGGAGGATTGCCCGGTTTCATACCGAAGCCGAATACCAGAATAGCCAGGCCAATGCCTGAAATCGCTCCCAACGCCAGGCTGCCATATCGAGAGCCCAGCCACAACGCTCCTAGCACAATGCAGAGCTGTAGAATCATGATAAGTGACATGTTGTTTGGTTTTTTAGTCGCTAGTCACTAGTCATTAGTCGCTAGCAGTATGGTTTATAATTAATAGCGGATGGAAAGTTGCACGAAGATGGTGCTGTAGTCGGGCTTGGCAAGCGCACGGTCGTGAGTGAAGCAATACTCGGTCTGCGCTTCCAGATACTTGCAGAAGCGGTAGTTCAGACCGACCTCGTAGTTGGTCTTGGCAGCCACGCTCGAGGCGGTGGGGCGGTAGAGGTCGTAGCGGGCCTTGGCCATCAGCTTGTCCTTGATCACGGGGACGATAGCGAGGGCATAGATACCGTCGCTCTTGTTGTTGGCGACCTCATTGCCGTTCTTGTCGGTGTAGGTCTTGATGGTGGCATCGCTGGCGTCGGCAGCCTTCTGGTAGGTCGTGGCAAAGCCGAGGCCTGTCGAGTGGATATACTCGGTGCGCAGCTGCAGGTCACCCTTCTTGTACTCGGCACTCAGTGCGTAGCGGTGCTGGCGCAGGCTCACGACCTTGCCGCCGCTCTTGCGGGCGTAGGAGCCTTCCCAACCGAAAGCACCGATGCGCATGCCCTGGATGGGCATGACCCATGCACCGCCGATGATGTCCTTGCGCTCATCCACGTCCTTGACGTTGATGCCCTGGCCGTTGAACACACCTACCTGGTAGTGGAGCAGGTTGCGGCCGCTGCTGTTCTTCAAGAAGTCGCCCTGGAACTGGAGACCGATGTCACGACCATTGCTGGCGTGCATACCGTCGCGGTCGCTGAAGCCAGCCAACTTGCTCACGGGCTGTGAGTAGCCCATGAAGCCCTGGTCGATGGGGTTCATCGGGTTCTCGTAGGTGAACGGGCGCTTGAACTGGCCCAGCTTCACACGGAAGAAGTCCAGTTTCTGCCACTCCATGAAGTAGTCCACCAGCCTGGGGCTGCTGCCCAGCGTCGTGGGATTGCCGTTGATCTGGCCCTGGATCTTGTAGTAGAAATCGTTGAGGATGCGGCCCTCGATCGATGCCCTTACGAGTCGCAGGTCAAACGAGTTGCTGTTGTTGCCGTCCTGGAACGTCGCCTGATAGGACGCCATGGCAAAGCCGCTAAACTTGGGCTTGGTAAAAATCGCGTTATTGCCGTCGCCCTGGGCCATCGCCGTAAGCAGCAGCATCGACCCTAATAGGGTCAGCAAGAGTTGTTTCATATTCAATCTATTTTGGAGGTTAATTATAATTTTTCGCAAATATAAGCATAAAAACTAGAACAATCAGCAAACTGAGGCGAAGAAACTCTTTTTTTTCTGGTCATAAGTTGATTTTTGAGGGTTTTATTGCTTGTATGTTAATTTTTTGTGTATTTTTGCGGATAATCTCTTTTTTCATTCACTAACTAACATCAACAAAACTATGAAAAAAATTGTTTTACTATTCGTTGCTGCTGCCTTGTCTATGGCAGTGAGCGCGCAATCAGCGCAAAGAATCCAGTTGCCCAAGCCTGACCAGAACAAAGCACGCCATTCTATGACCGTGCCCCGTGCTGATTTCTTCCCATCGTTGAGGAACGCTGCTCCCCAACTGGCTGAAGCAATCGTTACTCCTCCTGAAGACCTGGTGGTCAATGGTTATCACATGAACGCTTACATCTTTGACGGTGCGAGCTGGGAAGTTGTGGATCGTGCGTTGCAGATCGGCATTGACGGCGATGACGTGTATCTGCAGGGTTTCAGTGTCTATCTGCCCGAGGCCTGGATCAAGGGTACGCTCAATGAGGACCATACCCAGGCTACCTTCCCCATGCAGTACTATGGCTCGTACTATGGCTATGACCTCTACTTCTATCCTGTCACTCCGTTAAGCGATGGCTATGTCCTCATCGATGCAGTGTTTGACTATGATGAGCGCGCCGATGTCTTCATTTTGAATCAGGACCAGGTGTGCTACATCCTTGAGAATGCCCATCCTGACCAACTGGGCTGGTACTATCAGTATGACAGTGAGATGTCCATTACCCCCGACGTGGGAACCGTGATTGTCCCCGAGGGCCTGGAAACTCAGTCCTATATGCTGACAGGTTATTATATGGGCTACTATGAGGATATTGACCAGTGGTTCGAAGGTGACCCCCTGATGGGCAGTGCCAAGGTGGGCTTTGATGGTGATGATATCTATGTGCAGGGCCTGTGTTCCTACCTGCCCAAAGCATGGGTGAAAGGTCACCGCGAGGGCGACAGCTATGTGTTTGACAATGGCCAGTACTTCGGTCCGTTTGTCCTGGCTGGCGAAGTTTATCCGCTCTACTTCATGGGATGCACGCCCGAGACCAATGACGCCGAGCCGTTCAGGTTGACCCTGGATCCCGAGACCGGTGCCTTTGTCTCCCAGCAGTGGTATGGTATCTGTGCCGACGATATGGAGGTGAACTGGTATGACCTGTTGGGCAGTGTTGCGTTGACGCCGATCGTTGATGAGCCTGCCGTGCCCGAGACACCCACTGTGCTGTATTATGAGTACTATCCCGACGAGGAACTGGGCTACCTGGTGCTTGATATTCCCGTGACCGATGTTGACGGCAAGCCACTGTTGACCGACCGACTGGGTTATCGCCTCTTCACCGACTATGGCGAGGGCGCCGAGCCCTACATCTTCTGGGCCGATATCTATGGCTTTGAACAGGACGAGACCATCATTCCCTACAGCTTCAATGATGACATGAACATCCTGATGGGTGGTCAGCTGGTTGTGGTTTACTTTATCGGAGAGGACGCTAAACGCATCGGCGTGCAGAGCGTCTACTTCGGTGGTAACGAGATGAACGAGAGCGGAATTGGCTGGTATGACCTCACTATGACTGGTATCACATCGGTTACTGCCGATGACAACCGCCCCGTGGAGTACTATGACCTGATGGGTCGCCGTGTCGATGCCAGCAAATTGACCCCCGGCATCTATGTGACCAGTGACGGCCGCAAGATCTGTATTGCTCGCTGAGTTTATGCTCGCTTCGCTCGCAGATTAGAGTTTAGGGTTTAGAGTTTAGAGAGGCATCCGCGTTCTTTTGCCCCACGCTAAGGCGCTAAGACGCTAAGATTATTTTATAATTGACATCTTTATAATTGACATCCGCACTCCAGCCAGACGAGTGAAGTGACCCCAAAAAGTTGGACGGGTTAAACATTATTGATTTAAGAGTAAAGAGTTCGGTATTGCACCGGGCTCTTTCCTTTTA
>JBGUJU010000093.1:0-1789 GCA_045114065.1 Sodaliphilus sp.
GTTTCTGTACTGGATCTCCGACTCCACCATCTTTGCCATGAAGAGATCGAGCGTAGGTCTGTTCTCTGGCGAGAGCGTTTCCATTGATTGGTAGTACTCTGCCATTCCCTTGAGCTTCATCTGCTGAAGCTGGGCGATTGTCACTTGGTTGTTCATCTTTCCGTTACTTTAAATGATTAAACCTTAAAATTTAAAATATGAAAAACACTCGGGGAACGCCTGCCGGCAAGGGGCAGACAGCCCCGACGAGGCTCTGCCTATATGTATGCCGACGGTCCTCTGACATCGTCGTTTGCGGGCATATACGAGGTGTCTCCCTGCTGTAAGGGCACACTGTCAAGCCCGTGCTCCAGTATATTCTTTAGACGGGTATATGTACCCGTAGTTATCGTACCTAAACGCAGACAAGCCTGTTCCATACGTTCATTGCCATACTTCTCGGCAAGTCTGAGTATTCCATGACAGGATTTGTATGCCTGCTGTACAAAATAAGGCGATTTCAGTACATTCTCCACTACCTCATGGGCATGCGGACCTATCAGACGCGACTTATCTATGAAATAGGCAGCATTGCACTCCTTGGTGCGCATATAGGCCAGATGGTTGGGTGGCATGTGCGACGGATCTGTGGTATAACCATCTGTAAAGATTCTGCGGTGTATGGCAACACGCTCTAAGTCTACCCATATCTCTACTGTATGACAGTCGTACACAGCCTTGGCCTTCTTGCCTACGTATTGGTATGGTATACTGTAGAAGTGGTGTTCCTTACCAATCTGCACATGATATGTTGATCCTACGGTGAAGACCTTCTCATACTTGAAGACATATGCCTCAGGCGGTAACGGAGTCATCAGTGGTTTCTCGCTGTTGATATATCTATCCCAGCGTGAAGCACCGATAGATTTCATCACACGGCTGTTATACTCGTCATTCAACTCATACAGACGGGTATTGAGTTCGTCTATGGAGTAAAACTCTTCTCTATGTCCGCTACCATTGCCGCTCTCAATGCGAGCATAGTAGAATCGGTAAACTTGACTGACTAGGCTTTCTGCAGGTCCTTTGTCTCGCGGTTTGGTGATCCTGCAGTTCTCAAGGCATGTGCTATAATGCAATGCCCACTGGTTGGCAGCCTCAGTAAAAGCCGGTTCATAGCGGTCGTACTTCTTTACCCACTGTCGCATGTTGTCGCTCTTTACTACCAGTGGCACACCACCGAAATAGGTCAGACATCGCGACAAGCCATCGAAGAAGTTCTCCATCGACGTGGAGAGCATGGCAGTGGCGAAGGCAAGGCTTGAGTACGGGAGCACACATACCAAGATATAAGCCTCTTGTCCTACTCTTGTGTGTGGATCCATAATCCACAGTTTGTCTCCGGCATAGTCCACCTGCATCTCTCCAGCAGGTTCATACACGTTATGAAAGGAGTATGAATGAGCCTTCTCATAGGCCTGTAGTTTCTCTTTGAACTGAGTATAGCCATAGGGATGCTGCACTCTCTGGCTGTAATTCTCGAAGAGTAGCTGATAGGTCATGTTGCGCAGCTGCATCTGTCGCGCATAGTCTTCCAGTAGAGGTGTCAGCTCGTCAAGTTTCTCACTATCAGTGTTGCGATGGCCGCTATCGCGCACCATCACCTGACTGAGCGTCTTGTCATCACTGTGCAGCAGTTCCTCTGCCGACTTTCCTGAGGCACCCATCCTCCCGAGATAGACATCTATGGAGGTGCGGCTAAGATTCAGTATTTCACTGATCTTACGCTTGGAAGTGCCCTTGATAAATT
>JBGUJU010000094.1:0-3117 GCA_045114065.1 Sodaliphilus sp.
CAGCACAGGAGGGCAAGTAATGAAGAGACTATTTACCATGATACTATTGCTGTGCTCCTTAGCAGGCATAGCACACGCGCAGCGCATCACCCGCAATTTCCAGAACGTGTCGATGAGCGACGCGCTGAAGTATATCCAGCAGCAGACAGGCAACCACAAGATTGTGTTTATCTACAACGAGCTGGAGGATTTTACTATTACCACCAATGTCAAGAACAAGTCCGTGCCCGACGCCATCCGCCAGATCATCGGTTTCTATCCCATCCAGATGATCCTGGGCGAAAATAACGATATCTATGTGGAGTGCATCCACAAGACCGAGCACCACTTGAAGGGGCTGGTGGTTGACGAGAACAATCTGCCGTTGCCCTACGCCAATGTCACCCTGCTCAGCCCCGCCGACTCGACGATGGTGGGCGGCGGTGTGACCAACGAGAGCGGCCGCTTCGTCATCCCCAACGACCACGGCAAGGTCATCGCCCGTGTCTCCTACGTGGGCTATAAGACCGAGTATCGACTATGCAGCCGTGACAACGTGGGCACCATCAAAATGCACCCAGATGCAACGCGGCTTAATGGAGTGGTAGTTTCCGCTTCCGCTGCTAGACTAAAGCAAGAACCTGGTAAATTTATATATAAGCCAAGTCCTTCTGAGGTTGTGGGTATTGACAGTTATGAATTACTGCGATATGCTCCGTTGGTAAGCGTAGAGAACAATACCGTCAGTATATTAGGCAAGGGTACATCCACGATATATATTAACGGCAGAAAGCCGGTGATGGACAATGCCTCACTTATGGAGATGTTGCGTTCAGTACCTGCTGATAGGATTGAGAAGATAGAGATTATCATGTCTCCAAATAGTTCTTACAAGGCATCGACTACAGGAGGCATTGTGAATATTGTAATGAAGAAGAATCCTAATCAGGGACTAACGGGAAGCGCAAGCGTGAGCGCAACATATCTTGGAGAGAAAATAACGCCAAGGGCCAGTCTGTATTTAGGCTATTCAAAGAACAAATTTAATGCCTCGGCCAATCTGAGTTATCTTTATTACAATTCGCAAACTGAAAAGGAGACGACCTATAATTACAAAGACAGTTATACGGATATCCTAAATTCCGCCAATAGTCAGACTACTGGCCATTTCTTGAATGGAAATCTCAGTCTATCGTATGACTTGACAAAGCGAAGTACCCTGGGAACTTCATTCTATTTCGGCGGCTCTGAAAGTAACAGTAAGTCTACGACTATAAGTTCAAACTATCTTAGGGGCACAATTGACAAGTACTCGAAGTCTTACGCAGAAACCGAGAATCCCTACAGAAAGCCACAGATGAGTATCGTGGCCTATTATCATCTCAAGACAGACGATAAGGGAAGTAATCTGGATGTGAGTGCCAATTATTCCTCGTCACTAAACGCTTCTTTGGGGACAATGCAGTATGCAAGTGGAGTAGATTCACACGAACTTGTTCCGTATTCTCTTTTTCAGCAAAACACTACTGTAGATAGCTATGGTTATGAGTTTAAGGGAAGTTATAGCCATTCTTTTAATGATGGCACTTCCCTCAAGTCCGGATATGAGTTCGATGCATCACATCTTTCTGATGATTTTGTTCGCAATGATTATAATGGAAATGAGTATGTAAAAAACGAGGGAAGCAGCAATCTGTTTGAGTATGATGAAAAGGTGAATGCCTTATATATTACTTATGACAGAAAGTGGAGCGATGTGATCAGTACCACACTAGGATTGCGTGCCGAGAATACAAATGTCAGGGGGCGTCAAGTGAGCTCAAATGAGATATTCAACCGCAATTATTGGGATTTCTTTCCGCAATTAAGCTTATTGGTTGATTTGGCAAATGGCAACCACAGTATTTCATTGGACTTGTCCCGTTCTATTTTGCGACCTTTTTATAATGATTTGAACCCATTTAAGATATGGACTTCTGAGAATACCTATAGCATGGGAAATATTCATCTTAAGCCAATGATATACAGTGATGTGAATTTGAGGTATAGGTTTCTTGGAGATTATATTATCGGTGCTTCTTATAGTTATGGCTCTGATTCCTTCAGCGAATATCGTTTTCTCGCTGAGAATAATACCACAGTGAGCAGTGTGGCTAATTATGGAAACGAGCAGTCACTCTCACTCTATTGCAACGTAGAAAAGGTGTTCTTTAACGGTATCTGGAGAATGTCGTTAAATGCAGCCGCTGATTATGACCGGAATCAAGGCACAATTGATGGCCAGGATGTAAGTTACAAGACTTGGACAGGATCGGCTGGGATTCGCAATTTCTTCAATATTTCTTCTAAAAGTGGTATCAGGGCCACATTGAGTTATAACTATTATACGCCGTCCAATGGAATATTAAAAGTAGGACATCATAAGCATTTGCTCAATGCGTCCTTCAGCAAGGAATTCAAGTTCGGTGGGACTATTAGTGTTGATGCTTTTAACCTGCTAAATTACAGGCCAGCATATCACTATAACACTGAATCATACGCATATAGAGAAAAGCCTCAAACCAATAACATATCTTTACAGATAAGATATACACAGAAATTTGGTCAAAGCCGCGTTCGTGGTGCGCAAAACCGCTCCGACACGAACCATTTGGGAAGATTTAAGAAATAATGCGAATCAGTTGGTTTTCAAACTACAGTTAACACCTTGGTGATGAATGATGATTGTCTAGTGAATGGCTACTACCACTTTGGAGCCTACGGATTGAAACGACTAGGGCAAACTGATTTCACAAAAGACGGTCAAGACAGCCAGAACGAGCGCAACCGCCTGTAGTGATTGATGCGCTCGCAGCAACAATACCCAAATGGGTGAAAGTGACTAACCAGTCGTTTAGCATATAATATAGTGATGTTCTTTTAGCCTCGGCATCTGCCGGGGCTTTTTCGCATACCAACCGCCAGGAGGCGGTGGTTTGCTTTCAAGGTATAGTGGGCGTGGCCGTCCACTATTTTGTCTTTAAGCACTGCCCTCTGCTTGACGGGAGAGTCATGATACCGTGAAGCCGCATTGATGAAACAAAATGTCATCATTGCCCTTGCCGCCTGTCGCTCATGTACAATTTTTTCCGATGCAAA
>JBGUJU010000095.1:0-49476 GCA_045114065.1 Sodaliphilus sp.
TCGCGAGAAAGCACGCCTGGGCGGTGGCGAGAAGGCTATTGCCAAGCAGCACGAGAAGGGCAAATTCACTGCCCGTGAGCGCATCAATATGCTCCTTGACGAGGGTAGCTTTGAGGAACTGGACATGTTCGTTCAGCACCGCTGCACCAACTTCGGCATGGAGAAGAAGACCTATGACGGCGACGGCGTGGTAACCGGTTTCGGTACCGTCGATGGTCGCCTGGTTTATGTCTTCGCTCAGGATGCAACCGTCATCGGCGGTTCGCTGGGTGAGACCATGGCATTGAAGATGTGTAAGGTGATGGACCTCGCTATGAAGCAGGGCGCACCTGTTGTCGGCCTGAATGACTCGGGCGGTGCCCGTATCCAGGAGAGCGTTAACGCTCTGGCCGGCTATGCCGAAATCTTCCAGCGCAACATCAACGCTTCGGGTGTTATCCCCCAGATCAGTGCCATCCTCGGTCCCTGTGCCGGTGGTGCCGTTTACTCCCCTGCCCTGACCGACTTCATCATCATGGCCAAGGGTATCTCCTTCATGTTCCTGACCGGTCCCAAGGTGGTAAAGACCGTGACCGGCGAGAATGTGACCCAGGAGCAGCTGGGTGGTGCAGGTGTTCACGCCAGCAAGAGTGGCGTGGCACACTTTGCCGCCGAAACCGAGGAGGAGGCTATCGCCATCATCCGTCAGCTGTTGAGCTACATGCCCAGCAATAACATGGAAGAGACTCCCCGCGTGGAGTGCACCGATCCCATCGACCGCGTGGAGGATGCCTTGAACAACATCATCCCCGAGAGCGCCAATGACCCCTACGACATGTATCAGGTCATCAGTGCTATCGTCGATAACGGTGAGTTCCTCGAGGTTCACAAGGACTTTGCCAAGAACATCATCGTGGGCTTCGCCCGCTTCAATGGCCAGGCTGTCGGCGTTGTTGCCAACCAGCCCAACTGCATGGCAGGTGTGCTCGACGTGAACGCCTCGAAGAAGGGCGGCCGCTTCGTCCGCTTCTGCGACGCCTTCAACATTCCTCTGGTAACCCTCGTTGACGTGCCCGGCTTCCTGCCCGGTACCGGCCAAGAGTACAACGCTGTCATCATGAACGGTGCCAAGTTGCTCTACGCCTATGGCGAGGCTACCGTGCCCAAGGTGACCGTTACCCTGCGCAAGAGCTACGGTGGTTCTCACATCGTGATGAGCTGCAAGCAGCTGCGCGGTGACTTGAACTACGCATGGCCCAGTGCTGAGATCGCCGTTATGGGTGCTGCTGGTGCTGCCGAGATTCTCTATGCCAAGGACAGCAAGAACTTCAAGACCCAGGCCGAGGAGGCCAAGGCTGCTGGCGACGAAGCCAAGGCCAAGGAACTGCTCGAGGCTGGCAAGAAGTTCATCCAGGACAAGGAGGACGAGTACAACAACCTCTTCTGCACGCCTTACAATGCAGCCCGCTATGGCTACATCGATGACGTGATTGAGCCGAGGAACACCCGCTTCCGCGTGATCCGCGCCCTCGAGGTGCTGCGCACCAAGAAGTTGAATAACCCTGCCAAGAAGCACGGCAATATTCCACTGTAAGTTTAGAGGTTAAAGGTTAATGGTTAAAGGTTAAAATTGACCGGCAACTGAAAACTGTAAAGAGATATGAGTAAAAGAGTATTGACACTCATGCTGCTGTGTGCCATCCTCGCACTGCCCACGCAGGCCCAGGGCCGTAAGAACGTGCGCATCAACGAGGTGATGGTGCAGCAGGATAGCACGGGCGGCACTGGCTGGATCGAGTTCTACAACTCGTCCTATAGCACCAATGCCGTCGAGAAGATGTTTATCACCACGATGAGCCGTGATGAGGTGAAGAACCACATCAAGGCCGTGACAGACACTTCTAAGATTAAGCCCAACAAGGTGCTGATCGAGTGGTGCAAGGAACGTCCCATGGACATCTATGAGATTCCCCGTGGCGACGAGCGCAACACCAAGATTGCACCGCGCACCCACTTTGTCATGGAAGCCGATGGTGACACCAAGGCAGGAACATTCCACCTGCCGTTTACCTTTAAGCCCGGCCAGGACAACTATGTGGCCCTCTACGACGTGAATGGAGACTTGGTGGACGATGTGACGATTCCCGCATCGCTCAAACCAGGTGAGACCTATGCTATCGAGAAAGAAGGTCGCCTGCCCAGCGTGCTGGATGACGGCAAGACCCGCTGGACCGTGAAAGACGGCAAGACCAACCAGACCGCCATCACCAAGGGCAATTACAATGCCCGCGAGGTGAACGAGAACATCGAGAAATTCCGTGAGGAAGATCCCCACGGCTACTGGATTGCCTTGCTGGCCATGTCGGTGGTATTCATCGCTCTGGCACTGCTCTACATCTGCTTCAAGCTGTTCGGCAAGTTTGCCAGCCGCAACCTGCAGACCGAGGATAAGAGCCAGGCATCGGCTCCCGCTGCTGCTCCTGCTGCTGCAATGCCTGCTGCAGGTGGCGACCTCGATGGAGAAAAGATGGCAGCTATCTGCTTTGCCCTCTATCAGCACCTGAACGCCCACGACCAGGAGAGCGGCGTGTTGACGCTGACTCCGCGTGACGGCACAGCTTGGTCTTCCAAGCCGGGTCTGATGCGAGAATTACCCGTTATCAAGAAATAATCACCAATAATAATCATTCACTCAAATGAAGGAATACAAGTATAAAATCAATGGCAACGAATACACAGTTGCTATCGATAACATTGAGGGCAATATCGCCCACATCCAGTTGAACGGCGTGGCCTATGACGTTGAGTTGCCCGAGCAGCCCAAGGCCGCTCCCGCCGTTAAGCGCGTAGCCGTGAGCGAGGCTCCCGCTGCCGCTCCCAAGCCTGCCGCACGCAAGGCCGCTCCCGCTGCCGGTGGTCACGTGATCGAATCACCGCTTCCCGGCGTGATCAAGGACATCTTTGTCAAGGTAGGCCAGCAGGTTAAGGCCGACGACGTAGTGTGCATCCTCGAGGCCATGAAAATGGGTAACGAGATCCACGCTGGCGTTGACGGTACCGTCAAGAGCATCGAGGTATCGAAGGAGGATTCGGTACTCGAGGGTAACACAATCATGGTAATCGGATAAAATAGCCTTTAGCGATTAGCTATTAGCCATTAGCGACCAAAAGCTATCAGTTGACAGCTAAAAGCTAGAAGCTTAATACTAGTGATTATGGTACTGCTTGACAATTTCCTGTTTACCAAGTTGTTGGATTTCTGGCATTTTACCGGATTCTACAACTTTGACTGGACTAACCTGGTCATGATTTTGGTGGGTTTGTTCTTCATCTACCTCGCCATCAAGCATGACTTTGAGCCCATGCTGCTCGTTCCCATCGGCTTTGGTATCCTGATTGGTAACATACCTTTCCAGCCGGGTAACGAGATCGGCATCTATGAGGACGGTTCGGTGCTCAACATCCTATATCAAGGTGTTCGCAACGGATGGTACCCACCACTCATCTTCCTAGGCATCGGCGCGATGACCGACTTCAGCGCCCTGCTAGCCAATCCCAAGCTGATGCTTGTTGGTGCAGCGGCACAGTTCGGTATCTTCGGCGCCTACATGATTGCCCTGGCTCTGGGCTTCATGCCTGACCAAGCTGGCGCTATCGCCATCATCGGCGGTGCCGACGGTCCCACCGCTATCTTCCTGTCGTCTAAACTGGCACCGAACTTGATGGGTGCTATCGCCGTGAGTGCCTACAGTTACATGGCACTCGTGCCGGTGATCCAACCTCCCATCATGCGCCTGCTGACGACCGAGAAGGAGCGCAAGATGCGCATGAAACCGGCTCGCAAGGTGAGCCAGCTGGAGAAGATCATCTTCCCCATCTTCGGTCTGTTGCTCACCTGCTTCGTGGTGCCTTCGGCAATTCCCCTGCTGGGTATGCTGTTCTTCGGTAACCTGTTGCGTGAGAGTGGCGTGACCAAGCGCCTTGCCCACACTGCTAGCAATGCGATGACCGACATCGTTACCATCCTGCTGGGTATGACCGTGGGTGCTTCGACACAGGCCTCGCAGTTCCTGACCAAGGAGACCATCTTTATCTTCTTCCTCGGTTTCTGCGCGTTTGTTATCGCTACCTGCTCGGGTGTGCTGTTCGTGAAGATCTTCAACCTCATCTTGCCGAAGAGCAAGAAGTTGAACCCGCTGATCGGTAATGCCGGTGTATCGGCCGTTCCTATGGCTGCTCGCATCAGCAACGATCAGGGTCTGAAGGCCGATCCCAGCAACTACCTGCTCATGCACGCCATGGGTCCCAACGTGGCCGGTGTGATCGGTTCGGCAGTTGCCGCAGGTGTCCTCCTGGGATTCTTGGGATAAGAGACTTTAGACGTCAGACGTTAGACTTTAGACTTTAGACTTTAGACTTTAGACGTCAGACTTTAGACTTTAGATTCTAGACGTTAGATAGTCTGATAAGAATTTGAGAATAGTTAATAGTTGTGGCTCGGCGCCCGCTATTAACTATTCTCTTTATTGTGAAATAAGCATCGGTTCTTGGCGGCAAGATGTAAAAAAATTAGACACTTTTTGGCAAAATTCCCGATTATCGAGAATTATATGGTAATATAACTTGTATCACTTGTTGATTAGCCCTATCTTTGTTGCAAACGAAAACTTGAGATACTATGATGAAGAAGATATATTTGTTCATGGCTATTGTGTTGCCTTTCGTCCTCATTTCCTGCGGTGACGATAAGGACGAGCCAGTGGTTCCAGACAATCACGAGTATGTTGACCTGGGACTGCCCAGTGGCACGTTGTGGGCGACATGCAACATCGGCGCCAACAGTCCCGAGGAATACGGCGACTACTTCGCCTGGGGCGAGACGTTACCCAAGGAGGAATATGGTTGGAGTAACTATAAGTGGGGCAAGTGGAATTCTTCCCTGACATTGACAAAGTACAACTACAATAGCGAATCTGGCAAGGTTGACAGCAAGATTGAACTGGATCCTAAGGACGATGCCGCCTATGTCAATTGGGGACCGTCGTGGCGAATGCCATCAAAAGAGCAGCAGTATGAATTGTACAAGAATTGCACCAGTAAATGGACGTCACTGAAGGGTGTGTACGGTTATTTGTTCACCGGTCCGAATGGGAACACGTTATTCTTGCCCGCTGCAGGCCGATGGTACTTCTCTTATGGCTATGATGGCATGGGCGCCTTGTATTGGTCACGCACGCTTTTCCCGCAGTCTTCCACAACCTCTTACATGATGACCTTCTCTTACTGGTCTACGGTTGATCTCCAATATTGTGAGCGAGCCGCCGGGTTTAGTGTCCGTGCTGTGCGTGCATCTAAGAAGTAGTAACCTTTTGGCCATAAAAACAAGAATGAACCATGACAAATCATAGGATATCGGATAAGATAATGAAAAAGATACTTTTGTTAATGGCTATAGTAGCATTGCCTTTAGTCTTTATTTCATGCGGTGACGATAAGGATGAGCCGGCAGTTCCCGATGGTCACCAGTATGTTGATCTGGGCCTGCCCAGTGGAACGCTGTGGGCAACATGCAACATCGGTGCCAATAGCCCCGAGGAATACGGTGACTACTTTGCCTGGGGCGAGACTGTTCCCAAAGCTGCCTATGAGTGGAGTACCTACAAGTGGTGCGAAGGCAATTACGATTCAATGACCAAGTACTGCAACAACTACCATTTCGGTACGGTTGACAACAAGACCGTACTGGATTTAGAGGACGATGCAGCCTATGTGAACTGGGGTGCCTCGTGGAGAGTACCAACCAATGAACAACTGGAAGAACTGAGGCTGAATTGTACTTGGCTATGGACGACGAAGAATGGCGTGAATGGTTGTAAGGTAATAGGTCCCAATGGAGCATCATTGTTCTTGCCTGTCGCAGGTAGGCACACTGGCAGTTCGCTAGAGTATGCAGATCAAGATGGCTTCTACTGGTCGCGCTCACTCACACTCTTATATAACGATGGCTACGGCCCCGTCCCCACCTCAGCCTTCATCCTTGGCTTCGATCAGTGGACTCTGGAATGTAACATCATTTCCCGCTCCGTCGGGATTTCTGTCCGTGCAGTGTATGTGCCGCAGAATTAGTGTGATCTCGTCTTGTAAGAAGATTTATAAAACTCTGGAGTAGCGCCAGCGACTCACAACAATGAATTTCCCCAAAAAGGAGGAAAGAATAGAGAAAGTTTGTTTACCTTTGTCTTTTGTTAACCTGAAAATGCTGATGATATGAGAAGAATTTTCTTTTTTGCAATGATGCTAGTCACATCGCTCGTGACGGTAGCTCAAGACACAACTGATGCCGCCAATGTATCAACTGGCGAGCCGTTCATGGCATTTCTCGCAGACGAAGGCCAAGGCACCAACATTCTCAACAAGGCCCGCGGTGCGACAGTCATGACGCTGTCGTCAGATTTTGATTATATCTTCAATCTCACTACTCCACAAGACGGATGGTGGAAGGTTCTTGAAATCTGGAGAGTCGGTGATGATGATTCCGAAGTGGTCCTAGAGGGCTCAGATACGGGCGAATACTGGATTCATCATTCAGCCCTGGGCTTGGCAACCCGCAACTACGGACAAGAGGAACTTTGCTTGCGTGAAGCCCCCGATGAGGATGCCAACGTCATCTACACTTTTAACAAAGAACTGTTACTCATGCCACTGGATGTCCAGGGCGATTGGGTGAAAGTCAAGGTGGACGGTTATGACATCATCGGCTGGATTGAGGCCGAGTGGCTGTGCAGCAATCCGTTGACCAACTGCTGCTAGAAGAATCTGCCTTAAACCAGATTATCTTATTGCATCAATACTTATTCAGATACATGTAGCGAAAGAGATGTAATTTGGATACTTATATGTAATAAAACTAGATTCTATTCGTTATTTCATTGTAGAACTTGAATGTCTAGGAGAAAGATCATATATTTATTATTTCACAAACTATAAACTGGATATTATTATGAAGAACATTCTTTTATTAATGGCAATTGCCTTGTCTTTCGTCTTCGTTTCATGCAATGACGATAAGGATGAACCGTTGGCTCCCGATAGCCACGAATGTGTTGACCTGGGCCTGCCCAGTGGTACGCTGTGGGCGACTTGTAACATCGGTGCCGACAGCCCCGAGCAATACGGCGACTACTTTGCCTGGGGCGAGACTGCTCCCAAGGATGTCTATGAATGGCGTAACTATCAGTGGGCGCATTGGGAATATGATACCATCAGCGAAAATTTTTATCGTCTTGTGGAAGAGACGTGGTACAAGTATTATTTCGATTATTGGACTGAAGATGCTGTTGTCAAGGGTGACAATAAAGCGGAGCTCGAGCCCGAAGATGATGCCGCATACGTGAACTGGGGTTCCAAGTGGCGCACGCCAACGCTGGAACAGCTGAATGAGCTGGTGAACAAATGCGATTGGCAATGGACCACACGGAATGGCGTGAAAGGTTATCTGGTAACGGGCCTCAATGGAAACTCTATCTTCTTGCCGGCTTCGGGCGGCCGAAATGACCATCTCTTTAATGATGGCAAATTTGCCTACTACTGGTCGCGCACACTCTGTTCCCCCAAGAAGCTCAAACTAGAAGAAGCGGACCATCACTTTGCCTATATCATGTTCTTTAATTCGTTTGGAGACCATGAGATATGGTACGATATCCGATACGACGGCATCCCTGTTCGTGCCGTGCGTGCCACCCGCTAATTAGAGGGGACAGCGTATTTCAAAGCATATTCGGTTGTAAAACTCCCAAAGTGAATATCGACACAGCCGGAATAGTCCACTCACTGAGAAAAGAAAAATTATCCAGCGCCTCAGGTTGTTAATGACCAGAGGCGCTGGATAGCTTTGTCTTTACTACTTACTTATTGTCTCCCTTTTTGGAAATATCCTGTGATTAGTGCTTGAACATGCAGTCGATGCTGCGCTTGTCCTCGCGCTCCTTGATGGACTGACGCTTGTCGTACTGGCGCTTGCCTCGTGCAAGAGAGATGACCAGCTTGGCCAGGCCTCGCTCGTTGATGAACAGGCGCAACGGCACGATAGCGATACCGGGCTGCTGGGTATCACGGGCGATACGACGGATTTCCTTACGGTTGAGGAGCAACTTGCGGTCACGATGGGTCGTGTGATTATTGTATGAGCCGTAGCTGTACTCGGCTATGTACATGTTCTTGACCCAGACCTCGCCATTGATGACCATGCAATAGGTATCGGTCAAGCCACACTTGCCTTGACGGATGGATTTAATCTCGGTTCCCGTGAGCACAATGCCGGCGGTGAAGGTCTCAATGATCTCGTAGTCGAACGTTGCCTTACGGTTCTTGATATTGATCGTATTTTGGTTATTACCTTTAGCCATAGTCACATCTTAAATAATAAAAAAGCCCATAATAAATTCCAGCAACAGCGGCAAACCCAGCAGCAGTACCGAGGAGATGATCGTGAAGCGATTCACTTTGTCCTTATTCACAAACAGGTTGCCCGTGCCCTTATAGGCCATCCATGGCAGATAGAGCATCAGGAAAAGTACCGGGGTAAAGTCGCTGGGCAAGAGGTTGCGCAAGATGAGCAACATCATGAGGAAAATGAGGTTGTAAAGGATATAGTCCTTCAAGCGCGCAGACGCAGCCTTGGTCCTGACCATCTCGGGATAGGAGCATCCCAGCAGATAGATGATAATGAAATAGCTGATGAAATAGGTCGAGACCATCACGATACCTGTCATCAGAGATTTGGCGAAAGGTATCGTCTTGTCATAAATCATGGGGACAAAACAAGACAGGCCCAGCACACACAACAGGGGTATATAGGCGGTGCGCATCACCTTACCCTCGGGGATGTTGGACTCGTTGATGACTTCCCAACCATACTTGGGGGAAGTGATCACACAGAATATATTTTGCCAAATGCTCATAATTCAAAACCAAGAATATTTTTTTGGGGCGACAAAGATACAAAATTATTTACAAATACAAACTCTTTGGACCGATTATAATTTACATTAGCAAAAACTGTGCCTAATTGATGGCCATTATTCGAAAAAAACACTATCTTTGCCACAGCAAATCAACAATAATCACAAAAAACTATGGACAATCCCACAAATCATCCTACTGGTTCATTGGGAAGATTTACTCCCGAAATGATACGTTCGCTTGAGCCCAACGAGGTGTTTGTCTTCGGCAGCAACCTGGGCGGTTTTCATGGTGGCGGCGCAGCCCGCGCCGCGCTCAACCTGTTCGGCGCCGTGTGGGGGCAAGGTGTCGGCCTGCAAGGCCAGAGTTACGCTATCCCTACCATGCAAGGCGGTATCGAGACCATCAAGCCCTATGTTGAGCAATTCATCGAGTTTACCAAGACCCGCCCTGACCTGTACTTCTATGTCACGCGCATCGGGTGTGGCATCGCCGGATTCAGAGATGAGGATATTGCGCCACTGTTTGCTGACGCATTGACACTCGACAATGTGTCATTACCCAAGACATTTCATGACATTTTGACTAAATAATCTTTTTATTCACCCTTATTAATTCAATTACAAGATGAAAAAATCTATTTTAGCTATCGCTACTGCCCTGTTAATGCTGGGTTCATGCTCGGCACCCCAAGACGGCAACGACCAGCAGGCTGCTACTGCCGATAACGGTCAGGCCGCCATCGAGAACATCATGACTCGCACGAGCATCCGTAAGTACAAGGACCAGCCCATTGAGCAGGAGAAAATCGACATCATGCTCAAGGCTGCCATGGCAGCTCCCACAGCCGTGAACATGCAGCCCTGGCACTTCATCGTCATCGACGACAAGAAGACCATCGATCTGCTGTCAGGCCAGCAACCCACCAATGCACCGTTGCTGATTGCCGTGTGTGGTGATACCAACAAGACCACCATGCCCGACGGCAAAGGCAAACTGCCCGACTTCTGGATTCAAGATGTATCGGCAGCTACCGAGAATCTGTTGCTGGCAGCCCATGCCCTCGGCCTGGGTGCCGTCTGGACCGGCGTATATCCCGTCATGGAACGTACTGCCGAAATAGCCAATGTGCTGAACTGCCCGAACAACATCGTACCGGTTGTCGTGGTGCGCATCGGCTATCCTGATGAGTGCCCCCAACCCAAGAACAAATTCAATGAGGAGAACATCAGCTACAACAAGTTCGGCGGCAAGAAGCAGTAAAGCTATTTGCTCATTATCAACAGAAAACTCGCCTTACATAGGGCGAGTTTTTTGTTATATCATCCTGTCCCGAGGAGATCAGAAGAGGAAGGTGTGGTAGAGTTCGGGAGCATAGATGCTGCCTCCGTGGAAGTAGGCCTTTGCCAACTCATAATAGACATAATAGAAGTTAAAGAATGCTGCTGCGGCAAAGGGAATCCAACGGCGATGAGTCCACAGATGGTGCAACAGGAAGCATGTCATCACCAGGAAGCAACTACGCATCAGTTCACCTGGACGGGTGAGATACTGGGTCGTGTTGGCCAAGAGGTTGATGTAGCACATATAGACCACCGAGAAACGGAACAGTGCTGGCAGATATTTATCTGAAGCAAACTGCTGACGTATTGCCGGATAGTACCAAATGATGAGCAGGCAAGTGAGCAGGGGGCACAGGCGAGCCGGTCCCATCACATTCCTGAAGGCATATTCCAAGTTGTTGTTGATGAACAGGCGATAATAGTGTCCGTAACCCAGCACTTGGGCAATCGAACCGATGCGGTCAAATGTCCACTGTATCCATTGAGGGAAAGAACCGGCAACAAAACATACTGCAAGCAGCGCGAAGGCCATCCAGCGCTTGGGCTTGCTCACACGGATGAGCGGAATAAAGTAGAGCGGGATGAAAAGGACACACATCTTGTGAATGGTGATGGACAGGACAGAGAGCAAGAGATAATACCAGAACTTGCGCCTCACAATCAATTCCACCATCAGCACAAACAGCGCCTCGACCACCGACTGACGCACAAATCCCATCCAGAAGATATAGTAAGGTCCCAAGAAGATGCACAATGCCAACCATGGCAACAGCACCTTGCGTTGCCGCAATGCATAATACAGCAATGAAATCTGGATGACTGCCCACAAGGCGAAGTAGATGGCAAAATGGATGCCCGCCCTCGCCATGGCAGTGGTGATCAGCGCAAAGCCAGGCTCAAAATTCTCGCGTGAATAATGCCCCAACGACTGCATGCTGACGTAGTAGCTATAATACATGTTGTAGTCCCAAGAGGTTTGCCACCTCAACGAAGAGACCACAACATAGATGAAAATAGCCGTCAGAATTTCCCAGGAACAGAAGGGCAACTGCCCTCCCCCACTCGCCAACAGGCGCTGCTCTCGCCGAGCGACATGATTCCCCAGCCATGCCAGGATGGCACCTGTCCCCGTATAGACAATAAGGCTGAGAATCATATCGATAGACATTTACTTGACAAGAGACATCGTGATTTGCAGACCATAATTGGAACTGGTCGTAGGATAGGACGTGGTCGAGACAAGCGGCATGTTGGCGTTGTATTCAAAGAAGGCTCCCATCGAGATGCGCTTGCTGATCACATAATTGCCATTGAAGGTGGCTGACCATGTACGGGTTCCGGTAGTCGGCTGTGCAGTGTTGGTCTCAAACTTGCGGATGAGCGAGGTGTTGCTCGACATCTTGACGTTGAGGGTCAACGTGAGGTCATTGTTCACATTCTGCTGCTTGGTCTTGATTTTAAGCACCTGGTTGAAGTTGGCAATCTTGTAGCTGCCGGTAACGGTGAAGCCCGAACTGTTCGCTTCTACCAACTGTCCTGCCGATGAGTTCAACGTGAGTTTGCGCTGCCTGTCATACTGCAATTTGATCGTTAGATCATTCATGAAGGTGGCATCGAAACCAATCACAGGTGCAAACTTCTCGGTCAATACTACCGATGCGATATTGTAGGGCGACGAAGGAGTCGGAGCATTGGTAATCACATCCCTGATGAAACCGATATCTTCGCCGATGCCGATCCAATCGCTATAGGAATTATAGTTGCCCACTTCATAGGTACACTCATAGCCATGGGTCAAGCTGAATGACTTGAAGATCCTCTTGAACAGCGGGATGCGCATCAGTCCGTCGTAGGTCACACGCCAGTTGGGCAAGATGGACTTGAAGTCCGGGAAGGGATTCAGGTCAATCTTGGAAGCATTTTTCCCTGAGTAAGCCGCCATGAATGCCGGAATCAGGACATCACTGCTATTAGGATTGACGGCACCGTTCTCGATGCTATAGGTCTTGCCTCCGTACTTGCCCCTCATGAAGCCCCTGTCAGGATAGGTCGTTCCCATGTATCGCTGTTGCAGACGATCGGTAATAATGGGAATATTCTCCAAGAACTTGTCAAACACATCGCTGCGATAGTTATCATCGGACTTGAAGCCCTTGAATGCAGTAGCAAGTGCTATATGAGTTTTGATATATTTACCACCATAGAGGTAGGTCGGGTCGGCAAACATGAACTGAATACTGGTCGAGCGCTGGTCAGTGCGATTTGCTTTCAGGTTAATCTTGAGTCCTGCAATGGGCTCAATCACCATCTCACCAGTAAATTCATTGGCCTTACCATAGATAGCCGGTGACGTCTGGGTCGTGTCACCCATGAGCCATCCACGGTTGAGCGCACGCTCAATATAGTTCTGTCCAGCAAAGCCAAATGCAAAGTCCAGACCAGGCGACATGACGTCATAGTGTGTTGTCTGTCCGAAGATATCACCAATCTCAGGAACGAATTGCGGCACATTGAGCGATGTAGTGTTCTTCAAGACAAATCTCAAAGAGCGCACGCTCATGAGCAGACGAGTACCATATTCTGCTGCTTCGGTAAAGAAGTTATGTCTCTCTGCCTTCTTGACCTCGTTGATCGAGAACTTGAGGTTCTCGGTTCCGAGAGTGGTAATCTCCACATTGTCCTTGTCCTTGACATTATATTCAATCTTGAATGGTGTTCCATCAGTCTTAGTCGCCGATACCTTGACATTCTTGGTACCCAGTTTATGGTTGATGACGATTGCCGAGTCGGGGCTCAGCTTTATCGTGCGATTGAATTTCTTCAGTTTCTCCTTGGCGGCTGGCTTCTTGCGATTTGTATTCTTGCTGGAGAACCGTTCTTCTACCTTCTTGAGATAAGGAATCTTGGAATAGAACTGCTCAAAAGTGAAGCGACCATCAATCGAACGAGTAGTCTGGTTAGAAATGGTGTTACCCGAGGATATTCCTTGGATCACCGTTCCTCGATCCCAACGATAGGTAGAATTATAGGCAGCAGTGAGGTTAATCCAGCCCAAGATAGGAATCTGACTGAATGGAGCCTTATAGGAGACATTGAATGTCTGGTTATAGGCCCATGGCGTACCCAGTCCCTTGATGGAGTTCATTACCGAATCTCGCCAATCACGATAATCATCGGGATGGAGTTTGCGGCTCACCTGACCGACAGGCTCCATAATGTGGGCCGTCGTGTTGCTATTGAATCTCATCTCAAGCGACTTGGTGAAGTTCCACGAGAGGGCAAACTGGCGATCCCAGAGGAAGTTCTTGCTGACTGAGGGTTCTATCTTAATATTCATGCCCGTCTCGTTGCGTGTCTGCTGCTCATAATAGTACCTTGATATGTTGGTGCTAAATGAAATGTTGGTAGGCAGCCAGCGCAGCTCCCACTCGTTAAAGAACTTCATGTTCTTGTTCTTATCGTCAATGAAGTAGGAGAAGGGTTTGAACGGCTTAATATAAGGAGTCCAGCTATACTGTAACGATCCACGGTAATCATTGGTGTTCTCATAGACATTTTCAGGATCGTTGAGGTGCTGCTTGCTGAAGGAGTAGCTAAACGAGAAGTTAGCCGGATCCCAGGGCATGGGATCCTTCATCGTCTTCACGTCAAACTTGAGTCCCGAAATGGAGAAGTTCTGTGCCGTGCGCTGAGTGACAGCATATTCCATAATGCTATCCTTCTGTTGCTTAGTCTCACAGATATCGACGGCCTCCTTCAAGCGCACATCCTGGTCAAGAGGATTGTACTTGGGCGTAGTCTTCTCATTGTTGTAGGAATAATAGATGGGCGCATGCAACTTGACCTTCTCGGGAATAAAACGACCCAGATCGGTCTGCACAGCGATATTGTACTGGTCATAGTTGTCCATCCTCCTGTTCGTGAGGCCCTGGTCCACCGAACCGAAGCCCTCGGTCTCCTTGTGGAACCCCATGTTGAGCGTAGCAATATCACTCATGTTGAGCGTCATCGAGGCCTTGGCAGCCCAACCACCCTCGGAGTCAAAATCGGTAACGCGCAGCTCATCGACCCAAACGACACAACTCTTGGTCGTCGGTGAATTGTTGCGCACACCGATGAGCATCACGCGCACCTTGCTCAACGACGGGTTGCCGACAACATAGACCTTGTTGTTGGGGTGCTCATCGTCAACATCCTGGTAGCGTTCAGCATAGCCCACACCACTAATGCCCGCCATCTTGGCGGCATTGCGGTTCTTCTTGGCATTGATGAGGACATCCAGATTGATATCAAGCATGTTCTCACTGGGCCATACCGTAAGACGGTCAGTGGTGCTGTTGGTCGAATATTTTCCCGGCGGTGTGAGCGTCAAGGGGATTTCATACTCATAGTAGTTGTTCTTTACGTCCGAACCCAGGCGGAAGAACAGTGAGACATCACCATTGCGCAGGTTGTTGATATTGTCGATGGGTGCCTCACCGTGGACGAACATCTGCAAGCGCTTATAGGTGCGCAAGTCCAAGTCGGTGTTGCGATAAACACCACGCGCGTCACCAGCATCAAGATTGTCGACAGTCAGCTGCATGGACTGCTCGTTCTTCTGCTGGATCTGAGACTGGCCACTGTTAATGATGCGGGATACACCAGGCGGTAGAACATAGTTGACTGGCTCGCGTGAAGCATTCTCCTCGATATTCACAGTGTTGATGCTGATCGAACCTTTGGCGGGGTGGTCACCACGCATATTGAGGTTGAACTTGTAGTTGCGCCACTCACCGCGAACAAACTGCAGCGAAGCGAACCTCAAGTGGGTAGTCGCACGAAATCCCGTCATGAACATACGCATGAAGCGAATGGTCGTGAAGTCCTGAATGCTTCCCACCTTCTTGCTATAGTTGGAAATGGGAATCGTGAACTGGTACCAGGTAGCCAGTTGGGTCTGTCCATTTCTAGTATGTACATTGGCGACCTGCTTGTCGGTGATATAGTTCATGCCGACACGCAACGAGTCGGGATGGATGGCTACCCTATACTGGAAATAGCGTTCATACTCGTTCAGAGTATTATCCTGGTTGACGTCCTCGACGTCGGGAGTTGAACGCGATGTCTGGTACTGGCCATCAGAAGCGTCAGTCTGTGACAAGGAGTTACCTTCGGTGCCGTTATAGTGTTTATAGCGTTCATTGATTGTCGCCTTGATATTGTCATAGTAGTTGTGACGATAGAAGGCATAGTTGTCACTTGCGGGGTCATTGAAGGGTGAGAATGGATCCTCATCGAAGGCCGCTTGGGCTGACGGAAGAAGAATACCTCTCAACTCTTCAACGAACTTTTTGTAAGTCGGGTATTGCTTCTCTTCTTCGGTAGAAAGGCCGTCAAGGCCGACATCCTGGAGGATGCGGGCACCATTGGTGTTGTCAAAGGCATAGGTCAACGACGTCTGTGACGACACCTTACCCCAAGTAGTATAGGAAACGAAGGTTGTATCGGAATTGATGGGAAGACCATTCTCATAGCTCTTGAGACCATCCTTCAGGATATCCTCGCTCACCTCACCCAAGTTGATGTAGAGCGAACCGCCATCCTCGTTGCCCAGGTCAGGATCCATGAACGGGTCAAGCAGCCAGAACTGGATATACTCAATATTGGTTTGCTCGAAGTTGGTGTTATCGATCTTGCGCATGATACCGCCCCAACGCTTCTCGGGGAAGAGCAATTTACCAGTTGCAGGATCTACACGTTTAGCATCAAGGTTATACGGTCCACGCTCATCGGGATAGAACGACAGGTTGAGCGTCTGGATGATCGATGACTCACCATAGTTAAGATCACGTCCCGGGAACACCTCACTGAATAACACCTCGCGGGCATAGGGATAGGACAAAGCATCCAGGTCACTCTTGATGTAGCCAGGAGCATAGGATGAATTGCGCTGTGTGAACAGCCTGTCCACACTATACCATGACAAGAGGGCACGGTTCATGCCATAGGTCACATCATTGTTGAGCGCGGCCTCGGGGAACAGCGCAGATTCTGATGGATCATAGGGAACAGAGGACAGGAACCATGAATAAGGAGTACGGATGTCAACAGGTGTCTGGGTGGACTCAAAGTCGTCGATATACGAACTACCCGTGATGGAGCCCGTCTTTGCCTGATGGGGCACGAGTTGGGCAAACTCGCCCAAGAAGGTCAGACTTGATGGGGCGACGGCATTGACAGTGGGAATCTTGTTGAGCAGGTTGGTCAGCCACATGAATTGAGTGTTGTAGGACATATTCATGCCCCATATCGTGTTGTTGACCAGCTCACTACCGATCGCCACATTGTCACCTAGGGCCTTCATGCCATAGTGCATGACGGTACCACCGAGATGGAAATTCTTGTTGAAGGCATAGTCCAGATCCAATCCTAGCAGGGTCTTACGCTGCAAGTTGAATGTGGACTGGTTCTCGAGCGATACATTGATGTTGGTTCCCGCATCAATAATACTCTGGTTGGTGATAGTGACTGTACCCATGGTGTAGTCCACAGTATAGTCGCTGTTCTCGGTAAGTGTCTGGCCAGCTGCCGTCACGACAACCGACCCTCGCGCCACGTTGGTTGCATTGAGCTTAATAATATTGCCCGAACTTGACTGGTATTCACCAGCAAGGATGAACTTGTTCTTGTCACTGAACTGCTGTGCCACGGTCAAGGTCGAATCATACAGCTCGGTATAGATGTAGTTCTTGGCAATCTCGTCATCTCCGAACTTGCGGCGCAGATGCTCACCGAAGGGTTCCACAACCGGGAAAATGACCTTACCGGAGCGTGGATGGATTGTATAGTTCTCGATAAAGTCAAACTTACCATCGATATTGGGCTCCTGGTTAGCATCCAGGCGGTCGAGGTTCATGACCTGCAACAGCGTGGTGTCTTTGATCGCACCTGCGGGGATGTAGGTCAGTTCGTTACCTGTCGTGTCGCTCAAGTACTTGATGTTGAGTTTGAAGTTGTTCTTCTGAATATCATAGGCGCCCAAGTAATACACATTCTTCATCGCCAGGTCCCACATGGGGAAATCGGGAGATGCAGTGGTACCCTTCAACAACTTGACATACAGGGACTGATCGGTTGACTTAGTGTCACCCGAGAACTCACCTACCTGATAGTTCTCATTACCACAGGTATACTTAAAGGCCACCGCCAGTATCTCATCACTAGCAAGCGCCGTCTTGAGCATGATATAGCCCATGTTGGCGTTGAGATAGTAATCATCATTCTGTTTCAGCAGACGTGCACTCTCGATCTTCTCATAGTCCTTACCGCCTTGAAAATCATATTGTGACAGGGGCATGAGAGCCACCGAAGCCTTGCTGATGACGCGGGCATCGGGGTAGTCATTCTTGATCTCCTCATACAGCGTGTTGGCTTCGTTGTCAGGCTTGCTGCCGCTTCGCCCTATCCAGTGCTCGTTGCTGATGTTGATCTCATCGCCCTCACCCATATCCATGAACGCCAAGATGTTGCGTGACTCGTTATAATTGTTGCGCTTGTTGGTGACCCACACCTCTATACGGTTGATGTGAATACCCGTGGAAACCAGAGGCAACGTGGAGCACCATCTGTCATAATTGTCACGGAAGTAATGGGAGAGAAAGAAGTTGCGGTTTTGGTCATACTTGTCGGCAGAAATCGAGAACTCGGTTGTCTGTGAGCCGCCCTTGGTGCTCACACTCTGGCTCTCACTGTTCTGCTGAGACACGAGCGCGGTAGCAGTCAACTTACCGAACTGCAATTTGGTCTTGATACCGAAGAGTGCAGCGCTACCATGAATAAGTGACGAACCTGTCGTCATACTCACGTTACCAGCCTCGATGTTCTTGATAATTTCATCCTCCTTGCCCTCGTAGGCGAGTTTGAGGTTCTTGCTGTCAAAGTCAAAGGTCGCTCCCGTGTTATAAGACATATTGAAGCGCATCTTGTCACCGACAGTTGCTGTGATGTTGGCTTGAATCTTCTGGGTGAAATCAAAGTAAGTCTTCTTGCGCTGCGACACCGACAGTGAGGGGTTGTCGGTAGAGTTGCTCTTGACACCCATCCTGATGACTACCGAACCTGTGGTCTTCAATTGCACACCACCGGGACCAAACACCGATTCGAGGGGACCCATACCAAACTGCATGTCCAAGAAGTTGAACGGGTCTTTTTCATTATCCTGGGCACTCTCGGCATTCTTCTGTCGGTAATACTCCATCATGGAGCGCCTGAAGTCGGTATTGCTGTACTCGTCGGACGACATGATGTAGGGGGTGACAATATCATTGTCTCCCAAGCGGGTGTGAATCACATAGCATCCTGTCTCGGGGTCATACTCTACCTCGGATGTGATGTTGGAAGGATCCTTGAGGTCAGCAGCATACTCGCCAAGTCCCTGAACATCCTGATAAGAGCGTGGTGTAGTGGGCCTGACATTGAATAGAAGGTCAAGTGAAGGAGTCTGCTGTTGCTGAGCCGAGGGCCTGGTATCGGGAGGAGGTGGAGGAGGTGGTAAAGTGCTGGTCACATATTGTGCCAACACACTGTCATTACCCGCCCATAAACCGATGAGCGCGCCTACAATAATTGCAATTATTATTTTAGTTCGGTTCAGCATGAACAATTACTCTTCAATGGGCAGCCACCGATCACATCATCTTGAGCGCTTGCTTGATGGCCACCTCAACAGTCAGTGAAGGATTGGCAGCAAAAAGCGACTTAAGTGCCTTATTTGAAGCCTGTTGTGTAAATCCAAGCATGACGAGTGCTGCAAGAGCCTCGTCAAAGACTTCACTATGGGGTTGCCCCTTTACTACTAATAACGTATCACCTGTGGGTTTTATTTTATCTTTGAGGTCAACTATTATTCTTTGTGCCGTTTTTCCCCCGACGCCCTTGACCGATTTGAACATGGCGACATTGTTGGAGGCAATGGCCTGGGAGAACTCATCGACGCTCATCGACGACAATACCATGCGTGCCGTGTTGGGTCCCACACCCGAAACCGAGATGAGCAACAAGAAGGCATCACGTTCCTGCTTGGAAGCAAAGCCATAGAGTGTGTGGGCGTCTTCCCTAATCACTTCATAGGCATAGAGCAATGCCTCCTCGCCCGCCTTGGTCAAGACGTCATAGGTGGACAGCGTTATATTCATCATGTAACCCACGCCATGATTGTCGATCACGGCAAATGCAGGATTCAACTCGGCAATTTTCCCTCTAATGTAATCTATCATAAATCAATGGTTTAATATCAAGTCAATAACATTGTTGACGTCGGCAAGCAGTATCTCGGAGTCACGGTTGACATCGGCGCGGATCAGTGTTGCGGCATCATACTGCGAGGTGCCACCGATAATGATGTCGATGATTGTCATGACATCGGCTATGGTGACTTCACGGTCGTTGTTCACATCACCAGGCTTCATCGAGGTTCTCACCACATCCTCAATAGCCGCGGCAGCATCCAGCTTGCCGAATCCCCATCGTGCAGGATCCCCGTTGGTGACATAGGAGTCGATGCAAGCACTGCGATGCAACACCTCACGGACAGCCATGGGTCCCAATTCGCCGTTGAGCTGCAACATCAGGGCGACAGTGCCCGCCACGATAGGGGCCGACATCGACGTTCCCTGATTGGAATAGTAGGGATATTCCACCCCATCAAGTATCACCGATGAGGGCCAATGCTCGCGGTTGGCAACGGAATCATAACGACTTGCCGAGGACAACAACGTCATGCCAGGAGCACAAATGTCGGGACGTGCATATCCACGCTCGTCGGGACCATAGGATGAGAAATAGGCAATGTCACCGAGGTGACTATTGGATAATGGAATGATGGTTCCAGACTTATCAAAATAGCTGGTGCGAGAACAGTAGGCGCCCACCGAGATGACACTGTCGGTCGTCGCCATGTCACTGATGGAGCATGCATATTCACCACCGGTCACACCATCGATGCCGAAGGTGTAGAAGTAACAGTTCTTGTCGGTCCATCCACTCAGCAGGACCGGCTCGTCGGCCACATACTGCATCCCTAAAAGATGGCCCGATTGAACTGATGTCGCATCCAACTGCCAGAAAGAATGATACCGACTCGCGTCAACCAGATGTCCCTCGTTATCATAACTCGGTTCCAGAGCCGAACCGAACAGGACCTCGCCATCATAGAAACGCGCAAAGTCGGGATCCTCGTCACTCGATATGGAGTAGACACTGTCCTCAGGGAGATATCCGAGGAACGGTGAAGCATATTCCAGTTCCCTTGATGCCCGGTTGATAATGACAAGCCGGGAACGGTGTTGCTGGTCGCCATCGCTCCAAGCACTCACGAAGCCCTGGCGCTGTAATCCGCCCCACGCATTGCGCAACAATGTCGTCAGGGTATCCCCCTCGCCATGTATCGTGGCATGCATGCTGACGGGAGCGTTACCATCGTTTCCTGCCGAGACAACGCACACACGACCAGGTCCTGACAGGGCCTCGAAGGTGCGGCACAAGAACGAAGAGCCGTCATTAGGACCGCCGTTGCTGGAAATACTCAGATTGATGACACAAGGCTTGCCTGCCCTGTCGGCATAATCAAAGATATAGATGAGCGCATTGGCGATAGTGGCATCGGTGAGTTCTGTCGAGGGGATGCCACACGCGACGATATCGGCCTCGGGGGCAACGCCATGCCAGCCGTTACCGACAAACGAGCCTGCAGCAGTGCCCGTGGTGTGGGTACCATGGGAGGAGCCAGCATAGTCAGTCGTCAGGCGTGCAATCTGATCAGCGGTTTCATAGCAACTGCCGGGCAATGTGTCGCCATGGACTACCGGAGCAGTGCCCGTGCTGTCCATCGGCATATACACCGCACGCACCCTTGAGCGACCCTCTGCATCGCACAAGTTGATGTGGTTGAAATCGATGCCTGTATCTACCATTCCCACGATAACGCCCTTGCCGGTAAGGGGGACAACCCAGGACTGTGATGTGTGCAGCCCGTCAATATTGGCATAGTAGCGTGCCGAGTCATTGCACAACTGCATGTGGCGAGCCAGCGAAATGTGGCTCACTCCAGGCAGTGAAGAAATGGTTGCCAGGGCATCCATTGGGATAGTAGCCACCACAAATCCATCCATCACGGCATTCACCTTGACACCCTGTCGCTTCAATTGCTCGACAGTGATGTTATCATCAACACTGATAAAAGCCTGGAAACACTCGTTGGCCATCGGGGCACGACGGCCAGCGCGGTGAGCATGACGCGCAAGTGAGACCTTGGAGGCTGCACTCAGCGAGTTTACAGCGTCCATGTCGGTGGCTAGAGCCAGTAATACAAGGCACGACAGGGCTATCAGTGCGTAATGCTTCACAGGTAATTACCGCAAAATGATATCAATAATTATGTTGATGTCACTCACGTTGATTTCACCGTCATTGTTGACATCGGCACGGCTCCTGGTCTCACTGTCGGCATTGCCTCCCAGGATGATGTCGATCACGGCATTGATATCACTCAGGTTGATCTCTTGGTCACAGTTCACATCACCATTCTTGTCCTCGATATGAAGCACATAACGCATGCCGGCATTGATATCCAGCTTGCCGCTGCCCCATCGCTCGGGATTACCAGTATTTACCTGGCGGTCCTTGTAGCTGCTATGCTTGAGGATATCACGCACATCAGCAACGCTCAGGTTGGGATTGGCCTGCATCCACAGGGCGATAGCACCAGTCACTACCGGCGCCGACATCGAGGTACCCAAGTCGGGACAATAGGGATATTCCACACCATTGACAAAAGCCGAGGGCTGCCAATACTGGAGGTTAGGCGGATTGGTATCATAACGGTTGCCCGACGAGATGACAACACTGCCGGGGGCACACACATCGGGACGCGAGATACCGCGCTCATCGGGACCATAGGAGCTGTAATAGGACATCTCTCGGGGTTCGCTATCGGAACGGAAGTACAGGGTACCATTGCGCAGGGGCACATACTGTTTACTGTTATAGGAACCTACCGAGATGACACTGTCGGAGGCTGCCAACTCGTTGATCGAGCCGACCGAAGTGCCAGACGACACCCAAGGGAAGCCATAGGTGTTGAAGTAGGCATATTGTGATGTCCAGATGGTCAAATCGGTTGCCAACGGGCTATAGTACTGGACACCGATGGCATGGTAGCCTGTCTTGTCCTTCATGTCCAGCGTAATGAGTGATGAGCCGTTACCGTTGGCCTCGATCGTTCCTGAGAAGTCCACCGATCCTGTGTAATACTGAGCCAGTTGCTCGTCGGTTTCGGTATCAAAATGTGCCGTCACACCCGTTGTGGTGGTACCTAGTGAACGAGACTTGTAGACGATATTGCCATTACGGGTATCAACGACCACGATCCTAGAGTTGAAGGGCTTAGCTCCCCTACTCCACGCATTGACACAACCCGAACGCTTCAGACCACCAGTTTTGGCATAGCCGCTCATCAGCGCCGTGATGGTATCGGTTTTGGCCGTCAGTGACTCATGGATGCACACCGGTTGGTCACCATCATTACCTGCCGAAACTACAAACACTTTTCCAGGACCAGCAAACTGCTGGATGATGGTCGAGAGGAACGAGGATCCATCATGGGCTCCGACGTTGTTACCCATGCTGATGTTGACCACATAGGGCTTGCCCACGCGCCTGGCATAGTCATCGATATAGCTGATGCAATGGGCTAGTTTCACGTCGCTCAGCTCGGTCTCGGGCATACCACATGCCACAATATCGGCACCCGTGGCAATACCGTACCAGCCGTTGCCGGTGTAACTGCCGGCAGCAATGCCTGCGGTCTGGGTGCCATGGGTGGTCTTGGGGTCATCGGTGGTCAGCGCCTTGATTTTCTCCAGCGTCTCAAAACAGGTACCGGGCAAGGGAATCCTGTTCACCATGACGGTCTTTCCCGTGTTGTCATAGGGGAGATACACCGCCTTGACCCTCGTGTTACCATTTTCATCACACAGATTGATGTGATTGAAGTCAAAGCCACAGTCGATCACACCCACGATCACACCACTACCGTCATAGGGCTTATCAAACCTCTCGCCACGATGAACGGGATCAACGCGAGAGAAGTATCGCACGCTGTCGCAATAGGTCAAGATGGGGATAGCCCTGGAGGCATTCAGCACACCGCTGAAACTCTTGAGTGAGCTGGGCTGCATATCATTAGGCACCTCGGCAGTGATAATACCGTCATAGCGCGCTGTGATCACGAGTCCAGCATTACGCAGCTGCGTGAGATCGACATTCTCGTTAACCGAAAGGAAGACGTCATAGTAGCCACTGCTAGCACCCTGAACCACAAAGGGCATACCAAGGACCGACAATGCCACAAACGCCATTGCAAGCAATATATTTTTCATATTCACAGAGAAGAATAATAAACCATTGAACACACATTAATGCGCAAAATTACGATTATTTTTATAAATCACATTATTAAAAAAGAAAAATCTTAGAAAAATAAGGCAATGAGATAGCAGATGACGCAGACCCTGCAGGGCTTAATGCTAATTTCGCCAATTAGACCTATTTCACGAATATAGTTAAAGATTTTGCAAAAAATCGCAGTAAACAAATGACAAGGAAGGCAGTTCTATCCTTGCCAAAATAATAGGCTGCTCCAGTGACACTCAAGACTAAGGTAAAGTGCCGACACGCCATACAGAAAAGAAGTGCGGGCGACCGAATCACTTTCAGTCGCCCGCAGTTATTTAATTTGTGTTGTCGTCAGCCGATTACTTCAGGCTGTTAACGTAGTTGCGCAATGCCTCATTTTCGGGATCATACTCCAGCCACTTCTGGTAGTAGGTCTTGGCAGTAGCCTTGTCACCCTTGGTGAAGTAGTAAGTAGCCATGTAGTTGTAGGCATACTTGAAGTAGCGTGCATAGTCAGCCTTGTTCTCCTTCTTGTCGAGGATGCTGAGCAGCTCCTGATATGCGGACAGCGCAGCGCCATTGTTGGTGTCACCCTCGCGGAACTTAGCGATCTTAGCCTTCTGGTTAACAATCTGTACGTTTTCGGGAACCAGCTTGTCCACCTCGTCGATATACTTCTGTGCCTTGGCAAGAGCGTTGGACTTGGTCATGTCGTCCAGATCCTTGGTGTCGGCAATACCCAGATAGTAGTTTGACAGCGTAAAGAGGTCATTGGACTTGTGGTTGCCGTCGTCAACAAGACGCTGGTAGTACTCAGCAGCCTTGACATAGTTCTCAGCAGCAGCGTAGCTGTCACCCAGGTTGCGAATCAGGTCGGTGTTCTTGGGATTCAGGTCAATGGCCTTGTTGTAAGCGTCAATGGCCTCCTCGGGGTAACCTGCGGTCTGCAGAGCCTGACCGTAGTCGGTATAGTCGCGAACCTCATAGTTGGAACCCTGGGGAACGACGTTAGCAAAGAACGCGCGTCCTGCTTCAACGGCCTCGGCCCACTTCTGGAGCTGAACCAGGTTGTACAGCTGCATACGCTTCATGTAGAACACCTTGCTGTCGGCAGGATTCAACTTGTTCACCAGGCTGGTGGCGAGGTCGAGAGACTCCTGATACTTCTCACCGAAGAACAGCAGCTGAACGTAG
This sequence comes from Sodaliphilus sp., assembly GCA_045114065.1. Classification (GTDB taxonomy): domain Bacteria; phylum Bacteroidota; class Bacteroidia; order Bacteroidales; family Muribaculaceae; genus Sodaliphilus. The sequence goes on from JBGUJU010000095.1 coordinate 24,912, forward strand.
CGCACCTCATCCTGAGCGAAGTGGTTGGGGTTCTTAATGTACTTGCCATACTGCTCGGCTGCCTTGGCACCCAGGTTGTCGGCATAGTACATCTCGGCGAGCTCACGCTGAACCAGAGCTGAGTTGGGCACCTTGGCCTGTAACTCCTCAAGACGCTCGATGGCCATTGCGGGGTTCACGTTGAAGTAAGTGTTGGCATACTTCACATAGGCCTCGATGTTGTTGGGATCCTTGTCAAAGGCCAGCTCGTAGATACCGGCTGCATTACCCCAGTCCTTCTTGTCAGCCTTGGTGTCGGCCTCAAAGATGTAGCTGTCGGGATCATCGGCATTCCACTTACGGGCATTCTTGATGCACTTCTCAATGTCCTTAGCAAAGGTGGTGGGATTGGCATCGTAGAAAGCACGTGCGATTTCCATCTCCAGCTTGGGATCCTTCTTGACGAGCTTGCGAGCCTTCTCGAGCAGAGCCTTGGCATCGCCGCCATTCTTCAGTGCCAGCGCAGCTTGACCTACATAGTTGTAGGGGTTCATGGCGTCTGCCGCAATACCTTTCTCGAAGTTGGCGGCAGCCTCGGCAACCTTACCCTGGTGCAGTGCGATCTGACCCAGATAGTAGAACGCCTCTGCCTTGTTGGTACTGGCTGAGTTCAGGTTGCGCTCGAGCAGCTCCTTAGCGTTGTCAAGTTTGTCAACCTTGTAGTACTCAATACCGTCCTTGTAACCCTGTGCGTTAGCTACGAGGGATGCACCCATCAAAATGAGTGATGCAATAAAGAATTTCCTTTTCATTGTAGTAAGAGTTTAATGTTGATATTTATAAATTAGATTTGTTTGATTATTCATGTTGCAATTTCCGTGCCAACTTTTCAGATTACTGTACTTCCACATATCTGACTGGCTCTGCAGCGGGCAGGACACCGGTCTGGAGAATAATCTTCTGGCCGATTACGCCGGTAAGGAAGGCAAAGAAACCGTGATCGAGCGTTCCATTATAGGAAGCATCGATGGCCCATACTGAGCGCACCAGAGGATACTCACCGCTGTAGATATAAGCCTGATAGGGCTTCACGGCCTTAATCTGGTCATCTTTCCGCATGGGCACGACCTTGATGCGGTCGGTGAAGTCGATAACACTCACTTCATTATTGTTCTTGAGCTCTTCATACTTCTCGGCAATGGGCTTCTCGATAGACTTCATGTCGCTGGTGATCCAGCTGACACCGATAAATCCAATCACATTTTTATACTTCTCGACAGCGTCAAAGACTTCGGTACTTGAACCCCTCGCATAGACTTGAGGACCAAACTTGGCGCCATTGAGGAATTTCTCCTTCATATAATTGACTACACCCGTTCCTGAACCGTCGAACATCACCTTGATGGTATCGTTCTTGAGCTTGGTGGGATAAATCTCGCTCCATCGTTTCACCTTGCCCGAGAAGATGTCACGCAGCTCGTCCATCGACAAGTCGGGAATTTCGTTCTGCTTGTTCACGATCACTGCAATGGCATCCACGGCAATCATCCTGGAGCGGTAACCGCGTCCCAATTTCTTGAGGCTCTTCTTCTGGTCGGCAGTCAGGTCATGAGAGATGATAATCAGATCCACCTTGTTGCGCATCAGCGAGTCGAGGGCGTCATGCTCATTGATGTAATCGGGCATGATGCTTGCCTCGGGATACTGGAACTCAAACACGGCAATCTCTTGTTCCAGCACGCTCTGGAACGACTCGTCACACATGATGCGAGCTATGCCGCGAGTGCTTGTGCTCTTGGGGCGCTGGTCGCCACAGGCACACAAGATGAGACCCATGAGCAGAGCCGTAAAAAACAATATGATTTGGTTATTTTTCATTCTTGGATTCTCCTTCCTTATTTTTAAGACTGTCGGCATAGGTCGTGTACTGATTCTCTTCCTCGGCATCATCATAGGTTCTCATACCATAGGAGTGCTCTCCCTTGACCTCACGGTACCCGCGATAGAGTCCATACGCACCGAAGATGATGGCAGCACCCCACCTGATGGCATTCCATCTGGGGGTCTCGGTCCACTGTACGAGATTCAATGCCAGTGCAACGGCTGCACCGAGGTAAACGAGTACCATGAAGATGCCGAAAAACATCTTCATACCCGGAACGATGCCTGTTTGTCTCTTGTTCATATTCATCAATTTAATTAAAATCAGCCATTAGACTAAGTTTAACAAAAATGGTTTACAACAATCAAACGACAAAATTAACAATTAATCCTGATTTATGGTGTTAAATTAATAAAAATTTCATGATGCTTTTTTCTTGTCCCTTGTTTCTTATTTCATGTTAACACATTTTCATGAAAAAAGTTGCACAATTTGAAAAAGTCTCGTATCTTTGCAAAACCTTAAATCAAACTTTTATTCATACTATTTTTTCCTAGGGCACCTTCGTTGTGAAACGAAGTGCTTTTTTGTCAAGCGCAACTGCCACGCCAAGGCGGCGCCCCGCATCCCCTAGCTTTTACATCATTATTTATTGGGCAGATACTCATCATAGAAAGATGGAGGTCTTCCTTGTCACTTGGTTTTTAATGCGAATTTCACAAATTCAACAAATTTCACTAATTATTTTTTTAGTCAATTCGTGGAATTAACCTAATTAGCGAAATCAGCATTCGCCCCGCAGGGTTAGGTCATCTGCTATATCATTAAAAAAGATTACGGGAATCTTATGACTCCCGTAATCCAACATACAAATTCATCTTTTTCTATTGAAAAATCGTGATTTTTCCTCACATTAATAATTGCGGGCGAAAATCACGCGACGCTTGCTGGGCTTGCCCGTGTAGATGCACTTGCCCTCTTCCTCAGGAGCATCCAGGGGGATGCAGCGGATGGTCGCCTTGGTTTCTTCCTTGATCTTGTCCTCGGTCTCGCTGGTACCGTCCCAATGGGCGAGAATGAAGCCGCCCTTCTCGATCTGCTCCTTGAACTCGTCCCAAGTGTCCACCTTGTAGGTCATGCGCTCACGCTGGTTCAGGGCCTTGGTGTAGATGTTCTGCTGGATTTCCTCGAGCAGTTCCTTGACACGGTTCTCGATGCCAGCGAGTTGCTCGCTGCTCTTCTCGAGGGTATCGCGGCGCATCACCTCGACGGTGCCTGCCTCGATGTCGCGTGCACCGAGCACGAGACGCACGGGAACGCCCTTGAGCTCATAGTCGGCAAACTTGAAGCCCGGACGCTTGTTGTCGGCGTTGTCATACTTCACCGAGATGCCCATGCCACGCAGGTTGGCGACGATGGGTTCTACGACCTTGTTGATCTGGTCGAGCTGGTCGTCGGTCTTGTAAACGGGAACGATGACCACCTGGATGGGAGCCAGATGCGGAGGCAGCACGAGACCGTTGTCGTCGCTGTGGGTCATGATGAGGGCACCCATCAGACGGGTGGATACGCCCCACGAGGTGGCCCATACGTCCTGCAGCTTGTTCTCCTTGTCAATGAACTTCACGTCAAATGCCTTGGCGAAGTTCTGACCCAGGAAGTGGCTGGTACCCGACTGCAGCGCCTTGCCGTCCTGCATCATCGCCTCGATGGTGTAGGTCTCGAGAGCGCCGGCGAAGCGCTCATTGGCGGTCTTGATACCCTTGATGACGGGCAGTGCCATGTATTTCTCGGCAAAGTCGGCATAGACGTTCAGCATCTCGATGGCCTTGGCCTCGGCCTCTTCCTTGGTGGCGTGGGCGGTATGACCCTCCTGCCACAGGAACTCGGCGGTGCGCAAGAACATGCGGGTGCGCATCTCCCAACGGAAGACGTTGGCCCACTGGTTGATGAGCAGAGGCAGGTCACGGTAGCTGTTGATCCAGTTGCGATAGGTATTCCAGATGATGGTCTCGCTGGTGGGACGGATCACCAATTCCTCCTCCAGGCGGGCAGCGGGGTCAACCACGACACCCTTGCCGTTCGGGTCATTCATCAGGCGGTAGTGTGTAACCACGGCGCACTCCTTGGCAAAGCCTTCCACATGGTCGGCTTCACGGCTGAGGAATGACTTGGGGATAAGCAAGGGGAAATAGGCGTTCTGTACACCTGTGGCCTTGAACATATCGTCCAGCTGACGCTGCATCTTTTCCCAGATGGCGTAGCCATAGGGTTTGATGACCATGCATCCGCGCACTGCCGATTGCTCGGCGAGGTCGGCCTTTACTACCAGTTCGTTATACCATTGAGAGTAATTATCGGCTCTCTTCGTTAAATCCTTTAATTCTTTTGCCATTGTTATTATAATGTGTATTTGTATTATTTCTCTTTAGCGATGCGAGTCATGTTGATGACTCCCTTCTTGGCCTGCTGGATCATCGTCTTCTCGGGGACCAGATAAATCTCGAGGCGGCGGTTGCGCTTGCGGTTCTCGACAGAGTTGTTATCCACGATCGGGTCGGTGTCGCCCAAAGCATACGGGACGACATAATCCACACTGCCGTACTCTTCAATCCAGTCAAAGACAGCATTGACTCGCTGGCGGGTGAGGTTGAGCGTGTACATCTCGCTTCCCGTGTTGTCGCTGTGCATGACCAGGAGCATCTTGTAGAACCCTGGATTCTTGAGCATCCTGAGAAAGGGTTTGAGGCGCTCCTTGCCGACATCGTTCAGTACGGTATCGTTAGGGTCAAACAGTTGACTGGCTGGAATGGTGATGACAATCACCTCGTCGTCACGCATGATCTCGACATCATAGTTGGATTTCTTGAACGCTACCGCCATGTCGAGCTGAAAATCCTGGATCTTATCGGCCTGCTTATCATTCTTGATTTCGGGCAGTTCCAGGTTCTCGTCAAGCGAGAGTTCATAGATGTCGTAATCGTCCTTGGCATTAATCGGTTGTTGGCCAGCCAGCAGGACAACGAGTATCGTGAGGATGATATGTTGTGTTACACGTCGCATCGGTTCAGTTATTATTTAGTCGTTCAAGTCGATGAGACCTTGTGGCAGGTCCATGACCATCACTCGCTTGTCAATATCAAATTCCACTATCAGGTCATCGTTGGCGGGCACCATGAGTTCGTCGCCGTCACGGTCGATAATGAAGATGGCATTCTCGGTCTGCTCATCGACTGCGATGATTACCCCTACTCTCTTCTCATCACTGTCCTGCAGTTCAAAGCCGATAAAGTAGTCCAGAGGATAGCCATCGGCATCAGCCTCGTCGCTGGCAGCACTATAATCGCGCTTGAGGGCAAAGATGTCATGATTGACGAGCCGCGCCGCCTCTTGTTCACTGGCGATGCCATCAATCGTGAGCAAGACGGTATCGGCGGTCTTGGGTCGGCATGCGTTGACAAAGAAGGGGACGTAGATCCCGTCAATCTCGCTGACCAGGCACGTGAGGGACTGCAACACGTCATAGTCCACATCGACGGTTGCCGATATCTCGCCGACAACGCCGTGTGGCTTGTTGTAGTGACCGATTGCTATAAGTTCCTCGCGTAGTATCATATTTTAGTTTCTAGTCTCTAGTTTCTAGTTGTTAGCCGTAAAACTCTAAACTGCGAGCTCAGCTCGCTTAAACTATTTCTTTTTCTTTTTCTTGCCGGTTGGTTGGGCTGGCTTTACTACCTGATACTCGTGCAGGTGATGAGTCTCCGGATCCAGGCGAATCACGCCGTGGCTGTAGTAGGCCAGGTCCTTAAAGATCTTGGCATCCTCGACATCTTCGTTATTGATTTGGAAGATGAGTTTCTTCATGTGATTGGCAAGAAGCATCACCAGGGCGTCACGCTCTTCCCCTTCGGGATACTCGGCAGCGCGGGCAATCATTCGCTCAATGTTCTTGCCATAGTGGCGAAACTTGATGGGTTGCAGCTCATACTGTATGGGCTCAGGCTTGGTCTCCAGGTTCTCCTCCTTGATAATATCATCAAAGGGGAAGTCCACATCAAGCTGGAAACCGCTCATGATCATCAAGTGGTCCCACAGTTTGTGCTGATAGTCGGTCTCGGCACGTAGCTGGGGAAACATATTGGCCATGTTCTGCACGATGGTGTAGGCGCAACGGGTGCGCTCGTCACGGTCCTCAATCTCGAGGCAGTGGTCCACCATCTGCTGAATGTTGCGGCCGTATTCGGGCAGCACCAGGGTCTTGAGTTGTGAGTTATATGTCAGCATAGTTTTTAGTCGCTAGTCACTAGCCGCTAATCGCTAGTCTATTGTTTTTTCTTTGTTTTTAGTTACTAGTCCCTAGTCATAGGTTCAGGACGGGATTCTTGGGCTTGGTGGCCTGGAACTCCTTGAGATAGAACGGTGTGCTGTAGGCAACATCAATGAAGTCTCCATTGCGATAGGCTCGCTCGGCAAGCGCCATCATATCGACTGCCACGGGCTTGACACCCTCGATGAAGCGAACGCCCTCGTGGTCAAGAACCTGATGGGCCTTATCGCTACCGTTGCCCATGAACACGAGCGTATAGCCCTGCTCCAGCTGCGCCTCGAACGAGTGCTCGTCAAGGATCATCGCCTGGGGTTCCACGACAGCCTCGAGGGCAGGCGTGTAGGCAGCGGTATAGACCTCCATGCGGCGGGCATCAATCATCGGCACATAGAGCACCTTGTCTTCCTCAATGAAGTGGTTGAACATCGTGCTCACCGTCATCAGCTGCAGTGTATTCACCCCGATGAGGGGCACCTGCAAGCCGAAGGCAAGGCCCTTGGCCTCGCTCAGCCCGATGCGCAGTCCCGTATAAGACCCGGGGCCGATGCTCACGGCGATAGCATCCAGTTTCATCTCACGGGAGCGGGCGTAATCCAGCATCTCCTTGACATACTGGCTCAGCATGGTGGCATGGGTCTGGCCCTCGTAGTTCTCACGATGGTCCAGCACTTGCCCCTCACTGGTCAGCGCCACCGAGCAAACCTCGGTCGATGTCTCTATGTTCAGGATATTCGCCATCTCCTTTTATTAAAAACGCGCAAAGTTACAAAAAATTATTGACATGGTGCTGATGTCAAACAACTTTAACAACCCGTAACAACACCGACGACACCCCAATCATGAAAACCGACGGGACCTCTCACGCCTTTTCACCTGGGTGCTAAACAGCTGGAGACAAGACTTTTTTAAGCATTGATGACTGATGCCAAAAACAAAAATGGCGGGAAAGCCAGTGGGTTGACGCCCCATTCCCGCCATTATTAATCATGGAACCATTGGACCTTTATAGCGCCAAGCGCAGGCCAATGATAGTAGAGGTCTTGTCAGGAGTGCCGCCACCACGTGATGATACGCGGCAACGAGAAGATTCAGTATACCAACTGCCACCACGATACACGCGGTAAGTTCCCGTTGAAGGACCTTGAGGATCGGTCTGTGCAGCCGATGTGTAACCATGCCAATAAGTATCACACCACTCAAAGACATTGCCGCTCATATCGTACAATCCCAATTCGTTGGGCGCCTTCAGGCCGACTTCCATAGTAAAGGACGACACAGCGTTTTCATCATACCATGCCACAGCACCGACATCATCGCTGCCAGCATATTTGTAATCATGGCCCTTGACACCTCCCCTGGCAGCAAATTCCCATTGTGCCTCGGTGGGGAGACGGAATTGCTTACCGGTCAGTGCGTTCAGGTTAGCAATAAACTGCTGGCAGTCATCCCAACTAACACTATAGACGGGTAACGTGACACCTCTTATCGCACACGGGTTACTGCCCATCACAGCCTGCCAGAGCTCCTGAGTCACTTCGGTCTTGCCTATATAGAATGATGAGAGCGTCACTTGATGAACAGGAGACTCGTTTGACGCCGCTTCGCCAGTCTGGCTTGCCGTCGCGCCCATGGAGAAAGTGCCACCTTCAACCATCACCATGTCAAATGAAACACCGTTGACCGTGTATGTCTCGACAACACCAGCTACATCACTTGAGTTCAAGAGCCTACCTATCAGGGCTGTAACATCATTGATGGTCACCTTGCCGTCATGATTGATGTCTCCCGCTTGAGGAGAAGTGCTCGATGTACCGTTCAACAGCATATTAATCAAATCGCTGACATCCGAAATGCTGACTTTACCATCATTATTGACATCGGCACAATCAGGAAAGATGCCGAATACTGCCTTGTGTCCTTGAGTGTAATCGTGGTTAGGAGGAGTGAAGGCCGAGAGCTGAAAAAAACCATTATACTTGCCACTCCAGCCCCAATTCACATGAAAACTGCCATCGGAATAGCCATCAACGATGAACGTGTGTCCACCGCCACTGCCGTTATTGCCGGTATAGGGCAAGGGGCGTCCTTGGGATAACTCATCACAAAGCATCTGGATCCAGGTGTCATCATCATAGTATTCTCTCGAGACAACACGGGACGGAGCTGTTCTGTCATAGCCAAAATAGCGAGCAAGCACATAAGGTATCAGCTCAAGATATGCCGAACTGGAACTCAATCCATAATCCATACACAAAGCCTGACCGCAATAGCGCATCAAGGTAGCAACTGCAGTCTTGTTGGCAGTCGTGTAAGAAGCATCATAGGAGTCCAGCATGTTGGACCAGTCAAAGGTCGTTTCGGGCAATGCCGGCACACTCATCGCGTTGGTTTTTGTGACATAGGACGGGATTGGGAGACATGCACTCGTGGGATATTGATAATAATTCATCACTTGAGCCAGAGCAGTTGCCGTGCATCCAGTATATGGATATTTGTTAGAAATTTTAGGACATTCCGTATTGTAAGGCGACGACTGATCCCATGTTGTAGAGATCAGGGGATCGATATCGGCAATATCTGTCCTTGTGGCGCGTTTGCCATTCTTGGTCTCCAGGGAAGGATGCTGTTGCAGATACTCAATCTGGCAACCGTACTCGTCAAGCCAAGCGCGCATATTGCAAGGTATCGCATCCATGTCGATATTTCCAGTCATGTTATACCCCAAAATCTGCTCGGCGCGATCATCGGCAGCCACGATCACCCAGCCACCGTTATTCTCATCATTAAACACATAGAATACGGGAACGGTAGGGCTCACCGAAGAGAAACGGGTATAGGACAGCGAAACATCAGTCTTGGGTGTGTTCATTCTTCTTCCCTCGTGTCGTTGCGACAAGAAGTCGGTAGCGATGGCGCGGGCACCATCCATATCAACGACTCCAGCATGAGCTGCAACAGAGCAGCTGGCGACCACAAGAGCCGCAATCATCAATCTCATCCAATTTTTCATAAGTTTATAGTTATTTACTGGTTAAAAAGCCTATTTCGAAACAGGCAGGGCGTCGATCAGGGCATCGACGTCGCCGGGGAGGGTTGCCCAGCTGGTGACAAAGCGGCAGTTCATCATGTCGCCGACGGGGAACCACTGCTCAAAGACGAAGTCCTTCTCCAGAAGCTGGATGGTGTCCTTGTCAAGCAGGACGAACTGCTGATTGGTCGGGGAATTGCTGTACATCTTGTAACCCTTGCTGACAAAGGCATCACGCAATCGCATCGCCTGCTGCACGGCATGGCGGGCAATCTTGAAGTAGAGGCCGTCTTCCATCAGGGTGTCAAACTGGATGCCGAGCAGGCGCCCCTTGGCCATGAGGGCCCCATGCTGCTTGACCGTAGTGAAGAAATGGGCTGGCGCCCGCATGCCCGAGAAGACAACAGCCTCTCCGCACAAAGCGCCACACTTGGTGCCGCCCAGATAGAAGACGTCGCACAGGCGAGCCAACTGCGGCAGGGTGACATCACAACCCTCCGCCATAAGCCCGTAGCCCAAGCGAGCTCCATCGATGAACAGCGGCAACGCATATTGCTTGCAGACGTCATATATCGCCTCGAGCTCGGCGCGGGAGTAGATGGTGCCCATCTCGGTAGCAAAGGTGATATAGACCATGCCGGGGAAAACCATGTGCTCGTAGGCGATATCGCCGTAGAATGCCTCAAGCCACTGGCGCAGCTCGCCGGCATCCATCTTGCCGTCGTGGGAGGGCAAGGACAGCACCTTGTGACCACCGAACTCAATGGCTCCGGATTCATGGACATTGATGTGGCCTGTCTCGACAGAGAGCACGCCCTGATAGCCGCGCAGGATGGCATCGATGACGGTGGCATTGGTCTGAGTGCCGCCCACCAGAAAGAATACATCGGCATCAGGCATCTCACAGGCGGCACGCACCTTGTCGCGGGCACTGTTGCAGAAATCGTCCAGGCCATAGCCCGTAGCACGCTCGTCGTTGGTCTCCATCAGCCGCTTGAGAATTGCCTCGTGGCAGCCATTGTTGTAATCACTCTCGAATGAAATCATATTTTTTAGTCTTTAGTCGCTAGTCAGTAGTCGTTCGTATTAGCCTTTAGCCATTAGCAGTTAGTTTTTAGTTAACAGTTGAGAGATGGCGGAATGCGGATGCTTCATTAACCATTAACCTTTAACCTGCGAGCACAGCTCACATTACAGGTTGCAAAAGTAGTTAAATTATTGGAGAGACGCAAGATTTTGCGTTTCTACAAATAATTCCCTAACTTTGCGGCATGAAAGAGAAGAAAAAGATGATCATCTACCAGCTGATGCCTCGCTGGTTCACCAACCTCAATGAGAAATGTGTGCCCAATGGCACTATCAGGCAGAACGGATGCGGCAAGTTCAACGAGATTGACGAGAAATGCCTGAAGTCGATCAAAACACTGGGGGCTACCCACGTGTGGTATACCGGCATTATCGAGCATGCGACAGCCACCAGCTATACGCGCCAGGGCATCACACCCTGCAATCCCCATGTGGTCAAAGGCAAGGCGGGATCGCCCTATGCCATCCGCGACTACTATGACGTGTGCCCCGACTTCGCCACCAAGGTAAAAAACCGCATGGCAGAGTTTGAGTCACTCGTCGAGCGCACCCACCATGCAGGGCTGAAGGTCATCATTGACTTTGTGCCCAACCACGTGGCACGCCAATATGAGAGTGACGCCCGACCCGCTGGCGTGGAGGACCTGGGCGAGGGCGACAACCCCATGATGTTCTTTGACCCGAAAAACAATTTCTACTATATCACGGGACAGGAGTTTGCCCCTCATGGTGTAGAGCTCGGAAACGGCGATGACGCCTACCGCGAATTTCCCGCCCGCGCCACGGGCAACGACTGCTATACCGCCTCGCCCAACCGTGACGACTGGTATGAGACCGTCAAGCTCAACTATGGTGTTGACCCGTGGAACGGCAGCACCCACTTCTCCCCCATCCCACCCACGTGGACCAAGATGCTCGACATCCTCAAGTTCTGGGTCGACAAGGGCGTTGACGGGTTCCGCTGCGACATGGCTCACATGGTGCCCGTGGCATTCTGGCAATGGGCAATCAAGCAAATCAAGGAAATCAAGCCCGATGTCATCTTCATAGCCGAGATCTATGATGTCACATTATATTATAGTTACATCCATGATGGCGGGTTTGACTACTTGTATGACAAGGTGACCCTTTATGACACGCTGCGCGGCATCCTGTGTGACGGATGGCCAGCCAGCGACCTCACCCGCTGCTGGCAGACGGTGGAAGGCTTGGGCGACCACATGCTCAATTTCCTCGAGAACCACGACGAGCAGCGCATCGCTTCCAAGCAATTCTGCAGCGACCCGTGGAGGGCACTGCCCGCGCTGGTAGTGAGTGCCACCATGACACGCTGCCCGTTCATGCTCTATGCCGGGCAGGAGCTGGGCGAGCCAGCTGACGATGCCGAGGGCTATAGCGGCCGTGACGGCAGGACAACCATCTTTGACTACTGGAGTGTTCCCACCCTGCGCCGCTGGCACCAAGGGCGCCCCACTGCCGACGAACGCAGGCTGCGCACCTTCTATAGTCGCCTGATGCGCATGTGCAACAGTGAGAAGACGCTGGCACGAGGTGACTTCTTTGACCTGATGTATGTCAATCAAGACACGCTCGATGGTTATCGACAGTATGCCTACCTGCGCCACTGCGGCGGAGAAATGACGCTTGTTGTCGTCAACTTCGGTGATCAGGCAATAGATACGAGCGTGCGTATCCCACAGCACGCCCTCGAGTGCGCCCATATGCCACAAGGCCATTACATTTGTCGAGAATTGTTCAGTGGCGAGACCTGTGAGGTGGCACTATCAAGCGACTGCATGCTGGCAATCACCATCAGCGCCAACTCGGCTGTCATGTGGCATTTCAAGAAAACTTGATGTGCTCTGATATTACCAAACTCCATGAGTATCATTATTTTTCTATGTGTTTTTTTGAATAACGAAATAAAATACTTACTTTTGCAGACCATATCTTAATTAGCCGTTTTATACAATATCAACTATAAACTTTATTTTTTACTCAAATGAACATCAAAAACATTATTACAGCAGGTGCTATTGCAGCACTCGCTTTGTTTGGTTTTAATGCCAACGCCGAAAGTATTGATGCTAATGCAGCACGCATGGCAGCCAAGAATTTCATCAACCAGCGTGCAGGCCATGGCACCCTCAAGGCTGCGACCAATTCTGACATCAAGTTGATTCACTCCGAGGCTTCGAGCGTCAAGGGCAATGCCTACTACGTGTTCAACCTCCAGGGCGGCGGTTGGGTTATCGTTGCCGGTGACGACCACGCTAGGCAGATTCTCGCCTATAGCGACAAGGGCAACATTGACTTGAACGAGATGCCCGCCAGCATGAAGGGCCAACTGAACATGTACAAGAAGCAGATTGAAGCCATGCAGAACTACAAGGGAAAACTCGTTCCCAGGAAGGCTCCCAGTCGCAACATATTTATTGAACCGCTGACCGAGTCAACTTGGGGCCAGAACGAGCCTATGGACCGCTTTACACCGATGAAAGGTACACAACATACAGCAGTCGGCTGTGCTCCCCTGGCTATGGCTCAAATCATGTACTATTGGAAATACCCTGAGGGTAGCAACGCAATGTCATCATATTACGTAAACGGAACTGGCTCAATTCCCGCACTTGATGCAACCACGTTTGACTACAGCTTGATGCTTCCTGCATATACCATTTACAACCCCTCAACCGGTGGTGTAAGCCTAGGCACTTATACCACTGAGCAGGCCGAGGCTGTTGCCAAATTATGTCGCTATGCTGGTCATGCTTGCAAAGCACGCTATGGTAATTCAGGCACTTCGACAGGCGCATACTCTTACGACCAAAGAGACGCTTTTTCGTTTTTCGGTTACCGCAGTGATTTCAAGTTGATTGGCTTCGATCCCTCATACTATTGCGACAACGACAATAAATATAGTGAAGAGGAATGGATTGACCGCATCATTACGGAGTTGAGTGCAGGACGTCCTATCCCTTATCACAATGTTGACTTTGTCGATGGCCATGCATGGGTACTTGACGGAATTGATACTGATAACAAGCTCCACATGAACTGGGGTTTCTATGAAAGATTTAATGGTTGGTTTGAGTTTGGTGCTTTCGGCTTCTATCCTTATGGTGACGATGAGTATTGGGACTTCAGCTGCTATGGTAGCTCTGCCAACGAGATGATCATCAATCTGATGCCTTATGAGGGTTATATCATTCCCATCCCCTCGACCCGTGGTGACGTGAACAATAACGGACGCATCAACATCACCGATGTGACCATCTTGATTGAATACCTGCTGTCGAATAATGCCACTGGTGTTGACCTTAGCGCTGCCGATTGCGATCTTGACAACAAGATCGCAATCAATGACGTTACCGTTCTCATCAACTACCTGCTGAGCGGCACTTGGTAAATTCCTGAATAATAGGCAATCTATTATACCCTTGGACGGTTGCAAATTGCTGCGACCGTCCTTTTTTGTTATACTATTCTCAGAACAGAAAATGAAAAAACTGATTGACGACAATTGAAAACTGAAAACTTATTATTACCTTTGCAAGTTATAAATGACTGTAAAGAAGTACATGCAATGACAACGGGAAACTTAATCAGATTTGCCTGCATCCTGCTGCTATGGGTTGGACTGTGCTGGATGTTGCTCTCACGGGCTGCCAAGATTGACTTCATGGTGATTTTTACCATTGTGGCGTCGGGCATCATTGTGTTTGTACCACTTTACAAGAAATATGTGAGAAAAAAAGACTGACGAATGACCACTAAACCATACATACAAGAACACTGCCCGCTGTTGGCACAAATAGACACTCCTGCCGACCTGAGGAAACTCAGTGTTGACCAGCTGCCTGAGGTGTGCCATGAATTGCGCCAATATATGATACACGAGTTGTCGAGCAACCCGGGCCACTTTGCATCCAGCATGGGTGCAGTGGAAATCGTGGTAGCTTTACACTATGTGTTCAACACACCCGACGACCGTCTCGTGTGGGATGTTGGCCACCAAGCCTATGCCCACAAGATCCTTACAGGTCGCCGCGACCAGTTTGATGACAACCGCAAGTTGGACGGCCTGAGCGGTTTCCCCAACCCCGCCGAGAGCGAGTATGACACCTTCACCGCCGGTCATGCATCCAACTCCATTTCAGCAGCCCTGGGCATGGCTATCGCCGCCGAGCTGCAGGATAACCAGGACCGCAAGGTGGTCGCCGTCATCGGCGACGCAAGCATCAGTGGCGGTCTTGCATTTGAGGGCATCAACAATGCCACTACCAATCCCAACAACCTGATTATTGTCCTGAATGACAATGACATGGCGATTGATGCCAACGTGGGTGCCTTGAGCCACTACATGAGCGACCTGCACACTTCACGCCGCTACAACAAACTGCGCTACAAGACCTACCAGTTCCTGCGCCGTCACAAGGTCATCAACGATAGCCGCAAGGGATTGATCATGCGATTCAGCAACGCCTTGAAGTCGTTGTTCTCCGGTCAGCAGAATATCTTTGAAGGCTTGAATATCCGCTACTTCGGACTCTATGACGGTCATGATGTGAAACGACTGGTGAAGGTTTTCCGTGAGATTAAGGATATGACAGGCCCCAAGCTGGTGCATGTGCGCACCGTCAAGGGCAAAGGCTTTGCCGCTGCCGAGGCCGATCCTGCCACCTGGCATGCACCAGGCAAATTTGACGAGGAGACCGGCGAGCGCATCAAGGGCGGCAAGGGAGGTCCCATCAAGTATCAAGACGTCTTCGGTAAGACACTTGTGGAACTTGCTGAGAAAAATGATAAGATCGTGGGCATTACCGCCGCTATGCCCAGCGGCACGTCCATGTCGATGATGCTCGAGGTCATGCCTCGTCGCGCCTTTGACGTGGGTATCAGCGAGGGTCATGCGGTGACCTTTGCCGGCGGCCTTGCCAAGGATGGCATGCACCCCTACTGCGCCATCTATAGCACCTTCCTGCAGCGCGGCTATGACTCAATCATCCATGACGTTGCCATTCAGGGATTGCCGGTCACCTTCTGCATCGACCGCGGTGGCATCGTCGGCGAGGACGGCGTGACCCATCACGGCTTGTTTGATCTCGCCTACCTGCGCTGTATCCCCGGTATGGTCGTGGCATCGCCCATCAACGAGCACGACCTGCGCAACCTCATGTTCACCGCCCAACAGGACGGCATGGGACCGTTCGCCATCCGCTATCCGCGCGGCAAGGGCGTCATCGCTGACTGGCACAACGAGATGCAGACACTGCCAGTTGGCCGTGGCCGACGCATGCACGAGGGCGAGAAAGTGGCTGTGCTGAGTATCGGCCACATCGGTAACGAGGTCATTGATGTCGTCAACCGCCTTGCCGCGCGCGGCATCAAGGTGGGACACTATGACATGATCTACCTCAAGCCCATCGACGAGGAGATTCTCGAGGAGGTGACGGCTCATTACGATAACCTGATCACCATCGAGGACGGCACCGTGGTGGGCGGCTTGGGTTCGGCAGTCGCCGAGTGGCTGACCCGTCACGACAAGACCAATCGACTCAGGATGCTGGGTGTACAGGACGAGTTTGTGCATCAAGGCACTGTTGCCGAACTGTATGAACGCTGCGGCATGGATGCCCAATCGCTAGAGAAGGTAATCCTTGAGCTATTAGCAGTCAACAACTGAAAATCAACTGCTAGAAACAAGAAAGGCGGTGCAAGCCGAATGCAATGAAAGCTTGCTTTCAATTGCTAAGACGCAGCCCACCTTGCACGAGCAAAGTGAGTGAAACTAGAAACTAAATGATAAGACAATGAGAATCGTTATTGCCGGCGCAGGAGAAGTCGGAACCCATCTGGCCAAGATGCTCAGCAACGAGGAGCAGGACATCATCGTCATGGATGTCGAGAACAGGAAGCTCGAGCCGCTCGAGAACTATAACCTGCTCACCCATCAGGGCAGCGCCATCTCCTTCAACGACCTGAATGCCATCAAGACAGGTTCATGCGACTTGTTTATCGCCGTGACCAAGAGCGAGGCGCGCAACATCCTGGCAAGTTCGATGGCCAAGAAATTGGGTGCCAAGAAAACCGTAGCACGCGTTGACAATGACGAATTCTTCAGCCCCAAGTGGCGCGACCATATCACCAAACTGGGTATTGACCACCTGATTTATCCCGAGATGCTGGCAGCGAAGGAAATCAGCAGTGCATTAAAGCGTACCTGGGCCCGCAACTGGTTTGAACTGTTTGACGGAGAGCTGATTGTCGTGGGCGTCAAGATCCGTTCCAATGCCAGCATCGTCAACCAGATGCTCAAGGACGTGTCCAACATCAGCCACTTCTTGCATGTATCTGCCATCAAGCGCAACCGCGAGATCATCATCCCGCGCGGTGATGACCGCGTGCTGGAGAATGACATCATCTATATTGCCACGACACGCGACCACATCGATGAGGTGCGCGAGGCATGCGGTAAAGTACAGACTCCCGTTGGCAATGTGCTGATAGTGGGTGGCAATGAAATTGCCGAGCAGCTCATCAAGCGCCTGGGCAAGACTGTGGACATCAAAATCATCGAACAGGATATGAACCGCTGTGACGAACTGGCCCAACGCTACCCCAACTGCAAGCTGGTGCAGGGCGACTTCAGCGACACCGAATTGAGCGAGGAAGAGAGCGTGAGCAACTATGACGCCTTCATTGCC
Organism: Sodaliphilus sp.; assembly: GCA_045114065.1. Classification (GTDB taxonomy): domain Bacteria; phylum Bacteroidota; class Bacteroidia; order Bacteroidales; family Muribaculaceae; genus Sodaliphilus. Next base: position 41,921 of record JBGUJU010000095.1, read on the forward strand.
CTGGGTGACAACAGCGCCGTCAACATGATGGCGTGCATGATCGCCAAGACCAACGGCGTGCCCAAGACCATCGCCCAGGTCGAGGATATCCAGTTCATCAACGAGGCCGAAGCACTCAACATCGGCACCATCGTGAACAAGAAGCTTCTGGCCTCGAGCCGCATCTATCAAATCATGATCGACGCCGACGAGGACAATGCCCGTTGTCTTGCCCTTGCCGATGCCGAAGTTGCCGAAGTCATTGTCCAAGAAGGAGACCGCGTCACCCGCGCCCCGGTAAAAGACTTGAAGCTGAGCCGCGACTTTACCATTGCCGGTCTCGTCCGTGACGGCAAGGGACAACTCGTTGACGGCAATACACGTATCCAGGCGGGCGACCACGTCGTGGTCTTCTGTCTGCAGGGCGCCATCCACAAACTTGACAAATATTTCTCGTAATCATGCCCAAACGCGCCAACGAACATATCAATTTCGCCATTGTGCTGCGCATGCAGGGCTGGCTGTTGCTTATCGAAGCGGCTTTCATGCTGCTACCACTGGCCATCTCATGGTGGTTTGATGAACCCTCATCGCTGAAGGCATTCATCTACAGCACTGCCATCACTGCATTAGCCGGTGTGATTATGGCCTTCGGCATCAAGCCTCACAGCAAGTCGATGCACAAACGTGAGGGCCTGATGCTCACTGCCACGGTGTGGGTGTTCTTCTCGGTGTTCGGCATGCTACCCTACCTGTTTTCTGAAACATTCAACAACGTGACCGACGCCTTCTTTGAGACCATGGCGGGCTTTACCACTACTGGGTCGAGCGTTATCCGCTATGTCGAGGAGATACCGCGCGGCGTGTTGTTCTGGCGTGCCATGACCCAGTGGATCGGCGGCATGGGAATCATCCTGTTCACCCTTGCCGTCATCCCCATGCTGAATCAGAAAGGTGGTATCGCCCTATTCAATTCAGAGGTGACGGGCATCACCCACGAACGCCTACGCCCACGAGTAAGCCAGACCGCCAAGGACCTGTGGCTGATTTACATAGGCTTGACGGCTTTGCTCTCCATCCTGCTCTTTGTTGGACCGATGGACTGGTTTGACGCGGTATGCCACGCGATGACGACGACCTCGACAGGCGGATATTCCACCAAGAACATCGGTCTGGACTACTGGCATTCGAGCTATGTGTTCATTGTGGTCATCATCTTCATGTTCATTGGTGGTATCAGTTTCTCGATCATCGCTGCGACCCTGCGCGGCAACTTCAAGTTCATCAGGAAAAACAACACCTTCAGATGGTACTGGATGACGACGCTGGTTACCACGGTGGGCATCTTCCTGTATATGATTTACATGGGTTTCCTCGACAACAACGGTGACCGATTGATTTACGGCGCATTCGATACGTTGTCGGCGATCACGTCAACGGGTTTCTCGACCTTTGACTACGAGAACAGTGGCGAGTTTGTCACTGTCATTCTGATGGTGATGATGTTCTTCGGTGGTATGGCAGGTTCTACGTCGGGCGGTGCCAAGATGGACCGTTTGATCGTGCTGCTCAAGCACACCGCCAACGAATTCTACCGCGTGCTGCACACCAACTCGGTGCGCGCTGTCCACATCGACGGCAAGCCCATCCCCAACCATGTGGTGAGCAAGGTGAACACTTTCTTCACAGTGTATATACTGATCATCATGGTGGTTGCCCTCTACCTTACATTCTACGGCATTCCCGTATTTGATGCGATGTACACGTCGATGTCAGCCATCAGCAACGTGGGCATCGGTTACGGCGTAACCGGGGCCAACGGTTCTTGGGTAGCCCTGCATCCTGGTGCCAAGTGGATGCTCGCCTTCGAGATGATGGTGGGACGTCTGGAACTGTTCACCGTCCTTGTCATCTTCACCCGCTCGTTCTGGAAGAAAGATTAAATCTCTTGTACCTGCCCCACTCTTCTTGAACGCCAGCATCATGCTTCCCGATAAAGAAATCGGCTTGATGGTCGTCCTTGAAAGGTTTCCAATTGCCACAGACGATGCCGTCGTGGACGATAATGGGCTGAAAGATGCCGCTATTATTGTGCGCCTTGTGTCTAAAGTCAGGTGAGAGAACAATGTCGCGGCTCTTGTAGCTGATGAGGTATTCGTCATAAGGGGGAATCAGGAGATAACGGCCCTTGCGGAAACCGCGTGTGCGGCATCCATCCGTCATGTAGAATGACCATCCACGCCATTTTTCTTCATGTATCGTGTTGCCCATGAGTTCAATGCCATGGCGGCAGTCGCCAATGTTCAGTCCCGACCACCACACGAAGTCCTCAAGCGTTGCGGGCTGGCGACTCTTGAAATATTTGCGAGTCAGTATCAACAGCGCCTCGTCACGGTCAACAACCTGCATGCTGGGTTTCACTTTCTCGGCGGCTAGCGCATAGGTAGCCTTCATGGGCAAGAGATCGCCGCTACACAAGATACCCGACAGTTCTGCCATACGGATGTGATAAGACAGCCGGTGGTCATCCATCGCTATATTTCTCGTGATCAAGGCCTGGACGAAGTCCTCCTTGATGGCGCTTCCCAAGTCGCCAGCTGTCCTGATAAGGATGTCGCGGATGCGCGACACCTCCTCGTCGGGGATGCTGATGTGGTTGCTATGCATCCAACCCTGGGTCACCGCCAGGGCTTTGGGGGCACACAGGGCGAGCAAGAGCCAGTAGTCCTGGGGCGACACCAACTGCCATGTGCCACGCATCAGGTGCAGACGGATGATCTGCCCGCTGTCATAAGCTCGCTTGAAGGCACTGGCCGAGGGCTTGCGGGTGCGCATAGCGACTGCCCAACGCATCATGCGGTATTCCTGAGCCTGAATGGCGCCCATGTGGTTCACCACCTCGGCAGGGTCGTTGAACTGGGGGCAGATCAGCTGCTGATTGAGAAGTCTAATGGCGATCGGATTCATCATGCGTGCAAAGGTAGTGCAATTCCGCAAATTACTAGAAGCATTATGAGATAATCTAAATATTAATGTAAAGAAGTGATTCTTTTATTGTGATTAGTTGTAATTTTGCAATTGTAATGTCTGTTGCGTTGACAACGCAACAAACGGAACGACAACAAACGGAACGGAAGAAGATAGAGAAGAGACAACCACTCAAAATGCATAGCGATGAAGAAAGAGACTTATGAAGCACAGAAGGCCTTTGCCGGTGAGAAAAAGCCGTCCATGCTTCGGCGCTGTGTGGGCCATGACTATACGGGGAGACAAATCTACATGATTACAATGGTGACCGAGGGTCGTCGTCCACTCTTTGGAAAAGTCGTGGGCAGGAGCGATGCACCCGTGGGTTCTCCAGATTTTCCCCATATTGAGATCTCGCTGTTGGGGCAACGTGTTGCAGATGAATGGTGGGCAACTACACAGCACCATCCTGAAGTGGAGGTTATCGCCCTCCAGATGATGCCAGACCACCTGCATGGGATCCTCTTTGTCAAGGAAAAGATGGAAAAGCCGTTGGGCATAGCACTTCGAGGCTTCAAGCAAAGCTGCAACCGCCATTACCGAGAGCAGATACTAGGCCAGCCGTCCGTCCCGTCTGTTGCGTTGTCAACGCAACAAACGGAACTACAGCAGAGTGCACTAACCAAAAAAGACTGCCGAGGCGAGGACAGAACACATGGCCTGCTTTTTGCCCGCGGCTACAATGACAAGCTGTTGCTGCGCTCGGGGCAACTTGAGACATGGCTGTGCTATCTGAAAGACAATCCGCGTCGCCTATTGATGAAGCGCGAACATCCCGACCTGTTCCGTGTACAACGCGACGTGATTGCAGCCGGAACGACCTTCACGGCTATTGGCAACCGATTCTTGCTCGACCGGCCTGTCAAACTCCAGGTACAGTGTTCCCGTCGCTTAAACGATGCCGAAATCTATTCTACAGTATCCCGTTTCCTGACCGCAGCACGCCAAGGTGCGGTACTCGTTTCGCCAGCCATTTCGCCAGGCGAAAAAGCAGTCATGCGTGCAGCCTTTGATGAGGGATTGCCCTTGATTTACTTGCAGGAAAACGGATTTACCGATCTGGCAAAGCCCGGCGGTACACGCATGGAGGCCTGTGCGCGCGGCCAGTTGCTCATCCTTGCCCCATGGGAACACCACAACGAGGCATTGACCATCAAACGTGACCAATGCCTTCAACTCAATGACCTTGCCCGTCTCATCTGCGAGCAGGAATAATCATCACTCTATCACAAAACTGCGGGGATAGTAGTCGCTGTAGAAGCGGCCATCGGTCGCGGTGAACTTCAGCACGCAATAGTTGGGGTCGGTGACGCCGCCGGGGTAGTATTCGGTGTCACCTTCCCTCCAGATCATCTCCTTGCTTGCTGCATCAGTCAGCACCTCCATAGTGCCGCGCAGCATCATGCCCTTGAACCCCTCGGCATCACAGAAATAGATAGATGCCTTAGGATTGGCTTTGTAATGTGCCACACGCAGGGAGAAGGTGTTAGTGGTGAAATAGAACACCTTAATACCTTCACGCACACGAGGCGACAGCATCGCCTTGGTGCAGGGGAAGCCCTCCTCGTCCACCGACGAGATAAAGGTGACGGGCAATGTGTCGGCCATCTTGGCAATCAGGTCTTTAACTCCCGCCAGGGCAGGGTTTTCAGGCATTGCATCATGGATGGTCATCTCCTTGCGCCAGCGTTTCAGATGGGGGAAGTACATCTTCATCTGACCGATGTATTCCTCCCGTGTGATGGGCTGCGGCAGACCCTTGTTGACCTCGTCAACAAATTGGGCACTATGCTCGATCATCTCGTCCATCGTGCAATCCTGCAGGAACTTGCCATCCTTGTAGCAATAGACGCAGTAGTCCTCGTTCTTGGTGCCGTCGGCATTGGTGCCGAGCAATTCCTCGGTGAGCGGCATTCCGCAGCTCTGACAAAATTTCTGTTCCATCGTTATACTGTTATTAACTGATTTAATTCATTTTAATCCATTGATAGCCTTCTGCAGCTCTTCCAGGAAACGCGCGGCGTGGCCACCGTCCATCTGTACATGATGGAACTGGAAGGAAATGGAAAGGGAGACTTTTAGCCACTTCTTGCGGTATCGGCCCCACATCACCATCGGGTTGCAGAACTGGTCGGTGTACTGGTTGACGATGCTGTCGAGTTCAGTCGCCGTCATGGCCGATGTCCCTATCACCATGTTATCATCTACAAAGGTGCTCTGACACGAACTGCTTGCCGACTGAGTCAACGCCGTATAGTCTCTATTGAATTTCTCCAAGTCATCACAATAGAGGAGATCACAAGAATTGATGCCCCCATTGCAGTTATTCACTATCACATTGATGGCTAAGCGGTCATATTTGTACAGTTTCCCGTACTGGGGCAACATGTAAAATTCCTCAATCCGTGATGCAGCCTTGCCGATGCACCAGCACAGGAGCATGTTGAACTTCAGCCCGCGCCGCCGGCTTACCTTATACAGCCGTGTCACGTCGAAGGTCTTGGTGAGCGTCACCATCGGCATGGGTGATTTCATCCACAACTCGAATGCCACCGCCCGATTCGTATCCTTTGGATTGATTTCCTGTTTCATATCCTCGATGGCTATACCAGTTGCCCTGGCAGGTGAAGTTTTACCTTCTCTGGGAAAGTCGCCTCATAAGCCTCAAAGGCCTCGGGGTTCTCGTCGGCGACGAAGTAGCCCTTGGGAGGACCGTAGGTCGCCTCGGTGACGCCCTTGCTCTTCAGCCAGCCGGGGATAAGTTCCTGGGCGAGGAAATAAGGCACCTCGGCATCGCGCGGCTCGGCATGATAATGAATGCCCAGTTTGCTGGCCAAGTCAAAGCCAGCATGGCGGTAGAAATTGATGTTACCCTCCATACAAATGAAGCCGATGCCTAATTCGCGGGCTTTCTCCAGCGCATAGTTCAGCAACTTGAGTCCGTAACCCTTACGCTTATAGTCAGGATGGATGCTGATGGGCCCAAAAGTCCATGAGGGCACCCTCGTGCCGTCGTCGAGGACGAGTTCGGCCCTTGAAAACATCACATGGCCTATGATCTTGCCATCCTCCTCCATCACGAGGTCAAGTTCAGGGACGAAGTCGGGATTACTCCTGTACTGATTGAGCACATAATGCTCGGTGCAGCCGGGACGATAGACGTTCCAGAAAGCCTCACGGGTGAGATTCTCCACCTCACGGTAATCACCGGGTTGTTCTAATCTGATCGTCATTTTTTCTCAATTTGATTGACGTTAGTGTCCTTAAGGTCTTTAAAGACACTAACGTCACTAACAGCAAAATATTACATTCTCGCCTTCTGCTTCTCGCCGGCGCCGGTACCGCGGTACTTGCTGCCTGCACTGTTGAACTTCCAGGTGAGGTCAAGGGAGAAGGTGCGTCGGGCAGGATTGCTGGTGGTCAACTCTCGCGGTCCGAAGATGGTAGCCCCAGCCTTGCTGGTGTTGAAAATGTCCATGCAGCGTGCGTCGACGGTCAGTGAGCCAAGGTGCTGCAGGCTGATGTCCTTCTGCACTCCGATGCCGCTATAGAACCTGCTCTTGGTGATGCGGAAGTTGTCGTAGTCACCGCGCGATGTCACTTGTAACATAGCGTTCAGGCGCCAGTCGTGCGGCAGCTCGATGTCGTTATTCCACGTCAAGCCCAGATACGGGTGGTTCAGCGTGAGGATGGAACCGTCGGCAGTCGGCGTCTTGTAGTTCTGGAAGATGGCAATCGCCGTCCATGTGGGATGCCAGCATCCAAACACGGGTCTCAACGACGGCATGATGGTCAGCCGGTTGTAGCTCTCCTTGCTGTTGATGGGATGCACGAGGCTGACGAGCGGATCATCGGACCCGGGATAAGGCTCGGTGGACATCGTCTCGGAGTCCTTGATACGGGCGTAGTTCAGCGACAGGTTCATCCACTGGTAGGCGGCATTGAAGACCAGGCTGTGGGTGTAGGTGGGCTTCAGGTAGGGATTGCCGCTCTGATAGCTGTAACGGTTGATATAGACGGTCGAGCTGGTGAGACTGCTGTAGGCGGGGCGCTGGATGTCTCGGCGGTAGGACAGCGACAGCTGCACCTTGCCCACTGGAGCCGACACCACAAACGTGGGGAACCAGTCGCCATAATCGCGGCACATCTCGTCTTCACGCTCATTGAAGTTGTAGTAGTCATTCTTCAGATGCTCGTAGCGCAGGCCCACCTGGGCGAATACCAGGCCGAAGCGGCGGCCAAACTCCACAAAGGCTGCCGTCGACGACTCGTTGATCTCGGTGTCGGTGGCCTTGACGGGAACACTTGCCGTGGCCGAGAACGAGTAGGCATCGGTGCGGTGGTTGTAGGAGTATTCACCGCCCACCGACAGGTTGCCCTGCCAAACGGGGTAACTTAGGATGAGCTTCGAGGCCCAGAAGTTGTTGCGGCTGCTGGTGTTGCTCTCGATGCTGCGGCTGACAGTGACGCCGTCCAGGACGGTTGTCTCGCTGGTGCTGCCCGGCGTCTCGGTGCGGTCAAACAGGCCGTCCACGTTCAGGTCAATGCCC
>JBGUJU010000096.1:0-29020 GCA_045114065.1 Sodaliphilus sp.
TTCCAGTTTGTTCCTTTTGCTATTTTGTGCCTTCAATAGTTTCTGAGTATCAGATACTTACAAAAATTCAGCAGAATTTGAAGAAGAAGATCATGATGGTCGTAGGTGCCTGCATCTTCCTGATTGCAGCCGCCAACGCGCTGCCTCTCTTCTTCGGCATCACCAACTAAATGCATGATTAAAGCGTTATGGCACAGGAAACGGAATCATACACGGCTTACCCGATGTTCAAGGGGCTTCAGCGTCCTTTGGAGTTCATGGGTCTGCAGGGTCGCTACATCACCTGGGCGGCCATCACTGCCGCTGTCGGCATCCTTGGATTTATGCTTGTCTATGCGATGGCAGGTTTCATCATCGGTCTGGCCTTTGCCGTCATCTCCATCAGCTGCGGTGCGGGGCTGATCATGGTGAAACAGCGTCGTGGTCTTCATTCCAAGAAGTCCGACAAGGGTATTTTCATCTATGCCACCATGACGAAGTTATGATGGGCCATTGAAAACCAACTGATGGGGGCAGTCGGAAACTGCCGGTTGCCCTCATTTCATTTTAACAACAGGAACCGATGGTTATCTATGTAATCCTCATATTCATCGCCATCAGCATAGGTATGGCAATCTCTGTTGCAGCCTTTGGTACAGGCGGCAAAAAAGCAAAGATATTCAAGGACATCTACTTCTCCGTTGAAGACGTGGATGGTGTCGGTGTGCTCTATACCAAGACCGGTGAATACTCTGCCATCCTTGCCATGCAGAACCCCGTCCAGAAGTTCTGTGCCAACATCGATAGTTACTATGAGTATTCTGCTCTCATGGCAGCCCTTATGGCCACGTTGGGCGACGGCTATGCCATCCATAAGCAGGATATCTTTACCCGGAAACACTTTAGTGGTGGTGATGACAGTAGGCGTGAATTTCTTTCTGAAAGCTATTTTCGCTATTATGAAGGGAGGGAATATACCGACTGTACCACATATATCACGATCACCCAGGAGAACAAGAAAAGCCGACTCTTCAGCTTTAACAACAAGAAGTGGAGGGAGTTTCAGGTCAAAATCAACAAGGTTAGAGACCAGTTGCGCGACCGTGGCGTCAGTTCCTCTTTCCTGAGCAAGGATGAGGTGAGAGCTTATGCTGACCGCTATCTTGCCCAAAACTTCACAGCCAGGAATGTGTCGCTGAACAATTTCAGCGTCAAAGACGAGTTCATCGGCATTGGAACACGGAAATTCAAGATGTACAGTCTGGTGGATGTCGACAGCATCATCCTTCCTGCACTGATACGTCCTTATACCATGATAGAGGTCAACAACATCACTATGCCCGTTGATTTGATGTCGTTTGTTGACAGCATCCCGAATGTGGAAAGTGTTGTTTTCAATCAGGTCATCTTCATCCCCAACCAGAAACAGGAAATGGGCAAGTTGGCCAAAAAGAAAAACCGCCATGCTTCTCTTCCCAACCCTAGCAACCAGATTGCCGTGGAGGATATCAAGAAGGTAGAGGAAGTGATTGCAAGGGAAAACAAGCAACTTGTATATTGCCATTTCAACCTTATCGTCACGATTGATGCAGATGCCGACCTACAGAAATGCACCAATCATCTGGAGAACGCCTTCGGACGCATCGGCATTCATATCAGCCAGCGAGCCTATAACCAGCTGGAGCTGTTCGTCGCCTCTTTTCCAGGCAACTGTTATGCCCTGAATGCCGAGTATGACCGTTTCCTCACTTTGAGTGACGCAGCCAGCTGCCTGATGTACAAAGAGCGGATAGCCAAAAGTGAGGACACCCCCTTAAAGGTCTATTATACAGACCGTCAGGGCGTGCCCGTAGCCATTGATATCAGCGGCAAGGAAGGAAAAGAAAAACTGACTGACAACTCAAATTTTTTCTGCCTTGGCCCAAGCGGTAGCGGCAAGAGTTTTCACATGAATTCTTCACCGATTAAATTAGGTCAAAACAAACCGAAACAAACCTTAAATCAAATCGTGTAAAACACTGTCTTACAATTAACTCCACTTAACTAACCTTATTCTTCGCCTATTGCGCGTTTGCCCCGATTAGAGTAATTTTGTACCGCCATTGTACCTCGGGTGGATGAGCAGAGGGTTCGTAGGGTGTTCCCTTAAATCACCTTATTTCCCCTTAAATCCGCTTAATTGGTTTCCGTCAGGGGCCATCCCCCTAAAAACGGCAGAAATTGACAAAATTATTTGATATGGGCAAGAATCAAACTTCACAAATTCCCAACATCCTTCTGTCCGTGAAGGATGCCTCCGTCGCCATCAGTGTCAGCACTAAGATGGTGCGATTGCTTATTGCCTCCGGCAGACTGAAAGCCGTCAACCTCGGCAAGCGGATGACACGCATCAGTCTACAGGAACTCACAGACTTTGCCCAAGGGCAAGGCTGCAATGTCGTGCTACCTTCTTCTTCCCTTCCTTTTAATAATAACAAAAGGGAAAAGAAGAAGAGTATAACTACTGCCAAGCCAGAGACGGGCCGCGTAAACAAAACTGCCAAGTGCCGCATGACACCAGCCTGTGAGAAAGCCCCTAAAGGTGTTACCCACAAAACCCATTATACGATGGCAGAGGTAATGAGCAAGTTCAACATCAAGTACGGTCGCCTGTACGAGATACGCAACCGCTATCAGTTAGCATCCATCCATGCCTGGGGTACGACCGCTTTTAAGAAGGAGGATGTCGAGAAAGCTATTGCCAAGTACGACGAAGAACAGGGCAAGGCGCAGCAGGAAGCATACTACACCTGCTTTGACATCATGCAGAAGTACGGTTTGGGTAAGACGCAGGTACGCCGTTTTGCCGAGACACACAATGTCCGTATCAAGAAAGCCAAGGGCGGCAGGGCTAATCTCTACCTCAAAGCGGACTGGGAAGCGGCACGAAAGAAAGCCGAGAAAACAAGTGCCAGTACCAAGGCGAAACGGACATGATGCTGGACATGAGAATACAAATGTTGGTACTACTTGCAGCGATGGTTAGAACCAATCCTGTAATCCAAGACTCAAAACGACTGGTTTCAGGCCGTTGTACCCAGATTGTAGCTTTGCAGTCAGTAACTTTGCAGAGCCATCTGAAAAAGATGTACCCCAACATTGGCAATCCTTTCGGAATCAAGGAATACAATGAATGTAAATGAATCATTAACCTGTTTCCGAGTATGGTTTTTGCCGAAATTTCATACTCAAACGCTAACTCAGGTTAAATATGATGCATTGGAGGTCAACATTTTAGGCGCAACCTAAACAAAGGACGTACCTTTGCAATCGCTTGAAGTTCCAACCGCACATGAAGTGCAGTGCAGGACAACCGAATATAGATAAATGTAATGACAATATAAAATAGCAGACATGACGAATTTATGTACCAAGGTCACAGTGCGGAAGCGACCTATCAAGAACGGGCAGACATCGCTCTATCTCGATTTCTACCCACCTATCCGCAACCCGAAGACTGGCCGTCTGTCACGACGCGAGTATCTGGGCTTATACATTTATTCAAACCCTACTGAGAAGTTTCAGCAGGAGTACAACCGAAGTATCATGCAGAAGGCGGAGCTTATCAAGTGCCGCCGCACAGAGTCCATCATCAACGAGGAGTTCGGTTTTCTCGACCGCTCCAAAGGTCAGGAGAGTTTTCTAGACTACTTCAAGCAGTGTATGAACAAGACAACCAACAAGGCAAACTGGGAGGCTGCCTACAAGCACTTCGTCAAATATTCGGGTGGCGAGTGTCGCTTCTGCGACCTCGATGTAGCGTATTGCCAGAAGTTTGTTGATTATCTTTTGTCGGCAGAGTGCTATCATAACGGCAAACCGATGATGCCCACCACCGCCAACAACCACCTCGTAAAGCTGAAAGCCGCCCTCCGTATGGCTTACGATGACGGACATATCAAGGAGAACATAGCCAAGAAACTTGTCAAGGCTAAGGGACACGGCAACAAGCGGCAGTACCTGACCAAGGAGGAACTTGTTGCGCTGTCCAAGGCTGAGTGCAAGAGTGATGTGCTACGCCGTTCAGGACTGTTCTCTTGCCTGACAGGACTGCGCCTGTCTGACTGCATCCTGCTCCAGTGGGAGAACATCAAGAAGTCGGGCGATGGCGGATGGGTGCTCGACATCACGACCAAGAAGACAAAGACCGATGCCATTCTGCCCATCAGCGAAGAGGCACTTGCCCTGTGCGGCGAGCGTGGAGAGGGTCAGGTGTTCAAGAAACTGACACCGAACCTGGTTGCCGCCCACCTCAAAGACTGGATAAAGGCTGCTGGCATCACCAAGCACATCACTTTTCACTGCTTTCGTCATACATTCGCCACCTTACAACTGGCAGGAGGCACGGACATCTACACCGTGAGCAAGCTGCTTACCCACAGCAACCTTGCCACAACACAGGTGTATGCAGAGGTGGTCAGCGAACTGAAACGTGATGCATCCGAGCGCATTTCATTGAAGGATGATGCCAGGAAAACTGCCACTCTTGAAGAAGCACAGAACAAAGAAACACTTGCTCAATGATATTCTTGACGTTAAAACAAAATTAAAAACTCACATGGAACAAAATGAAAGCAATCTCTCGTTCGACCAGTTGCCCAAGGCAGTTGGTGAACTCCTGACCAAGGTGGACTATGTGATTAGCCGCCTTGACGAGAAAAAGGAAGTGGACGGTTCTTCCCCGACTCAGGACGATGACCAGATGATGACGATGGACGAAGCTTGTCAGTTCATTGGCAAGAAACGCTCCACGATGTACTCTCTCACCTCTGAGCGACGCATCCCATACCGCAAGCGTGGCAACAAGCTCTACTTCTTTAAGAAGGAACTCATTGAGTGGATCCAGAGCGGAGGGGCATACGACAAGCCTTATACCCTCTCCGAGCAGGAACAGGCAGAGTTTGATGCCCATCTGGAGCAAATGCGTGAGAAGAAACGGCACAAGCCGGCTGCCGTCCAACAACAATGATTCTTACATTCGGAGGTGGGACATGACGGTCCCACTTCCTCATTAAAACCATTTGTTATTATGCGATATACCAATATCAGATACAGTACGCTTCTGAATGAAGCACAGTATGATTACCTGTCGGATGAATGCCAGGACATCAACCGTATGAAGTGTTTCAAGACCTTCATCCGCCTAACCCTCATGGAACAGACAACCGTGACTAAGACCCATTTCTCTGCTGTCCTACAGCCTGGGCAGTTCATGGCTTCCAAGGTCGAGCTTTCCCTGATGTGGGGTTGCAACCGGAAGACTGCCACCCGAATCATCAGGGAGTTTAATCAGATGGGCATTCTCCGTTCTGAGCCGTCAAACCGCACGACCATCCACACGCTGTTGTGTCTGTCCGTCTGGTTCACGGATCAGCGGACAATCAAGAATCCTTTCTTTGCCAGCAACCCTATGGTCAAGCACATAGGGAAGCCGACAAGACCTACTAACCATGTCCCACCTAAAAGCGGTGCTGAAACAGTTGAAGTCTGCAAGCCGACACCAACAGATTCAGGTGGGACATCTTCTGCCGATACAGGCGACGTGACTAAGGTCATATCGTCCGAAATTCTGGCTGAAGTGAAGAAGGAGCATTGCCTTACTCCTTCTCTTTCCCTACCATCTAATGATAATCTACGCGAGCGCGTGAGTCCAGTCTGTCAGTCTTCAAGCGAAACTGTTGCTGACAACCGCCATTATCCAACAAGCAGCAATCTCCAGTCTGATGGTATGCGAGAAGAGAACAAACAACCTACTGTCGTGGAAGAGCCACAGCCGCTTTCTTGCCATCAAGACGAGAGCTTGCTCCAAGAGGTATCGACAGAAGGGAAAGGAACAGAGGTATGAGCACAGCGTGGCAGTCCGGGACGTGGTGCAGGGAGAAAAAGGCTTGCCTTGTTATAGCCCACTATAACTACACGCTCCGCTTTCGTAGTTGTGGGCTCTTCCGAGGGACTCATGGCTTTGCCATGAGAACCCACAAGGCGCTGCCCTTGACCCGTTCAGGACGCTGCCCCGAAACCTCGCTCATGAGTTTCACCCCTGAGAACCCGGAGCAAAGAGTGACCCTCTCTTTGCAAACTCCGCTCAGTGGCATCTGCCCCCAAGACCCCTGAGCAGGAAGTGACTCTCTCCCTGCACCCTCCAATCAAGGCTCTGCCCCGATACCCTGATAACCAATTATACAGCAAATCCGCAAAAGCAGAAATATGGCAACAACAGCAAAAGCATCCGAGCACATCAAGCCCTGCAACATCGCCCAGAGTGAGCGGCACAACAGGAGGGACGCAGACTACATCGCATCCCTCAATCCTGCCATGCTCTACATCCGCAAAGACCTGGCCCACCTGAATGAAGTGTATGTCGCACCTGACATGGTGGGTGTCAGTCTTCAGCAGCACTATGACGACATCCGTGTCATGGTGAAGCAGAAGACTGGCAGGGCGATGCAGGAGAAGGACGTGAAGTTTACGGACAAGAAAGGCAAGCAGCGTGTCCGTCAGGGGTGCAGCCCAATCCGTGAAGGTGTGGTGAACATCAAGCCCGACACGACGATGGAAGACCTTTTGCGCTATGTCAAAAGAGTGCACGAGAGGTGGGGCATCAGAGCCATACAGATACACATTCATAAGGACGAAGGCCATTATGAAGTGATGGAGCAGCGAGAGCAATGTCAAGCAGGCTTGAACATTGCCGAGTCGCGACAGAACTCGGCGGAGCCAGCCACCGAAGACCCCGCATCATGGGAACCGAACTACCATGCTCATATCATCTGGGACTGGATGGACCACGACACGGGCAAGTCCTTCAAGTTGAATGCCGAGGACATGTCTGCCATCCAAGATTTGGTAGCTGAGACATTGGACATGCAGCGAGGGCAGAAGAAGTCAGAGACAGGGATTGACCATCTGGAACGGAACGACTTCATCATCCTGAAGCAGGAAAGCAAGAAGAAACAGCTACAGGAAGAGTCGAAGAAAGCCATTGCAGAGAAGGAGGAGGCGGAAGCAGAGGTCGAGGCAGCAAAAACAGAAATGGCAGACTTGTGGAAAGAGCACGACTATCTGACAAGTGCCAACCGCACGAAAGCAGAGCGCAGCAACCGCCTCGACCTTGACATCAGGAATAAGACGAACCGCTCCCAGGCACTTGATGATGCCATTGATGCCAAGAAACAGGAAGTTGCTGGACTATCAGCGAAAGCCGACAAGAAGCTGCGGGACTTCTACACCATCAAGGAGCGTGGCGACTGGCAAGACCCGATGTTCTTTGCCATGTCTGCATATATCTACCGCATTGACGAGGGCTTGCAGTTTTGCATCAAAGCCATTCAGGACTTTGCCTATTCAGGCTTCGGCGGTCGAGGCGGCAAGCATGGTGACATTTTCTGGGACAACGAGTCATACGCCATCAAGCAATACCTGAAGATGTTTGCCGACCTTGCCAGTGCCACCTTGAAGCAGGTGGCAGACTGGTTTGTCTGGCTGGCAAGCACTTTGGGCAGGTTCAACGCTAACGAACTGAGACGTGCCGACCATGAAGTCCACGACATTGCTGATGGCAGATACGATGGACGAATACAGAAGTACCAGCAAGGAATTTCGAGATAAGCAGCTGCTATATGATAGCAGTCCGATAAATATAGTATCTACAATTCCACCTCGTGGCCCTTCACGATAATCATCGGGCAGCCAGGAATTTTCTTCATTTTTCCTTTCACTTTGTGACGGGCATAACTGCTCTTGAAGTTGGCGGGGAAAGACAGCCTGCCTTTGCCCTTGATGTCAACGACGCTGATAGTGACGCAGTATTTCTTCTTGCCTTTCAGAACGACAGACTCCACAGGGGTGACGCTGAGTTGTTTGCCATTGTCGGCTGGCGTGACTCGCAGGTAGATGGGCTTGTTCAGTACATTGACAAACTTCTTGTCCCGAACCTCGTAACAGTTGAAACTCAATAGGCATTCCTCGTACTCGCACTTGTCGATGGCGACCATAATGTCGGTCAGCAGATAGTCTTTCCGGTTCTTAAAGATAGGCCCCCATTCTATTTCTCCTTTGCAGTCGCCCTCGAAACCTGCCGTGCTGGTCCTTATCCACGACTTGCCCGACAGCGTGTGCGGCTTATTCTGCATCAGCCTCCTTAATCTTTGCCAGCAACTCAGCACGTTTATCCTCGCTCGTGCCGTGGACGGCATAGCGGACGATGCCCTGCTTATCGACCACAACGGTGAAGGGGAAACCCTCGGTGCCAATCCACGACATCATGTCCTTGGCCTCAACGAGATGCGTCCACGTGAAGTGGTGCTTGTCGGTAATACGCTTGGCCAGCTCCGCATCGTGGTAGGTGGCAGAGAAGAACATCACATTGGGCAACTGCTCCTTCCACGTGGAGAGTTCGGGCATCTCGGCACGGCAGGGGCCGCAGCCGGAGTACCACAGGTTGAGCACCATCACGCGGCCTCGAATGCTGTCGTTCGTCCATGTGCGCCCGTCCATATCCTTCTCATTGAACTGCGGGAACGGCTCACCGGCCTTGGGCGAGTAGAATGTGCCGTCGGCTTTCACGTTTGCCCTTGTCAGTTCGCCCATCTCGTGCATCATGTTCAGACCGTTCAGGAACTGGTCGGCATTGTGGACTTGCTCACGCGGGATGGCCTGACGGATAAGAGACTTGGGCAGCGTGGCATCGACGTTGATGACGACGAGACTATTGCCCTCCTTGTCTTTCAGTCGCATGATGGACTTCTCACCGTCGGGCAATTTAGGCATTTCACGGAAGAAATAGCCGTTGGAAAGAAACTTAGGAATAACCGTGTCGATTCTTTCTTCTTGTGCCGTCGCCGTTAGTGAACAGGCTATCAATAGCAATGTAAATAAATGTTTCATGTCCCTTTTATTTTACTTTCTTGAAATTCAAAACTACATCCGAGTTTGTGAGATGCCAAGTCATCGTTTTTGCCGAAAGCTTTTGGACATCATACTCTTGGATTTCCGGGGGCGTACCGCCATACTGTCCGATGTATATAGCCAGATGGCGGTCCTCGGTCAGTGCATAGTCACGCACAAATGTCGTGTCGCCTGCAAAGACATCATACACATGAATGGTACATTCACCCCCTGTAGCCGGCTTGCCAGGCGTAAACGTGTACTGCACATACCCCTCAGCCACAACACCTTCATCATACACTTGCTCCCAAGTGCCCGCGAGTTGGTCCATCAGAAATTCTTCATCATCGTCGCTGCTGCAAGAGGCGAGGGAGAAGGCAGCAAGCATCGCAAAGGCGAGTCTCAAAATCGTATTCATGAGTTCCTGCTCTGGTTAATTCAACTGGTGGCTGTGGATATACGCCTTTACGGCACGCTGTACCTCGGCCCTTTTGGTCTCGTCGGGTATCAGTTTGTAGATGGGAATCAGGTCGTCGTCTTGTAGGTGGGCCAGCGAAAGGTCGCTCTTCTCTTCGCTTGACTGATTCCACCAATCGGCGATGCCTGCCGATGATACCTCAAACGTCAGAGGGAAACGAGCCAAGGCTGCCGCGAGCCGCTGAGTGTTGCCTCCATGACACTGAACGGCCAGCGCACCGCCCTTGGTGGCCTTGCTGTCGGTGATGCCCCAGAAGATGGGGTAATAGACTTCCATCATACGGCGGAACATACTTGCTGTGAAGCGGTCTTCATCACGGGTGTTGGCTTTCAGGCCAGAGCGGTAGAGCGAGAGGATGCTCAGTCCCATTGAGGCCTTCTTCAGCACGTGGGTGCCGAAGCGTTCCACGATGCGCTCAGCACTCTCCTCGGCCAATGCCCGCTTGAACTCGTCGGTCAGTATCCGCTCTAAATAGGCTTTGGAAAGATACATCGTCATGTTGAGTTGGTGTCGATAGACGATGTAGCGGTCAATATACATCAGAAACTTATAGTCATCGCCACGCTCCGATGCTTCCTTGAATAGTGGATTGTCCGTAAACGTGCCTGCGAAATAGACATCGCCCGGTTCGCCCTCCATGGTGAAGCCCTGAGCCACGCGCAGCCCATTGAGAAATCCCCAGGCATTGTCAACACCGCTCACCAGACTGCCCGTGCCGCTAAATGCGGCTATCTTCGGTTGGTCGCTCTCGTCGAATGTGCTGAGGTCTATCACATTCTCGCGCAGGCAGTCGTTGCTGAGATAGGCTCCCGTCACGTCGTACCCTGAACCCAGATAGACCTTGTTCGCAAGCGGCGCATCGGCCATGAGGTGTGTAGCCGTGGCTTCTTCTGGAATGGGAACTTCGTCAGAGAGGGTTAGGCCACCTTCGTCCACGACCAGCACGATTACCATGTCGCCGTTTTCTTCATTGGCTACGGTCTTATTGCCGAGTTGTGCGCCTATAACGTGGATGGCATTGCCGCCATACATCTCCTCGCCATTGCTGTTGTCGGTAATCTCAAAGGCAAACGTCAGACGGGCGGTTTTCCCGCCAACGATGATGGTCATCGTGGACGTTCCCGTCCCAATGCTCTTGTCTTCGTTGTATTTGATGTCCCGCTCGTCGGGCAGGTCGGCGTTGAACTTGATGTACATCACCCCATCCTCCCTCATGTTCCCTGTTGAGGCATATTGTCCTGACAGGTTGCCGTAGATTTTCAGTGAACTAAGCGTCTCTGTCTGGCTACAAAGATCGTTGCCGTCTGCATCTGTCAGCACCATCTTTACACCGTTGATTATCGCCGAGCGATGGGCGGGCTGATATTCTCTATTTTCTTCGCTATCACTGCTGCAAGAGGCGAGGGAGAAAGCAGCAAGCATTGCAAAGGCGAGTCTCCAAATCTTCATTGTTTTCATTTTCATTATAATTTTGATGTAATTGCTCTGTTTGATTAAACGCCGAAAGCCGGAAATCTTGCACTGTCGGGCGTTAAACTTTCCTAATCGCTGGACATAAAGATGGCGCGAGTCTGATTCTGTGCATTTGTTCCAAGGCATCGCCAAACGCCTACCTACTAATACAAGTCTCAGCTCGCGCCTAAACGCGAGCATCAACTTCTATCATCTCGTAGGTTAATATTTTGGCGAATTTTGGAACAAGAATCAAAAAGTCAACGCTTCTTATGTTGTTCTATGTTATATTCTATCCACTCATGTCATTTTAAGAGGTTTCTATTATCATCGTTCTCCAGCACACGCATCTGATTGATGGCTATCTGATTGAGGCGGACAAGGCGGTCGCCCTGTGGCACACCCTCATCAATGAGAACTGCATTGATGTTCTCCATATTTGCCAGACAAATAAGTTCGTTGATGGAAGCATAGTCACGAATGTTTCCTTTTAGTTCAGGATGGGCTTCACGCCACTGCTTGGCGGTCTGTCCGAACATGGCAACGTTCAGTACATCCGCTTCCTCTGCATAGATAATGCTTGCCTGTGCTGCCGTCACCTCTTCCGGAATCAGGTTTTGCTTGATGGCATCCGTGTGAATACGATAGTTAATCTTCGACAATTCACGCTTTGCCGTCCAGCCAAGTTGCTTCTGCTCCTCATCTTTCAGCCGTTGGAACTCACGTATCAGATAGACCTTGAACTCAGGGCTTATCCACATGGCAAATTCAAAGGCAATGTCCTTGTGGGCGTAGGTGCCACCATAACGTCCAGCCTTCGAGATAATACCGATGGCATTAGTCTTTTCTGTCCACTCTTTAGCACTGAGACGGAAACGGTTCAACCCTGCCTGAGATTTAATTATGTCGAATTCGGCACAATTAAAATTCGGATTCATCAACCGCTCCCATATTCCAAGGAACTCTATGGTGTTGCGGTTGCGCAGCCAGTTAGAAAAAAAGAACTCACCATCTTTCGCCTTCAACATATCTGTCAGGCTGATATAGTCATCTTCGTTCTGCTTTATGACCGTTATCTGCGTGTTCTGTACTGTTATCTTTGCCATATTGTCTGCTGTTTTTACAAACTTTGCGCTGCAAAGTTACAACTTTTCCACCAATTACAGATAACTTGCCATATTAAATAAGGTGAACACACCTATTTTTACTTCATTATTGCCTCAAAGTGTCACCTCAACCTTTCTTTTCCCGACCTTTTTAACCAATTTGTACCAAAGATTATCTGTCTGGTGACACATAAACATTGATACAATTGACAGCACATTTTTTGTGTCATTCGTTGACTTTGAATTATTAACCTTCGTTGAATCCCAGATACATAGAGCATCCGAGATACAACTGCGGTACAAGAACTTTATTTTTCGTTGATTTTCGTGCTATCTGCAAAGCCCTAAAATGAGCAACTGTTGTCAGCCAGACTTGGCAAACGGCAAAATTGCCTCAAAAGCAAAAGTTAAACAATCTTAACAAATTGTTAAATCTTGCTCACTCTTGAAGGCTGGTTTTGCTCTGCAAAACTCTTAGATTTCCCATTTTTTGCTATTGCACTTTTTTGTACCGTTCAATTTTGGAAGCACCGCGTTTTCATCTGTGTTTCAATTACTTATGAAAACCCAAAACACTTTCTCATGTATTTATTGCTTTGAGCAGGAGCATTCTTCTGTCACAATGAGTGATGACGTTGAGAATAATATCATTAGATTCATTCAACACCATCAAAGTGCAAAATCGCTAGATATAACATGGTTTGGCGGGGAGCCACTACTTGCATTTGACAGGATAGTGAGTTTGACTCAAAAAATGCGAGCATTAGGTTTGGATTATAAAGCTCATATTATTACAAACGGGTATCTTCTTTCTGGAAAAATAATGGCTCAATTCGGTGATTTAGCAATTTCGTCTGTTCAGGTAACTCTAGATGGGCTTGCTCCGGTACATAACAAACGGAGACATCTGAAATCTGGAGGTTTTACATTCAATAGAATCATCAACAATATCGATGTGTTTAAGGCGAAATATCCAAGTATCAATGTTTCCGTTCGTGTAAATATCGATAATACCAACAAAGATGATTTTGTGGGAGTGTATGAATTGTTCGCTAAAAGAAACTACCCCAATTTCCAAGTATATCCTGCATTCGTACAAGATTTGGCGGGACGAAGTGATAGTAAAGATATAATGGATAGGACTCAACAGATTGAGTTTCTAAAAAGCTTGCGGAGACAATGCAATATAGACATCCCGGTTTTCTTTCCCAAGTCAAAACGATATGAATGTTCAGTAAGGAATTCCAATTCACTGGTTATTGGACCCTCTGGAGAGTTGTATAAATGTTGGAATGATGTAGGTGACGAATCAAGGATAGTGGGCAATGTGGATGGTTCGGTTAGAAATCAAAATCTCTTGTTACGTTACCTGGTGGGGGCAGATCCTTTTGAGGACCCAAAATGCAAATCGTGTATACTCTTGCCAGTGTGCGGGGGCGGTTGCCCTTATTTACGTATACAAAATTTGTATGAAGGTAAAGACACAAATACCTGCCCTCTCATCAAAGATAACTTAAATGATTTTATATGGTTGCATGCTCAATACAAGAATCGATAAGAATCAATGTCACTTTATGAGGGCTTTTAAGATGAAAAACATGATTGTATCAATTGCTCTAATTTGTTGTTCGTTGGTTTCTTCATCGGTGTTTGCAAATGATGAGACTTTATCATTTCATCTAACAGGCCAAGTACTTGACCAATTGACTCATGTCCAGATACCGGGCAGCAAAGTGGAAATCATGAAACTGGGTGACAGTACTGTCATCGATTCTACTGAGGCCACAAGGATAATTGTTAGCGGCGATGACCGAAGGAAGGAATCAAAATTCACCTTAAAGATACCCCGCGCGGAAGGCGATTACGTTCTCTGTGTCAGTTTAGATGGATATGAGACTTATTACGAACAGCTGACGCTTGATAATTTCTATAGTCGCGAGACCCATCGCGATTTGGGCAATATCTACTTGAAGAAGGTAAAAAACGTCAGTCTTGACGAGGTGACTGTCACTGCAACCAAAGTGAAATTCTATAATCGTGGCGACACGCTCGTCTACAATGCTGATGCCTTCCAACTTTCTGAAGGCTCTATGCTTGATGCTCTCATCAAGCAGTTGCCTGGGGCCGAACTCACTAAGGACGGACGCATCTTCGTAAATGGCAAATTCGTGGAAAGTCTGTTGCTTAACGGTAAAGAGTTTTTTGGCAATGATAACCAGTTGATGTTGGATGAGCTGCCGTCCTACATGGTAAAACATGTAAAGGTGTATGACAGATTGGGTGAAGACAGCCAGTTTCTCGGCCGCCAGGTGGAAGGAGACAAAAAATTTGTGATGGATGTGCAACTCAAGCGGCAATATAACGTTGGGTGGACGACCAATGCAGAGGCCGGTTATGGTTCAGAGAATCGTTATTTGGGGCGCTTGTTCGCGCTGCGCTTCAGCGACAACTCACGTTTGGCCATCTATGGCAACGCCAACAACCTGAACGATAAACGGAAACCCGGAGAGACGGGTGACTGGGCCCCGTCAGACCTTGCAACGGGGCTTACTGAACAGCAAATGGGCGGCATCGACTATTTGGTAGAAGAGCGCAACGGACACTACAAACTTAACGGTAACGTTCAATTAAGCCATGCCACCGACATGACAAACACCACCACTACCCGCACCAACTTCCTTGTAGGAGGAGACACCTACGACCATATCATTGAGTCGAACCGTAATCGCGGTTTTTCTGTCAACACCAAACACAATTTTTATTTCCAATGGAAATATGCCAATTTAACGGTTAAGCCCAGCCTAAAATACAATCACGACAATCAAAGCAACGACTATTCTTCCATATCATTGAGCAGAAAGTTAACGGATTTTGGCAATTACGGTATTGACAGCATCTATGCACCTACTCTGCCGACAAGCGTTCTGCCATCGGCCATTAACCGGAATATGCGCAGCACGCTTGCTCGAGGAAATGTCCTTGAGACTTCTGTATCTGCTCAGTCGGTTATCAAGTTCAAACGTTCCCCCGACCACATTACCCTGTATGCCGACTTTTCATATCGTAATGCATCCAACAATCAGTTTGGCCGTAATTCGGTGGAATATTTTGCCGATGGACAAGTGATCTCAACGGATTTCAGGAACCAGTATTTCGACAATATGCCCGACCGAGGTTACGGTTTGACAGGTAAAGCGGCCTATACCTATCAGTTCCTGGGCGGTCCGGCTATCACTTTCAGTTACAAATACGAAAGACGATACTCACGCAACCGTTCATCACTCTATCGATTAGATTGGCTACAGGATTGGGGCATCGGCACACCGCATGAGATAGGGACCCTACCGCAACCTGATGAATACGGACAAGTGATAGATGCGGCCAATAGTTATGATAGCAGGCAAACCGATAATCGCCACACATTCGAACCTTTCCTGGTATGGAGCCATAACGAATGGAGCGGGCAGGTGGTGCTGCCGCTATCAGTGCTGGCACGCACGTTGCATTACAGGCGCGGGAGTGTGGACACAACTATAACTAAACGTAATATCCTACCAAATGTTTACAGTACATTTGTAAGTTGGGAGAGTGCAGACCAACGTTATGCATTCCAAATCATGTATGGTCTTGACACCAAGGTCCCTGATATGAACCTTTTTGTGGCCATTAAAGACACAACCGACCCGCTGAACATCATAGAAGGCAATGACGATTTAAAGCCGTCTTACGGGCATTGGATAACGACAAGATTCACTCGTTCCTATCCAGGACAGAGACTGATGTGGAATACTCGATTCCACCTGGATGTCATTCAAGATGCTATTGCCATGGGATACACCTATGACAAAACCACCGGTTGCAGGATTTATCGGCCGGATAACGTGAACGGCAACTGGAAAAGTGACTTGTCAATAGGTTTTGCCGGTGCCATCGACAAGAAAAAACATTTAAATCTCAAGGCCCAGATTGCCGCTGAATATCAGCACGACATTGGCTTAATTGGTGTCAATGGCCATGATGCGGGCAAAAGTGTTGTTAATAATATAGGGGTTATTGAAATGACACAATTGGACTATCAACTTGGGCAATCAACCATCGGTATCAAATCAAGCGGGACATGGCGGCATCTGACGGGCAACCGCGACGATTTCAACTCATTAAATGTGGCTGATTTCAATTATGGACTTACCGCTCAACTGGAGTTGCCTTGGCAGTTGCACCTTGGCACCGACTTGACCAGGTACAGCCGCCGCGGTTATGCCGTCGAAGAAATGAACACCAACGACCTGGTTTGGAACGCACGCCTTTCACGGTCATTCCTTCACGGTCGGCTAAACGTTATGCTTGACGGGTATGACATTCTGGGAAGACTCAGCAATATCACCCGGACGATGAATTCGCAATCGATGACTGAGGTACGAACCAATGTGATTCCTCGCTACGTGCTACTGCACGTTTCCTATCGCTTTCACTCAACGAGATAGATAGCCCAAATGCACCATCTTATGTAATCCTGTTAGAACTAATAACAGCACTTTATTTGCGCAGTATAATTGTTATATGAAGAGGATTCATTATCATCAATTCGATGCTATGGATTGTGGAGCAACTTCTCTACGGATTATCGCCGCACACTATGGTAAGCATTTCACCCAAAAACATTTGCGGGAGCTCTGCCATATTACGCGTAATGGAGTCTCTCTGCTGGGAATTAGCGATGCTGCAGAAGCAATCGGTTTTCGGACAATTGGTGTAAAGATTTCATGGCAACAATTAATTGAGGATGCTACGTTACCATGCATAATCCATTGGAATCAGAGACATTTTGTTGTTGTGTTAGAAATCCAAAAAAAGAAGCATAAGACAATTGTTGTTGTTTCTGATCCGGCAGAAGGAATTCTCAAGTATGATGAAGAGGCTTTTAAGAAGGCATGGCTTCAAATTGACGGGAATGACGGGAATCATCTTGGAGCCGCATTGCTCCTTGCGCCCAAGCCTGAGTTTTTTGAACAGGATGCTGATAAAAAAGATAAAGTCAGCCTATGGGATTTGTTGGCATATATCCGTCCTTACGGAAAATACATCTTCTATATCGCCTTTGCCCTGTTGTCTGCCAGTCTGATTAGCTTGGTTTTCCCTTTTTTGACTCAAGCCATTGTAGATACTGGTATACAAACAAAAAATGTTTCGTTCATAATTATCATCTTAATTGCCCAACTGCTGTTGACGGCTGGGCAAATGTCCAACAATATCATTCGCAGTTGGCTGATGCTTCATGTGACAACACGCATTGGCATAACATATATATCTGATTTCATCGGAAAAATGATGCGTTTGCCCATCGCATTCTTTGATTCGAAGAATATTGGTGATATTTTACAACGAATAAAGGATTTCAACCGTGTACAAACGTTTTTAACCGGGACTTTAATCAGCACCACGATGTCGCTGATAACCTTTATTATTTATACTATTGTCATGGCGACCTATAATGGGAAGGTATTAGCAGCATTCCTGGTGGGCAGTATCTCGTATGTAGTATGGGTTCAAGTCTTCATGAAACGTCGCCGCAAATTGGATTATATGCAGTTTCAAGAAATGTCCAACAACCAGAGTAACCTTATTCAGTTGGTTAACGGTATGCAGGAAATCAAATTGAACAACTGTGAAAAGGCAAAAAGATGGGAATGGGAAGAAATCCAGGCAAGACTATTTAGGATCAGTTCAAAGAGTCTTGTCCTTGGACAAATTCAAAACAATGGTGGTGGGTTCATTGATGAAGTTAAGAACATAACCATATCGTTCCTGTCTACGCTTGCTGTCATTAACGGCAATATGACGATAGGAGAAATGATGGCTCTGCAATACATTATTGGACAGTTAAATGCGCCACTATATCAGTTCATTGGATTCATGCAGTCATTGCAGGATGCAAAAATGAGTGTTGAACGCATGGGAGAAATCACTGGCAAAGATGATGAGGAATGTCCAGACAGGGATTATATCAATGACATACCTCAATCCGCTGATATAGAATTTAAAAATGTGGTTTTTCAATATGACGGCCCCCGCTCATCTAAGGTTCTTAACAACTTGTCTCTGGTTATACCTGGTGGTAAAATTACCGCCATTGTAGGCGTTAGCGGTAGCGGGAAAACGACCTTACTCAAAATGTTGCTTGGTTTCTATTCTCCAGCTTCTGGAGAAATCATGTTGGGAAATCAACAATTAGACCGGTTTCGAATGAGCAATTGGAGAGCCGCTTGTGGAGTGGTCATGCAGGATGGTTTTATCTTCAGTGACACCATCGAAAAAAACATTTCGATTTCAAATGATGAATCTGATCATCAAAGGGTATTAGATGCGGCGAAAAAGGCTTGTGTACATGACTTTGTCGAATCTTTACCAACCGGGTATCACACTAAGATCGGGGCAGATGGGCATGGATTAAGTTCTGGACAAAAACAACGCATCTTGATAGCCCGTGCAATCTACAAAGATGCAAGTTATATCATCCTTGATGAGGCAACTAATTCATTGGATGCCAATAATGAGAAAGAGATTATTAAGAATCTCAACAAGTTCTTTGTGGGAAAGACTGTGATTATTGTCGCTCATCGGTTAAGCACAGTTCAGAATGCAGACAACATTGTTGTCTTGGAAAAAGGCTCAGTGATTGAACAAGGCTCTCATCAAGAGCTGGTTTCCTCACATGGGGCATACTATAACTTAGTAAAGAACCAATTAAACTTAGGTGACTAATTATGCCGAACTCAATACATAATGATATGTGGAAAGAACCCGACGAATTCATCGGGAGGGTACCCAAATGGATTACGCACTGGGGAATTTACAGTACATTTATCCTGATGCTGCTATTGATTACAATAGGTTGTTTCATTCCATATCAAGAGAAAATAACCGTTGAAGTCATTAGTGAACTTAGGGATAATGGCGAATATAAAACTGTTGCATATACTTCTCCATACAATTATGGAAGAATTCACCGGAATCAAACAGTAGTCATTAATCTCAATGAATATCCAAGCAATTGTTACGGATCCTTTATTGGAAGAATAATTAATAAATCATCTTGTCGAAAAGGAAACTGCTATGTAATCACCATTGATTGTGATTTCCAAAGGGCTATTGACAACGATGAACAACCATTAAAGACATTATCTGGGTCTGGTATTATTGTCCTCAATGAGCAACCATTGATTGTCCACTTATTCCCTATACTGAAAAAATCACTAAATACACCTTTAAGTTGATAGTTTTAATATATTTAAGAATAGTAAAAAATTACACTTTTCAAATAATACTGCCAAGAAAGATCATAAAAAGATAGAGAAATTGTACAGGTAATATCCTATTTTACAATATTACTCCATTTTCAAGCCTTATTTTACATTTTACAATATTTACAAGCAGTAAATACCTGGTTTTATGGTTTTAACATCATTTCAAAAAACATTTATCGATGCCATGATTTTGATGACTGTTTCTCATCATGTACTGAGGGATGAATTGATAACAAATTTCATCATGTTTTTTATATGAATGGAATTAACAGCGGCAAAAATACATCTTTTTCATAGATAAGTCGCACATTTTTGGTGTTTTATTGAAATGTATCCCTCAAATAGTCACCCTGTTTTAATAGAAGAATTGTACCTCCAAAATGTTAAATTATTGTTAAATTGGGGGGGGTAAATTTTAACATTTGAAGAGGTGGTTATGTAGTGGTTAACATTTTATTTTTTAAGTTATTGAAATATAGCTAATTAGAGGGGAGCCAGTTAACTAAAATCATAGCAAAAAATCCAAATTTTAACATAAATCAATAGTAACTTTGCATACGAGAAATTAACAAATTATTAATTGATTTAATATGGTATGAACATGAAAAAAATTAGCTTTTTAATTGTGTTTGCTTTTATAAGCTTATTGTGTTTTGCTGGTGGTGACGGGGAAGTCGTGGAAGTGCCAATGACTCCTAATTCGTTACCCAATCGTGGAGAGGTATCTGTGCCGATTGTAGATTATTCAACATTGAATAATACATTGACAGTGGAATTTGAATCAAATGATTCATATACGTTAGTAATTGAAGATTCTCATGGTGCCACCTGGTATTCATGTCCACTTAATACGAGTGGTATCCCAACAGCTTATTATGTGTATCTGCAACCTGGCGATACTTATACAGTAACAATCTCATCGGCTAACAATCTGTATTCTGGAATTCTTGATATATAACGATTTTTCCATTGTAATTGTAGCGATATTTCTCGATGATCTCGATGACATGTCAAAATGAAAACATAATAACTATAAAAATATAACAACCATGACTAAATCTCTTTTTTTAACGGTCTTCTGCTTACTGGCAAGTGCCAGTTCAATCAACGCACAGTTAATTATCCGCAATGGTGGTCACGCTGAAATCGGCCATGATCCGTTTGATCCAGTGCCTGAGGGACTTAATCCCAATTACTACAATTGGCTCGACACTACAACCGTTCTTAAAGTCTTTGGCAATTATGGAGAATATGCAGCTGGAGGTTACATATCTTTCGGAGACCAGCTTCTGAGGAATTCCTTCAATGTCAATGTTGGTGAGCTGGGTTATACCGACACCGACTGCCTATGGCTACATGGCAAGCACGGTACATATGTGACGGCAGGAGTTTCGGCAGCAGATACAATCGTGTACTATGATTATAGGCGTTCTCCCGATGTCAACTTCCGCAAGAATGTGACCACTACTGGTGTGTTTGTTCAGTCAGATGAGCGTTTCAAAGAAAATGTGGAACCCGTTGAAGGCGTGCTCTCAACGTTGGAGAACTTGGAGGCGGTTAGCTATACGCTTAAGAACGATTATGCCAAGCAATGCCGCACTGGCATAAATAATATGCCCATTCTTACCGATAAGGATAGCCGTGACAAGGACTTCTTTGACCAGTTTTATGCCAAGCAGGAGCAGGGCGATGAGCGTTATGGTTTTTTAGCCCAAAATGTCAAGGAAGTATTCCCTCAGCTTGTGCATACCGACAACTCAGGTTACATGTATGTTGATTATATTGGCCTGATTCCCATTTTGGTACAGAGTATTAATGAACTGAAAGCCAAGGTCGAGGAACTGTCCGAAGATAGAGGCACCGACAATGCTCCTTTATTGGCCGCACAACTGGCCGCACAGAATGAGGTTGGGGCTAGCATGGTTGCCGCCAAGCTCTACCAGAACTCACCCAATCCTTGGAGCAGCGAGACGGTGATACGCTACAGCCTGCCTCAGGGCGTCAGCAGCGCAGATATCTACATCTATGATATGCAGGGAGCCCAGCTAAAGAGCATCCCAGCACAGGGCCGGGGCGAGAACCAAGTGACGATTACCGCTCGTGATCTTAAGGCCGGCATGTACATATACGCCTTAGTGGCAGACGGCACATTGATTGACAGTAAGAAGATGATACTAACCGAGTAAACGTTACTGCCATGAAAATGATTCTTTATATAAAAAAAGTGATGATGCTTCTGATGGCACTAGCTTTTCCTATGTTTGCATTAGCCGAGTCTATCACATACACGGCCATATACGATTGCAGCAATTTTACCATAGGAAATGATACTTTAGCTGGTGAGGCTTATGCAATAGTAAATTACGAGGGGCTTCACAATGACGGAGCACCAGGAGCACCATCACTTCCTATTGACTATATTAGATTTTCCGTGCCCTACAATGCATCAAACTTCACTGTCAGTACTATGACAATTGCAAGTGGCGTGACCGATATTGGATTGGCGCCGTACCCTTGTCAAGCCCCTGTCCCAATTAATAGAGATGAGGATTACACTATAATTCTACCAGATTCTAATATTTATAATTCAGGTGAATACTACCCATCTCTCACAGAAAATGCGTGGATAGTGGATGAGGGGTTTCTTGCAGGTGAGAACCATGTTGTCACAGTGGCTATTATGCCCATATCATATAGGTATAGAGCAGCTCGAAATCTGCTAAGGAAGTCTAGACAAGTCAATATCACCTTATCTTACGACTTGAGCACATCGACACAGTTTTCTCCTATTTTGACTGTCAACTCTCAAGATAGAATTGAAGGTCAGCAACTCACTCAAAGCATGGTGGTAAACCCAAACAGTGTTTCAGCTTTTGCTCCTCCGCAATCGCTAACAACCCTACTGAATAGTAATGGCCAATATGCTGGTCCTGCTGTTACAAATGGACTTACTAGCTTTCCTTATCTGATTATTACAACGCCTGAATTGTCACATTCTTTGCGTCGTATTGTAGCACTCAAAAAGCAAAAAGGTTATAATGTAAAAGTTGCGACTGTGGATGAAATTATGTCTGATCCGTATGCACAAAATGGCGACATCATAAATATTAATGGCATTCCGACTGTAACATTCGGTGATAGTGCAGGTGTCATCAGGGAATATTTGAGATTGGCCCGCTACTATAACCAGTCTAAATATTTGCTGCTTGCGGGCACTGACATACCATACAGAATGAGGAAATATGGAACTGATAGCATTTCTACTGATTTGTACTACAGTGACTTAAACGCAAATTGGTTAGTTAATGCAATAGATAAGAACCCTGAATACTATGTGGGTAGAATTCTGGCAAAAAGTGATAATCAGATCAAAGATTTTACGGATAAACAGTTCAGGTATGAGCTCAATCCGGGTAAAGGCGATCATACTTATCTTAAACGAGCATTATATACAGAGAGTTTAGATTTGACAAACTGCTCATCAAAAATCAGGAACTGGATGGATTTTATATGTCCTGAACCCAATGTTATTCAGGAAATTGCATATGGTAATTACCCAAAGGCAACAGATATCATAGATTCCATCAACACTAGACAATACGGTTTTTGGGCTACCTATAATCATGGTGAGCCATCGTGTATTGCGGCTTGTGGTGTAATAAGCAGTGGAGTTTATGCTCGGAGATTCTATCGATTTATGGCCATTGACTCCGTTCATATCTCGGCAAGTAATTATTCCTATCCAGAAACAGATAATGGATTGAATAATATTTCTAATAAGGACTTCCCAATGGTATCATATTCAGTATCTTGCAGGACGATGCCTTTTAATGTGATTTCTGAAACATATAGAAATCTTCCGATGAATTTTGGAGAGTCTTTCACCACAGGAAAAGATTACGGAGGTCCTGCTTATCTTGGAAACACATGGGATGGTTACATTGGCTCATCTTCATCTCTTGCCGAATGCTTTAGTAAAAAATTGTATGATGGTTTCTATAAACTTGGAGAAGCAGAGGCTTTATCAAAGTTGGATTATAATGGCAGTTCACATATCTATCTCTCCTACGTTCATAATTTATTGGGAGATCCTACATTAGAGATGTGGACAGATATACCACAGCAATACACAAATATAGGTATCACTCGAACTGATAATTCAATATCTATCAACGGCATTGATTCTGATTCAACCATTGTTGCTTTTTTTAGCAATGATGGACAGGTTAACACAGACACGATTTCAATCTCTAGTGCTGTGTTTAGTGCAATATCACCAAATAGTACAATAATGCTTTATAAACATAATCACATTCCATACATTGCTCCATTGGAGTTGCAGAATATTACTTTCAGTAACAACCAATATGTAATAGCTAATGATGTCATTGCTGGCAGTGCTATAGACACTAACCGTACAAATGGTTATGTGATTGTTCCTGACGGCATCGAATATGAAATTGAGGCATCAGGAAAAGTATTGCTTGAGGACGGTTTCTCGGTAGAAAAAGGCGCATCTTTCGCTGTTTATCCGTCAAGTTTTTGATGTGTTTCTTAAAACTTGAATATATGCATGTTTTGCAAACAATTAGGTTATAGTTAATTTTGAGAATATGAAAACAAGAATATTGATTGCTTTATTGTCTATGCTAGGCATGATTCAGGCAATGGCTCAGGAATACGAGTACGTTCCTTTTGTTCGTGAGGGTGTCAAGTGGACGTACGGAATCCAGGATTATCATTTTGAGGAGGATTACGAGACTAATCCCGCTCGGGGTGATAATAAGGTGTATCGTACCTTCGAGGTCAAGGGCGACACGGTGATTAACGGCAAGATCTATAAGGCCGTGCACAAGTACAGCGGTGATGCAATCAACGAGGACAATGACACCATACCTGTTTACCTGCGCGAGGAGAACAAAATCGTCTATGGCATCGTCCCCGATGGCCATTTTTATGATGACTGCCTTGTCGGGAATTTTTATTCTGGTTTATACGACAGTGCAATCCTCGATGGTCAAGAGTTTCTGCTTTATGATTTTCAAGATCCAGTTTCTTATTGGGGGGTGGGTGATGAATGGCACTCTATCAACCTCCACGTTGACACGGTTGTGGTAGGAGACCATTTAGCCAAACGATACTTCGAGGAAAGTGAATATGGTGAATTGGTCGATTCTTTCCGTATCATCGAAGGTATTGGCGCTATGGGCACGAACAGCTATCCTCTGGCTTTCTTCATGCCGGTGTGCACAGGTATTCATTGCACTGAATACTACAGTCTTGAAAAGGTTGTAGAGAACGACGTGGTCATCTATCCCCTGAATTATGTGGAGGACAGGTATCTGCCCGTGATTCGTGAGGGAGTGAAGTGGGTCAACGAATATGTGGAAATCAGTGACGAGGGCACGACCAGCCATTATTATTCCTATGAGTTTAAGGGCAATCATCCTGAATTGGACGTATATAATCGAGTGTTCAAAGCAGTTTATTCCAAGAATTATGATGCAAATGGTGTCAGCTATAGCGATGAAACACTGGTTGCCGGACTACGGGAAGACGAAGCTTGCATTCTCAGTTTCAAGAACGAACCGCTGGGCTGGATGAATAATCTCATCAATTTCTATACCTATCAGGGCAACGATGACGTGCGGTTATTGCATGAGAATTTGGAAGGGATGTGGGATATTGACTATTACATCAATAACCAATCTTACCCACACATGAATCTCCTAACCACTGATAATTTTGTAAAGGCTGACCCAATTGAGATTGATGGGGTGCTGTGCAGCCGTATCGCTTATATTGGTGAACAGGGTGATACCTTAGCCTATCTAGTCGAAGGCATCGGCATTGACAGCTACGACTTGGGTGACCTGCTGACACCGTTCACTAAATATCCCGATGCCGACTGTGGCGAATGTTATCAAGAATATTGCGGATTGAGCCATGTGGTCAAAGACGGAAAAATCATCTACAAGGGCATGCGCTACCGCGATGACGTTCTTTCCGGCATCAACGAGGTGGTCACCGACACGGCGCGGCACTCGATGGACGACAACTACTACAACATGATGGGCCAGCCCATGGGTAAAGATGTTCCCAGTGCTCCAGGCATTTACATCCACCAAGGCAAGAAAATCGTCGTCCGCTAACCCACGACTAGTACTCGCCTAAATATAATCCGAAGATCGGTTTTATGACTTGCAAGGTAGAAGATTGGACTCGAAGCCAACACATGGTTTTTATATCAGGAACGGAAAGAAGATTTATGCTAAATAATAAGTTGTTTAGGAAAATAAGCGTAAAAAAGACTGAAGAACCATAACTCTTCTTTAGTTTCATATCATGATGTAAGGCTAATGTTTTTATTAGAGAATGTAAATATAATCAATATTATTATTTTGTATGAAACAGTTCTTTTTATTATTCGTAGTGCTTTTGATGGTATGCTCTTGTTCTGATGAGATCTTGAATGAGGACAATCATCAAGCAATTTTGGGCGCTTCCAATGTTACCTTCTCGTTTGATTCGATTACATCTCCAGCCAACTGGAGAACATATCAGTCTTTAGAGGAGATGCTTGAAGCATGCCAAATTCCTGAAGACAAGCTTTCTTCTATGTCTACAGATGAACTTATTGAAGTCTGTATGAGCCATCCTTTACATTCAATCTATTTCGCTTACGATAACGAGTTAGACGGAGCAAAGGTGGTTTTTGAAAACTTCAATGGTTTTCAAGAACTGAAGAGACGAAGCGATGCACCCGAAAAGGTTATTGATTTCTACTCAGATGTCAATTTCAATACAAAGGCTAAACACCTAAGACGTAAAAACTTCTCAAAATTCACCTATATAGGATTTATTGAACTGTATTTGGCGTCAAAGGAGTTGCCGGATTTATATGAGGGTTCTAATCTTATGTATTTGGAACGTGTCTCAAATGAAGTTCTTGATATGAAATTGGCACAACCCGTCAAAAAAATGCATTCAATAAGTCGCTCTCTTCTTATAAATTCGCAAATAGCGATTGAAAGAGGAAATCTATCACAAGAGGACGAAAAAGTCCTAAAAGCGTTTGTCTTGTCTGGTGGTAAAGAGCAAGACCCACAAGTTTATACTACTGTATCAACAATTATTTCAAAATAGGCATAGAACTATGAAGCAACTAGTTTATTATATATTATTAATCGTTTGTTGTGCATCAGCATATGCAGACACGTACTCCACAATCTATACTAAGGGCGGACAAGCAATTGAAGTAATCATTAGAGACGAATGGTATAGCGAAACTGAAATACAAGAAATTAACGATGAATGTTGTGAGGATTTCCCATTGGCTACACTCTTGGCTGATGCGACTTCAACCTACAACTGCCATAGCTATGCATGGAATCTATCAGATGGTGGCACCACCGTTTGCTGGATTAATCAATTTACTGCATCAGGTCAAGCAAACTTATCAAAATATTGGACTAATGATTATTATTCAGAGACAACAGAGGCGAATGCCGTTAAGGTTTTTTACTATTTAAGCGATCACTCTGCTATTGTTTCTCCGACGGTTACAGGAATGTACGAGTCTAAATGGGGATCGGCTCCTTTAATGCGACATGCTCCCTCCTATGGACCATATTTAAATATGAGTTATCGTAAGTACTACAAACATATAGTGCCTACCCCGACGACAGGTTTTATTACTTGTAGTAATGGAATCGGTTCTATAGGACGAAATGTTGCAGCAAATTACTGTGCAGTAATGTCTTCGTCAAGTACTATTACGATGGTTTGCTCCATTGAGACTGCTAAAGGCGATGATGCTATTGAAGAAGGTTATGCCGTTGTTAACAACACTTTCAGCAATGGTGTCAATGTGACTTTCACACGCGCTGGCATTTATGAAATGTACCTAAATTTCTACAACCAATTCAATGAACTTTTAGGGTCGTATTGGTTTGAACCTGTTGTAACTCAATAAAGTTTTAACTATGAAAGCAAATATCATTATTATTTTGTTTTTGATGGCTTTCGGCGTGAAGTTCTGATTCTTTCTCGCGGAATAAAAAAAATCGTTTTTTGGGGTTTAGTAAATGAGACTTTGTGTGTCTATATATAAAAAGGGGTATTTGCGTGAGATGGAAGGCTAGCACGTTTCACTCATGAAATATGCCTGAATACTTGCACAATAAATATCTTTGCCGGATACAATAACTAAACTATATCAAAATTATGAAGAAGTTAGCTTTAATACTGATGCTGTTTGCAGCAGGGCTGATGGCTGTTTCCTGTGGCCATGACGAGCCGGATGATCCTAATGCAGTAACTCGTGTGCAGGATGGCAATGGGAAAGTGTTTTTGGAGAACGGTTTGCTTGTTGAGGCAAATCTGAATTATACCCAAAATGACTTGATCAATGCCCTAACCACTTATGAATGGGAGCGAGATTATTGTTTTTATTATGACAATAAAACAATCTCGAACAAAACTGACATCAGCGCGATGCCCATTCTCATGCATACTGACATGACTATTGAATTTGACTTTCCAATTGAATCTGCAAGATTACGTGACATGAGCGTGTCTGGAAAACAGATCACTGTAAGTATGCGACATGATCCAATATCGGGTTCCTATTATCCTGATGAAACCCTTACGGTTGTTGCACTTGACTTGACTCAATCTTACGGAAGAATTGTCATGGACAGAAAACTCAGTTGGGATGTTGATGGTTACTTGACAAACTCTCTCTACGTACGAATGGTTTGGAAAGCTAAAATGGCAAATTAGCGTATGAAAAATGCCGCATTATTGTTTTTTCTGATAATGTGCGCGTTTCCATTAGGGGCGGCCTCGGTTGACACGACAACAGTCGCCCTTAATAATGATAGCAGCACATTATCTCGTGGCGTGCATCTCGAGAATGTGGTGGTCTATGGCAGCCGCAACAACTTCGGTGTGGCTTCATCTCAGATGAGTGCCGTAACACTCAACAAGGAGCAAATCATGTCTGTCCCCGTGTTCCTAGGCGAGCCTGATGTGCTCAAGTCCATCCAGAAACTCCCTGGTGTCCAGTCGGGCACCGAGGGCGGCGCCGGCATATTCGTGCGTGGCGGCGACTATGACCAGAACTATATCACGCTGGACGGTTCGGCCATTTACAATGCAGAGCACATGCGAGGCTATGTCAGCGCCATCAATCCCGACATGGTGAGCAGCATCAACTTCTATCGCGGCGCTTTTCCTGCCCGTTATGGCTCGCGCCTGTCGAGCGTGGTCGACGTAGGTATCAAGGAGGGCGACTATAACCATTATCATGGTCTGCTAAGTTTGGGAACACTTTCAAGCCGCATCCAGGCCGAAGGACCCATCTGGAAAGGGCACACATCATTCAATGTGGCAGCCCGCCTGTCTTATTTCGACTTGATTGCCAAGCCAGTCTTGAAGCATTTCTATGACCGACCCGAAGCGTTGCAGCCATATAGCAACATGCGCTACTATGACATCACTGCCAAGTTAGTGCATAAGTTCAACGAGCGCAACCGCTTGTCAGCGGTGTTCTATTACGGCAAGGACACCGACAATGAATCACCCACCGAAAGCCGCCGCAGTGAAAGCACCATCGGCAGGGTTGATATCTTGACCGAAAAACAATACAAGGAGGATGATTACCGTGCCAGCAGCAACGAGAGCCGGTGGAACAATCTGCTCTCAAGCCTCTATTTCACCTCTTTCATCACCCCAAACCATCGGCTGAACGTCAACCTGAATTACAGCCAGTA
>JBGUJU010000097.1:0-9667 GCA_045114065.1 Sodaliphilus sp.
GTGGATACCGTTACGCTCCATGAAGATGTAGGGCGCCATAGCGGGGTTCCATTTGCGTTTCAGGTGACCAAAGTGGCAAGTAGCCTCAAGCAGTTGGTCAAAATTAGGTGTCTGCATTGTTTTTTTGTTTTTTAATAAATTGTTTACGTTCGACTGAATCAATCGCATAGTAGCCACCGCAGTTCCCAGTGTGAGTCTATGCGATTTGGATACTAAACTCTTCAATAGGATTGTCCCAGCACGTGGAACATGACCTATTATATAATGTAGAGCAAGCATCGGTCACGGCAGCGCCGTGGACCGTCGTCGTCATGCGGCGATTAACGCTTGCTGAACTGGAATCTCTTGCGGGCCTTGGGCTGACCGGGCTTCTTGCGCTCCACGGCACGAGGGTCGCGGGTCATGAAACCTTCCTTGCGCAGGGCACTCTTGTCCTCGGGGTTGATCTTCACCAGGGCGCGGGCGATAGCCAGGCGCAGAGCCTCGGCCTGTCCCTTGTAACCGCCACCGACGAGGTTAACCTTGATGTCATACTTCTCGGCTGCATCCAGGGTGCTAAGCGGCTGCTTAACGATGTATTGCAGGATGGGGTTGGGGAAGTAGTCTGCCAACGGGCGTTTGTTGATCGTGATTTCGCCATTGCCTTCCTTCACATATACGCGAGCGATAGCGGCTTTGCGGCGACCTACTGCATTAATCTGTTCCATGCTTCTTATTTCAGTTTGTTGATGTCAATAACTTTGGGATTCTGAGCCTCGTGGGGATGCTCGGGGCCGTTGTAAACGTGAACGTTCTTCAACAGCTGGGCACCCAGGCGGGTCTTGGGCAGCATGCCCTTGATCACCTGCATATACAGCGGGTGCATACCCTTGCGGAGGTCCTTCTTCTTCTCACTCTTAGCTTGCAACTGAGCAGGGGTCGTGAAGCGCTGACCACCAGGATAGCCAGTGTAGCGTACATACTGGTGCTCGGTCCACTTCTTGCCGGTCATCTTGCACTTGTCGGCATTGATGATGATCACATTGTCACCGCAGTCAACATGCGGGGTGTAGTTGGGTTTGTACTTGCCGCGGAGCAACTTAGCCACCTTGGAGCACAAGCGACCCAGGATCTGGTCGGTAGCATCAACTACCACCCATTCCTTCTGAACGGTTTCGGCGTTGGCCGAAATGGTTTTGTAACTTAAAGTATCCACTTTTTTAAAATCCTAATTAATAGTTAGTTAATTGCCCAAGCAACACCCTGCGGAACGGCCAAATTCCGCACGACATTGCCATAACGAGCTATTACTTTGATAATAATCGGCGCGCAAAGGTACTGCTTTCCATTTTCATGACCAAAACTTTTTCTCCTTTTACCCCATCAACCGAGCAAAAATCGTCTTGATTTCACTTCTTTTAAGATTAATTAACAGTTAGTTCTCTTCTTTTCCTTCGCATTTCATCCTCAATCGCCTATTTCAGCACCTTTTTTTGGTGGGAAAAAACAAAAATAATATTGATAAAATCACATTTTCTAAATAATTAGTTATATCTTTGCTTTCTACTAACAATTTAAATCTAAACATTATGACTAAGACTTGTTTATCTTTATTGCTGGTTCTAGTCACGCTGACAGCATTGGCAGACGACAGCAGAATCATTTCACGGTCACCGGGCAGCATAACATTTGAGGTTGACGGGAGTCTTAAACCAGTCGACCACGAGCATGACCTTTATGATGGCGGACCATTGGCAGAGCGCATTTTTAGGGAATGCAAAGTTGTGGAACAAGAATTTGCGGAATACGGTGATTCGGAATACAAAGATTCTTTAAAGTATTATCGCGTTGTCGCTACAAGTTTTGCCAATGAGCATAACTTGCAGTATGAGGGTGAAAGTCCTTTCTATGGAGCACTGATCTCGGCTTATGCCGGTCATATGTCAGTCACACTGTCGCCCGACATGGTGTGGTTGCTGATCAGCCAGGGGTTCGCTCGCTATGTCAACGCCCATGCCGAGGAACTCCGTCCCCTGTTGGTTAGCCATACCGAAAAAATGACACTTACTGTGAGGAGTGATGATATCCTGTTCACGGAGAATGCTGATTGGCCCAAGTTGATAGGCGATTTTGCGTCGCAAATAGACAAGTATACCAAAGGCGACATCGCCCACATCATTACTGCCGATTTCTCTACGACGGGTCCCATTGAACGAGTGGCATCGCAGATAACACTCATGAAGAGCACGGAGGACTATTTTGATTTTGTGGCTGTGACCGTTGTATGCGGTATTCCATCGATTACCTTGAAAGGCACTCCTGAGGACTGGCAACTTGTGCTTGAAAAGACAAAGAAGCTCAGCCAGTATGGCCTCGATGAATGGGTCAAGGAGTTAGAGCCGATTCTGACTGAGTTCATCCGGGCATCAGAGGGACATCCCAATCAGCGGTTTTGGCAAAGCATTGTCAAGAAGATACGAATAGATGAAGTAAGGGCGCCAGGTGATGGTTGTGGCGATGAATCCGAGCCAACCATGTTTGATGGATGGTTCTTGAAACTCTTCCCGAATGAGGACGGTAAAACGCGCGAGGCTGCAACCATGGAGGCATTTCAATCCGAAAGGGTGTTGGTCCCATTCCTGTATCAAATTCGTGATTTGGAAGGGAATGTATTGCTCCAAAGTTCTATGGAGCTCTGGGGTGGATTCATCGGCACCGAAGTGGATACCGCTGCCAACATGCTGACTCCAAAAATCGGATGGATGGCACTTGGGGGACCATCGGTCATTCCTAAAAATAGTAAGGCTTATTTGTATGCGATAAAGACACACAAGACGCTCTGGATCCTGTCCCTGTGCCTCACTGTTTTGGTTATTTTAATCTTTGGCCTTTTGGGAAGGAAACTAATCAAATCCCGCAGGAAATCAAAGTAAAGCATTGCAAGGATTGAGGAGATTTTCTCTCTCTTTAACCGGGGCAGAGCCCCGGCCCACGGAACAGGCCGCGGGGTGCCGCACAATGGGGACACGAGACGGGGTGCCACACAATGAGGACATGACACGGGGTGCCGCACAATGAGGACACGAGACGCGGTGCCACACAATGAGGACACGCCATGGGCGTGGGGCGCCTTGCTAGGCTAGGTCGCGGTCATCATGTCGCGTGGGCCAGGGCTCTGCCTTGGTGATTGCGGTCACATCGTGCAGATGAGGGCAGCGAGGTCGTTGAGGCGGTTGCACTGGTCGCGGGTGATGGTGTGGGGGTCGCTGTGGTAAGACCATGGGGCGACAAGTAGCACTTGTCCGGTGGCACAGGCATTGAACATTTCCCCGCCAGGTTTCCACATGGGGGAGAATCCATTCTCGAGCAATTGGATGAAAGGAAAGCCGGCCTCTTGAATCATGTCCATCACGGCTTTCTCGCCTGGGCTGATGCGGGGCGACACGAGCACGGCGCCGCGTTGAGCCATCATCAGGAAAAGCTTTGTCGTGTGTTCTATCTCATCGTCGGTCATTTTGCGGGAGCATTTCACGACGACCTTGTTGGGGCTGTCGAGCAGGAAACGGTTGCCCATGACGGTGACGTTATGGTCGCCGATGATGATGTCCTGCTGTGTTTTGAAAAAATCTGGATTGTTGCGCTTGGTCCACAGGCGGCGCGGGTTGTCGTCCAGATACTTGAACATGGCATTGAGTTGCCCCCTGCCTTGCAGGATGCGGTCGTTGTAGCCCTCTTCCCAGAGAGGAGACAATGACTGTTCCCGGGCCACTCGATTGCACCCGACCTTGAAGCCGTTGAGGACATGGCCCAGGTGGCGCGGCAATCGGTCCGTGACATGGATGATGCCATGCAGGTGGTCGGGCATGAGTTGAAGGGCGAGTAACCTGACCTGAGGATAGAATCGGGGCATCTCGCGCCAGCAAGCGGCGATGCGCTCACCCAAGGGTGAGGGATTAAACCAGGGTTGGGAATGACTGTCGTCAGGACTGCAAACGGCACCCAATAAAGGGCGGCGCCCCTTGATGGCGAGTGTGATCATGTAGATGCAAGGCGACTGGTAGTCATGACGGTCATGCCGCCGCTTCATGGACTGGTGGCGGCCCAGCTCGGGATGGGCGGCGAGCCAGCGCTGCTTGTTCTCGCTCAATGGCATGGTGATTCTTGATTAACCGAGGCAGAGCCCCGGCCCACGGGACACGACACGGGCGCGGTGCCATACTGGGCGGTCGCGGGGTGCGGTGTCTTATGGGCCAGGGCTCTGCCTTGGTGATAGTGATATTACTTCTCGACGCGGATGCGGGCGTCAACAGCGGTGACGTGGTCGGGACCGGCCAGCAGCGGGTTGATGTCCATCTCCTTGATCTCGGGAGCGTAGTGGAGCATGGTCGAGAGGCGGCAGATGATCTTCACATAGGTGGCCTCGTCAAGACCTTGCTTGCCGCGGGTGCCCTGGATGATCTTGTAACCCTTGAGGGAGCGTACCATGCGCTCGGCCTCGGGCTGCGACAGGGGTGCGAGACCGAACTGCACGTCCTTGAGCACCTCGACGAAGATGCCGCCCAAGCCGCACAGCACGTTGTGGCCGAAGGTGGGCTCGAACTTGGCGCCAATAAACAGCTCGGTACCGCTGATCATCTTCTGGATCATCACGGCGGTGGCGTCGGGAATCTGCATCATGCGGTCGAACTCGGCCTCCAGTTGTGCATCGTCCTTGACGTTGAGCGTCACGCCGCCCACGTCGCTCTTGTGCACGGGGCCGACGACCTTGACAACGATGGGATAGCCCATCTCGCGCGCTGCGGCAACGAGTTCGTCACGGTTGCTGGATACCTTCTCGGGCACGACGGGGATAGCGGCAGCCTGCAACAGGGCGCGCACGTCGTCGGGAGCGATGTAACCGTCCTCCTTGATGCCGTCGATGATGGCACGAACGGCCTTGACATCCACCTCGGGGCAGAGGTTGTCGGCGGTGGCGGGCTTGGGCGTGTCGCTCACACGGATAAGCGCCTCGGCCAGAGCCACCTCATCGGCAAAGTTCACATGACCCTTGTCGATGAACTCCTTCACCTCGCGGCCGGCGATGTTCAGGCACGGCAGTACGGGGAAGATGGGCTTCTTGCAGGTGAGCATCTTCTCGTGCAGCACGTTGTAGGCGTCGTCGCAGGGGACCAGACCCGGAGTGCCGAAGATGACCACGATGGCGTCCACGTTGTCGTAGCGCTTCTCGCAGAAGTCGATGCAGATACCCAGGTGCTCGGGAGTACCCGTGGCCAGGAAGTCGATGGGGTTGGCAACTGATGAGCCGGGATAGAGCTGTGCCTTGAGTTCCTCGCCGATCTTGGCATCGAGCAGGGGCACGTTCATGCCGCCCTTGGACAGGGCATCGGTCAGCATCACGCCAGGACCGCCTGCGTGGGTAACGATAGCCACATTCTTGCCGGTCATCTCGGGCAGGGTGAGCACGCAGCCGATGGTGGTCAGCTGGTCGCGCGAGTAGCAGCGCACGATGCCGGCCTTGCGGAACAGGGCATCAACAGCGGTGTCACTCGATGCGATGGCACCGGTGTGGCTCGATGCGGCGCGGCTACCACTCTCGCTGGAACCCGACTTGACGGCGGCGATGCGGCAACCCTTGCTGATGAGCGAGCGGGCATGCTTGAGCAGGCGCTCGGGGTGAGAGATATTCTCGATATAGAGCAGTTTGACCTTGGAGTCGCGCTCGGGGTCAAAGTGTTCGTCCATGTATTCCAGCACGTCCTCGATACCAATCTGCTTGCCGTTACCGATTGACCACACGCTGTTGAACTGCAGGCCCTTGCTCACACCGGAGTCGATGATGAACACGGCGGTTGCGCCCGAGCCGCTGATGAAGTCGGCTCCCTTGGGGCTCAGTGCGGGGATGGGCAGCGTGAACACGCTGTGGTGGTTGGTGGTCAGCAGGCCGATGCAGTTGGGGCCGATGAGCGCGGCACCGTATTTCTCGCAGGTGTCCAGGATGTGCTGCTCGAGCAAGGCACCCTCGTGGGTCTCCTCGCCAAAGCCGGCACTGATGATAATGAACGCACGCACGCCCTTGTGCTCAGTCAGGTAGTCCACATAGTCGGGGCAGTACTTGGCTGCCACCACCAGGATGGCGAGGTCGGCGTTGGGCAGGTCCTTCATGTCGTGATGGGCCTGGATGCCCTGCACCACGTCCTCCTTGGGGTTGAGGACATAAAGGTCACCCTTGAAACCGCCCTGCTTGAGGTTGCGCACGATAGCGCCACCGGGCTTCTGCTCGTTGTTGCTGCCGCCAATGACGACAATACTCTTAGGATTCAGTAATTGCTGGTTAATCATTTGTTATTTAGTCTTTAATTCGTTAGATTTTAGTCTTTAGTTAACGGTTTCTCAATTCGGGCGCAAAGGTACAAAAAAAAATGATATAACAGGGATATTTTCATGTTCATCGGTTAATCAAGGAAATTGTGCAGGCACTATGGGCACTGGAAAACTGCTTGATGTGGGCCAAGTGTAAAGGAATAAGACACTTTTATGTAAATAAATGGTCAAACTTAAAATAAATGAGTTTTTATTTTATTGCAGATTATTTATTGGGGCCAACTTGGTTTTGCTGGAGAAAGATTATATTAAATCAGTCTAAAAAATTATATTTTGAATTAAGGTTTGAAAAGTCATCATTTTTCAGAAAAAATCCCTAATTTTGCAGCCAGATTTATCAACACTATTATCCTTAAATCAAAAAAACTACGACTCTAATGCCGAAGTACAATTTTGACCTCAGTATTGATCGACGTGGCACCCATTGTAAAAAAGTTGACATGTTGGATGACCTCTTTGGGCGTCACGATTTGCTCCCCTTGTGGATAGCTGATATGGACTTCCCTGTGTGTCCCGAAATCAGTGATGCGCTGGTATCGCGGTTCGGTGACCATCCCATTTATGGATACACACTTCCGTATGACGAGTATTGGCAATCGATTATCGACTGGCAACGTCGTCGCAACGGCTTCGAAATCAGCCGAGAAGAGATGTCATTCATGCCTGGCGGAATGCCTGCCCTGGGCATGGTCCTCAACTTCTACACCAAGCCCGGCGACCGCGTGGTGCTACAGGAACCTGTGTACTACGACTTCAAAGATGTAATTGAAGGGAACCGTCGATTAGCGGTGCGTAACAACCTTGTACCCACTGGTGACCATTTCTATCGAATGGATCTTGACGACCTGGAGCGTGTATTCATTGAGCAGAAACCGCGACTCATGATCGTATGCAACCCGCAGAATCCTATCGGCATCGTGTGGAAAAAAGAAGAACTGCAACAAGTTGCAGCACTGGCTCGCAAGCACAATGTGATTATCTTCAGTGACGAGGTGTTCGGCGACATGACACTCTTTGGGCACAAGCACATCCCACTGGCGACAGTGAGCGAAGATGCGGCAGCTGTGACCATTACCTGTGGGTCGCCTGGAAAAACATTCAATATCCCAGGAGTAAAAAGCACTTGGCTGGTAATCAAGAACCCGGAATTGCGT
The DNA here is from genome assembly GCA_045114065.1 of Sodaliphilus sp. Lineage (GTDB taxonomy): Bacteria > Bacteroidota > Bacteroidia > Bacteroidales > Muribaculaceae > Sodaliphilus. The sequence goes on from JBGUJU010000097.1 coordinate 7,515, forward strand.
CAGGAATTCTATCGTTGGGTAGAGGTGAACGAGTTGTGCAATGCCAATATCACGGCACTGCTCGCCACCGAGGTAGGGTATCGTCATTGTGAGCCTTGGCTCGAGGCTTGCAAGCAATATATTGAGCAGAATGTTCTCTATGTTGCTCAATACTGCAAAGAACACATCCCCAGCATATATGCCATCAAGCCGCAAGCATCGTTCTTGATGTGGCTTGACTGCAGGCGATTGGGACTTGATCATGCCGAACTGGTGCGTTTCTTTGCCGAAGAAGCACATCTTGCTCTCAACAATGGCGAAATCTATGGCGTTCCTGGCTATTGCCACATGCGACTAAATGTGGGAACTCCGCGTCAACGACTCGAACAGGCCATGCACCAGCTCGAGGCCGCCGTCAATGCACTCAAGTAAACATTTAGTCAATTGACCATTTAGGGAAAGGGGGTAGCCACATCTGCCTCCTTTTTCCTTCTTTTCTTATTATAAAGGTCAAAAATGCTTAAAAAATTTGTGGGATGCAGATATTTGTGTAACTTTGTGAGTTGAAATACACTTCTAATACATATAACTATTTGAGATAATACAAGTTAAACCTTATAATAATGAGAAAGTTACTCTTAGGTGATGAGGCTATCGCCCAGGGTGCGCTTGATGCGGGCCTGAGTGGCGTGTATGCCTATCCGGGTACTCCCTCAACTGAGATTACGGAGTACATTCAGAATTCCAAGTTAGCGGTGGAACGCAACGTTCATCGCCGCTGGTGTACTAACGAAAAGACGGCTATGGAGGCAGCTCTGGGTATGTCCTTCATGGGCAAGCGTGCGCTGGTCTGCATGAAGCATGTGGGCCTGAACGTGTGCGCCGACCCGTTCGTAAACTCGGGCATGACGGGTGTGAATGGCGGTCTGGTGGTTCTCGTGGCCGACGACCCCTCGATGCACTCCTCCCAGGACGAGCAGGATAGCCGCTTCTACGGCAAGTTCGCGATGATTCCCACGCTGGAGCCCAGCACTCAGCAGGAGGCCTATGACATGATGGAGAAGGCCTACGAGCTGAGCGAGGAGGTTTGCCTCCCCGTGCTCATGCGTGTCACCACCCGCATGGCCCACAGCCGTGCCGTTGTTGAGGTGAAGGAAACTCCGCGTGCCGAGAACGAATTGAACTATGACGCTAAGGCCAGCCACTGGGTACTGCTCCCCGGCAACGCCATCAAGCGTAACATCACTGTTACTGGTCAGCAGGCCGACCTCGAGGAGCGTGCCGTCAAGAGCGAGTACAACAAGTACATCGACGGTGCCGACCACTCGATGGGTATTATCGCCACAGGTATTGCTTATAACTACCTGATGGAGTGCTACCCCGACGGTTGCCCCTATCCCGTGCTGAAGATCAGCCAGTATCCCATGCCCAAGGAACTCATCCGCCGCATGACTGCCGACTGTGACGCCGTGCTCATCGCCGAGGAAGGCCAGCCCTTCGTTGAGGACCTGGTTCGTGGCGTGATGCCCGGCAATGCCGTTATCAAGGGCCGCCTCACCGGCGAGCTGCCCCGTACCGGCGAGTTGAACCCCGACGCCATGAAGAAGGCTCTGGGTCTGCCCGTCAGCGAGGGTTATCCCAGCTGTGAGAATGTCGCTCCGCGTCCCCCCGCATTGTGCCAGGGTTGCGGTCACCGCGACGTTTACACTGCCCTGAACGAGGTGCTGAAGGAGTATCCCAATGCCCGCGTGTTTGGCGACATCGGTTGCTACACCCTGGGCTTCATGCCTCCCTTCAAGGCTATCCACTCGTGTGTTGACATGGGTGCCAGCATTACCATGGCCAAGGGTGCCGCCGATGCCGGTCAGTGGCCCGCGGTTGCCATCATCGGCGACTCGACCTTTACCCACTCGGGTATGACGGGTCTGCTCGATGCCATCAACGAGAATGCCAATATCACTGTCATCATCAGCGACAACCTCACCACCGGTATGACCGGCGGTCAGGATTCGGCAGGTACCAACAAGTTTGAGGCCATCTGCCGTGGTCTGGGTATGACCGACGAGCACTTGAAGGTGGTTGTTCCTCTGCCCAAGAACATGCCCGAGATCACGCAAGTGATGCGTGACGAGATCAACTACCGCGGCACCAGCGTGATTATCCCGCGCCGCGAG
>JBGUJU010000098.1:0-5003 GCA_045114065.1 Sodaliphilus sp.
AATTTCAAACTTAGTTTTCAGTTTTATTGGATTGGACATTTGGTTGAGTAAACGCACCGCAGCGGCGGGCGTTGAAGAACAAAGCAAGAGACAACCAAGCAGACTTAAAACTACAACTGTGCAAAAAAATGAGAAAGGCTAAGCCCAAAAAAAGGATCATCCTTCCCGATCCTAAGTTCGGTGACGTTCGTGTAACGAAGTTCGTCAACCACCTCATGTATGATGGTAAGAAGAATACCTCTTACCGTATCTTCTACAGTGCCCTGGATCTCGTGGGCAAGAAGATGGCTAGTGAAGAGAAGACCCCTCTCGAAATCTGGAAAGCCGCGTTGGAGAAGATCACTCCCCAAGTGGAGGTGAAGTCTCGTCGCGTGGGTGGCGCTACCTTCCAGGTGCCCACCGAAATCCGCCCCGACCGCAAAGAGTCGGTTTCAATGAAGAACATGATCATTTTCGCTCGCAAGCGTGGCGGCAAGACTATGGCCGACAAGCTGGCTGCTGAAATCATGGACGCTTATAACGAGCAGGGTGGCGCATTCAAGCGCAAAGAGGACATGCACCGCATGGCCGAGGCTAACCGCGCATTTGCTCACTTCAGATTCTGATTTAGCGACGACGTGAACTAAGCTATGGCCACCGACGCTCAGCTGAAATACACCCGCAATATCGGCATCATGGCACACATTGATGCTGGTAAGACCACGACATCGGAGCGGATTTTGTACTACACGGGCCTTACCCACAAGATGGGCGAGGTTCATGAGGGTACCGCCACCATGGACTGGATGGAGCAGGAGCAGGAGAGGGGAATCACCATCACCAGCGCTGCTACCACCGCGTTCTGGAACTACGGCGGTGACAAGTACAAGATCAACCTCATTGACACTCCGGGACACGTGGACTTTACCGTCGAGGTGGAGCGTTCGCTGCGCGTGTTGGATGGCGCTATCGCCACTTTCTGCGCTGTCGGTGGTGTTGAGCCCCAGAGCGAGACCGTGTGGCGTCAGGCCGACAAGTATGAGGTGCCCCGCATCGCTTACGTGAACAAGATGGACCGTGTCGGTTGTAACTACCTCGACGTAGTGCGCCAGATCCGCGAAGTCTTGGGTGCCAACCCTTGCCCCATTCAGCTGCCCATCGGTGCAGAGGAGAACTTCAAGGGCGTGGTTGACCTGATCACGATGCAGGCGCTCTACTGGCATGACGAGACGCTCGGCGCCGAGTACGAGACCGCCGAGGTGCCTGCCGACATGGTCGACGAGTGCAGCGAGTACCGCGACAAGATGCTTGAGCAGCTCGCCGAGTTTGACGACGAGTTCATGACCAAGTACTTTGACGACCCCGAGTCGATCACCGTTGACGAGATCAAGAGCGCCCTGCGCAAGGCCACGCTCAGCCGCAATATCGTTCCCGTGTTGTGCGGCAGCTCGTTCAAGAACAAGGGTGTCCAGACGCTGCTCGACGCCGTCTGCGCTTATTTGCCCAGCCCTGCTGACGCTGGTGAGGTGAAGGGCGTCTCGGTCAACGACCCCGAGAAGGTGATCTCGCGCAAGCCCCTGTTTGAGGAGCCCCTGTGCGCCCTGGTCTTCAAGATCGCCACTGACCCCTATGTGGGCCGCCTGGTGTTCTTCCGCGTGTATTCGGGCCAGCTCAATGCCGGCAGCCAGGTGTTTAACGTGCGTACCGGTAACAAGGAGCGCGTTTCCCGCTTGTTCCAGATGCACAGCAACCGTCAGAACCCCATGGAGGTGATCGGCTGTGGTGACATCGGCGCGGGAGTCGGTTTCAAGGATGTTCACACGGGTGACACCCTGTGCAGCAGCCAGAACGACGCAATCGCTCTCGAGGCTATGGACTTCCCCGAGCCCGTGATCGGTATCGCAGTCGAGCCCAAGACGCAGAACGACCTTGACCGCATGGCAGTGGGTCTGGCAAAGCTTGCCGAGGAAGATCCCACTTTCCAGGTCGAGAGCAACGAGGAGACCGGTCAGACTATCATCCGTGGAATGGGTGAGTTGCATCTGGACATCATCCTCGACCGTCTGCGCCGCGAGTTCAAGGTGGAGTGCAACCAGGGCCGTCCCCAGGTGACCTACAAGGAGAACATCTCACAGCCCGCTACCGTGCGTGAGGTCTTCAAGAAGCAGACCGGCGGCCACGGCAAGTTCGCCGACATCGAGTGCCGCGTCGAGCCCATCGATGACGACTTTGACGGCAGCCTGCAGTTTGTCAACGAGGTCAAGGGTGGTGATATCCCCAAGGAGTTCATCCCCAGCATCGAAAAGGGTTTCAAGAGCGCTATGCGCAGCGGTGTCCTCGCCGGATTCCCCATGCAGAGCCTCAAGGTGACCATCCTCGATGGCAGCTATCATCCCGTGGACAGCGACGGCCTGAGCTTTGAGCTCTGTGCCATGCAGGCCTACCGCAGCGCCTGCCGCAAGGCACGCCCCGTGCTGCTCGAGCCGATGATGAGCCTGGAGGTGGTTACTCCCGAGGAGAACATGGGTGACGTTATCGCCGACCTCAACAGGCGTCGCGCTATCGTCGAGGGCATGGAGACTGCCCGCAGCGGTGCCCGCATCGTCAAGGCCAGCACCCCGCTCGCCGAGATGTTCGGATATGTAACCGCCCTGCGCAACATCACCAGCGGTCGTGCAACGAGCACCATGTCGTTCTCCCACTATGCACCCGTGGCCACCCCGATCGCCATCAAGGTGCTGAGCGAATGTTTAGGACACGTCGAATTATTGCAATAATACAATTCACATTATATAATAATATGAGCCAGAAGATTAGAATTAAATTGAAGAGCTACGATCACAACTTGGTTGACAAGTCTGCCGAGAAGATCGTGCGCACAGTGAAGAGCACTGGCGCAGTGGTTAGCGGTCCTATCCCCCTGCCTACCCACAAGCGCATCTTCACCGTGAACCGTTCGACTTTTGTGAACAAGAAGTCCCGCGAACAGTTCCAGCTGTCGTCCTTCAAGCGCCTCATCGACATCTACAGTTCTACTGCTAAGACTGTTGACGCCCTGATGAAGCTTGAGTTGCCCAGCGGAGTTGAGGTCGAGATCAAGGTGTAGTACAAGAGATTGGACAAAACGTGTAAAATTAACAGCATTAACAAACAGTATTTTAATTTTTTAAAGAAATGCCAGGATTAATTGGAAAGAAAGTCGGAATGACATCCGTATTCGGTGCCGACGGCAAGAACGTGCCGTGCACCGTTATCGAAGTAGGTCCTTGCGTTGTCACTCAAGTGAAGACTGTTGAAAGCGATGGTTATGAGGCTCTGCAGCTGGGCTTTGTCGAGAAGAAGGACAAGCACACCACCAAGCCCATGGCTGGTCACTTCAAGAAAGCCGGAGTGAAACCGCAAAGATTCTTGGCCGAGTTCAAAGGATTTAATGGAGAGCACAAGGCTGGTGACGAGTTCACCGTCGAGTTGTTCAATGACGTTGAATTTGTTGATGTTATCGGCACAACTAAGGGTAAGGGCTTCCAGGGCGTCGTGAAGCGTCACGGCTTCGGCGGCGTGGGCCAGACCACTCACGGTCAGGATGACCGTCAGCGCGCTCCCGGTTCAATCGGTGCCTGCTCCTATCCCGCCAAGGTTTTCAAGGGCATGCGTATGGCTGGCCAGATGGGCAACAAGCGCTGCACCGCTCAAAACCTGCAAGTGATTAAAGTATTGCCCGAGAACAATCTTCTCATGGTGAAAGGCTCAGTTCCGGGCAGCAAAGGTTCAATCGTAATTATCGAAATGTAAGAGAATGGAACTCGCAGTTTATAACATTAAGGGTGAGGACACCGGTCGCAAGGTGACCCTTAACGATGAGATTTTCGCCATTGCCGAACCTAACGAGCATGCCGTTTATCTCGACGTTAAGCAATACCTGGCTAACAAGCGTCAGGGTACCCACAAGGCTAAAGAGAGAAGTGAAATTGCTGGCTCGACCAAGAAGCTCGGTCGTCAGAAAGGTGGCGGCGGTGCCCGTCACGGCGACATCAAGTCTCCGCTGTTCCATGGTGGTGGCCGCGTATTCGGTCCCCGTCCCCGCAACTACGGCTTCAAGCTGAACAAGAAGGTGAAGGCTCTGGCTCGCCGCTCGGCGCTGACCTACAAGGCCCAGAACAACCAGATCATGGTTATCGAGGACATCAAGATGGATGCCCCCAAGACCAAGGAATTTGTCAACATCACCCGCAACCTCAAGCTCGAGGGTCAGAAGTTGCTGCTCGTCCTGAATGGCCAGGAGCGCAATCTGTATCTGTCACTGCGCAACGTGCCCACCGCAAGCGTGATCACCGCCAGCGACATCAACACCTACCGCGTGCTTGACAACCGCATGATTCTCGTTACCGAGAGCTCGGTTGACGCGCTCAACAACTTAAAGTAAAGGAGGACTGACAATGGATAACATTCAGATTATTCCCGTTGTGACCGAGAAGGCCAACGCTATCACCGAGAAGAGTAACCGTTACACGTTCAAGGTGTCTCCCGAAGCCAACAAGTACCAGATCAAGGACGCCGTCGAGAAACTCTATGACGTCAAGGTCGTTGACGTGAGCACGATGAACTACTCCGGCAAGAACAAGCAGCGCTATACCAAGAGCGGCATCATCAAGGGTCACACCGTGGCTTTCAAGAAGGCCGTCGTAACTCTTGCCGAAGGACAAACTATTGATTTCTATAGTAATTTATAATAAACATGGCAGTAAGAAAATTGAAGCCCACAACACCGGGGCAAAGACACAAGATTATTGGTACCTTCGCCGACATCACGAAAAGCGTACCAGAAAAGTCTCTTACCGTCGGTAAACGCAGCACTGGCGGACGCAACAACGAGGGTCACCTCACCACGCGTTACCGTGGCGGCGGTCATCGCCGCAAACTGCGCCTGATCGACTTTAAGAGAAATCATGACGGTGTACCTGCACGTGTAAAAGCCATCGAGTACGATCCTAACCGCTCGGCTCGCATCGCGCTCCTCTACTACG